>JAFYPL010000007.1 GCA_017547525.1 Oscillospiraceae bacterium
AGCAAACGCTTGCGGCGGTTGCAACTCTGGCGAAATCGTTAAATAATTTTTAAATTTACATAAAAAAGACCGCTTTTTGAAGCGGTCTTTTTTAATTATATATAATATAAAATAAATCAAATAAATATATTGAAATTTTGAAAGTAATATGTTAATATAGAATGGTTACAGGACAGAGCTATATGCGTTGTCAGATATACAAAGAGGGCCGCACGAGGGCAGGCCTCGAACCGTGTCAGGTGGGGAACCAAGCAGCACTAAGGGGATTCTCCCTGCGATGCCAAGTTCTCTTTGTATATGTGATAATGCTGGACGCAGTGATTGCGTTTATAGCCTGTCCTATTTTAAAATAAGGAGGCAGATTTATGCATATAGCATTGTACCGTAAGTACCGCCCTAAAACTTTCAGTCAGGTTATCGGACAAAAGTTTGTGGTGGAAGCACTGAAAAATCAGATTGCATCAGGTAAAACCGGCCATGCTTTTATTTTTACCGGTACCCGTGGTACAGGTAAAACAAGCTGTGCAAAAATATTTGCAAAAGCTGTAAACTGCCTGCATCCTATAAATGGTGAACCTTGTCTGGAATGTGATGTATGTAAGGGCATCGAAAATGAATCAATTTACGATGTTACTGAAATGGACGCAGCTTCAAACAACTCTGTTGAAGATATCCGCGATGTTCTTAACGAAGTTAACTATCTGCCTGTTATGGCGAAATACCGCGTGTATATTATCGACGAAGTTCACATGCTTTCACCGGCGGCATTCAATGCCCTGCTGAAAACACTGGAAGAACCACCTGCACACGTAATTTTCATTCTGGCTACAACTGAAATCCATAAAGTACCGGCAACAATTCTTTCCCGTTGTCAGCGTTATGATTTTACAAAGCTGAGAATAGAAGATATTGCTGATGCACTGCTGGAAATTGCATCGGTGGAAAATATAAACCTTACTCCGGGTGCGGCAAAACTTATAGCATCTCTTTCAGATGGTGCTATGCGTGACGCCAACAGTATTCTGGATACATGCATTTCAACAGGTGACTATATTACAGAAGAAACTGTTGCAAATCTGGTGGGTATTTCCAAAGAAGAGGATATCTTCTCATTCACAGACAGCCTTATTGCCGGAGATATGGGTACATCTTTACAGAATCTTCTTACACTTACCGGCAGAAGCGTGGATATGAGAAGACTCTGTGAAGAACTTATAAATCATTTTTCCAATCTGCTTATAGCAAATCTTGTGGGCAGTACACCTCAGTTATTGGGTGTGTCATCAGAACGCTTTGAAAAACTTAAAGAACAGGCTAAAACCTGTCCACAGACATTTATTTCTTTTGCTATCAACTGTTTTACAACTGCACTGGATAGCATAACAAAAGGGCAGAATGCAAAAATTGCTCTTGATATAGCCGTATACACTATGTGCAATACACAGCAGATACCACAGATGGTGCCTGCAAGACCACAGAATGTACAGCCTGTGCCACAGATACAGGTTGCATCACAGCCAGCTCCTGTACGGCCACAGCCGGTACAGCCAGAGCCAGTGGTACCACAGCCTGTGCCAACGCAGTCGGTGACAACACAACCAGAAGTACAGGAAGAAAAAACACAGCCAAAGACGGAAGTAAAACCGGTACAGCATACATCGGACAAACCTGTGGAATTCAGCTACTGGCAGGATGTAATAGACCTGATTGCAGATATGGATTTACCGCTGTATTCATTGCTGAAAAACTCTGTGGCATATCTTGATGACAACAAAGTATATATCAAGGCCAGTGATGGCTTCAATGATTACATCCGTAGCAACAAAGAGGTTAATGGTATAATCAAAAGAGCTATTTTCAATGCATGTGGCAGACCATACAATATAGGCGGTTTTAAAAACATTGCCCATAAATTCCGTACGGAAGGCCACGACAGTTTACAGGATATTATGGCTCTCCGGGATAAGGGAGTTCAGATAAATTTTAAAGATTAATATTTTAAGGAGAATATATTATGAAAGCAAGATTACCAAAAGGTATGGGCGGCGGCCCACAGAACATGAACCAGATCATCAAACAGGCTCAGAAAATGCAGGATGATATGAAAGATCTGCAGGACAGACTGGATGTAACAGAATACACAGGCGAAAGTGGTTCAGGTCTGGTAAAAGCTACAGTAACAGGTAAACACGACGTTGTAGGTATCAAAATTGCTCCTGAAGCAATCGATCCAGATGATATCGAAATGCTGGAAGATCTGGTAGCAGCTGCTGTAAACGATGCTATTTCTAAAGCAAGACTGGAAAACGAAACAGAAATGGGCAAAATCACAAACGGCCTTAATGTACCAGGCGTATTTTAATTATGTCTCAGTTTAATGCAGAGCCATTGGAAAGGCTCATAAAAAACTTTTCACGTCTTAATGGCGTAGGCCGTAAAGGTGCCACAAGAATGGCGTATCAGGTTCTTGCCATGGATGAAAAAGATGCACAAGAATTTGCGGCATCTATTCTGGATGTACACACCAGAATAAAACGCTGTCCTTTATGCCGGAATTTTACTGACAAGGAACTGTGCCCTATCTGTGCGTCCGGAAAAAGAGACCCATCTGTTATCTGTATAGTAGAAAGTCCACGCGATGTGGCCACTTTCGAAAAGACAAGAGAGTACAAAGGTATGTATCATGTGCTTCATGGCCTTATTTCACCGTTGGATGGCATTTCAGCAGAACAGCTGACCATAAAAGAACTGCTTGATCGTCTGAAAGACGATACAGTGAAAGAGGTTATTATGGCCACCAGCCCTACAATAGAAGGTGAAACTACAGCTATGTATATTTCCCGTCTGGTTAAACCACTGGGAATAAAAGTGACCCGTCTGGCCTATGGTCTTCCTGTAGGTGCTTCTTTGGAATATGCGGATGAAGTTACACTTTACCGTGCTCTTGAAGGCCGAACAGAAATATAATGTTTATTTTTAAAGGTATTGCATCGCAATACCTTTATTTTTGTTTACAGAAAAAATTATAATGATAAAGTGTACATCATAGCAAAACATTTTCGCTAAAATTATACATTTTGTCTATTGAAAAAAGTCACCTAATGGTTTATTATGTTACTATCAAATACAAGTGTATTCCTATCAAGGAAAAGCAAGAGGTGTTATATGGCGAAAAAATTTTTACTGGTAGATAGCGATGTGCTACCAGACGTATTTATGAAAGTGGTAAAAGCAAAAGAACTTTTGGCTTCAGGCAGTGTAAAAAATCTTTCTGCCGCCGCTAAAGAGGTGGATATTTCCCGTAGTGCTCTTTATAAGTATAAAGACAAAGTATTTGATGTAAGTGAGACAAAATCAGTTGTTGCAGTACATGTGGTGCTTATAGATACTCTGGGGGCATTGCAGAATCTTCTTCAGCTTATCGCACAATATAATGTAAGCATTGTTACTATCACACAGTCAGCGCCTGTAGATAATACAGCTACTGTTTCTATCACAATGAAAGTAAAAGAAATGGTAGGCGACATTGATACTCTGGTGGAAGATATGAAACGGCAGGATTATGTGGTTACTGCCAAACGTATCATGCGGGATCTGTAGTTATGGCGTACAGTATAAAATATATAGAAAACTGTCCTGAGGAAATGACGGATATTTCTCCTCTTTACAATCAGGATTTGCTTAATGGTGAAAGAGTAATACTTGTGTGTGGTAAGGAAACTGCAAACAGGTATATATCTCATGAAATCAGAATGATAAACAGTCCTGCAGATGCTGCATCCACAGATGCACCATTGATGATGCTCTGTGTGGGTGGAAATATTGCTATGGCAGCTATTGAATGCGCCTATGCACTGTATGCAGGACGTTGTCAGGTGTACGGAGAATACGATGGACTTTATACCACAAATCCGTTGGAGAGTCAGCAGGCTAGACGAATAGAAAAAATAGATTATGATGAAGTAATAGAGGTATCTACAGTTGATTACAATAAGGTAGATGCATCTATGGTAGAAATAGCTAAAAAACGTGGTATTGCTATTCATATTCTTTCATACAGCCGGCCACAGGGGCAGGGAACAGTGATAAAAGAGGTTCTCAGTCTGGGTACATCCGTGGTAAAAGGCGTTATGAAAGAGCCTGAAATATGTATAGTTTCACTCATGGACATTCCGGATGTTCCAGGTGCGGCATACCGCATATTCCAGATTGTTAGTGATGCCGGCGTTGTAGTGGATATGATTTCGCTTCCTGCTTCTGATTACGGCAGTCAGGATATCAGCTTTACAATAAATAAAGAAGACAAGCATATAGTAAAGAAAATTCTGGAAGAAAAACAGGAAGATCTTGGATTCTCAAAGATGATACTTAAAGACAATGTTGCTAAAATATCTGTAGTAGGTTCTGGCGTGCAGGGAAGCAAAGGCGTAGCCGCCTCTGTGTTCAAGATTCTGTACGAAAACGATATCAACCTGCGTCTTATCAGTACCAGCGAAATAAAAATATCTGTTATTGTCGATAAATCAAAAGCAGATCTGGCTGTTCATAAAATTCATGAAGTATTTATAAAATAGACTCGTAAGAGTCTATTTTTTTGTGGTTTTTACAATCCGTTCTTTTTTGAATTTTATGATTTTTTTCTTCTTTATAATTTCGATAATCTGTGGTATTATATAATATTATATTAAAAATATATTATAAATTGAAATAATTCTGTATATCGGAGATATTATGAAAAGAGAATTAATAGCACCAAATGTGCATCTGACACAGTTGCCAAATGATAAATTCAAAAGAAACAGACTAAGTATTACACTGGTAGTACCAAATGATAGGAAAAAAGCTACTATGTATGCTCTTCTTCCTGGACTGTTGGAAAGAGCCTATGAAGATTATCCTACATTACAGCAGTTTTCACGCAAACTCAACAGAATGTATGCTGCACAGATGATGGTAGGTACATCTGTTGTGGGCGGTAACAGATGTCTGCGCTTTACTGCGCAGGGTATTAAAAATGAATATTGTATCGAAGGTGAAGACCTTCTGTTGGAAATGTGCAATGTTCTACTGGGGGTTATGTTCCGTCCATGTCTGGAAAATGGTGCCTTTATTGAAGAATGGCTGCAGATAGAAAAATATAAGCTCCGCGAAGAAATTGAAGGCGAAATCAATGATAAACGAGGCTACTGCGTAAAGAATGCAAAAAGAAAATTCTTTGGTAACCATTTCAATGGTGTAGAACGTCTGGGTTATCTGGATGAAATAGATAATATTACAGCACAGCAGCTATATGACTGTTATAAAGAATTGCTGGAAAAAGCTGTTGTTGAAATTTTTATCACTGCAAACAATGCTGATACGGCGGCTGAAAAACTCCAGCAGGCATTCGGTTACAAAAAAGACAGTGAAACAGCTATCCTGCCTGTTACACCTATGCCTTGCACTGAAGTTAAATCTTACACAGAAAGAATAGATACTACACAGGGGAAAGTATGTCTGGTATATACAACAGAAAGACCTCTTACCGAAGATGAAAGATATCATATGCTGGTTGCATCATCACTTTTCGGTGGTACAGCTTCATCACGTCTGTTTAAGAATGTACGTGAAAAACAGAGTCTCTGTTACTATTGTGCAGCAGGCTTTAATGGTTTTACATCTTCCATGACTGTGGACTCAGGTGTTGAACACCGGAATACACAGCGCACAATTGATGCAGTGCAGGCTGAACTGGACGCACTTATCAATGGTGAAATCACACAGCAGGAAATCCGTGAAACACAGCTGACAATAGCCAACAGCCTTAAAGCCAACTATGATGGTCTTCATGGTCTGGAAGCATGGTATCTTAACGAAGCTATCCGATCATCGTCAATGACACCAGAAATGGTTATCGAAAAAGCAAACCGAGTTACAGCTCAGGATATCAGAAACGTGCTGAAATTGCTGAATCTGAATGTGATTTATACAATAACAAAATAAGGAAAAGACTATGTCAGAAATCAGAAACAATATATTGAATGAAAGTTACCAGCTGATTGAAACAGACTCCGGTCTGAAAATAGCTGTTTATAATATGCCGGGTTACAATGCGGTTCATGCGGTTTTTGCCACAAACTTCGGTTCTGTGGACAGAAGTTTTGTTATGAATGGTGAAAGATTTGATATCCCTGCAGGTGTTGCCCATTTTCTGGAACACAAAATGTTCGAAAATGAAGATGGTGACGCATTTGAAAAATACGCAAAAACAGGCGCAAATGCCAATGCTTTTACAGGCTTTGACAAAACCTGTTATATATTCACAGCCACAGAAAATGTGGATGAATCACTGGATATCCTGCTGAATTTTGTCACAACACCATACTTTACTCCACAGACAGTGGAAAAAGAACAGGGCATTATCGGTCAGGAAATCAAAATGTACGACGACAGCGCCAACTGGAGACTGCTGTTTGGTGTGCTGGAAGGACTCTTTATAAACCACACTATCCGTGATGATATTGCAGGTACAGTGGAAAGTATTTCTTATATCACAGATAAAATGCTGTATGACTGCGCAAAAGCGTTCTATTCACCTTCACAGATGTTCCTTTCTGTAGCGGGTAATATTACAGCAGACAGAGTACTGGCTGCATGTGAACGTGCAGGTTTCAAATACGAAAAACTGGAAGTTGAAAGACTGAAAACAGAAGAACCAGACGAAATCAACTATACAGAAAAAAGCATCACTATGCCTGTATCTGTGCCTATGGTTGCTGTTGGCTTCAAGGAAAAAATGTCCTGCCCTGTTTCTCTTAAAGAGGAAATTGCGGGTGAAATCATAATGGATATCCTTACAGGTCCTACCAGCCGTTTGTTTACACAGCTGTATGATGAAAATATAGTAAATGGCACGTTTGAAGGCGAAATACTTTCAGGTGATGACTATTATGCTACTATTATTTCCGGTGAAACACGGCAACCTGATATTCTTATAGGTGAAATCACAGCAGCTATTGACCAGCTGAAAGAAAGCGGTATTTCAGAAGATGACTTTATCACCAGCAAAAATGCTATGTATGGCAGTATGGTAATGGACTTTGAAAGTGTGGAAGAGGTGGCAACAAATGCTGCTACAGCCCATTTTAAAGGCAGGACAGCATACACTGCGCTGGAAGAACTCAGCGAACTCACTCTTGAGTATGTAAACAGCCAGTTAAAAAATATGTTCAGGGCAGATAAAAAGACTGTATTTACAGTAATGCCAATGGAGGCAGATAATGATTAATCATGTACAGTTTCCAGGGCTTGGAATAGAACTTACTGTAAATCGAGTTGCTTTTACTATAGGCGATTTTGATATTTACTGGTATGGTATTCTCTTTACAACTGCCATACTTACAGGTGCCCTTGTAGCAATTCATCTTGGTAAAAAACTGGGCATCAATGAAGATAACTTTATTGATGTCATGATAGTAGGGACAATATTCGGTATTGTGGGTGCCCGTGCATATTACGTAATGTTTTCGCCTTTTAAATACGAAACTATCTGGGATGTTCTCAATCTCCGACAGGGTGGTATAGGTATTTATGGTGGCCTTATAGCCGGTCTGCTTTCCGGTTGGTTTGGCTGTAAATGGAAAAAGATTAAATTCCTTGATGCAGCAGATTGCGTTTTCACAGGTTTCCTTTTTGGTCAGACATTTGGCCGCTGGGCAAACTTTATGAATCAGGAAGCCTTTGGTACCAACACAGATAATATTTTCGGGATGATAAGTGAAAGCACCGCACGTTATCTTACAAAAGTGGCACCATCACTGGCACGGCAGGGGATTATGGTAGACCCTAATATGCCTGTACACCCTACATTCCTTTACGAATCTGTATGGTGTGCCATAGGTTTTATTATACTTTACACACATTTCAAAAATCGTAAATTCAGTGGTGAAATGTTGTGCATGTCAGCAGCATGGTATGGTTTCGGCAGATTCTTTATCGAAGGTCTGCGTACTGACAGTCTGGCTACATCAGGCGGCCTGCGCACCAGCCAGATTATAGCAGTGGTTACGGTAACTGTAGCTATAGCAGCTATAATTTATAATTACATCAGAATCATAAAATCCCAGGGGGAAAGAATACATGGATAACAAACTTATCAGCGGTAAAGTAGTTTCCGCAGAAATAAAAGAGCAGGTGAAAGCTGAAGTAGCGGCTCTCAATGAACAGGGTGTTTATCCTAAACTCTCTGTTATCATAGTGGGTGAAAACCCAGCCAGCATGACTTATGTAAAAGGCAAACACAAAGACTGTGCAGAATGTGGTATCATTTCAGAAAATATAGCATTGCCTGAAACAATCACACAGGATGAGCTGCTGGCAGAAATTCATCGTCTGAACAACGATGAAACAGTACATGGTATTCTTGTACAGTTGCCATTGCCAAAACATATAGAAGAATATGCAGTTATAAATGCTATTTCACCGGAAAAAGACGTGGACGGTTTTACAGCTGTAAATGTAGGTAATATGAATATTGGTAAAGATTGCTTTGCGCCATGTACCCCACAGGGTTGTATAGATATGTTGGATTATGCCGGCGTAAATCTGGAAGGCAAAGATGTAGTTGTAATCGGACGCAGCAATATTGTAGGCAAACCTGTTTCAGTGCTGGCGCTCCAGCGCAGTGCTACAGTAACTATCTGCCATTCAAAAACAAAAAACATAGCAGAAAAGACAAGAATGGCTGATGTTGTTATCGTTGCAGTAGGCAGAGAAAAATTCCTTACAGGCGACATGCTGAAACCTGGCGCAGTGGTTATAGACGTAGGTATCAACCGTGACAGCAACGGGAAATTGTGCGGTGATGCTGATTTTGACAGCTGTATTGACGTGGTTTCACGTATTACTCCGGTACCTGGTGGAGTGGGTCTTATGACCAGAGCCAATTTGTTGAAAAACACAGTAAAAAGTGCAAAAAACAGTGCAAAATAGCGAAAAAATTAGGGTTTTGTACTTGACTTTTAACGACCGTATGTGGTATTATATTTGAGCCGCATGTAAATGGTTAATTTAAGTTATATAATTATTATATACACCTGGTTCAGCGAGACTTATTTAATGAGAGGGTATTAAAATGAAAGCAGTATTTGTTACTGGCGGCAAACAGTACTCTGTTTGCGAAGGCGATGTAGTATTCATCGAAAAACTGGATGTACAGGCTGATGAAACAGTTACTTTTGAAGAAGTTCTGTTCGTAGGCGAGGGTGCAGACGCTAAATTTGGCACACCTGTTGTTGAAGGTGCTAAAGTTGAAGCTAAAGTTGTTAAAAACGGCAAAGGCAAAAAAATCAACATTCTCACATACAAACCTAAAAAAGGTTCTATGAGAAAAATGGGCCACAGACAGCCATACACAAAAGTAGAAATCACTAAAATTGTTGGTTAATTTTCATAAGGGAGGAATTGAATAATGGCACATAAGAAGGGCGTTGGTTCTACAAAGAACGGTCGTGATTCAGAATCAAAAAGACTTGGTGCAAAAAGAGCAGATGGTCAGTTTGTTAAAGCTGGCAACATCCTCGTTCGCCAGAGAGGCACTCACATTCACCCAGGTGAAAATGTAGGCCGTGGCAGCGACGATACACTGTTCGCACTTGTTGATGGTACAGTTAAATTCGAAAGACTGGGCCGTGACAAAAAACAGGTAAGCGTTTACGCTAAATAAGATGACAATCAACCCGGACTTGTACTAAGTTCGGGTTTTGTTTTTAGAAATTACGTTAATATTATTTATATATTTATTTCATTATTACTTTGAAAGAGAGGTGTAATATGGCTATACAGTTTGTTGACGTTGCCCGCATTCATATCAAAGCAGGTAACGGTGGTAACGGTGCAGTTGCGTTCCACAGAGAAAAATATGTAGCTGCAGGCGGTCCGGACGGTGGTGACGGTGGCCGTGGTGGCGATATCGTATTCCGTGGAGAAAGAAACCTGTCCACACTGATGGACTTCCGCTATAAACGCAAATATGTTGCACAGAATGGTGAAGACGGACGTGGCTCCAGACAAACAGGTAAGTCCGCTGAAAACCTTGTTATAAAAGTACCTATCGGTACTGTTATCAAAGACGCTGAAACAGGTCTGATTATAGCAGATATTTCAGAAGAAAAAGACTACGTGGTGGCACGTGGTGGCCGTGGTGGTCTGGGTAACCAGCATTTTGCCACAGCAACACGACAGATTCCTAACTTTGCAAAACCGGGTTACCGTGGCGAAGAAATGGATGTTACTCTGGAACTTAAACTGATTGCAGACGTAGGTCTTATCGGTTTTCCTAACGTAGGTAAATCCACACTTATATCCACTATTTCTTCTGCAAAACCAAAAATTGCAAACTATCACTTTACCACACTTACACCTGTACTGGGGGTTGTGCGTGTAGATGAAGAAGCTTCCTTTGTTGCTGCAGATATTCCAGGTATCATTGAAGGCGCCAGCGAAGGTGTAGGCCTCGGTCATGACTTTCTGCGCCACGTAGAACGTTGCCGTCTGCTGCTGCACGTGGTAGACGTATCAGGTTCTGAATACCGTGACCCTATCGAAGACTTCAAACTCATTAACAGCGAGCTTGTTTCTTTCAGTGAAGAACTGTCCAAACGTCCGCAGATAGCTATTGCAAATAAAGCTGATATTGCTTCAGAAGAAGATATTCAGCGTTTTAAAGATTTCTGTAATGAACAGGGGATTGAACTGTTTGTTATTTCTGCTGCTACACGTCAGGGGCTGAACAATCTGGTGCAGACAGTTTATAATGAACTGAAGAAACTGCCACCAGTTACTATTTACGAACCTGAATATGTGGCACCATCTACAGAAATTGATGGTAACGCATTCAGAATCTTCCGTACAGATGATGGTGCATTCAACATCGACGCCAGCTGGCTGGTTGACCTGCTGAACACAACAGATATTGATGACTACTCCAGTCTGCAGTACTTCCAGAGAAGACTGCGTGACAGCGGTATCATTGATAAACTGGAAGAAATGGGTGTAAAAGAAGGCGACACAATCAGAATCGAAGATTTCGAATTCGAATTTGTATATTAATCCGAGGATTTTATGGTAGATATCAGAGAGCAGTCACCATTGTCTATGGCATTTGTGGGTGACGCGGTGTATTCACTTTTAATCCGTGAATACCTTGTAAAGCACAAAAGATACAAAATTAATACACTTAACCAGATGTCAGTCAAATATGTAAGTGCTCATGGTCAATTTATGGCTTTAGAAATACTACAGGATGTGCTGACGGATGAAGAAAAACGGATGGTAAAAAGAGGACAGAATACCTCTAAAGCAACTGTAGCTAAAAATGCCACTGTTGAAGAATACCGTGCTTCCACAGGTTTTGAATGTATGCTGGGCTGGCTGAAACTTTCCGGTCAGGAAGAAAGAATAGAGTATCTGGTGGATTATATAATCAAAACTTTAGGGTTTGAAAATAAATAAAACATACTCCCTGCGTTATAGCAGGGAGTTTTTTGTTGAAGAGTATATACAGCAATTGATATTTTGATATATAAAAAAGTATAAGCATTGTAAAATGTTAATAAAATATTCATATTTAATTGACAGTAATTCATACAATATGATAATATATACAAGATAAATTGATAGCTGGATTTCGTCTTATGTCCAGTTATCGCAAATATTATATTTTTCATAAGGAGAAAAATTATGAATGAAAAGAAAATGAAACTTATGGACCTTGTGTTCATGGGTATGGGTGGCTGTATCGGCGCCGGTATCTTCTCCATGGTTGGTGTAGGTATTGGTCTGACAGGTCGTTCTGTATGTCTGGCATTCCTCGTTGCTATGATCTTCAAAATGTCACAGCAGACACGTATGATCGTTACATCCTCCATGTTCTCACTGTCTGGTGGTATGTACTCACAGGCTGCTCTGGTTCTCACACCTATGCTGACAGGTGCTTCAGCTCTTAACACTGTTGTTGGTTGTCTGTCCTTCTCAGTATTCGGTATGTCCCTGGCACAGTACACAGCACAGCTGTTCCCAGTTCTTGCTCCAATGCAGAAAGTTATGGGTGTAGCATTTATGGCTCTGTTCTGCTTTATCGCTGCAACAGGTGTTGACCTGTTCTCCAAAGTACAGAACCTGCTTGGTATCTCCAAAGTTGCTGCTCTGGGTATCTTCATCGTATTCGGTATGATGGTTTGCAACCATGCTGGTTTCGAAGGCGAACCATTCGTTATGAACGGTGGCGCAAGCTTTATCACAGCTATCGCTCTCATGTCCTTCACATGTGACGGTATCTCTATGATCGTTAACTACGCTTCAGTTTCTGAAAATCCAAAGAAAGACGTTCCAAAAGCTTGGATTATTGCTTCTCTGGCATGTGCAGTTATCTACGCTCTGCTGGGTTATGTTGGTTCTTCCCTCGCTCCATACGGCGAAGTTGCTAACCAGAACCTTGGTTGGATGGCTCAGAGAGTTCTCCCAACTCCTCTGTACGTATTCTTCATCGTTGGTGGTGCTATGGCTTCTCTGTCCACAGCTCTGCTGGGTGGTCTGACAGCTTACGGCACACAGCTTCTCCCTGGCGTTGCACAGGATGGCTGGCTGCCAAAATTCTTCCAGAGCCAGAAAAAATCTCTGCTCTTCATCTTCGTTGTTTCTTCACTGCCAATCCTGACAGGTCTTACACTGGACGCTGTTGTTTCCATGATGATGGTTCCAGGTATGGCTCTGACATTTATCACAGACCTTCGCGCTATGAAAATGCCAGCTATGTTCCCAGAACAGTGGCCAAACAATGCTTTCAACCTGAAACCAGGTACATTTAAAGTTCTGATGGTTGTTTCCATGGTTGCATCTTCTCTGACAGGTATCTTCTCACTGACATCCCTGACACCAGCTCTGGCTGTTGGTACAGTAGTTGTAACAATCGGTATCTTCGTATACGCTAACTACATGATCAAATCCGGCAAGATCAACATCACATCTACACAGGACCTGGGCTAATATATTACATATATTCAGCTATAAAACTGTATAATAAAATATCCGCTGCGGAAAACCGTGGCGGATATTGTTTTGTGTAATAAAAAATACTATAATGATAATACTGTCAGGAGGGGGAGAGGAAAGATGAAAATAAAAACACAGCGACTGGTTATCAGGCCACTGGAAATAAATGACTGGCAGGCAATGCAGGAAATACTTACAGATTTCGAAAATTCGGATACATTTATGTATGATTATAAAGCTCCTACAGATACAGATGCCATTCGTTCTCTTATACCTTTCTGGGTGAAAAGTAAAAAATATTACGCGGTTATTGTTATTGAAACAGGGGAGACAGCCGGCTTTTTATCTATGACAGGTGACGAACTGGGGTTTACAATGAAAACATCATGTAAACGCAAAGGCTATGGCTATGAAGCTTCCATGGCATTGTTACAGTATCTGAACAAAAAGCGAGGACTGAATTGCTTTACGGCTCAGGCGGCCCTTGAAAATACTGCATCAGTAAAACTATTGGAAAAACTGGGATTCAGACTGGAGTCAATTATAGATATACAGTTCAGAAAAGATATGCCTGCAGTGGAAAGCGGCAATTTTGTACTTGATTTATAAAAAAACACCGCACTTGAATGCGGTGTTTTTGTTATTTGTCTTTGAGAAAATCTTTGTACATTCCCGGAGTATCTGTGGTGATACCCAGCATTACTTTGAAAATATCCTGACCTTTCAGAATAAACTGCTGGCCTGCATACTGTGCGCTTTTTTCATCCGGCATCATTATATCCATTGAGAATATACAGAAATCCCGGTCCTCGATTGAACAATGCAGATTGTAACCACCGTCTGCAGGGGTAATACTGATTTTGTTCTGCTTTTTCAGTGCTTCATACTGTAACAGGTTTACAGCCATATTATAGGCGTATCTTCTTACAGTGGCGGAAACCACGGTTTCCAGCTGACGGGCTATTTCAGCACCCTCAGGCAGTATGGAAAAACCGGTTTCATCCTCTTTTATAAGTTTATGGTCCAGCAGGTGTTGTAATGCGCTCTGCATTTCAAAATAATTTACCAGTTCCTGACCACATACACATTCTATCAGCTGATTCTGTGTAATAGGTTGTTTCAGTTCGGCCATCAGATAGCACAGCAGTATTTTTATCTCTGTTCTGTCTGTCAGTCCGCCCAGCTGTACGCCAGCTGTCAATGCCTGATTATCCATAATCGGCCTCCTTTTTGTGTTTCGGTATATCTAATATACTATTTTCAGAAATAATTGTAAAGTATACTAAAATAATTAGAATGTCTACTTGTAAATAAGTAACAAATGTGATATCATCAAGTTAACAAACATTAGGAGGAAATACCAATGAAACTTTTTATTGATACAGCTAACGTTGAAGAAATTAAAATGGCTAATGACCTTGGCGTTATCTGTGGTGTAACTACAAACCCTTCTCTGATTGCTAAAGAAGGCAGAGACTTCCAGGAAGTTGTAAAAGAAATCACAACAATCGTTGACGGCCCTATTTCAGCTGAAGTTATCAGCCTGAAAAGCCCAGTAATGATTGAAGAAGCTAAAGAACTGGTTAAAATCCATAAAAACATTGTTATCAAAATTCCAATGTGTGCAGAAGGTCTGAAAACAGTTAAAGTTCTGTCCGAAATGGGTATCAAAACAAACGTAACACTTATCTTCTCCGCAGCACAGGCTCTGCTGGCTGCAAGAGCAGGCGCAACATACGTTTCCCCATTCGTTGGCAGACTGGATGACATCGGCATGGAAGGTATCAACCTGATCAGCGAAATCGCTGAAATCTTTGCTATCCATGATATCGATACAGAAATCATCGCTGCTTCCATCAGAATGCCTACACATGTTACAGCATGTGCTACAGCTGGTGCAGACATCGCAACAGTACCATACAAAGTTATTGCTCAGATGCTGAAACATCCACTGACAGATGCAGGTATCGAAAAATTCCTGAAAGACTGGGAATCTGTTCCAAAAAAATAAGTAAATGTTAATTAAAAGCACCCTTCGGGGTGCTTTTCTTTTGTTTATAATATATCTTTTACCAATACTTTACATATATATAGCATTTTGACAAATATCGAATTTTACACATGTGTACAATTTGTTTATTATACCATTGACTTTTGGCAGATCAAAGTACTATACTACTGTAGAAAAATTGATATGTACAGCTTTTACTTTGACAGCAAATCCGTGTACCTGAAACATCCAGTTTCGTATACGGTTTTTTTGCGTGTAAAATTACAGGAGAATCTCTGGATAAATCTGTATATACCATATGTATTTTATATTATAGGGAAACCTATCATAATTATTTTTACAGGAGAAAAATATGTATATCTTATTGTTTTTACTCTGGATTGCCCTTAACGGCAGAATCACATTGGAAATATGCATTTTTGGTGTGGCTATTTCTGCATTTGTTTACCGGGTTATGTGTAAATTCCTGGATTACAGTCCGAAAAATGACATTATCTTTATCAGAAGATTCCCACTGGTTGTGGAGTACATTTTTGTGCTGTTCGTTGAAATCATCAAAAGCAGTATTATTGCGCTGAAAATTGTTTATTCCAAAAAAATAGATATTCAGCCACAGGTAGTGTTTTTTGATGTACCACTGAAAAGCGAGTTTATGCGTACTATTCTTGCAAACTCTATCACACTTACACCAGGCACAATCACAGTAGATCTTGATGAAGATCATTTCTGTGTACATGCCCTTGATTACACAATGACAGAAGGCATAGAAGATTCTGTTTTTGTTAGACTTCTTATGAAAATGGAGGAAATAGGAAATGATTGAGCAGATGTATGAATTTTTGTTTACAGCTGTGATGATAGTTCTTTCCATAATTGCTATGGGCTATCTTATCCGTGCTATGATTGGTCCTAAATTTTCTGACAGAATTCTGGCAGTAAACGGTGTACAGACACTTATTATTATGATCATCTGTATCCTGTCTGTTTTTCAGGGTGAAAACTATATAGTAGATATTGCTCTTATCTACGCAATGCTGGGCTTTGTAACAGTTGTTATTGTATGTAAAGCATACCTGCGCAGCCATCACAAAGACAGAACAAAAGACCTGGCTAACCTTAAAGAGGAGGTGGAAAAATGATTCGTTTTATTATCTGTGCAATTCTTATGTTGCTGGGCGTATTTACTATGTTCAGTGCACTGGTAGGCAACTATCGTTTCGGTTATGTGCTTAACAGAATGCAGGTAGGTGCTACTGCAGATACTCTGGGCGCATTTTTCATTATTTCCGGCCTTATCGTAGCCAGCGGTTTTAACGCTATCACAGTGAAACTTATCATTATGGTATTTTTCCTTTGGTTTGCTAACCCTGTTTCTTCCCACTTCCTGGCAAGAACAGAGATTATCACAAACGAAAAAATTACACAGGAATGCGAGGTAGTACGTCATGATAGCATTTGAGGCAATACTTCTTACTTTTATGATTATTTGCGCTATTTCAGTTTCTGTTACAAAGAACCTGCTTTCCAGTGTAATCATTTTTATGACATTCAGCCTTATTGCCAGTGTAAACTGGCTGCTGCTGCGTTCACCTGACCTTGCTATTACTGAAGCAGCTGTAGGCGCAGGTGTTACAAGTACACTGTTTTTCATCACTCTGAAAAATGTAGGTAAACTGAAAGATGAAGGTGAGGAGGATGAGGACGAATATGAAGAATAATACATTTATGGACAAACTCAATCAGTTTGTTGATGGCGAATTCGTTATTACCACAAAAAGAAAACACAAACCTGAACGTCGTCCTTCTACACATTACGAACCATCACTGAAAGAAAGATTCGCAGTATGGCATGATACAAAAGCTCCTGCATTTTTCAAAGTTGCTTATGGTGTATCCAGTGTTGTTATTTGTCTGACACTTATTGGTATCCTGCTGATTACAGTGTCTTTTCTGCCAGCATACGGTAATGCTGACAACCCTGTTAACAACGAAGTTAGCGAAAGATACATCGAAAAAGGTCTGGAAGAAACAGGTGCTGTAAATATTGTTACAGGTATGATTCTGGACTATCGTGCATTTGACACACTGGGCGAAAGCCATGTTCTTTTCACAGCGTCAGCTGCAGTAATGCTGTTGATGAAGAAAGAAAAGAAAGGTAAAAAAGTATCCAGCAACAAATATTCACCAAAGCGTGACCCTATCGTAAAAAATGTAGCGAGATTTATTATTCCATTCCTGCTTATTTTTGGCATTTATCTGTTACTTAATGGTCATCTGTCACCAGGCGGTGGCTTCTCTGCCGGTGCTGTGATGGGTGCAGGACTTATTCTGTTCTCATCAGCTTTCGGTTATAAACGTATCAGCAAAATCATTACAGAAAAACTGGTTAAAACAGTTACACTTGGTTCACTGCTGTTCTACGCATGTGCAAAAGGTTATTCTTTCTTCACAGGCGCAAATCACATTCCTACAGGTATTCCATTGGGTGAAGCCGGTGCTATTCTGTCATCCGGTCTTATTCTGCCACTGAACATCGCTGTAGGCCTGGTTGTTACATTTACAATGTACAGCTTCTATTCATTATTCAGTAAGGGGGAAATTTAATATGGGTCCGAACTTATTGAGCAACTACTATGAAACAGCAGCCATGGTTCTTTTCGGTATCGGTTTTACAACACTGTTTTTACAGCCAAACCTTATCAAAAAGGTAATCGGCCTTAACATCATGGACTCTGCGATTTATCTTTTTCTTGCAGCCAAAGGTTATATTGATGGCCGACTGGCTCCTATTGTTGTAAACGGCGTTACAGATATGTCTGCGTATATCAACCCTATTCCAAGTGGTCTGGTGCTGACAGGTATCGTTGTAGGTGTTTCTGTTACAGCTGTATCACTTTCCCTTATCCAGAAACTGTATAAAGAATATCACACTCTCGATATGGATGAAATTATGACAATGGTAAGAAAGGAGAGTGAACACTGATGCCTTTTGTTGCTAACTTTCCTTTATTCTGTATCATAATCACTCTTGCAGGCAGTGTAGCCAGCAGTGTGCTGAATGGTAAAAATGCTTTCAGACTCAATATCCTGATTATCACAGCATGTCTGGTTATGAACCTGAGTCTGCTGGCTTACCTTGTTACAAATCCACAACAGATTACATACATGATGGGCCATTTTCCTGCTCCATGGGGTAACGAAACACGTTTCGGCCCTGTAGAAGCACTTATTGCCAGTGTATTCTGCTTTATTATGCTGGTTTCTCTTATTGCGGGTAAAACAGATATTTTTGAGGATGTAAAACCTGAAAAATTGAATATTTTCTATGTAATGATCAACCTTCTCATGTCATCACTGCTGGCACTGGTTTATACAAACGATCTGTTTACAGCATATGTATTTGTAGAAATCAATACTCTTTCTGCATGTGCGGTTGTTATGGCAAAAGAGAATGGCAAAACAATCAGTGCTACAATCAGATATCTGATTATGAGCCTGCTGGGTAGTGGTCTGCTGCTGCTCTCTGTTATTCTTCTTTATGACCTTACAGGTCATTTGCTGATGGAAAACATTCAGCAGGTTATGGTACAGCTGATGGCAATAGGTGACTATCGTCTGCCAATCACTATCATTATAGGCTTACTTACTGTTGGTCTTGCTATGAAAAGTGCGCTGTTCCCATTCCATACATGGCTTTCCCATGCTCATGGCAGTGCGACTACAGCTTCCAGTGCGATTCTTTCCGGTCTGGTGCTAAAAGGGTATATTATACTTCTCATTAAAGTTTACTACCGTGTACTTGGTCTTGAAATCGTATCTGGTCTGAAAGTACTTAATATTCTGTTTGTATTTGGTCTGCTGGGTATGATTATCGGTTCTATTGATGCTATCAGCGAAAGCCATATCAAGAGAATGATTGCATTCTCATCTGTAGCACAGATGGGCTATATCTATGTAGGTATCAGCCTTGGTACACCTGCCGGTTACCTTGCAGCTATTTTCCACATCATAGTACACGCATTTACAAAACCTATGCTGTTTTCTGCTGCAGGCGGTCTTGCAAGTGCTGCAGATCACAAATATTATCTGGATCAGATGAAAGGTTCAGCTTATAGAAATCCGGTTGCGGCAGTTGCCTTTATACTAGGTAGCCTTTCCATGATAGGTATTCCTTTCTTTGCAGGTTTTGGTGCAAAATACTACTTGTCAATGGCGGCGATGACAAATCCTGATAAGATGTGGATTGCACTTCTTGCTCTGGCAGTAAGTACAGTTCTTAACGCTGCTTATTATGTAAGAGCTATCAGAGCTGTATTTGAAAAGAGTGATGAACCGCTGGAAAAACATAAAAATTCAAAATCATACAATATAGGTATGGGCATATTTATTGTTGCCAATATGGCACTCGGTTTGTTCTATCAGAAAATCGTAGACATTATTGCCCTCGGCCTTAATTATCTGTAAGAAAGGATAGGTAAAAATAATGATGACTTTATTGCCTGTATTTTTTCCTGTCCTGACAGGTCTTTATCTCCTCAAAACACCTATTAAAGACCGTAAAAGCAGAGAAAAATACGTATTTTATACATTACTGATTACTCTCATCTTTACAGTAATCACAAACTTTGCATTTAATGATGCAAAAATTACATTTGCTCGTTTTGCAGCTGGTGTTGAACTGGCTTTCCATATTGACTCTGTTGCAGTACTGTTCAGCACACTTTTTGCTGCTGTATGGACAACTGTGGGTGTATTCAGTATGGAATACATGAAACATGAAGGTGAAGAAAACCGCTTTTTTGCATTCTTCATTTCCAGCCTTGGTGGCCTTATTGGTGTAGCTTACGCTGACAACCTGGCCACACTGTATCTGTTCTTTGAACTGATGAGCTTGCTGTCATATGTTCTGGTTGTTCATTCCAGAACAAGCCAGAGCCTGCTGGCTGGCAGAAAATATATTTACTACTCACTTTTTGGTGCTTCTCTGGGTCTTATAGCTGTATTCTATTTCTACTCCACAGGCTGGAGTACAAGTTTTACAGAAGGCGGTGTAGTACCAGCTGAACTGGGTAGCAGAATGCCTGCTATTGCACTGTGTACAATAATGGCTGTTATCGGTTTTGGCTGTAAAGGTGGTATGTTCCCACTGCACGCCTGGCTGCCTACAGCACATCCACAGGCACCAGCTCCTGCATCCAGTGTACTGTCTGGTCTGATTACAAAAGCCGGTGTAATCGCTATTATCAGAGTTATCTATTTCACTGTAGGTGTTGCTGTACTGAAAGGTACTTATGTACAATATTTTCTGCTTACACTTGCTATTGTGACAGTGTTTATGGGTTCAATGCTGGCATACAAAGAAAAAGTACTGAAAAAACGTCTGGCTTATTCTACAGTCAGCCAGGTATCTTATGTGATTTTCGGCCTTATGCTTATGAATGAAGCTGGTGTTACAGGCGCACTGTTACAGGTAGTGTTCCATGCACTTGCAAAAAATGTACTGTTCCTTACAGCCGGTGCATTCATTTACAAAACAGGTAAAACAATGGTCAGCGATCTTTATGCTATGGGTAAATCCATGCCTAAAGTTCTGGTTTGCTTCACGGTTGCGGGTCTGTCACTGGTAGGTGTACCTCTTACAGCCGGTTTTGTAAGCAAATGGTATCTCGCATTAGGCGCACTGCAGACTGGCAGTGGAGTTATCGGATTCGTAGGTATTGCTACAATTATGGTGAGTGCACTGCTGACAGGTGGCTATCTGGTATCTGTTACAGCAAAAGCTTTCTTTGCAAACCGCGCTGACGAAGTGCAGGAAAGTTTTGAACCTAATAATTACATGATTGTACCGCTGGCTGTTCTCACGGTTCTTATTGTTATATTCGGTGTATTCCCAGCACCAGTTATCAGCTTTGTTGGCAAAATTGCCCGGAGCGTATTCTAAAAAGGAGGCTCACAAATGAATTATCTTATTATTCTTCCTGTAGTGACCGCCTTTTTACTGGGTGGCTGCATTGCCGGAATGAAATTTGAAACTACAGAAAAGTTAAACAAATACGCAGTTATGGCTGCCAGTCTGGTGTCATTCTGTACAGCTGTTGTACTGATTTCAATGGGCGGCGAACATGTTGTTCTATTTTCATTTAATGATGCTCTCGAAATTGCTTTTAAAGTAGATGGATTGAGCACAATATTTGCTGCTATGGTCAGCTTCCTCTGGCCACTGGCAGTTGTATATGCTACAGAGTATATGAAACACGAAGGTGGTCAGCAGAAATTTTTCACTTTCTATATTATGACTTTCGGTGTCACTCTTGGCATCGCATTTTCAGCAAATATGCTTACACTTTACCTGTGCTATGAAATGCTCACATTTATTACATTGCCTTTGGTAATGCATAATATTGACAACAGAAGCATATACGCAGGCAGAAAATATCTTATTTATTCTGTAAGTGGCGCCAGCGTTGCCTTTATAGGCATGATGATAATCATGTCTGTTGCAGGAAATACAGAATTTGTTTATGGTGGCCTGCTGACAAATGTAAGCGAAAATACTGCACTGCTTGTTGCTTATGTACTTATGTTTGTCGGATTTGGTGTAAAAGCTGCTATTTTCCCACTGCATGGCTGGCTGCCTGGTGCGTCTGTAGCACCTACTACAGTTACAGCACTGCTTCACGCAGTAGCAGTTGTAAAAGCTGGCGTATTTGCAATTATGCGTGCTACATACTATCTGTTTGGTGCAGAGTACCTTTATGGTACATGGGCACAGAGTGTGGTAATGGCTATTGCGGTTATCACTATCTGCTTTGGTTCATGGATGGCGCTCAGATCCAAACATTTCAAACGCCGTCTTGCTTATTCCACAGTAAGCCAGCTGTCCTACATTCTGCTGGGTGTTACTGTTATGACAGCTGATGGTTTCACAGGCGCTTTATCACATATGATTTTCCATGCACTTATGAAAATTGTTCTGTTCTATACAGCAGGTTCTGTTCTGTATATGAACCACAAAGAATATATCCGTGATGTGGAAGGTTACGGTGCAAAAATGCCTAAAACATTTGCATGTTTCGCACTGTGCTCACTGGCTCTTATCGGTGTGCCACCGCTGGCAGGCTTCTTCTCAAAATTTTCAATTGCCACAGCCGCTGTAAAAACAGGCATGGTTACAGGATACATGGGTGTGGCCGCACTGATTTTCTCTGCACTGTTTACTGCTATGTACCTGTTGCAGATAGTTGTGCTGGCATACCTGCCACATAAAGATTTTGAAACAGCATCACTGACTAAAGTAAAAGAAGCTCCAAAAGCTATGACAATGCCTATGGTGGTTATCACTGTTACTATGGTAGTTCTTTCACTGTTCTCCAGTCAGCTGTTCTCACTTTTTGAAATTGTTGCAAAGGGAGGTTTCTGATTATGATTAACTTCTTATTGCCAATTATGGTATTCGTACCTATTATTTTCGGTTTTGCGCCGGTATTTGTTAAAGACCTGAAAAAACTGAATCTAGCTATTGTTATTATGTGTGCAACAGAACTGGTTCTGTGCCTGTGGCTGTTTATAAACGCACATCATTATGAAGGTATAGTTGCATCTGTAAACTGGTTCAGCGGTCTTGGTGTTAAATTTGAAATCAATGGTCTGGGTGTTCTGCAGGCTGTGGCTACCAGTGTAATCTGGGTGGGTTCATCTGTTTTTTCTGAAGAATATTTTGACCATGACAAAACTTATCTGGCCAGATATTACGCATTTTTCTGCGTTACATTTGGTGCCACACTGGGTATCTTCCTGGCATATGATCTGTTCACAGTATTTGTTTTCTTTGAAACAATGTCTTTCGCCAGCTATGCACTGGTTGCACATAATCAGGATGAAGATTCTATTGCGGCGGGTAACAGTTACCTGACAGTAGCGGTACTGGGCGGTCTTATGGTACTTATGGGGGTATTTGTGCTCAACAGCATGACTGGCACACTGGTTATCCATGAACTGAAAGACGCCTGTGCACCATTTATAAATGCTCCTATGCTGTATGCAGCAGGCTTTATGATTTTCTTTGGTTTTGCTGCAAAAGCTGGTATGTTCCCATTACATGGCTGGTTACCAAAAGCACACCCTGCAGCGCCTGCGCCTGCATCTGCTGCGCTGTCCGGTATTCTTATCAAAGCAGGTGTTTATGGTGTAATAGTAGTTACACTGAAAATTCTTTCCGGCAGCTTTGAGTGGGCATGTATTATGCTGGCACTGGGTGTACTGACAATGTTTGTAGGTGCAGTATTTGCACTTATGTCAATAAACCTGAAAGAAACACTGGCATATTCATCTATGTCACAGATTGGTTTTATTATCATCGGTGTGGCTATGACAGGTATTTTAGGTGATCATGGTGCTATACCGGCATATGGTACAGTACTGCATATGATTAACCATACACTTATCAAACTGGTATTGTTCACAAGTGCTGGTGTTGTATATGCAAATACACATAGTCTTAATCTGAATGAAATTCAAGGCTTTGGTAAAGATAAACCATTCCTGAAAACAGTATTTGCTGTGGCTGCTATGGGTATCATGGGGATTCCTGGTTTCAATGGTTACATCAGTAAAACACTTCTTCATGAAGGTATCGTGGAATACATCCATATGCATCCTGCCGGAGTGGAAATTTTCCAGATGGTAGAAGCAATCTTCCTTATCAGCGGTGGTTTTACAGTAGCTTATATGACAAAACTGTTTATCTGTCTGTTTGTAAAACAGCCAACACATAAACACCACAAATCATCACATGGTTACATCACAAAACGCACAATGGCAGTTCTCAGTGTTGTTGCAGTGATAATATCCGTATTCGGCCTGTTCCCACATGCTACAATGGATAAAATTGCTGAATCTACAGCACATTTCATGGGAATTCATGCACTGGATCACAGTGTTGAATATTTTGCGTTTGTAAACCTTAAAGGTGGTCTGATTTCAATCACTATAGGCATCCTTGTTTATATGATTATTGTCAGAGGTTTCCTTGTAAGAAAAGACAAAGGGTATATTAACCCATACAACAAATCATGGACAGTGGAAAATAAAATTTTCCGCCCACTGTTGTTTACAGTACTGCCTTTCATCGGTGGTTTTGCATCCAGAGTAATGGATGTACTGCCAGATGCTGTTGTATTTGTAATTAACCGTCTGTTCTGTAAATCAGTGGAAGTACCTGATACATTCTTCTATGGCAAACCGGAAACAGAAGGTGATGTTATGCGCAAAAATTCACGTGTACATATCACACGTTCACTGGCATACAGCCTTATGTTGTTCGGTATAGGTCTGGTTGTTACCCTGATTTATCTGCTGGTAGCAGAATTCAGAATTTAATATTAAAAAATAAAGTCATTCTGACAAAGATGTATAACTGCATCTCTGTACAGAATGACTTTTTTTATTCGAAAACAGTGGATATCTGTTTCTTACTGTATTTTGTTGAATAATCCCAGTGGTCTATGTGGCCGCTGGTTATGAAATAGGGTATGTTATTCATTTCATGTAAGCTGTCTGAGATATCCACAATAACAAGTTTTATTTTCATTTTATCCGGAAGAATACTCTTGATAAATACTTTTACATAATCTCCGATTTCCACTCCCTCACATGGCTCTGCGAGTCCAGCGAGATTGGGAGACAGTTCTACAAAAACACCATAGCTTTCCACGCTTCGTACTACACCGGTAACGGTGGTCTGTGGAGTGAACATCTGAGCGTTTTCCAGCCAGTTACCTAATAATTCTTTATGACTTAACACTATTTTCCCATCCGTACCGATATTTTTTATACAGCAATATATGTTCTGACCGGCAAAGAATCTGTCTGCAGGGCTGTTTATTCTTGAAACTGAGATGAAATCAATAGGTAACAATGCTGTTACGCCGTATCCAATATCACAGAATACACCGAAACTGTCTACATGTGTGACAGTACATGGTATCACGTCTCCGGGCTGCAGTTGAGAGATATATTCGTCGTATACCTGCTGTTGTAGTTTTTTGCGCGAAACAATTATGGTTGTAAGACCATTTTGCTGATATATATCAGTTATTTTAAAAGCTACTTTTTTATTTATTCTTGTTATTATGGCTGCTTCTTTTATGTATGATAAATGAGGGGAGTAGGCCACTTCCTCCCGTGGCATTATTGCTTTATAATTGCCGATATTGAAATGAAGTCCGGAACCTTTCTCGTATATAAGTGCTCTTGCACATAATATTTCATTGTTGATACATGCTTTTTTTATATCTTCCAGGTCATTTATACAGCTGATTTCCATATTTGATTCCCGAATATATTCCATGAAAATACCTTCCTTGATGTTTTTATAAAATATATGCTGCATGTAATCAGATTATTTGTTTCTTTGGTGGTTTTATATTTTCAGATTAAAAATTTTTATATAATTTACCGAAAAAAATGAAATTACTATTGTTAAAATGCCAAACTTTATGGTAAAATATTATGGATAATGCGAAACGGGCGGTGATATTTTGGATATAAAGGTAAATGACAGAATTATTACTAAAAAAGAGCACCCATGCAAGAACAATGAATTTCTGGTTTTGCGTGTGGGAATGGAGTTTAAAATTCGCTGTACAAAGTGTGGCAGGGAAGTAATGACTCCCCGTGAAAAGATAGAAAAAAACATCAAGAAAATAATACCTCGGGATGGAGAATAATAAATGTTTGATAAACTTATAGAAGTAAAAAGAAGATATGAAGAAATCAATCAGCTGCTTATGGATCCTACTGTTATCAGCGATAATACAAGATACCGTAACCTTATGAAAGAGTATAAAAATCTTACTCCGCTGATTGAAAAATTTGATGAATACACACAGGCTAAAGAAAACTTTGAAGAAGCACAGATGATGCTTGATGAAGGTGGTCTTGATCCGGAATTTAAAGAAATGGTTCAGATGCAGTATGAAGAAAGCAAAGAACAGCTGGAAGTATACTCACAGGAACTTAAAATTCTTCTGCTGCCAAAAGATGAAAATGATGACAGAGACGTTATTATTGAAATCCGTGGCGGTGCAGGTGGTGAAGAAGCAGCATTATTTGCATACAACCTTTACCGTATGTACAACATGTACGCAGACAGCAAAGGCTGGAAAACAGAAATTCTGTCCCTCAATGAAACAGAATTGGGTGGCTTTAAAGAAGTTTCCTTCTCTATCGAAGGCGAAGGCGTTTACAGCCGCTTTAAATTTGAAAGTGGTGTTCATCGTGTACAGCGTGTACCTGATACAGAAACACAGGGCAGAATCCATACATCTACAGTTACTGTTGCGGTAATGCTGGAAGTTGATGATGTTGAAATTGATATCAACCCTAACGACCTTAAAATAGATACATTCCGTTCATCCGGTGCAGGTGGTCAGCATGTTAACAAAACATCTTCCGCTATCCGTGTTACACATCTGCCTACAGGTCTTGTAGTTGAATGTCAGGATGAAAGAAGCCAGCATAAGAACAGGGATAAAGCTCTTAAAGTTCTGCGCTCCCGTCTTTATGACATAGAAAAACAGAAACAGGAAGCTGAAGTTGCACGGGAAAGAAAAAGCCAGGTTGGTACAGGTGACAGAAGTGAAAGAATCCGTACCTATAACTACCCACAGGGTCGTCTGACAGACCATAGAATAGGTTTGACACTGTATAGACTGGAGCAGATACTAAACGGTGATATTGATGAAGTTGTTGATGCACTGGTTACTGCAGACCAGGCAGAAAAACTGAAAAGTGCGGAGGCATAATATTGGATACACAGATTTTTAAACCGACACAGGATAGTATAAAATCCGCCTGTGATATTATAAAAAACGGTGGAGTTGTGGCTATTCCAACAGAAACTGTTTACGGTTTGTTTGCCGATGCCACTAAATCGGAAGCCTGTGCCAATATATTTACAGCAAAAGACCGCCCACAGGACAACCCTCTTATAGTGCACATAAGTGATTATGATATGCTTAAAAGGGTTGCTCTCGAAATACCGGAAGACGCCATAAAACTGGCAGAAGCATTCTGGCCGGGCCCTCTTACAATTATTCTGAAAAAAACAGAACTGATTCCTGACACAACTAGTGCGGGACTAGATACAGTAGGTATCCGTATGCCTTCCCATCCTGTTGTTCTGGAAATTATTTCAAAAACAGGTCTGCCTCTTGCAGGTCCGTCTGCCAACCGTTCCGGTCGCCCAAGTCCTACAGATGCACAGACTGTGTATAACGATATGACAGGCAGAATACCGCTGGTACTGGACGGTGGCGACTGCAATATAGGGGTGGAATCCACAGTGGTTTCACTTGCAGGTGATCAGCCTGTGCTGTTCCGTCCGGGTTATATTACGAAAGCTCAGATGGAAGATGTACTTCATAAAGAAGTTATTCTGTCAAAAGGTATTACAGAAGAACTCAGTCAGGGGGAAAAAGTACTTTCACCGGGACTTAAACATAAACATTATGCGCCTAAGGCTGATGTAATAATAGTTAATGCAGAGTTTGATAAATACAAACAGCTGGTGGAAGATGAAAATGCCACAGCTCTCTGTTTTGATGAATATGCAGATAAACTCAATGTTTCATCAGTGTGTTACGGCAGTGTGAAAGACAGCGCTTCTCAGGCAGTGAGATTGTTTCAGGCCCTCAGGGAGCTGGATGAAATCGGCGCCGGAAGGGTTTATGCTATGATGCCATCAACAGAAGATGTTGGTCTGGCAGTTTACAATCGACTGCTGAGAGCAGCGGCATTCAGGGTGGTGAATTTATAATGAATAAAGGTATAATAGTAGCAATTACAGGGCAGAGTGGTTGTGGTAAAAGCACATTATCACGGTATTACTCATCAAAAGGATTCACAGTAATTGACTGTGATAAAGTTGCTAAAGATATACGCAGGGTAACTGATTGTCAGATACAGTTGGCTGAAGAATTTGGTTTTGATATAATCAAAGAGGGAATAGTAGATACCCGGCTTTTAGCACAACGTGCCTTTGCATCACCAGAAAAACTGCAGAAACTTACTGATATCACACATCCTTTTATAGAAAAGGAAATTTTATCCAGAAGTCAGGCTGCCTTTGATAAAGGACAGCAGATAGTTTTTGTGGACGGTGCAGTAATTATCGGCGGTATCGTTGAAAAACATTGCGATAAATTTATAGTTGTTGTGGTAGAAGAAGAAAAACAACGTGAAAGACTGATGAGACGCGATAGCATCAACGTTGAACAGACAGATGCACGTTTAAAAGGGCAGACACCATATTCCGACATGTTAAAGAAAGCAGACTATGTTATAAATAATAACAAAGCTGTGGAAAACCTGATTTTACAGGGTGAACTTGTTTTAAGACAGATCACGGACATTTAGGAGGTATTGGTATAAAAGGTATTAAAAGATTTCTTATTGCAACAGCAATATTTTTAATCGGAACTTACATGTATTATGCGTGGTCAGATTATTATGACAGATTACAGCATGAGTTCTACCCTCTTGGCTATCATGAGTATGTAGAAAAGTATGCTGAAGAATTCGGATTGGATCCATATCTGATTTATTCTTTCATAAAAACTGAAAGTAATTTTGAACCGGAAGCGATATCCAATGCCGGCGCCATAGGACTGACCCAGATAACAGAAGAAACCTTCTCATGGATAAAGCTGATGCTTTGTCCGAAAGAAGACATAGTGTTCGAAGATCTGTATAAGCCAGAGGTATCAATAAGATTCGGTGCATATTATATATCCCGATGTTTAGAAAGATATTCTGGTAATGTGGATACTGCAGCTGCTGCCTATCACAGTGGATGGGGAACAGTGGATAAACTGCTGGCGGAACAGGGAACTGAAGTATTGATAGAGTTTCCGTACACACAGATGAACAACTATGTTTACAAAATCAATAAAGCTTACACAAGCTATCAAGAAATATACCTGAATCAAGAAGGAGTATAAAAATGGAAAACTTAAAAGGTAAAGAACTGCAGAAAATGCTGACATACTCCGTTGAACACATCGCAAAGAAAGATGAATCAATGGTGGAAAAAAGCTTTGAGTTCTGCGAAGGCTACATGGACTTCCTGACAGCAAGCAAAACAGAACGTCTGGCAGCTGCAAACATTCTGGAAATTGCAAAAGCAAACGGTTACACAGAATTCGATCCTGCAAAAACATACAAAGCAGGTGACAAAGTTTATGTTAACAACCGTGACAGAGCAGTTATCCTGTCCACACTGGGCCAGAAAACAGTGGATAATGGTGTAAGCATCGTTGCCAGCCATATAGACTGTCCACGTCTGGACCTGAAACCAAATCCACTTTATGAAAGCAACGAAATTGCTTACTTCAAAACACACTACTACGGCGGTGTAAAACGCTATCAGTGGGCTGCAACACCTCTGGCTCTCCATGGTGTTGTTATCAAAACAAATGGTGAAAAAGTAGATATCCACATCGGTGAAGAACCAACAGATCCAGTATTCTGTCTGTCTGACCTGCTGCCACATCTGGCTAAAGATCAGGCTGAAAGAAAAATGCGTGATGTAATCCGTGGTGAAGAAATGAACATCATTCTGGGCAGCCTGCCATATCAGGATGAAGAAATCAAAGATGCAGTAAAAATGACAGCTCTGGTTTACCTGTATGAAAAATACGGCATCACAGAAAGAGAACTGCTTAATGCTGAACTGCAGCTGGTACCAGCAGGTGCTGCAAAAGATGTAGGTTTTGACCGTTCTCTTATCGGCTCCTACGGTCATGATGACAGAGTATGTGCATATACATCACTGATGGCTGAAGTAGAAGCAGAAACTCCAGATTACACAACAGTTACTGTTTTTGCAGATAAAGAAGAAGTTGGTTCTGACGGTGTTGCAGGTCTGCATTCCGACTGGATGGAACACTTTATCACATATCTTGCACAGATGCAGGGCGTGAACCATCTGACAACTCTGGGAAACTCCAAATGTCTGTCTGCTGACGTTAACGCAGCATATGACCCAACATTCCCAGATGTTATGGATCCAAGAAACTCCTGCTATCTGAACAAAGGTGTAGTTATCACAAAATATACAGGTGCAGGCGGCAAATCCGGCACAAACGACTCCACAGCTGAATTCTTTGCAGAAATCACAAACATGCTGGATGCAAAAGGTCTTTCCTGGCAGACAGGTGAACTTGGTAAAGTAGACCAGGGTGGCGGCGGCACAGTTGCTAAATTCGTTTCCCAGAAAAACATTGATACAGTTGACATTGGTGTTCCTGTTCTTTCTATGCATGCACCATTCGAACTGGTTACAAAACTTGATGTTTACAGCACATATCAGGCATTTGTAGCATTTATCAACAGATAATTTGGCTAATTTAGACAAAAATCAGGTGTTATCGATAAAAAAATCACATAATACTTGCATTTTGAACAAAAAATACAGAATATAGCTATTTTTACAAAAAAAGTATTGCTAATTTGTGAACAATTCTGTATAATTGGGTATTGGTGAAATAACCACAATGGTTATTTTTATAAATTTAAAACTTAAAATTTTTTAGGAGGAAATGACAATGAATTTACTGTATGTTGCAGTAATCGCCGCAGTTCTTGGTCTGGCTTATGCATTCGTACTTACTGGTAAAATCAACAAAGTAAGCGAAGGCACAGAAAGAATGAAAGAAATTGCTGGCGCTATCGCTGAAGGCGCAAGAGCTTTCTTGTTCGCTGAATACAAAATTCTGGCAGTTTTCGCAGTTGCACTGTTCGCACTTCTGGCTGTAATCAATGACTTTGCTACAGCTATTTGCTTCCTGTTTGGTGCTCTGCTCTCAGTTATCGCTGGTTACTGTGGTATGAACGTTGCTACAAAAGCAAACGTACGTACAGCTAACGCAGCTAAAGAATCCGGTCTTGCAGCAGCTCTGTCCGTTGCATTCTCCGGTGGTGCAGTTATGGGTCTGTGCGTAGCAGGTCTTGGTCTGCTGGGTGTAGCAGTTGTTTATGCTATCACAGGTAACGCAGACATCCTGTTCGGCTTCTCCCTGGGTGCTTCTTCTATCGCTCTGTTTGCTCGTGTTGGTG
>JAFYPL010000008.1 GCA_017547525.1 Oscillospiraceae bacterium
CCAGGAATTCCAGAGAAGCACCGCCACCTGTGGAGATGTGTGTCATTTTGTCAGCATAGCCCAGCTGTTCAACTGCAGCTGCACTGTCACCACCACCGATGATAGAGATAGCGCCACTGTCTGCTACTGATTTAGCAACAGCTTTTGTACCTTTGGCAAATTCTGGCATTTCGAATACGCCCATTGGACCGTTCCAAACAACTGTACCAGCATTTTTGATAGCTTCGTCAAACAGTTCTCTGGATTTTTCGCCAATGTCAAGACCCTGCCATTCAGCTGGGATTTCTTTGCTATCAACAGTTTTGAAATTGCAGTCTTCTTTAAAGTCATCGCCAACAACTGTGTCGATTGGCAGCAGGAAGTTAACGCCTTTTGCTTCAGCTTTAGCCATCAGTTCTTTTGCCAGTTCAACTTTATCGATTTCGCAGATAGAGTTACCAACTTCGTAGCCTTTAGCTTTGAAGAATGTATAAGCCATACCACCACCGATAACCAGTGTGTCTACTTTGTCAATCAGGTTTTCGATAACACCGATTTTGTCAGAAACTTTAGCACCGCCAAGGATAGCTACGAATGGACGTTTTGGATTTGCAAGAGCTGTACCCATAATTTCGATTTCTTTCTGAATCAGATAGCCGCAAACTGCTGGCAGATAGTCAGCAACACCAGCTGTGGAAGCGTGTGCACGGTGAGCTGTACCAAAAGCATCGTTTACGTAGATTTCAGCCATAGAAGCCAATTCTTTAGCAAATTCTGGTACGTTCTTTTCTTCTTCTTTATGGAAACGCAGGTTTTCCAGCAGCATTACTTCGCCATCTTTCAGTGCAGCAGCTTTTGCTTTTGCATCTTCACCGATAACGTCTGTAGCCATTGCAACTGTGCAACCCAGCAGTTCTTCCAGTCTTGCCTGTACAGGAGCCAGAGAGTATTTCATGTTGAATTCGCCTTTTGGTCTGCCCATGTGTGAGCACAGAATAACTTTTGCGCCGTTTTCTTTCAGATATTTGATAGTTTTCAGAGCTTCTCTGATTCTTTTGTCGTCTGTGATAACACCATCTTTAACAGGTACGTTGAAGTCGCATCTTACCAGGCAAGCTTTGCCGGCAACATTGATATCTTCAACTGTTTTTTTGCCTAAACCGTTCATAGTGAGTTCTCCTTTATTTATATATATTATATATTAATATCTTTATTGATACGCATACATTATATACAAAAAAATAGGCTAATTCAAGGAATTATTGAATTTTTGTAATACATCACAAATTAGTGGATAATATTTGTATATTGTTGTTAATAATTTAACAACAATGCTGAATTATAGTCGTAATTTACCACAGATATGGAACGAAGTATGCGTAATTTACATATAATCATTATGAGTCTGCTTACGCAGATATACGATAAAAGGGGGGATTATATGGCAAAAATTATAGTATATAATACAAACACACAGGCACTTGAAACTTATGTAAAAGGGGAAAATGATCCCATGCCGTATGTATGGGATAGTACAATGAAAGTAAGGGAATTCAGAGGTTCTTCGAACAGTCCTACACTATGGACAACCAGGCAGGCTATGGAAGCGTGGAATGCAACAAGAAGAACATATGATGGCCCTATTCCTGTAGGATATGCCTTTAAAAGAATATGGGAGGGAGGTCATGGGCAGACCAGTCAGCACTATGCAGGTGTCTCTTTCGACGTAGGGCAAAGTTTATCAAATTCACAGCGCAATACAATCAGGAATATTGCACGGGATCTGGGTGTATGGGGGTATGTTGAGCCTGCATACCTGACACCTACATGGGTTCATTTTGACCGTCGTTACGGACGTGGTGCATGTGGTGGTACATCCGGTTACAATACTCTGTACAGAGGTTCAAGAGGGGTATATGTGCTGGTACTTCAGGATTGTCTGAATACTTTGGGATACGCTACAGCGGGGCTCGATGGCATCTTTGGCGGTGCCACAGAAAGGGCAGTATATAATTTTCAAGGGGATTTCGGATTAGCACGTGATGGTGTTTGTGGTTGTAATACGTGGACTTTAATTACAAGCATGGTACATAACAACGGCCCTTCAATAACTACGATAAATTAAAAAAGAGAATGGCTTTTGCCATTCTCTTTTTGATTAAATTACAGAAATAATGTAGTTCTGTGCTGCCACAACATATTCTTTGTCTTTGTACACAAAGGATTCAGGGGCATCGCCTCTGTTTACGGCAGTGAGAACTTCGTTTCCATTTTCGTATCTTACAAATGCCACTGTATTCCAGCTGGAATGAACAAAGAAAATACCACCTTCTCTGTATTCACGGTGACTCTTTCTGAATTTTGAAAGCCAACGGATGTTTTTCAGGATATATTCATCTTTATCCCACCATTTATAGTAACCACGGTTAAAAGGATCGCGATAACCCTGCATACCGATTTCGTCACCATAGTAAACACAAGGAATACCAGGCAGACCGAAAATAAGTGCATAAGCACAAACAGCCATTTTGCTGGCCTGTTTGTAATTATCACCAGTTACTTTCTGTGTAGCCTGCCAGTTTCTATCATTACCTTCAGGGTTTACACCTTTAAAATAGGTAATTGCACGAGGAGTGTCGTGAGTAGACAGGAAGTTCCAGGCATTGTCCAGTGCTTCTTTAGGATAGTTTTCATAAATACTGAAAATGTTTTCGCAGAATTTTTCACCGTTACCATTTTTGATAAAGTCCAATACAGCAATTCTGAACGGATAGTTCATTGTACTGTCGAGACCTTTACCCAGCAGGTAGGTTCTTCTCTGATCATAGCTGATTTTTGTAACAGCATCTTCCCACACTTCACCGATAAGCAATTTGTTTTTACCGCATTTTTTTACAGCTTTTCTGATTGCTTCGATAAATTCATCAGGCAGCTCATCAGCAACATCCAAACGGAAACCATCTGCGCCATTCTGCAGCCAATATGCAATTACGCCATTTGAACCACAGATATAGTTAAGATAGTCTTTGTTCAGTTCATCAACGTCAGGCAGGGTAGGGAATCCCCACCAGCTGCGATAACCATTTTCGTATTTTTTGCTGAAATCAAACCATGAGCGATAAGGGCTTTTAGGATCATTATAAGCACCGCCTGTACCGTATCTGCCTTCTCTGTTGAAGTAAATACTGTCACTACCGGTATGACTGAATACACCATCCAGAATTACGCTGATACCTCTCTGATGACAGGCATCACACATTTCTCTGAAATCATCTATAGTGCCCAGGTCAGGGTCTATTTTCATGTAGTCAGCTGTGTTATAACGATGATTTGCGTGGGCTTCAAAAATAGGGTTCAGGTAAATACATGTTACACCAAGACCCTTAAGATAGTCCAGTTTGTGTATAATACCCTGCAAATCGCCGCCGAAATAGTCGGTGTTGATCTGCTGTTTTTCTCCCTCACCGTGTCTGTAGAAAGGCAGGCCTTCTTTATCTGTTCGATAAACTCTGTCCTTAAAAGCCAGATGTCCTTTTGGTCTGCTTTCGTAGAATCTGTCAGGGAAAATCTGGTACAACACACCACCCTTGAATTTATCAGGGGTGGTGAAATCTTTGCTGTAAACAGTCTGCATAAACCACTGGCCGCCATCAGTCATATGACTATAACCTTTGCCAGCATTAAACAGTCCCAATCTGCCGTTGTAAAATTTGAAACAGTAGAAGAAAAGGCCTACATCATCAAATGTATACTCAGTGCTGAATTTGTAACTGCCATTTTCATCTTTTACTTTGCTCATGTGGATTCGGCGTTCGTATCCGCCGTCTTTCTTGATACAAAGGAAAGGCACAGTGGCTTCATTGTCACTGGTTACGGTAAAATGTACAGTTTCGCCCTGTTTTACCGCACCAAAAGGTTTTTTAAAGAATTCATTTCGACTGTTGAAATGGTACATTATTATTTTACTTTCTGCAGGTTCCAGATATTTGTTGCATAGTCTTCGATAGCTCTGTCTGCGGAGAACATACCGGCATTTGCGATGTTCATCAGGCTCATTCTTGCCCAACGCATTCTTTCGCTGTAAACTCTCTGGAGTTCAATCTGAGCGTTATGGTATGCGTCAAAGTCAGCACAAACCATGAATGGGTCGCTGTTTACCAGGTTGTCAACGATTTCGTTGAAGTAGTTACCGTCAATGCCGTTTTCCAGAACAGACAGTACATCCTGCAGAACTTTGCTTCTTGCAATGTATTTTTTAGGATTGTAGCCTTCCTGAGAAAGTGCTTTTGTTTCTTCTGGCAGCATACCAAACTGGATAAAGTTTTCTGCGCCACAGCACTGTTTGATTTCAATGTTAGCACCGTCGTAAGTACCCATTGTAACAGCACCGTTGATCATGAATTTCATGTTACCTGTACCGGAAGCTTCTTTACCAGCCATGGAAATCTGCTGGCTTACTTCAGAAGCAGGCATCAGTCTTTCAGATGTAGATACAGAATAGTTTTCCAGATAGATGATGTGCAGTTTATCTTTAGTAACAGGATCTTTTTCTACCATGTTTTTGATAGAGTGGATAAGACGGATAATCTGTTTAGCCATGTAGTAACCGGAAGCAGCTTTAGCGCCAAAGATGTATGTTTTTGGTGTAAATGGAGCATCTGGGTTCTGTTTGATAAACAGGTATTCGCTGATGATGTTCAGAGCGTTCAGGTGCTGACGTTTGTATTCGTGCAGACGTTTTACCTGTACATCAAAGATAGAATCTGGGTTAAGAACTTCACCTGTCAGATCTTTGATGTGTTTTGCAAATTCAACTTTATTTGCATGTTTGATATCAAGGATAGCCTGCAGAGTTTCTTCGTCATCAGCAAATGCTTCCAGTTTTTTCAGCTGGAATGCATCACGTTTGTAACCTTCGCCGATTTTTTCGTCCAGCAGTTTGCACAGACGTGGGTTGGACTGCATCAGCCAGCGGCGATATGCAATACCGTTTGTAACGTTTTTGAATTTTTCTGGTGTGAACAGGTAGAAATCATGGAAAACAGTTTCTTTGATGATTTCACTGTGCAGTGCAGAAACACCATTGATGGAGTGACATACATAGCAGCAGATGTTAGCTGTTCTTACTTCACCATTTGCAATCAGACTCATGTAGTCTACTTTGCCGTTGTCGCCAGGGAATTTTTCGAACATTTCAGCTCTTGCACGTCTGTTCATTTCTTCCAGGATTTCATAGATTCTTGGCAGAACTTCTTTGAACATACCGGCATTCCATTTTTCCAGAGCTTCAGGGAGAACAGTGTGGTTTGTGTAAGCAAATGTGTTTTTAACGATTTCGAAGGATTTGTCCCAGCTGAAACCACAGTCATCCAGAAGAACTCTCATCAGTTCTGGAATAGCCAGTGTAGGATGAGTATCGTTGATGTGGATAGCTACTTTTTCAGCAAGGTTATCCAGAGAACCGTATTTAGCCATGTGCTTGTTAACGATATCGTTGATAGAAGCACAGCACAGGAAGTACTGCTGTTTCAAACGCAGGATTTTACCTTCCAGATGGTTGTCGTTTGGGTAAAGAACTTTTGAAATCAGTTCAGCGTCACTACCAGATTTGATAGCAGCCAGATAGTCGCCTC
>JAFYPL010000009.1 GCA_017547525.1 Oscillospiraceae bacterium
ACAGGAAGAAAACAAGGTAATGCAGCATATTCTTTCCCGCGAAGGATTTGAGTATTGCGGACTGATTACGTTTGATGGTGGCCCTAAGCTGGCATATGAATGGGACCGATAAACCCCAATTTGTCGAATAGTCAGCAAAATTCCAATTTGATTAACTTTCAATGTACGGTTACATATACAGCAAGGCTGTCTCACAGATGTGAGACAGCCTTGCTTTTATAAGTATAAAATTTATATCAGATTATTTAACGCCGTACTGTTCGTAGTAAGCATCGATAGCTGCTTTGATTGTGTCATCGATAACAACTTCGCCGTTTACTTCTTTGTTCCAGAGAGCTTCAACAACGTCATCCATATCAACGATAGCTGCTGTGTCAAAACCATACAGGTCTTTAACTTCATCCAGAGCAACTTTTTCGCCGCCTTTGCCAACTTCCATACGGTTCAGGGAAACCATCAGACCTACGATTGTAACGTCTGCAGCGCCTCTTACTTTTGGTACTGTTTCTTCCATGGATTTACCGGATGTAGTAACGTCTTCGATCATGATAACTCTGTCGCCATCCTGCAGTTTGCTGCCCAGGAAGCTGCCTTTGTCAGCGCCGTGGTCTTTTTCTTCTTTACGGTCAGAGCAGTAACGCACTTCTTTGCCGTACAGTTCGCTGTAAGCCATGGCTGTTACTACTGCCAGAGGGATACCTTTGTATGCAGGTCCGAACAATACGTCGAAATCATCGCCGTATTTAGCGTGGATAGCTTTTGCGTAATATTCACCCAGTTTTTTCAGCTGAGAGCCTGTTACGTAACCGCCTGCATTCATAAAGAATGGGGATTTACGGCCGCTCTTCAATGTAAATTCACCAAATTTGAGAACTTTGCTGTCTACCATAAACTGGATAAACTCTTTTTTATACTGTTCCATAATTTAATTCCTCCCTAAATTATACGTTTACATAATTATACCATTAAACAAATGGTTTTACAATGTTTTACTACAGTTACAGTATAAAAAACAGGTAATATTACTGTAAAAAGCAAGACCTGTCCGGGTTTTACAGACAGGTCGTTTTTTTATGCAAAATACCATGTAGGCAGCAGTTCCAGTGCGTTTGCATATTCCTGACTTACTGCCACACCGGACAACACAGGGAGGAATATGATAAAGCAGATGAAAACCACTGCAGGATAAATCAACATACAATTTGATTTGTTGCCCAGTTTTTCAGTCAGCTTCTGCAACCGGTAACCGATAGCCAGCACGCCGAAAACTGTGGCTGGGAAATAATGGTAAATAAATGCCAGACGGGTGATGAGTATCCATGGAAGGAAACAGCCCAGATAGCCGGTGAGTATCAGCAGGCCACGGCTGTCTTTTTCTCTGATGGAATTTATCAGCACATATACCAGACAGAATGGCATCAGTGGCCATACGGCTATATTGCCGAATGCGGAGATACTGCTGATGCTGGCACCTGTGTATGTGGCCGAATACCAGATAGGTTTCTGTATGAACGGCCATGTGTACCATGGGGAAGAGAAGAAGTGCTCAGCTACCAGCTTGCTGTGGTAGTCAAACATATTCACCTGATAAGCAAAAAATTCGGTGATTTTTGCAGATATACCACTCTGTCGCAGTACAGGTGCGAAGGATGCGAAGTATATGCCGGCAGGTACCAGTACAAATGCTATTACGCACCACAGACAAGTGGTAAAAGCCTGTTTTGTCCGCCGTTTTCTGTCTGAAGAATCATTACTGCAGGCGTTGCGGTGTTTGATGAACAGTGCAGCAAAGTAATATACCGCCAGACCAGCAGCACCATAAGCGCCATTCCATTTCACGGCTATGGCACATCCCATGAAAATACCGCTTATCAGCAGGTGAAGATATTGTTCATGAATGCGTTCATTCAGTGGGATCTGTGCGTATTTCAGCATAAAGAGGAACATCAGCATAACAAACAGCACCAGGAAACTGTCCACAGTGGCCAGACGGGTCTGTGTGTAGTGCATAAAGTCAAATGCGAATATGAAACTGCACAGCAGGGCTGTTTTTTCATTACGGAACAACTGTTTTGCCAGCAGGTACATAATCACAACCATAACAACACCCCGCAGTGTGCCCATAAAACGCCAGCCGAATGGTGTCATACCCAGCAGGGCGATACCTATGGAGATGATGATTTTACCCAGAGGCGGATGAGTGGTTTCGTATATTGAATAGCCTTTCAGCTGTTCATATGCTGTGCGGGCGTGATAAATTTCATCAAAATACATTGATGAGTAATATCCGGTATCTGCAGGCAGGGTTTCGCTTTCGTCCACAGCCTGATGAGGACCGTTTTCGTTATAGTTGAACTCACCCAGCTGCAGCTGACCACGGATGATTTCATCTTTTTCGTTGGTGAATACTATTTCGTTCAAAATCTGACCCGCATTTTTGGCGCGGATAAGTACACTTCTGGATGTGAAATCCACATTTTTTATCTGCCATGTGAAAACATAGTCATGATCGAACTCTGTTATATTTTGCCATACGCCTTCGTCAGTCCAGTAAAGTATCTCGTAATCACAGCCTATTTTTGTGGCGTTACTGCCCTGTGGTGAATACTGGTCCCCCATACCGGTGAATGCCCGGATTTTTTTTACCTGTTCAGTCTGGTTAAAATTGATTATAACCCATTCACCGGCAGACTGTGACTGCCAGAATGTCTGTGGTGAAGCGGTGTCACCCAGCTGGTAAAAAGCAAAAAATGCATAAACCGCAGTCAGCACGCCCACGGAAAGCCATTCTCTGCCTTTTGCTGTCAGCGGCAGCGGCTGGCCTTTCAGACTGTCTTTCAGGAATACATACAGACCGAAAAGACATACAGCCACAGTGATAATGCTTATGGTTTTATACATCAGTGGCTCTGGTGCGTAGCCGTTATACTGACTGCGCATGCTGGCGACTATATTCATGAAGTTTGCCGCAACACTGCCTAAAAACAGGAAAAAGTACTCTTTTTTATCTGTGAGTATATAGCAGATAAGTGCCAGTATTATGGCTGGGTGCATGTATCTTTCGTGCATCATAGTGCAGAAAGAGAAAAATACAGTGATAAATACAAAAGATGATGAGAAAATTTTCGCCTTGTCTGTCTGGCGGAAATATCCGTACATGCAGAAGGCAAAACATGCTGCGATTACAGCTATATTTATCATTCCGGAGAATGGTACTGCATCCAGTGGAGCCCAGTTTTTGTCAAAGAGCATAAACAGATTGTAACCGTTTACAGTAAAATATCTGTAACCGCCAAAGGTGTTTTTGTACAGGTTAATCAGCCATAGTGGTGACAGTGTTTTGCCGAAAGGCAGTGCCAGTACCCACAGACAGCCCAGACCGGTGATCACAGCTTTGAAAAATTCTTTCCAGCTTTTCTTTTCCAGAATGTAAAACAGCAATACCGGACCGAACAGCAGAGACTGTGGTTTGGTGATAAGCGCCAGTGCATAGGCCACAGCGGCCTTTACAGTGCTGTCTTTGTATACAAAGTAAAGAGCGGCTACAAGTAAAAGAGTATAGTAACTGTCTATCTGTCCCCATACGGCACTGTTATAGATAGTGGCAGGGCAGAAGATAAAGCAGGCGGCTGTGAACAGTGCCCATTTTTTGCTCTTTTTTTCTATGGCCAGACGGTATATAAAATAACCGCCACCAATGTCTGCCAGCATAGCAGGAAGTTTGATGATATAAGTGTAAAGTACACTGTTGTAATCAATGCTGAATATGCTCTGGATGATTTTAGTCAGGTACAGTACATACATATATCCTGGTGGATAATCCAGAAAAATACCGCTGTGATACATCTGCCCCAGACCATAGTAGGTGGTGCAGTCTGCCCACGCTTTGAAACAGCCCACATCATACCAGAAAGCATAGTCACGCCATGCCAGCGCACTGCGTACAGCAAAACCTGTAACAAGCAGAATGATTATATGGTATGGTGAAACTTTGATTTCCCAATCATTTTTTTTATATAAAAACAAAAATCCTGCCACGCATAACAGTGCATATGCGGCCAGTATAATTGTGTGTAATGTCATTTTCCCCTCCATAGAGTTAAGTTAACCTAAAGTATAGCATAATAATTATTGTAAATAAAGCGCAGTTATTGATTTTCACTGCGATTGTTGATAAAATGTAATACAGATTATATATTATGAGGTTACTATGAATTTCAATTCAGTTAATTATATGATATTCCTGCCGGTGGTGGCAGGGCTGTATTTTATGGTACCGCAGAAGTTTAAAAACCTGTGGTTGCTGGCAGTAAGCTACTATTTTTATTACTGTAATGAAGCAAGATTTTTCCTGCTGTTGCCGGTAATGACACTGATGACCTATGGCTTTGCGCTGGCGGTGGACAAGCGGGAAGGTAAAAAACGCAGCTGGCTTTTCCTTGCCGGGCTGTTATCCAATCTGGGTGTGCTGGTGTTCTTCAAGTACAACCGATTCTTCCTGGGTAAAATTTCTGCACTGACAGGAGCGCAGATAGACCTGAGCTGGTGGCTGTTGCCTATGGGTATATCTTTCTACATCTTCATGGCGGCCAGCTATCTGATAGATGTATACCTGAAAAAATACAACGCAGAGAAAAATGTGGTGAAATTTGCGGCATATATTACATTCTTCCCACATATACTGATGGGCCCTATCGACAGGGCAAATAAATTTATCCCTCAGCTGGATAAAGAACACAAATTTGAATACGACCGTGTAAGAAAAGCCCTGCAGCTGATGGCCATAGGCTTTTTCAAAAAAATAGCTGTAGCCGATGTACTGGCTATGTTTATCAATCAGGTCCATTCTGACCTGTACAGCTACACAGGTATAATACTGGTGTTTGTGGCATTCATGTATTCATACCAGTTGTATGCAGACTTTTCCGGTTACTGTGATATCGCCCGTGGCAGTGCCATGATTATGGGTTTTGATATTACAGAAAACTTCAATGTGCCATACCTGTCCACATCTTTCTCACAGTTCTGGTCCAGATGGCATATTTCACTTTCATCATGGTTTCAGGATTATATCTTTACACCTTTTGTATGGATGAATCCAATGAAAAATATACCTGTTATAGGCAGATTTTTTGAAAAACCTCCTGTACTGATGGCTGTGGCACTGGTATTTATCACCAGTGGTATATGGCATGGCAACACATGGAACTTTGTTATCTGGGGCATGTGCCACGCTGTTTACCGTATGGGCGAAGAAGTCATGCGCCGCCGCAAAAAGCCAAACAAACATCCTAAACCACTGGAATTCTGGTCAAAAGTTGTGTGGGTATTCTCACTGGTAACATTTAGCCAGATATTCTTCCGCTGCAAGGATATTCCTGCATCACTGTACTACATTGCGAATATGTTCAGTGATTTCAGTCTGAGCACATTCGGTCAGGGTATTTACAACGCAGTAAAATCCGGTTTCGATGCTACACCTATGCTGATTTACGCATATATAGCATACAATATACTTACACTGGCTATACTGATGTTTATGGACTGGTACCGTCATTTCCGCCTGAAAGGCAAATGCCTGACAAACGGACTGGACAAACAGAAACCTGCAGTGCGATGGCTGTGCTACTATGTAATGATAGGTCTGATAATGGCAGGTTTTATCATGAACAATGGTGGTTTCGGCGCATCCGCAAGTTTCATTTACAATAACTTCTAAAATAAGATAAAAACAAAGGTTTATGTTGTTTTTTGTTTAATAAATTGATATAATTATATAGTTATCAAATTACCGGAGGGAAAAATGTTAAGAACAATTGCTCAATTCGCTTATGTTGTACCTATTATGGGTATGCTGTTTATGCTGCTGTACCTGGTAGGTGGCGAAGATATTATCTTCTTCAGAAGAAAAAAATACGAAATCGACCCTAAATCTGATGAAAATCTGCTGAAAGCTCTGGAAAAATATTCCCGTACAAGAGACTGCAAAATTCTGGGCAGAACTACACTGGAATTCGATGGTTACACATATACATACGATGCTATTATGGTATCTTACTTTGGCACAATTGCTTTTGCAGCTGAACCATACGCAGGCGATATCTACGGCGAACTGAATGAAGACCAGTGGCTGGCTATTTTCCAGGGTGATCGTAAACGCATCCTGAACCCACTGACAGCTATGAACGGCACAGCAAAACTGTTCCGTGATATCTACCGCGCAGAAGGCGTTAAAAAATACGGCCAGACAGAAACAATGGCAGTATTCACAAACAAAGATTCCAACGTAGCAGTAGCACGTAACGCAGCTGCATGCCACGTAAGCAATCTGGCTGCACGCCTGTCCGAAGGCAAATACATTACTGACAATGGTACAAACATTGAAGAAATGGTAGCAGCACTGGCTAAATACACAAAATAATCCAGTAAACAAAATTACAGCCACGGTATATACCGTGGCTGTTTTATTGTTTTATAAATTTATCTTTCCAGTTTTTCTATTATGGCTTCGATCGCACGGCGGGCGTTGTTCAGATCGCCATTAGGATAACTTTCCCGTTTTCTGATAACGGCGGTAAGTTTATCCAGTGCTTCAAGCAGCATAGTGTATGCACGGGAAAGTGTGGACTGTGGTTTTGCTTTTTTGTGAATAGTCTTTGGTGCGGTCAGTATCTGTGCGCCTGTGATGAGATCAAATGTGTCAGTATAATACGGACTATATACGTCCCAGCCTAGTTCGCTTTTCAGTTTTTCTTCAAAAACAGGGAATACATCCCGGTCACCATGGACAAGGAAAAGTTTCTCCGGTTTATTTTCAAAACCCTTCAGCCATCGGATAAGTCCCTTCTGGTCAGCGTGACCGCTGATGCCGTCCAGTTTTATAATGCGGGCATTTACTTCGATGGTTTCGTTGAACAGCTTGACTTTGTCGATGCCATCCAGCAGTCTGCGCCCCAGTGTACCTTCAGCCTGATAACCTACGAAAACTATGGTGCTGTCAGCACGCCACAGGTTGTGTTTCAGATGGTGGCGGATACGTCCGGCATCACACATACCACTGGCAGATATAATAACTTTCGGATGTTTGTCGAAGTTTATCAGCTTACTTTCGTCGCTGGTTACGGCGGTTTTCAGTGTAGGGAAGTTGATAGGGTTAATACCTTCTTTTACTACGGCCATGGCTTCGTCGTCGAAGTAGCCGTAGATATTGTCATCGAACACCTTTATGGTTTCAATGGCCATAGGGCTGTCTACATACACGGGCACACTGTGACCTTTTATGAGACCTTTGGTAATAATATCGCGCAGGAAATACAGTAGCTCCTGCGTTCTGCCTACTGCAAAGGCTGGTATAACCACGTTGCCGCCACGGTCAAAAGTTTCCTGTATAACCTGTGCCAGTTCAGCGCGATAGTCATCAACCACATCATGGAGACGGTCACCGTAGGTGCTTTCGCATACAATGTAGTCAGCGTATTTTATAAACTGCGGGTCTTTTATCAGTGGCTGGTCTATGTTGCCTACGTCACCGGAAAATACTATGGTTTTTTCAGTGTCGTCCTCGCATATTTTCACTTCTATGGCGGCAGACCCCAGCAGGTGGCCCACATCGTAGAATGTAACCATAACACCCGGGAACAGACGGAATGTTTCCATGTATTCTCTGGTGCGGAACATTTTCAGTGTCAGCTGGGCATCATCCTGTGTGTACAGAGGTTCTATTTCTTTGCGGCCGCTTCTTTTGTTTTTTCTGCTTTCCCATTCAGCTTCCTGTTCCTGAATATGGGCGGAGTCCATCAGCATGATTTTGCACAGGTCGTATGTGGCACCGGTAGAGTAAATTTTACCCTTGAAACCACCTTTGGCCAGCAAAGGCAGGTAGCCTGTATGGTCCACATGAGCGTGGGTTATCAGTACGGCATCAATTTCACCGGCAGGCAGTGGCAGGTCATAGGTAATGTGTTCCTCCTGACCCTGACGCATACCGTAATCGATGAGTATATTTTTGCCACAGGCCTGCAGCAGATGGGCGGACCCTGTTACCCCATGGGTAGCACCAATAAACTGTAATTTCATAATACCCCTCCGTCTGTTTTTGTTTCTATATAAATTATATAATGAAAGGCTGGCTTTTAAAATAGAAAAATAAAAAATCCGTGTGATTTTCACACGGATTTCACTTTTTATTAAATATTGATTATGCTTTTTTCAGTTTGCGGAGTATAGCTTTCAGCAATGGTTTTATAAAGTTGAACAGCGGCAGGAAGTTGTATATCACCACAACTGTAGTCAGCAGGATACTGATTACTATCCAGTGGGAAATTTCCTGTACCATAACAAAGGCAAGGGCGGCTGTCAGCAATACGTTAACTGTCATAAACAGCGGTGAAATGCTGATGTTGATGAATTTTTTTGTACCGGCGGCGCGCAGTACAAACACCAGCAGATAGCTGAAGAATGTAGCGATTGCGGCACCCTGGGCGCCCATTTTTGGTATGAGTATCAGGTTCATGCCGATGTTTGATAAAGCACCTGCCATCATTGTGTAGAGGTTGGCTTTGCCGTTTTTCTGCACCATATAGATACTGGACATAAAGCCTGAAAAGCTGGAGAATATGGTGGCCATAATCAGTACAGGGATAAAACGCCATGATTCGTAATATTCACCGGCCACCATGAAGTCTGTCATAGGGCGGCACAGCAGGATAAGACCGGCACCGGCCATAAACATAATGCCCTGATATGCACGGAATACATTTTTGAAGAATTTTTCCGGGTTTTTCTCCTGACCTTCCTGCACAGCAGATATCTGCCATGCTTCGGTGAAAACAGTGGAGAAAAGATTTACGATAGATGGTATTTTATAGCTGATGGCGTAAAGACCGGCAATAGATGCACCGGAAATAGCTGTGACCAGATAACGGTCAGATACGTTGGTCACCCACCAGAATACGCCGGTAGGAATCAGCGGCAGACAGTAGGACAGCATTTCTCTGGCCAGCTGTGGACGGGCATATTTGAGATTGAAGCTTTTCCATGCACCGCTGAAAACAGACAGGAACAGAAAGCTGACAAAGTCTGCAGCTATTGTAGCCAGAATGTATCCCTCTACGCCCATATTGAGTTTTACCAGGAAGAGGTAAACAAAAATCAGTGTGTTTACTGTGGCGAGAATACCATCAATGGCATAAAGACGTGTGTATGTTCTGGCACGTGTATACTGCTGTACCAGTGTACGCATACAGCTGCACAGCAGGTAAAGGTACAGATAACGCACATGATACTGGATGAAGGATATTTTTACAATCAGCGGATAGAATGCCAGCATAACCATAAAGCCGAAAGCATAGGTCAGTGCGGCCACTGTGAATACACCGCGCTTGGAATATTCTTTATCCAGACCGAAACGGATAATACTGTTTGGTATACCCAGGGAAACCAGTGGTATCAGCAGGTTGGCTGTCTGTGTCACCAGGTCGGCGGCATTGAACTGGTCTGGTGTAAGCACTGCCGTATAAATAGGCATAAGTAGAAACACCAGAAACTTACTGCTGAAGGTACTGATGAAAAATAACCCTGTATTTGAAATCAGAAATTTATATTTATTATTCAAGATCGTTTTCCTTATAGTGTAAAAAATTGCTTATATCTTTTCTATTATATTATTATTGCTTGCTTTTTACAAGCATCCTGCAAAGGTTGCACAGACGTGAAATTGAAATTTTTCGTTTTTTCCCTGTTTGTTTCACACTTTCTTCAAATCACCGTCACTTTGAAGGAATATAATGTGTACAGTAGAATATAAAGGAGAGTGTTTATGCATGGATTAAAGCAGATGATTTGTATAATGGCAAAATGAATTTTGAGTATATCACAAATACTGTAGGGTATAAGTAATATAAATTCCAATCTTATAAACAATAAACAAAACCGACCTGTGATGGCAACCACAGGTCGGTTTAACTGTATGTAGTATATTATATATAATATATTTACATTATTCTTCGGAAACTGTTTCTTTTTCCTGTTCTTCGGTTTCGGCAGCTTCAGTTGTTTCTTCCACCACTACAGGAACTTTTTTAGGGCATCTGTTATAAAGTCTGGTTTTGCGGAGAATTCTTTCGGCCAGACGGTCAGTCAGGTCATTTTCTGTCAGTCTCCAGCCCCAGTTGCCGTTGGAGGTGGATGGTGTGTTCATTCTGCCTTCATCACCTAAATCCAGCCAGTCCTGCATAGGGATAACAGCCAGTTTTGCACGGCTGGAGAATGCCATGGAAATCAGCTTATCACTGATATCATCGTCGCTTTCCCATGCGCCATATTCCAGACAAAGTTCTCTGGTGTGTTTTGATTCGGATTTCCACCAGCCCATAGTGGTGTTGTTGTCATGTGTACCGGTGTAAACAATGCTGTTTTTATTTATGTTGTGAGGCAGGTATTCGTTATCCATAGTATCTGCATCTATGCCAAATGCGAAATGCAGGATTTTCATGCCCGGATAACCACAATCGTTAACCAGTTTTCTTACAGGGGGAGTTATTACCCCTAAATCTTCAGCGATAATACGGAAGTCGCCTGTCTGCACCATATTGAGTTTTTCAAACAGGTCAATGCCCGGGCCGGCTACCCACTTGCCGTTTTTGGCTGTTTTTGCATCAGCGTCGATGGAGAAAAAACTTTCGAAACCGCGGAAATGGTCGATTCTTACAACGTCGTACATTTTCAGTGCGGCCTGCATTCTTCTGTTCCACCAGTCATAGCCGGTTTTCTTATGCGCTTTCCATTTGTATACCGGATTACCCCACAGCTGACCGTCTTCGCTAAATGCATCAGGAGGTACGCCGGATACCTGACGCAGTGACAGGTCTTTGTTCATGTCGAACAGGCCAGGATTTGCCCATACGTCACTGCCGTTGTCAGAAACGTATATAGGAAGGTCGCCTATGATTCGGATACCGTTTTCATTTGCGTATGATTTTACTTTATTCCACTGTTTAAAAAATTCATACTGCATGAATTTCCAGAAAACAATTTCTTCCTGATTTTCTTTACGGTACTTAGCCAGTGCTCTTCTCTTGCGCAGTTTAAGACCGTCATCCCATTCATGCCAGGATTTTTTTGTCTCTGTGTTTATGGCCATGTACATTGCATAATCGTCCAGCCACTGTTCTTCAGCTGTGCAGAAATCTGCAAACGCATCATCAGGATTTGCCATAAAGTTATTGTAAGCAACACGAAGTGCAGCAAATTTTGCATTATACATTCTGCCGTAGTCTACGTGGTCTTTTGACCAGAACCAGTCATAATCATTCAGGCTGTCTTTGTCTATAAGACCTTCCTCTGCCAGAGTGTCCATGTCTATAAAATATGGGTTACCCGCGAAAGTGGAAAAAGACTGATAAGGGCTGTCGCCATAGCCGGTAGGGCCCATTGGCAGCACCTGCCAGAACTCTTGTCCACTGTTTTTCAGAAAATCAATAAAATCGAAAGCGCTTTTACCAAAACTGCCGATGCCGTATGGTGAAGGCAGGCTGGATATGTGCATAAGAATGCCACTGCTTCTCATAAGATACCTCTTTATATGTACTATAATATAATCATTATAATTTATGTTTTGTCTTTTTCAATAATATGCCTGCAGTTTTGTAGGATATGTGAAAACAAGGCTATAGTATGTGTGGATATTGCTAATGGCAAAATATTCGACAAGAAACAACAAAAAATTACTATAGAAAACCCGAAAAAGAGTGATATGATATATAATACAACCGGGTGAAATAAAGGAAGCAGAAAATTTCTTTGCGGGAGCAAAAAACTGTTGACAAAATGAAGCAGCGGTAGTATACTATAAAAACTGTCGGCGATAAGCCAGCAGGTACCAAAACTTTCAAAAAGGAAATAAAAAGGGTTGACAAATCCCGAAAGAATGGTATAATAATCAAGCTGTCACAAAAGGGATAGCAAAACACACAAAAAGGTTCAAAAAAACTTGTAAAAAAGATAAAAAAGTTGTTGACAAACCTAAAAGAGTGTGATACAATAATAAAGCTGTCGAAAAGAGAAGGCAGCG
>JAFYPL010000010.1 GCA_017547525.1 Oscillospiraceae bacterium
AACATCAATTATCTTTACTTTTTCATCTCGTAATCGGAGTGCGGATTTAGATAATCTCAGACGCCTGATATAAACTGCGGGTGTCATATGGAGCAAATCCACAAAAAGTCTGTATGAGTACCACGGAGAATACTGTGATACATTTGCGAGGTCAGCCATTGAAATATTTGTATCAAGGTTCACTGCAATGTAGTCCTGCATTCTTTGAACCGCTTCGACTCGCTCATCCATTTCTGTTCACCTCCTTATGCTCATATTATAGAGAAACATAAAAGGACTTTCTCGACTTAATTTGCTGGAATAGTGCAGCCGCCCACACTGGACGGCTGTTTTCTGTCTGTTCGACGTATTCAAATTTATCCAGTCGTTTAATTCATCTTATCATATCACTAAAATACATACAAGAATACTCCCGGCAGGCGGTACTGTCGGGAGGGGGATTGTTTTGTGTTTTCAGCTTTTACCGGGGTTATTCTTTATAATGCACTACTGATTTTCAGTTTTAATACGATTACAGTTTTATCATCCATTGTCTTGTTTTCGTTTATTACATATCTGGCAATATCCCGGCAGGATGAATCATACAGGTTTCTTACGTTGGCACTTATATTTCCTGTGCCGTCACTCATCATTATTACAGTATCACCCTGTTTCAGCTGGAATTCTTCGGTGCTGATTTTTATGTCCTTTACAACTCCGAGCGGCAGGCTGTCTTTGTAATATCTGACTAACATACCATCCGTCAGCAGTGCTGTTGCACCGGCACCTGCTTTGATAAGAGTGGCCTGACCAGTGTACATATCTATACAGAGTATATCCAGAGAGGCGCCGCCCTCGCCGTTACCACGGAGATTCATAGCCAGATTCACCAGATTTATGGTGTTCATCACTCCACACTGTGCATTCAGCAGACTACAGGTCATTTCAAGCACTGTACGGCTTTCTGCAGCGGCAGAAGGTCCTGTACCCATACCGTCACTGAGGATTATATATAACTTTCCTTCTATCTGAAGCATTTCCCAGCTGTCTCCGTTTACGCTTTTATAAGCCTGTGACTCCACCCGGTGTGTGCAGGCGAAAAATGGCTGAGAATAAAAAGTGTATACCAGTTCTCCATTCTGGTTTTCACACTGGCTATCTGCAAATTTTTCACCATACAACTGTTCCAGACGCAGTTTTATTCGGTACAATTGATTATCGCTCAATGGGGCGCTGACAGCAAAGGTTGATTTATCCGGATTCTGACTACACAGACAATAGCTGTGGAGAATATCCATTTCGTCCAGCAGGTTGTCCATCTGCATGGTGATGGTATTGTTTATCAGGCGACTGGTCCGGCTGTGATGTATCAGGTCACCTATGGCAGCGGAAACGGACATGAATGCAGATTGCAGCATCTTTTGATTATTTTTGCTGGATTGTACAGCATACTTTCTGCTAAGTATAAGTCGGAAGTTTTCTTCAAATGATTTTTTTACCACATCAGGTTTTGCACACTGTGAATAAAACCCCATATCAAATCCTTTCTCTTTTGAAGAATACATACTGCCTGCGTACTTGGAGAACTGCTGGACGGTAAATGAATACTTCTGTTGCCAGCATACCGGGAAAAAATCGCATTTACGGCATATCTCTTCAGCTACTATATCTTCCAGAGGAGGTACGGCAAGAGTTTTTTCGTTGAGATTTGATATATCTATAGCACAGCTACCCAGATAATTCAGGCTGCTTTCCAGCTTCTTTATGCCGGTCATCAGTTGACGATAGTCTTTTTGCCGAGACAATGAATCAGTCTTTTTTCTAGTGTTCATAGTTATGGCCATAGGTAGCACAGTGTATATAAGCAACCCCGTCAGCGCTGTGGTTGTAACGACAAAACCCTTTAGTTGTGGCAGGAAGGCCAGATTCATTATTACTGCAGTAAGCGAAACTGCAGGATATATCAGCACAGAATGTTTTTCACTGTATACAGTGCCTGATACCCATATGGCGGAAAATATTATAAACAACAGGGAAAATTCGCTTTTGTCGACCAGAGCAAAAAACAAACATAACAGGCCGCTGATATTGAAAAACAACTGGTTTTTACCGCTGTAAAGCCATATCACGGCCAGCCCGCAGGCAATACTGGTGTACAGCCACATGTTGTCAGCACCTGTAAGTGATATTATCAGTATCAGCCCGCTGAATATTGCCGTGGCAGCATCGGCGAAGGTATATGTATCCGTGTTGGCAGACAGGTCTGATACCGAGGATAAAATACCGCTTAGCCGGTAAACCAGACAACATTCCATAAAGGTGTAGATAGTGTATCTGAACGGAGACTTCAGACAGATCAGTACAATTTTTGCCACGGCAAAGACGATTGTACCTGATGCAGTCCGCCATTTCTCCTTGTCTGTCACTTTCCAGCCTGTTATGTATGCAACAAACCACAGCATATATGGCAGATAGAAAATATCGCTTACAGCCATAAGGGCAAAAGTTATGGCAGATACTGCCGCCATAATATATTTGTAAATCAGGTCCGGACAGGCTGCAGTCAGCACAAAAGCCAGAAATGAAAAAGGTACATCGCACCATACAGCCCCCGTCCGGCTGACGGCCAGAAACAGGTATATGGTCAGGTGCCATGTGTTTATGCTTTTAAAAGGATTTTCTTTATTCTTTTTAAACTTCTGTATTTTTTGTGATACAGCAGTCATTATCTTCACCGCACTTTCATATAATTTAGTTTAATTATATTTATATGAGGTGTGGGAATTTGTTGATTTATGGAGAGACAAATAAAAACAGGGTGGAACCCCACCCTGTCTGTAACAGTATTATTTGTTTTTCAGCTGTACAAACCCAACTTTGCGGTATACTTTGTCCAGAATTCTCTGGGAGTAGCGCTGTGCTTTCATAGCGCCGTCTTTCATAACAGCTTCCAGATATGCTTTGTCAGAAAGCAGTCTGTTGTATTCGCCCTGAATTGGTGCCAGACCTTCAACTACTGCTGTACCTACTGCTTCTTTCAGTACACCGTAGCCCTGACCTTCAAATTCTTTTTCGATTTCTTCGAAAGATTTGCCTGTGAATACGTTATAGATACCCATCAGGTTGGAAACGCCAGGTTTGTTTTCTACATCGTATCTTACTACGCCGTCACTGTCTGTAACTGCGCGTTTGAATTTACGCATGATAGCGTCTTTGTCATCAGACAGAAGAATTGTAGCATTCAGGTTTTCATCTGATTTTGACATTTTCTTTGTAGGTTCCTGCAAAGACATGATTCTGGCACCTACTTTAGGGATGAATGGTTCAGGCATAACGAATGTTTCACCATATGCAGAGTTAAAACGCTGTGCAATGTTTCTTGCCAGTTCTACGTGCTGTTTCTGGTCTGCACCTACAGGTACACCGTGAGCATTGTATGCCAGAATATCTGCTGCCATAAGTACAGGGTATGTCAGCAGACCACCGTTGATGTTTTCAGGGTGTTTTGCAGATTTATCCTTAAACTGTGTCATTCTTGTCAGTTCGCCATACTGTGTGTTACAGGCGAGAATCCAGTTCAGCTGTGCGTGAACAGGGTTGTGGCTCTGTACAAACAGCATACTTTTTTCAGGGTCAATACCGCTGGCCAGCAGCATAGCGTATGCTTCGTATGTGCGCTTACGCAGAGTGGCCGGGTCCTGTCTTACTGTAAGGGCGTGTTGGTCTACAACACAGTAAATACAGTTATACTCATCCTGCAGCAGTGGCCAGTTACGAACAGCCCCTATGTAATTACCGAGAGTAAAAGAACCTGTTGGCTGAATGCCGCTGAATACTATTTTCTTTGCGTTATCTTTTTCCATACTGTGCCTCCTTGCTGTATTTACACATACTGCCATACATGTTCCGATTATTTTACATATATTTTCCGGCAGATGTGCAGTGATAAAGATAATAAATATATAATACCACATACGGGCTTGTTTTGCAATTAACAAAGTCAAAATAATTGACAAAGTGGAAAATAAATAATAATATATATGTATAAATTTTTGGAGGATTATTATGGCATTAGATAGAACAAGAACCAGATTTGCCCCAAGCCCTACAGGCTACATGCATGTTGGTAACCTGCGTACAGCTCTGTATGCATTCCTTACAGCACGCAGATACGGTGGCGATTTCTTATTGAGAATTGAAGATACAGACCAGTCCCGTCAGGTGGAAGGTGCTGTAGATATCATATACAACACACTGAAAGAAACTAAACTTTTCTGGGACGAAGGTCCAGATATCGGTGGTCCATACGGCCCATACATTCAGTCTGAAAGAAAAGGTATGTACAAAGAATATGCAGAAATGCTGGTAGAAAAAGGCGCTGCATACTACTGCTTCTGCACAAAAGAAAGACTGGAAGAAGTAAACAGAATCAAACAGCTGTCCGGTCAGATTCCAGGTTATGACAACCACTGCCGTAACCTGTCAAAAGAAGAAATTCAGGCTAATCTTGACGCAGGTATTCCTTACGTTATCCGTCAGAAAATTCCTGAAACAGGTGAAACATACTTTGATGACCTGGTATACGGTCGCATCACAGTTGACAACAGCACACTGGACGACCAGATTCTGCTGAAAGCTGACGGTATGCCAACATACAACTTTGCTAACGTTGTTGACGACCACCTGATGCTGATTAACCCAGTTATCCGTGGCGCAGAATACCTGTCTTCAGCACCTAAATACAACCTGCTGTATCAGGCATTTGGCTGGGATATTCCAGACTATGTTCACTGTCCACCAGTTATGAAAGATGCACAGCACAAACTGTCCAAACGTAACGGTGACGCTTCCTACGAAGACCTGGTAGAAATGGGTTACCTGAAAGAAGCTATCCTGAACTACATTGCTCTGCTGGGCTGGTCTCCAAAATCTGAACAGGAAAAATTCACACTGGAAGAACTGACACAGATTTTCGACCCATCAAATATTTCCAAATCACCAGCTATCTTTGACATGGATAAACTGAAATCCCTGAACGGTGAATACATCCGTGAACTTTCAGTGGAAGAATTCAAAGAAAAAGCTATGCCTTACATCAGACAGACTGTAAAAGGTGAATGTGACTTTGATCTGCTGTGCACAGTACTGCAGAAACGTTGTGACGTTCTCAATGAACTGCCAGAACAGGTAGACTTCATCGATGAACTGCCAGAGTTCAATGTAGAACTGTACACAAACAAAAAAATGAAAACAAACCCAGAAAACTCCAAAGAAATGCTGGGTCATATCCTGACACTGCTGGAAAGCATCGACAACTGGACACAGGGAGTTATCCATGAAGAACTGTTCAAACTGATCGGTGAACTGGGCGTTAAAAATGGTCTGGTACTTTACCCACTGCGTGTGGCACTGTCCAACAAACAGTTCACACCAGGTGGCGGCGTAGAACTGGCTGCTATCATGGGCAAAGAAAAAACAGTGGCAAGAGTAAAAGCTGCTCTGGAAAACCTGTAATATACAGACATAAGCAAAAAAATAAGTGGAAACAAGTTTTACTTGTTTCCACTTTTGTTTTTAATATTTTTCTTTATATGCTTTTACCAGATTATTTACAGCTGTCCGCATCACGTCTTTTGTTGTACCTATGTTCATGCGTACAAAACCACTGCCGCCAGGTCCGTATTCTTCTCCCCAGTCGGCCCGGATAAGAGCATTATCCACAAAGAATTTTTCTATTTCATGGTCGGAAAGAGCCAGCTTTCTGCAGTCAATCCATGCCACGAATGTAGCATCCAGCGGGCTTACACCCAGCAAAGGCATTTCAGTTTCTATGGCGTTTTTCAGCAGGTTGTAGTTTTCCAGTGTATGCTCGTTCATCTGTTTTACCCACTGCCGGCCTTCTTCAGTGTATGCGGCACGGAGAAGTGTGTAGAAAAACGGGTCAATACTGCCGAAATGATCAATATCTTTCTGCAGAGAATATTTTTCACGCAGAGTGTCTGAAGGGATAATCAGATTTGCGTGGTTTACACCAGTCAGGTTAAAAGTTTTTCCTAATGAAGTGCAGGAAATACCCATAACAGGGTCGATCTGTGAGTACATAACCACGGCATCACCCTGTGTGGTTTCTGCAAATATTTCGTCACTGAAAACCACCACATTGTACTTGTTTGCAAGTACGGAAATATTTTCCAGTTCCCGTTTTGTAAATACTCGGCCGGTAGGGTTATGTGGGTTTACCAGTATCAGCATCTTGTTTTCCGGTGCGGCCATTTTTTCTTCCAGATCTGCAAAATCCAGACTATATACACCGTCTTTTTCTATTAATGGGTTTGATACCACTTTTCTGCCATTACGCACCATTGCACGGTCAAATCTGCCGTAGGAAGGGTGCTGTATAATAACGCCATCACCTTTTTCAGTAAAGGCACGTATAGCTGTGGACAGGCCGAATGTGGTTCCCAGTGTGGCCACAATATGGTCAGGATTTACTTCCCGGTTACGGGTAAGTTTCATCCAGCTGCAGACAGATTTTTTGTATTCCTTGTCAGGCAGTGTAAAGCCAAACAAACCGTTTTTTGCAAAATCCGCCAGCGCATTACCTATAAATGCAGGCAGACCATAGTCCATTTCAGCGCCGGACAGCATTAGAACGCCTTTCGGCATTTCTCTGGCCCAGGCCCCTTTCATATTACCGTTGTTTTCATGACTTGCCCAGGTATCAAAATCATATTTCATAGTCGTTCTCCTGTATGTTATTAGTTAAAGTATAACCAGTTGTGTAAAAATTGTCAAAGTTATTGCCATATTTTTCAGAATTGCTATAATAAAAGTAACAACCCCAGGAGGTATATAGAAATGAAAAATCCTGTAGCAGAGATACGCACCTTAAAAGGTGTGATAAAAATAGAACTTTATCCTGAAAATGCACCTAATACAGTAGCCAGTTTTATATGGGCTGTAAAGGAAAAAATGTATGAAAACCGACTGATTAAAAGAGTGGTACCTGGTTTTGTACTGCAGCCGTCATATTGTTTTTTTGATGATAAACGCTGTGACTATATGATAAATGGTGAATTTGATTCAAATGGTATTAAAAATGATACTAAAATGGGAAAATGGACAGTAGCCATGGCTGGAGACGGTGAAAAACTGGCACATGGATGTGAGTTTTTTATAACACTGTCAGATGAAGCAGGAGAAAGACTGCAGGGCAAATTTGCTGCATTCGGCAAAGTTATTTCAGGTTTTGAAGAAGTGGAAAGACTCGAGAATGTTCCGCTGGTACAGGTTTATCCTGAAGGCGTGGGCGCGAAAATTATGCAGCCGGTAGAAGATGAGTATATGCTGGGTGTTACAGTGGAAACATTTGGAGTGGAATATCCTCTGCCAGTAATAGACCACTGGCCGGAATAAACAGAGGCGTGATTATGAAAAAATACGACTATCTCATAGTAGGTGCCGGGCTTTATGGTGCGGTTTTTGCACATCAGGCACGTAAACGGTGTAAAACCTGTCTGGTGATAGATAAAAGAACCCATATTGCCGGCAATATTTACACTTACAATTGTGAAGGAATAAATGTACATCAGTATGGGGCACATATTTTCCATACAAACAACAAGGAAGTATGGGATTATGTGAATCAGTTTGCGGAATTTAACCGTTATACGAACAGCCCGGTGGCGAATTATAAGGGTGAAATTTATAATTTGCCATTCAATATGAATACATTCAATAAAATGTGGGGTGTGGTTACTCCACGTCAGGCAAAAGAGAAAATTGAACAGCAAAAATCCGCCGCAGGCATAACAGCGCCAAAAAATCTTGAAGAACAGGCTATCAGCCTGGTGGGCACCGACATATATGAAAAACTGATCAGACATTATACTGGCAAACAATGGGGCAGACCATGTACTGAATTGCCTGCATTTATCATAAAACGCCTGCCCGTAAGGTTTACATATGATAATAACTACTTCAACGCGCTCTATCAGGGAATACCAGTGGGCGGATATACCCGCATGGTAGAAAATATGCTGGGTGATACGGAGGTGCGTCTGGGCATAGACTATCTGGAAAACAAAGCCCAGCTGGACGCATTGGCAGAAAAAACAGTATACACCGGTCCGGTGGATGCGTATTTTGATTATTCTCTGGGGGCACTGGAATACCGTAGTGTACGCTTTGAAACAGAAGTGCTGGACACGGATAACTATCAGGGTAATGCTGTGGTGAATTATACTGATGGGGAAACACCTTATACCAGAATCATTGAGCACAAGCATTTTGAGTTTGGAACACAGGAAAAAACTGTAATCAGCCGTGAATACAGTGCAGAATGGTCAGTAGGTGATGAACCATATTATCCTGTAAATGATGATAAAAACGGTAAGTTGTATGCAGAGTATAAAACACTGGCCGACCGGGAAGAAAATGTGATTTTCGGTGGACGTCTGGGCGAATACAGATACTATGACATGGATAAAGTTATCGAAGCAGCGCTGACAGTTGCACAGAAAGAGTTTGGAATAAAATAACAAAAAATAAAATCCGCATTTGAAAAATGCGGATTTTTTATATCTTTTATCAGAAGTACATGCTGTTTTCAGGGAAAATATCGTTGCATGTATAACGCACGCCCAGTTTTTTCAGTGTCTGTGCGTCGCCTGTACGCAGCATTACAGATGAATGCATGTCTGTACCACGCAGATTAGGCAGCTGGTCCAGTGCCAGTTTTACAGTAGGATTTGTGTTTGATGCCACTGTAAGCGCCAGCAGTACGTCATCCAGTTTCAGTGCGGAAGCTTTGGAACCCAGAACATTGCGTTTCAGGTCCAGGATAGGTGCCAGAACGCTGGCTGGAATCAGCTGGATAGCATCATTGATGCCTGCCAGATGTTTCAGTGCGTTGATTGTGGCAGCACTGGTTGCACTCATGATGGAACTGGCTTTACCTGTGATGATTGTACCATCTTTCAGTTCGTATGCTGTAGACACACAACCGCTGTCATGTGCTTTCTGGTTTGCAGGGGCTACACATGGGCGGTCAGTTGCTGCATCTATACCCAGCTGGTCCATCAGGCTTTCCAGTTTTTCTACCTGATTTTTCTGCACTTTACCCAGTTTGAAATCGCAGATAGAAGTATAGTATCTTGAAATAATTTCCTGATATGAAGCGTAACGGCATGCTTCGTCATCAACTATAGCATAACCTACCATGTTTACACCCATATCTGTAGGTGAGCGGTAGAAGTTTTCGTTACCTGTGATGTTTTTCAGGATAGTTTTTACGATAGGAAAAGCTTCAACGTCACGGTTATAGTTTACTGTTGTCTGGCCATAGGCTTCCAGATGGAATGGGTCTATCAGGTTTACATCCATCAGGTCTGCAGTAGCAGCCTCGTATGCCAGGTTTACAGGGTGTTTCAGTGGCAGATTCCATACAGGGAATGTTTCGAATTTTGCATAACCTGCAAAACGGCCACGTTTGTGCTCGTGGTATACCTGTGACAGGCAAACAGCCAGTTTACCGCTGCCAGGACCTGGTGCTGTAATAACTACCAGTGGTTTTGTGGTTTCTACAAAGTCATTTTTACCATAGCCTTCATCGCTTACGATTGTTTTTACATCGCGAGGATAGTTAGGGATGGAGTAGTGTCTGTAGCTTTTGATACCCAGATTTTTCAGCTTTGCGATAAAGTTATCGGCAGCCTGCTGGTGGTTGTATCTTGTCAGTACCACGCCGTTTACAGAAATACCCATGGCTTTGAATTCATCTGTCAGACGCAGTATATCCATATCGTAGGAAATACCGAGGTCGGCGCGTACTTTTGTTTTTTCTATATCATCTGCAGAAATGCAGAAAATTATCTCTGTATCTTCGCTGAGAGTCTGAAGCAGACGGATTTTGGCATCTGGTTCAAAGCCAGGCAGTACTCTGGCTGCGTGAAAGTCATCAAACAGCTTGCCGCCGAATTCCAGATACAGCTTGCCGTCAAATTTCTTTATTCTTTCTTTGATTTCCCGGGCCTGTTTTTCTACATACAGCTCATTGCTGAAGCCTTTTTTAAACATAATGTACCTCTTTTGTTGTACTTTTGAATATAATCAAATACTCTGTTATTATACCATTACTACATTGTTTAAACAATTATCATTTTGATTTTATTTTTTAGAAATCATTACCATAGTTTTAGCTAACTTATACAAAAATTTCCGACCATAAATTTACAGCTGTTACGAGGGTGAATTTTAGCAGAAAACTATTGACAAAGAGGGGGCCCGGGACTACAATTCCAGTATAGTATTTATGCTAAACAATTGATTCAAAGGAGAACTACTATGGCTAAATATGGTTGTGTAATTTGCGGCTGGACTTATGATGAAGCAATGGGTGATGATGATCTGGGGATCGCTCCAGGTACACTTTTTGAAGACCTGCCGGAAGATTTTGAATGTCCGGATTGTGGCGTAGGTAAAGACCAGTTTGAACTGGTTGATTAATAATTGTTTGATCTGGGCGGCAGTTTTACTGCTGCCCATTTTCTTTTGTTATTTGTTGTATATGTGATATAATCATAGTAGAAAAGGCAGGTGATGAGGATGATAAATATTTCCTACCGGGCAAAAACAGCTCTGGAAATACTGGGTGACCATGGTTTTGAAGCATTTGTGGTAGGAGGTGCTGTGAGAGACCGGCTTATGGGAGATATTCCCGGGGATTATGACATTACCACCAATGCCACACCTGATAAGACTGTTGAACTTTTCAGTCGGTACAAAGTAATAGAGACCGGTTTGAGACATGGCACGGTTACCGTAATTATTGACGGACAGCCACTGGAAATAACTACTTACCGCACAGAAAGTGCTTACAGTGATACCCGTCATCCTGACAGTGTGCAGTTTACCAACAGCCTACAGGAAGATTGTGCCCGCAGGGATTTTACCATAAATGCAATATGTTACAATCCACAACTGGGAATCAGGGATTACTACAATGGTGAGAATGATATAAAAAACAAAGTTATCCGTTGTGTGGGTGATCCTGTGCAGCGCTTTGAAGAAGATGCATTGCGCATATTACGTGCAGTACGTTTTGCATCAGTGCTGGGGTTTGAGATAGAAGACAAGACAAAAGAAGCTGTTTTCAGTTGTGCCCATCTGCTGAAGAATATTTCTGCCGAAAGAATATATACTGAACTACAAAAACTGCTGTGCGGCAAAAATGTGAAAAAAGTTCTCTTGGAATATACACAGGTGCTGGATGTGTTTATGCCGCAGATTATGCCTGCTAAAGGTTTTGACCAGAAAAATTATCATCATATTTACGATGTGCTGGAACATACCGCTGTTGCAGTGGAAAATATACCACCTGTGCCACAGTTGCGTATGGCTGCCCTTCTGCATGATTTTGGCAAACCTGCCACATTTACTCAGGACGAAAAAGGCGTGGGCCATTTTTACAATCATGGAGAGATCAGCTGGCAGATGGCATGCGACATACTTAAAAAGCTCAAAGTTTCAGCCGAAGATTACCAGCTGATAACCACTCTGGTCAGATATCATGATTATCCTGTACTTCCAAATGAGAAGTCGGTGCGACGCGCACTGAATAAATTCGGCGAAGAAACCCTGCGAATGTTACTGTTATTGAAAAGGGCAGATAACCGAGGGCAGAATATAGCTGATTTTGACAGGAAAGAAGAATACGATGCGCTAGAAAAAGTAATAGATGATGTTATACGGCAACGGCAGTGTTTTTCACTGAAGCATCTTGCAGTAAATGGCACAGACCTTATTGATATGGGTGTACCGCCATCACCGCAGACTGGTTATATACTCAATGCCTTGCTGGAAATGGTAATAAATGATGATATCCCTAACCATAAAGAAATACTGCTGGAAAAAGCAGGCGAGATAATAAAAAACATTTAAGGGAGTTTTCCACCCATGGAAAAAATAAAAATGGAAACAGATATAAGTGTTTTTCCAGATGAAATAAAACATTTATTTGAAAATACAACTGTATATGACAGCAGCTGTAGCGAAGAAGCCAGAGTGTATTATTTGGATACCGGCTACTATGTGAAAACAGCACCACTGCATTCTCTTGCCAGTGAAGCCACAGCAGGCAAGCTATTTTACGAAAAAGGACTGGGTGTGGAGATAGTGTCATATATTTCTGCTGACAGGGACTATCTTGTTACCAGAAGTGCCCATGGACTGGATCTGACACATTGTCTGGATAATCCGGAAAAGCTGTGCAGAATACTGGCCACCGCATTGAGACGGTTACATTTACAGCCGGTTGAAACCGCACCGCTTTCACCAAAACATTATATGTATATGGCGGCGGCCGACAGCAAAGAGTCAGACGGAAGCTATGATGAAAAATACATACTGGGCTGTTACAGAATGACAAAGAGTGAAGCGTGGAACATTATGCAGAAAAACAGACACCTGCTGGGCGCTGACAGTCTTATTCACGGTGATGCCTGCCTGCCGAATATTATATGGTCAGACGATTTTTTCACGTCTTTTATAGATTTCAGCATGGCCGGTGCCGGTGACAAGCATATTGATTTGTACTGGGCTATATGGTCTTTACAGTTCAATCTGAAAACTGACTCCTATACAGATATGTTTCTGGATATGTACGGCAGGGATAATTTCAGTGAGGAAATACTGCGTACTGTTGCGGCCTACGAATATTTCGGCTGAAAATAAAATTTTATAATGCCCGTTTTCTTATATTGAAGGAATAAAACTGAAAATTCGGATAATATTAACCTTAAGCATAAAAATTAAATGCGAAGGAGTATATTTATGAAAAGATTTATTGCGGGTGTGCTGGCATCAGCCATGGCGCTGTCGCTGACAGCCTGTGGTACTGATACCACCCGGTCAGGAAAATGGGATTATAAAACAGGTCTGGCTACCTATACACGTACAGGCAATTCATACGGAGGCGCCCGGACAGCTGATGATAAAGTCACATCTACTATTGTGGCAGCGGTTTTTGATAAAAACGGCAAAATAGTGAAGGTCAGCATTGACGAAGTGGAATCACGCCCGGGTATCACAGGCGAATTTGTAAGCAAAAAAGAAATGGGCGATAACTACGGCATGAAGGCTGTCAGCGGTATAGGTAAAGAATGGTATGAACAGGTAAACGGTCTGGAAAAATGGCTGGAAGGCAAAGATATCAGCCGGCTGACATCCACTGTCACGGGAAAAATGAGACAGTATGCTGACAATTCTGTAAACTATGGCAATACTGACACATATACAAAGGCAAACAGTGCACCTGACAGTACGGCTAATTCTGCCAATAATGTAAATTCCGGTGGAATGATGGATTCATCAGGTGTAATCGGTGATATAGCCGGTGACGTGATGGATGGCGTTAATGACGTAATAGATGGTATGACAGATGGCGGTCAGAATAATACGGGTATCGCCAGCGGAATGTGGGCGGATGAAGATCTGCGTGCCATGGTAACTATAGACACTACAAATATACAGCGTGCTGTTGAGATGGCATGGCAAAATGCAAAATAAGTAAACGAAAATATCATTCTTCCCAGTGAAGAATGATATTTTTATGTTATAGATAGACTGTGTTGAATTTATTCTTTCTTTGGGGTAAAATGAAAATAATATTTAATCGTGATAACATAAAGGAGATATTACTATGGATTATAAACAGGTACTGGAAGGTGCCCGTGGCAATATAGGCCCATACTGTAAAGCTTGTCCTGTATGCAATGGTATGCGGTGTAAAAACCAGATACCGGGCCCGGGCGCAAAAGGTAACGGGGACGTAGCTATCCGAAATTACAACAAATGGCAGGAAATCCGTATAAACATGGATACTCTGTGTGAAAACGTGACACCAGACACATCAGCTGTACTTTTTGGCAAAAAATTTGACATTCCTGTATTTGCAGGCCCGGTAGGTGCAGTAAAACTGCATTACGGTGAAAAATATACAGACGAAGAGTATAATGATATTCTTATCAGTGGTGCAAAAGATGCCGGCATTGCCGCTTTTACCGGTGATGGTACAAACCCTGCTGTTATGCAGGCGGCAGCAAAAGCTATAACCAAATATGACGGCTGTGGCGTACCAACCATTAAACCATGGAATATTGACACTATAAAAGAAAAGTTTGCCCTGATTAAAGACAGCGGATGTTTCGCAGTAGCCATGGACGTGGATGCTGCAGGTCTGCCATTCCTGAAGAATATGACACCACCAGCTGGCAGCAAAACTGTTGAACAGCTGGCAGAAATTGTGGCACTTTCACCGGCTCCATTCATTGTAAAAGGTGTTATGACAGTCAAAGGTGCGCTGAAAGCAAAGGAGGCAGGCGCACAGGCTATAGTTGTTTCCAACCATGGTGGTCGTGTACTGGACGGCACACCATCTACAGCGGAAGTATTGCCTGAAATAGTAAAGGCTGTAGGCGGCGATATGACTATACTGGTTGACGGTGGCATCAGAACAGGTCTGGATGTATTCAAAGCACTGGCACTGGGAGCAGATGGCGTGATTATTGCCCGTCCATATGTGACAGCAGTGTACGGCGCGGCACAGGAAGGTGTAAAAGTATATACAGACAAGCTGAAGGCCGAACTGGCCGATGTTATGTCTATGTGCGGTGCAAAAAGTATTAAAGATATTACTGCTGATATGTTGTATAAATAAATGGGGGATATTATGGAAAACAGAGTAAAAGGCAGAGTTGCTATAGTTACTGGTGCTACCAGTGGTATCGGCCGCGCCAGTGCCATTGAACTGGCAAAACTGGGCGCGAAAGTTATTATCACAGGCAGACGCGAAAATCGTCTGGCTGAACTGAAAGCAGAAATCGAATCCCTTGGTGCACAGGCTTATTCATTGGTGATGGACGTAAGCAAACTTGCAGATGTAAAAGAAAAAATGGCATCTCTCCCTGATAAATGGAAAGATATTGACTTCCTTGTAAACAACGCAGGTATTGCTTTAGGTACAGAAAAAGTGTTTGAAAGCGAAATGGAAGACTTTGACACTGTTATTGATACCAATGTTAAAGGTCTGCTGTATATGATTAAAGCCGTTGTACCACAGATGGTGAAAAGACAGTCCACAGGTGTGGTAGTAAATATGGGCAGTGTAGCAGGCAATATCGCCTATGGCGGTGGTGCGGTATACTGCGGCAGCAAAGCGGCAGTAAGATATATTTCTGACGGTCTGCGCATTGACCTTATGGATACACCAGTACGTGTTACCTGTATTGAACCTGGCCTTGTGGAAACAGAGTTTTCCGTTATCCGTTTCCGCGGTGACACTGCGAAAGCGAAAGCTGTTTACACCGGCATAGATGCACTCACCAGTGAAGATATCGGTGCGGCTGTAGCCTATGTATGCAATCTGCCGGCAAATGTACAGATACCTGAAATGGTACTGACACCTGCACATCAGGCCGACAGTATGAACAAACATTACGAAAAATAATAAATACATAAAGCGGTGCACTGGCACCGCTTTTGTTATAGTTAAACAAATACAGGGTAATTATTTGTATGCGCAACATCACAGTTAGTTCATTAAATTATGATATAATCAAAATAAAGATATATGATAAAGGGGCAGATATAATGAAAAAAGCTATAAATATTATACCTATTGTAATATTATGTCTGATTATGACAGTTTGTGGAGAGAGAAAGGCTGTGTTTGTGGGTACGGACCTTACTCCATGGTTGGAAGAAAGGGAAGGGACTGATGTTTATTTCACCATTGATACAGGCGCTGCCTTTGGCATAGACGGTATCCCCGGACCTTATGATATAGTGCCGCTGTTGCTGGAAATAGAGATAGGTGAAAAGCTGGACTACACCTATGAGGATATATCACAGCTGAAATTCACCAACGGTGAGTATATGCTGGCACTGGAGAATCAGAATGCTAAACAACGTCTAGTGATGTATAATTTCTATGAAGACTTTCAGGTTATCCGTATAAACGAAGATAATGTGGGTGTATTTTACAGAATAACCGGGGCAGAAAAACTGAAGGAATATTATATAAACAAAAACCAGTATATTTCACCGGAAGATTACGCACGTCTGAAAAAGCTTATAGACAACTATATTGCCACTGGTGAAATTACCGACCGGATGAGTGGTGAAAAAGTGATTATCCCGGCGGGCAGTTATATCAGTGATGATTTCCGCATAAATATATATGGGTTGAAAGAATCACCGTCTTATGAAGTGAGTACGTATATTATCAGTGGTGAAAGTCAGATGCGCGCCCGGATACGCGTGCTGGTTGACAGTGATGGCAATATGAAAATAGACGACTTTTTTACATATTCATTATATTTGTGAAAATATCCGCAATACTGTTGACAATACTGTCGGGAAGTGGTATATAATAGATATTGTCATTTTTATGACAAAGATAGAGGCGCGGCCGCGATAAGTAACCTGAAGAGGGGGCACCCGTTGAAACAGGCCAAAGGCAAAGCCGCCGAAACGTACAGAAGGCGTTCTGTACAGTTGGTGTAACGGCTAATACCGTATACACTCCTGTTGAAAGACAGAGGAGCTATCAGCAACCTGAATTGTATTGATTTAAAGGTTCTGCATAGCTGCAGAACCTTTTCTTTTTTAGAAATTCTGCGCTGATAAACACAACACAAACAAAACAAGCGGAGGAAATTTTTATGAACACTATTTACTACAACGGTAATATCTACGTTGAAAGAGACAGATTCGTGCAGGCAATGCTGGTTTCAGATGGTCTGGTACAGAAAATAGGCACATTGGAAGAAGTAACAGAAGGTCTGTGCCCAAAATGCGAAAAAGAAATGATTGACCTTGAAGGCAGAACAGTTATTCCAGGTTTTAACGATTCTCACTGCCATATTCTGGGTGTTGGTCAGGCACTGGCTTGCGTAATTCTGCACGGCAGTACATCTATGGCTGAAATTCTGGAAAAAGGCCGTCAGTTCCTTGCAGCACATCCACTGCAGGCTGGCGACGTGCTTATCGGCCGTGGCTGGAACCAGGACTATTTCACAGACGAAGCAAGAATCCCTACAAGATATGACTTGGACAAAATCACAACAGAATACCCAGTTATTTACACACGTACATGCGGCCATATGCTGGTAGCAAACTCCAAAGCACTGGAAGTCGCAGGCATTACAAGAGATACACAGCCACTGCCAGGCGGCGTTATTTATAAAGATGAAAACGGCGAACCAAATGGCCAGATTTCTGAAAATGCACAGGCACAGATTCAGTGCATTGTACCACGGACAACACCTGAAAGTGTAGCAGCAAACGTTTCACTGGCTATGGAATATGCAGCAAGCCTTGGTATTACAACTGTACAGACATGCGACCTCAGTGGTGAAGGATGGGAAGTTGTGGACAACGGTTACAAACTGATGTACGAAACAAATCCAAATGCTATCCGTTCTTACCAGCAGTCCACATTCTACGAAACAGAAAGCTACAAAGCATTCCTTGACGCTGGCTGTAGCACAGGCAACGGTAATGATATGTATAAATACGGTCCGCTGAAAATGTTTGTTGACGGCTCTCTGGGCGCACGTACAGCTTACCTGCGCAACCCTTATGCAGATGATGCTTCCACACGTGGCGTTTCCACAATGACAGTAGAACATTTTGATGATATGGTACAGCTGGCAGACAGCAACAACTGTCAGGTAGCAGTACACTGTATCGGTGATGCAGCTATCGAAATGGTGCTGAATGCTTACGATAAAGTAGTTGATGGCCGCAACAACAAAAACCGTCATGCTATTATCCACTGCCAGATAACAGACAAACCACTGGTGGAAAAATTCACAGAACATGACATTCTGGCACAGGTACAGCCAATCTTTATCCACTACGATATGAACATTGTTGCTGAACGCTGTGGCGAGGAACTGGCCTCTACATCCTACGCATTTGGTGATATGTACCGCATGGGTATTCACACATCCTTTGGTACAGACAGCCCTGTAGAAAATCTGCAGCCATACGAAAACCTGTACTGCGCAGTTACAAGAAAACGCCTTGACGGTGAAAGAACATACCGCCCAGATCAGTGTGTGGATATTTACGATGCAATCGACCAGTACACAATTAGCTCTGCATACACAGAATTCGCTGAAAACAGAAAAGGCCGTCTGATGCCAGGCTTCCTTGCTGACTTTGCAGTTCTGGACAGAAATATCTTTGAAATCCCATCTGACGAAATCAAAGATGTACAGTGCGTAAGAACAGTACTCGGTGGCAGAACAATTTTTGCAAGATAATATGATTAAAACAAAAACGGAGTGATTTAATCACTCCGTTTATTTTGTTTATTTTTCTAAAGCCTGTGGTGTAAGCACAAGTACCTGCGGTGTGGTGCAGTTGGCTGTTATGGTGGCTGTGCTGCCGTCTGTTTTTATAACATTTTCATACAGCTTTACGAATTCATCAATGTGTGCTATTACATCAAAGCCGAAATCTTCTGTGCGGTAATGCATAGGTATTATAACCTTTGCATTTATCTGTTTTGCCACCTGTTTAGCTGTCTGTGGGTCTATGGTGTAAAAGCCTCCTACAGGTAACAGCGCTATATCTACATCACCAATAACACGTATCTGTTCATCATTCAGCAGATGACCCAGGTCACCAAAATGGGCCAGTTTCAGTCCTTCATATTCGAAAACATGGATTGTATTTTCACCACGCTTTGTACCACCGGCTTCATCGTGAAAAGACGCCACCTTTGTCACCTGTGGTGCAGGGGCAAAACTGCGCACCTGTTTTACCAGATGGGCCGCATTATGGTCGTGGTGTCCGTGACTGCAGTAAATTTCGTGTGCGGCGGCCTGCACATTGCCAATACCCGGCACACTGCCGTTTTCGTAAGGGTCTACAACACAGCTCCAGTCGCCAAAAGTCAATTTATAACAGGCGTGTCCTATCCATTGTACAGTTATATTTTTCATAGTTTTCTCCTTTGCTGAGTGGTGTTATTTCATTATTCGCAGACCTTTAGGGTAGTGATTTTTGATTACGTTACCATCACTTTTGCCCCAGCCGGTGGAATAGCCGTCCACTGAAATCAGTCTCCAGCCACGGCGGTCATCTTCTGTGGATATTTCACTTCCGGTCAGGTATTTATCCAGTCTGTCATCGTCCAGTGGCAGGTTTTCACACTGTACAACATTTTCAGGTTTCAGTGCCATTGCCAGTGAATGAGATGGTTCAAAACGTCCTTTTTTGATTTCACCCAACTGAAGACCGGCACGTAATACTTTCAGTTTGGAAAAGTCCGGTGTATTATCAGGCAGGCTGTAAAGTGTGGTACCGAAAAGGTAAAAGTTTGAGAAATCAGTGCCTTTAAGAGTGCTTTTTTCGAATTTATACCATTCTTCCAGAGCTTTTTTATCGGTAACAGTTTTGGTGTATCTGATTTTTTCAGTTTCGCCGCCAGTTTTTTCCAGTACTGCCACATAGTGGCCTTCCCCTTTAAGCAGATGTGGGAAAAGGCGCATGGTATCTGCAAGGTCAGGCGTGCCATCTGCCCACTGTGGTCTGCCCGGTGAAAAGTATTTGTGCACAACAGGTTTAACTATTCTATATTCAGGATGGTTGGATATAAACTGTGCAACCATCATTTCGTTTTCTTCCGGTGCAAAGGTACATGTGGAATAAACTATTTTGCCGCCCGGTGCCAGCATTTTGTGGGCAGATTCCAGAATAAGACTCTGTCTGTTGGCACATACATCTACCTGCTGTTCACTCCATTCTTTTATGGCGGTGTCGTCTTTACGGAACATACCTTCGCCACTGCATGGGGCGTCTACAATTATTTTGTCGAAAAATGCAGGGAAGTGCTTTTCAAGATTGGCAGGGTTCTCATTTAAAACAATTGCATTTTTTACACCCATTCTTTCCATGTTACCGGAAAGTATTTTGGCACGGGAAGGAACTATTTCGTTGGACACCAGCAGGCCTGTACCGCCCAGCCGGCATGCGGCCTGAGTACTTTTGCCACCAGGGGCAGCGCACAGGTCCAGTACTTTGTCACCAGGCTGTATATCTGCTGATGCCACTGGTGCCATGGCGCTGGCCTCCTGAATATAGTACACACCAGCATGGTGGTATTGGTGACGGCCAGGACGAGTTTCATTATCGTAATAAAAACCTGTTGGGCACCATTCCACCGGTGAAAGGCAGAACATATCTTTTGCAGTAAAAGAATCTATGTCACCTTTCAGTGTATTTACACGCAGTGAATAGTAGTTATCGTTATCGTATCCTTTTATAAAATCATCATATTCGTCCTGTAGCAGATTTTTCATCTTTTCACAGAACCGCTGTGGTAATTTAGCCATAAAAATTCTCCGTAATGTTGATATATATATGATAACATAAAGTTAAACTGTTGTCTTGTGTTTTAAGTGAAAAAGCTGTAATATATATAACACACTGAAGAGAGAGGTATATATTATGAAAAAAGGTGTACTGGCAGTAGTGGTTGCCAGTTTCTTATACGGTATAATGCCTGTTTTTACAAAACGGGTGCTGAATGAGGGTATGACCAGTGGTGCAGTAGTATTTTACCGCCTGATGTTTGCGGCTATATTTTCATTTATAGCATTGATGGTAAGCAAGCAGGATATACACATTACCAGACAGCAGTTTCTGCATCTGACTATATTCGGTATTATAGGTTTTGGTGCTACAATGGCTTTCCTTACGGTGGCATATTCACTGATACCTACAGGCCTTGCAACTATGCTGCACTTTACATATCCATTGTTTGTTACTATAGCAATGGCGTTTTTCGGCGATAAGCCGACGAAGATAAGAGTAATTTCCTGCCTGTTTGCATTGCTGGGGCTGGCATTGATGGCGGATTTCTCCCGACTGTCTGTAATGGGTATACTGTTTGCAGTGACCAGTGGCGTGACATATGCATGCTATGTAATAGCAAACAAGAAAAGCAGTTTTGCAAACCTGCCGGGTATGGTTATAGTTTTTTATGTAAGTGTTATTGCGGCTGTTTTCTTTGGTTTGAAGGCTGTTGTGACAAAAGAGTTTATGCTGCCTGTAAGTATGAAAAGCCGGATAATTCTCATGGCTATCGGTCTTTTCTGTACAGTGGTGACTCTTTTCCTGCTTACTTATGGTATCAAAACCCTTGGGGCATCAAGAGCATCTGTGCTGAATATGCTGGAACCTGTTATAAGTCTTGTGGCGGGTATAATTATTTATAAGGAAGCTGTTTCACTTATGGGGCTGCTGGGGTGTGCTATGGTAATAATTTCCGGGCTGGCAGTTGCTTTTGACAACGGGGAAGAAAAAGTAAAAGTACATGTAAATACTGCAAGATATAAATAAAAAGCAAGGTGGTAAAACCACCTTGCTTTTTTGTGTTTTATTATTTGGCTTTCATAGCTTTGATAACTTCTTTTACACTTGGGAAGTCTGTAAGACTGCGGAAGTAGTGAGAGAATATAACTTTCATATCCTTGTTTACACCTATGAAAGCATTCAGCTGGCTGGAACGTATTTTCTTTGCTATTTTGTGTGGATCTTTAGGTTCGCCACCGGCCATGTATGGGCCTGCCATGGCGGCAATCATATCCAGATCCAGCAGTTTTTTGATTTCTTTACCTGCGGCAAATTCCACCAGTTTATCGCCGCCGATCATACCGGACATACCATCTGCTTCGAATACGTTGTATCTGTCATAGAGTATGCCGTCAGGGTCACCGATAAGTTCAAATGGATATTTTTTCTGTGCATCATGCAGTTGTTTTACATCACTTAAAAGTACAACCTTTACATCACAGCCAATTGCTTTAAGGGCAGGCCATGCAGTCTTAAGCATAACCATAGTAGCTTTTGTCAGGTCGCCTTCCACTGTATCAGCGAAAACCAGAAGAGTGTTGCCGCGTATAGTGGAAGCAAGGTTTACTTTGGTGCGCTTTGTGGAGGAGTATATAAAACCTTCCACCTTTGTGCCAACTGTAAGTGTTTTGTGGTATGGTTTGCCATTTATAGCCCAGCTATCTCTCACAGACTGTACAGCAAGTTTGAAGCGGGCCATAGTGTCTTCCAGTGTTTCCCTTGCGCATGCCAGATTGATTCTCTGGAAACCTCTGCCAGCAGGACCAAATATTTCACCGTTATCCAGATAGATACCGGCTTTTTCCAGCATTTCACGCTGTTCCACATGTGTCATGCCCAGACCACGCATATCCCACCACTGCAGATATGTGCCTTCCAGAGGGAATACTTTTACTTCAGGGAAATTTTCAGCCATGAAATCCCGTATATAGTCAGCATTACCTTTTATAACTGTAAGCAGTTCTTCAAGCCAGTCTTCACACAGGTTGTATGCAGCGGTGCATGCAGTATATGCGAATATATTCAGTGTGGAGTGCATGTTCAGAAGATTGCACATGCCAGCTTTTACTCTGATTTTATCATTAGGGATAATAATGTTTGAACACTGCAGACCAGCTAGGTTAAAAGTTTTACTTGGTGCAGTACATACAGCGATATTGTCCAGAACTTTGCCGCCCAGATTTGCCATTACTATGTGTTTATGGCCAGGCATAACTATATCGTGATGGATTTCGTCGTCGATAATGAATACGCCATTGTCACAACAGATTTTTGCCACTTTTTCCAGTTCGTCTTTAGTCCATACTCTGCCCACAGGGTTGTGAGGGTTACAGAAAAGAATAGCTGTTACATCTTTGCGTTTTGCTTTCTTTTCCAGATCTTTAAAATCAATTTCGTATCTGCCGTTGTCGTGTTTCAGTTCACTGTAAACCAGATGGCGGGTTTTGGCTATAACTGCCAGGTCAAAAGGATAGTAAACCGGAGTCAGCAATATTACACCATCGCCCGGTTTCGTGGATGCTTCTATCAACATAGCCAGAGCATCTACAACCCCCGGAGTGTTTACAATCCATTCTTTTTTTACATCAAAATCGTGTCTGCGTTTCATCCAGCTGATGATAGCGTCATAAAATGCGGGTGTACCCTGAGTATAACCCAGCACCTGTGTATCTGCCACGTGTTTGATAGCATCTATGATAGGCTGTGCTGTAGGAAATTCCATATCAGCAGTTGACAGAGGTACTCTGTCCGGGGCGCTGTCTATAAAAGCATCCCATTTGGTTGAACCCCGTCCGCGACGGTCAGGTACAGCGGTAAAATCATATTTCATACTGACACCTCCGTGTAATCAGTGTTATTCCTTTATCTAATAGTAACATCTGCACAGATGGCAGTCAATTCACAGTATAACAAAAAAACGACGGATAAATCCGTCGTTTTTCTTTAATGCTTTGTTCTTTAGTCGTAAATATAGATATTTACAGTATTTTTCCAGTTAAGGCTGCTTTCCAGATATGTTTCATAGAAAAGGTCTACGCCGATAATGCCTTCCATGCAGGCTGTACCGGTATCTGTGGCGATTGCCCAGCCGTAAACGAATTTGCCGTCAGGACTGGCGATATACATTTTTGTGCCGTAAGGGATAATGTTAGGGTTTACGGCAACTGAGCCGTAGAAAAGACCCAGACGGGATGCACCTTTACCAGTTTTTGAATAATAACCTGTGGCTGATGTGTTGGAAATAACTCTTGAGTAGCCTGTAGGTACACCATTTACCACAGAAACACCTGCAGGTGCTTCCAGTGGGGAAACAGCTTTACCGGCTTTATATGTGAGTACCAGTTTGTTTACAGGTTTTTTTACAACCTCTACTTTGCTTACCAGAGCTAAGTCCAGTTCACCGTCAACGTATCTTTCACGGTATGTTACCAGATTTTTACCGTTCTGACCTTCTGTCAGTGTATACTGTTTTTTAGGGAAACGGAATGTAAGACTGCTGGATTTGTAAGTTACTTCGTAAGGTACGGTTTCTTCGTACTGATTATCCACGTATACTACACGGTATACACGGATAGAGTCACCTTCTTTTACCTGTGTGTGCAGGCTAGGTTCAGTGTAGTCGTGTTCGCCCAGTACAACGCCGGCATTTGCCAGACAGTCGCTTACTGTACCCTGTGTGATCTGGGCAGTCACTTCTGTGCCATCCACGGTGATAGGTACTGTGAAACCGTGGCTTATGTGAATGTTTCTGTAGTTTCCGTCAAAGGAAGTATACAGTACTTTGTCACTGGATTCCAGGCTTACATTTGCCAGTTCCAGTATCTGTTCCTGCTGTGAAAATGTGGACAGCATTACGATATCATAGTTACCATCGGTAACACGGATAATGCTTGTAAAAAAGAACAAAGCAGTTGCGGAAGACACCAGTACTATGAAAGTACCCAGAAGATACAGAATTTTTGCTTTGTTCTGCATTAGGCGCTGCCACAGAGATTTCTTATTCTTTTTCTCTGTCATAGATTCTCCTTTATAGTGTTTTCAGCTACATAGCTGATTGTATTGTACTACCGAACGAAAGTAGTTTTTAGTAAAATTATATAATTTAAAAACGATAATTTTGTGCATATTTCTACACGCACTCGGCCATTATAACAGATTTGTTTTTATTTGTCAAAAAATGATGTAAAATGGCTAAAAAAATAAAGGCCGATATATACCGGCCTTTAATAAATTCGTGGGTTAAATATTGCCTTCGGAATCCTGCGTAAGGACAGTTTCCACTGTCTCTTCATCATCTGATTCTTCAGTTTCGCTAACGTCAGTATTTTCTGTTTCTTCATCATAGAAAAACTGCCGCTGTCTTTTCTTTTTTTCTTCTTTTGCTTTTTCTTCTATCTGCGCATTACGTTCTTTTAAATCTTTCATCGCCTGCATTATCAGTGGGATAACCGCAGCCAGCATGGCTATACCTGTAATAAAAAGCGCCCAGTTGATAAAAGCCCACTGGTCAAAGGGTGCCAGTGCAAAAGCCTTTCTGATATTATTACCGCCCATATAAAGGCAGAGAAGTGCAACCAGTGAAAACATAAAAATCCTCTTTTCGGCATAAAATATAAACACAGTATACAATATCTTTTATGAAAAATCAAAGTAATTATTGAAAAATTGCCAAATATTATATATACTGTATCTATATAAATAGCATAACCCCGTATGGGGTTTGTTTTGCTGTAAAAAGCGAAGGAGATTATAATATGGAAATCAAATACACTGGTCAGGAATATTACGACATTGATCTTGCAGGCAGAACTGAACGCCTGGTTATCGCACCTGTACACCCAACACTGCATATCGCAGGTTTTGTTCTGCTGGGCAACACAGAACTGACAAACTACTGCGCAAAAGTGCTGGCAGATAAACTGAAAGATGTAGACTTTGATTATATCGTTTGCCCAGAAGCAAAAGTTCTTCCACTGGCACAGTCACTGTGTACACAGATGGGTAATGTGGAATTTGTTGTTTTCAGAAAAGGCAAAAAAGCATACATGCTGGATGCTATTGAAACAGAAGTAAAATCCATCACTACAGCTAATGTACAGAAAATGGTTGTTGATGCAGCTGATGCAGCTAAAATCCGTGGTAAAAAAGTACTGCTGCTGGATGACGTTGTTTCTACAGGCGGCACATTCAGAGCTATGGAAGTTCTTCTGGATCAGATCGGTACAGAAATCGTAGGTTACTCTGCAGTGCTGCGCGAAGGTACAGATTTCCCTGATGATAAACTTTATTATGTGAGTGATCTGCCTATTTTTGTAGGTTAATTATGAATATTAAAAAGAGGCCTTTCGGGCCTCTTTTTTTATTTATTTACATAATATACGTTGGTTTTACAATTATACTATAATCTATTGACAAATATTCATAAAAAACATACAATACATTTAGTATGTAACATGGTTGTTAGACTTATGCTGATTTTTATTTAAGGCATTAAATTAACACAAATCTAATATCATACTGGTGCTGTATGTACTGCTGTAACCGACCCTTCTGGGACGGTGTAACAAACCTTTTGCGGGGTAGTATAATTAGCGCTGGCTACGTAAAGACGTAGAATATTACCGCAAAGGGGTCTGAACTATGGACAATAATATTATCGTTAGCCTTAAAGACATTGTTGTTGATTTTGATGGGGAAACTATCCTGAATGGTCTCTCACTGGATATTCATGACAAGGAATTTGTAACTCTGCTGGGGCCTTCTGGCTGTGGCAAAACTACAACCTTGCGTATTATCGGTGGCTTCCAGCAGCCAAAATCCGGCAGTGTTTTTTTTGATGGCAAAGAAATCGCCGACCTTCCTCCTTACAAGAGAGAGGTTAACACAGTTTTCCAGAAATATGCGCTTTTCTCACACCTGAACGTGTTTGAAAACATTGCATTCGGCCTGCGTCTGAAAAAACTGCCAGACCAGGAAATCAAACAGCGTGTACTGGAAATGCTGGAAATCGTAGGGCTGAAAAACTATGCCCGTCGTGATATCAACACACTTTCCGGTGGTCAGCAGCAGCGTGTAGCTATCGCGCGTGCACTGGTAAACCATCCGAAAATCCTGCTTCTGGACGAACCTCTGGGTGCGCTGGACCTGAAACTGCGTAAAGAAATGCAGATAGAATTGAAAAGAATCCAGCAGGCGCTGAAAATCACATTTATCTATGTAACACATGACCAGGAAGAAGCTCTTACAATGAGTGACACCGTGGTTGTTATGAAAGGCGGTATCATTCAGCAGATTGGTACACCACAGGATATCTATAACGAACCTGTAAACGCCTTTGTTGCCGACTTTATCGGTGAAAGTAATATTCTGGACGGTATTATGGTACGTGACTTTCTGGTGGAAATCAACGGTACCCAGTTTACTTGTGTTGACAAAGGTTTCAAACCTAATGAACTGGTAAACGTAGTGGTACGTCCGGAAGATATAGAGGTTGTTCCTGCTATTCAGGGACAGCTGTCCGGCGTTGTAAAAAGCGTAGTGTTCAAAGGTGTTCATTATGAAATCACTGTTGAACAGGGCGGCTTTGACTGGATTATTCATTCCACACAGAAACAGAATGTGGGTGAGCTGATCGGTATGAATATCGGTCCTGAAGAAATTCACATCATGAAGAGAATGAGGGACTAGTCTATGAAGAAAAAATACATTAGTGCGCCGTACCTTGTATGGATGGCATTGTTTATCTTTGCCCCTTTGTGCCTCGTGGTGTATTTTGCATTCACAGATAAACGGGGTAATTTTACTTTAGAAAATATGAGCCGGCTTTCTGTATACGCACCGGTATTTATGCGCAGTATCATACTGGCTGGTGTAGCCACAGTATTTTGTCTGGTTATGGCTTATCCTGTAAGCTACATGCTGTCCAGAATGAAAGCAAGCAAACAGAAAGTTATGATGATGATTATCATCATGCCTATGTGGATGAACTTCCTGCTGCGCACATATGCATGGATGAGTCTGCTGGAAAGAAACGGTCTTATCAATAAGTTCCTTGGCCTTTTCGGCGTAGGTCCTTTTAATATGATTAATACCAATGGTGCAGTTATTCTGGGTATGGTTTACAACTATCTGCCATTTATGATCCTGCCGCTGTATTCAACAATGGTAAAAATCGACCATTCACTTATCGAAGCTGCGCAGGACCTGGGTGGCAACCTGTATCAGGTGCTGACAAAAGTACTGATTCCGCTGAGTCTGCCTGGTATAACCACAGGTATCACAATGGTATTCGTACCTAGCTGCTCCACATTCGTTATCTCCAGAATGCTGGGTGGTGACAGCGCATTTATGATAGGTGACCTTATCGACCTGCAGTTCTTGGGTAATAGCTATAACCCTCATCTGGGGTCAGCAATGAGCCTTGTGCTGATGGCACTTGTATTGCTGTGTATGAGTATTACCAATGGCTTTGCCGATGATGATTCGGAGGTGATGCTGTAATGAAACTTATCAAAAAACTTTACTGGGCATTCATTCTGGCATTCCTCTATATGCCTATATTTGTAATGATAGCTTTCTCTTTTAACCAGTCAAAAAGCCGTACTGTATGGACGGGTTTTACTTTTAAATGGTACATAGAGCTGTTTAAGAATGAAGCTATTATAAAAGCCTTTATCGTTACACTTTTTGTGGCAATTGTGTCTGCTACTGTAGCAACTGTACTGGGTACGGTGGCTGCTGTAGGCATAGATGCTATGAAAAACTGGGAAAAATCCGTGGTTATCAATATCAGCTATATGCCTGTAGTTAACCCTGATATCATCACCGGTATTTCATTGCTGCTGCTGTTCAATGTGTTCAAAGGCTGGTTTGACTTTGAATTCGGTATGGGTACTTTGCTGATTTCCCATATTACATTCAACCTGCCGTACGTTATCCTTTCTGTTCTGCCGAAGCTGAAACAGATGGATCATCGTGTGTACGAAGCTGCCCTTGACTTGGGCTGTAACCCTACACAGGCATTTTTCAAAGTAGTTGTGCCTGAAATTATGCCGGGTATTATCTCCGGTTTCCTCATGGCGCTTACTTTCTCAATTGATGACTTTATTATTTCTTACTTTAACTCTGGTCACGCCCAGACATTGCCTGTAGCTATCTATGCTATGGCCCGTCGCCGTGTAAGTCCGGAAATGTATGCATTGTCCACTATAATGTTTATAGTTATCCTTGCTGTGCTTCTGGTGGTAAACATCAAAGCCACAAAAGATGAAAAGGAAATGCGAACAAAGAGAGAGGTAAAATAATTGAAAAGAATTATTAGTTTGATTGTGGCTCTCGGTCTGGTTATGGCTATGGCTGTACCTGCTTTTGCACGGGAAACTCTTCTGATTGCACCTGCACCAGATGCAAAAAAGATTGAGGCTGCACAGCTGGCAGAAAACTATGACTGGGAAAGACTGAAAGGTCAGGATATCACTCTGAATGTTTTCAACTGGGGTGAATATATGTCCTTAGGTCAGGATGGTGCTATGCATGTTAACAAAGAGTTTGAAGCACTGACCGGTATCAAAGTAAATTATCAGACTTTTGATAACAACGAAGGTATGTACACAAAACTGAAAAGTGGCGGTGCTAAATACGATGTTATCATTCCGTCTGACTACATGATTGCAAAAATGATCAAAGAGGATATGCTTCAGCCACTGGATTGGAGTCTTATCCCTAACGCCACAATGTATATCAGTGAAAGATATATGGATCTGGAATACGATCCTGGCAACGTATATTCCGTACCATACACATGGGGTACAGTAGGTATTATCTATAATACTACTCTGGTGGATGAAGTACCTGACAGCTGGAACGCATTATGGGATGAAAGATATGCCAACGATATACTGATGTTTGGCAACAGCCGCGATGCATTTGCTATAGCACTGCTGAAAAACGGCCTGTCTCTGAACCCTAAAACATCTGATGATATTGAAGTGGCACGTGAAGACCTGATAGCACAGAAAGACGTAGTACAGGCTTACGTAAATGATGAAATCTTTGACAAAATGTGTGGCGGTGAGGCTGCTCTGGCACCATACTACGCAGGCGACGCACTGACAATGATGGAAGAAAACCCTGATCTGTCTTTTGCTCTTCCTAAAGAAGGCACAAACCTGTTTACAGATGCTGCAGTTATTCCAAAAGACGCAAATAATGTGGAAGCTGCCCATATGTATATCAACTTCCTCAATGAAACAGATGTAGCACTGGCAAACGCAGAGTATATTTACTATCCTACACCACATCTGGGTGCATACGAGTTGCTGGATGAAGAAATGAAAAACAATCTGGTTGCTTACCCTACAGATGAAATGCTGGAAAATACAGAGGTATTCACTACTCTGTCAGATGAAATCAGTGCAGAACTGGATACAGCATGGAGCGATATCCGCTCTTTCAACCAGTCCAGTAATGATCTGTTTGTTCCTACATTCTTCCTGATGATGGTTATAGCTACAGTAGCTATCAACACTATCCGTTCAAGACAGGTAAGAAACAGAATAGACTATTAATATTAAAAGGCAGGTATGACCTGCCTTTTTTATTTGTGAATATCTTTTGAAATATTGCGCATTTGTTTGATTTTGATATTTAATTAATATATACTGAAGATATAACAAGAAATAATGGTGGTGTATTTATGGAGCGCACAAAACATACTCTTAATGAACTGTTGGTAGGACTGTTCAACTATATTCTGTATATAGAAGAGAAAAACCTGAAAGAATCAGGTGTAAACCTGACAATGAATGAAGTGCATACTCTGGAAAGTATACAGAAAGCCCGTGACAACAGTATGACATATGTTGCGCGCCGTTGCATGGTGGCGCAAAGCACTCTTACAAGTAATGTGGCAAAACTGGAAAGAAAAGGCTATGTGCAACGTTATAAAGATGAGGTTGATAAACGTATTACCCGTGTTTCTGTTACCGGAAAAGCAGACGAAGTGTTAAAAATACATGAAGAGTTCCATACACAGATGATAGATAAAATTGTCGGTGATCTGGGGCTTGATGAAAATCAGCTGCTGATGGAATCACTGGAAAATGTGCTGGGCTATTTTAGGGAAGAATATTACGATAAAACAATACTTGTGGAAGATCCACAGTAATTTTCAGAAAAATAAACCGGACAGGGCGGTAGTGCTCAGTCCGGTTTTTTATTATATTATTGAGTAATTATACCAACAGTGGCATAAACAGATTTGCAAGGCTTAAGAATACGAAAAAGCCCAGTACGTCTGTTGCTGTGGTCAGGAATATGGAACTGGCCAGAGCAGGGTCGACTTTCAGTGCTTTGAGAACCAGTGGCACAAAGAAACCGAAAACACCTGCAACGATGTTGTTCATTATCATAGCCAGTACAACTATAACACCCAGATAAATATTGCCGTAGCGCACCGCTGTGATAGCACCTGCTACAGATCCGATGATAGCGCCGTTTATAATACCGGCTGCAATTGGTTTGAATACTTTCTGCCAGTCGTCTTTCAGGTTTATTTCGCCCAGAGTGATACTGCGCAAGACGATGGACATTGTCTGGTTGCCGGCATTACCACCCATGTTTGCGATAATTGTCATAACAGCAGACAGAGCAACTACCTGTGAGATGGTGTCTTCAAACAGAGAAAGTGTGAATGAAGCCAAAAATGCAGTGCACAGGTTAACCAAAAGCCAAGGCAGACGGAATTTTACGCTTTCTGCTACAGTGGAATCAATGCTTTCTTCGGCACTGGCACCACCCATTTTCAGAATATCTTCGGTCTGTTCTTCAAAGAGAACGTCGATGATATCGTCGACAGTAATAATACCCAGCAAGGCACCTTTTCTGTTTACAACAGGGATAGCTGTAAGGTCGTATTTGGATGCAATATGTGACACTTCTTCCTGGTCAATATCAGGAGTAACAGAAATTACATTGTCATCCATAATTTCTGACAGGATGGTGTCGTTGTCTTCCACCAGAATATCACGAAGGTCAGCTACGCCTATCAGTTCTTTTTTGCCATTCAGAACAAATATTGTATCGATAACTTCGGTCTTAGGGCCGATTTCTTTGATTTTGTTCAGGGCTTTTTCTATTGTCATGTTGCCGGACAGAGCGATGTATTCAGTGGTCATGATACCACCCGCAGTATCGTCTTCGTACAGCAGCAGGCTGGCGATATCCACGCTGACTTTGTTTTTCAGCATGCGCATTATGGTTTTGCGGCGGTCCATAGGCATTTCGCCAATGATGTCGGCAATATCGTCGTTTGACATATATTTGAACATGCCCATTATGTCAGGGTAGTCCAGTAATTCCACAAACCTCTGCTGCAGGTCTTCATCCATCTGCTCCAGAATCTGTGCCATGTGTTCGTGGTCAGTTCTTCCGAAGAATTTCAGCAGTTCTTCGTCCTCGAAATCTTCCAGTGCAATGGCGATATCGATGGCGTAGGCTGATTCAATTACTTCGTACAGTTCTTCCTCACTGCTGTTCATCAGCATGTCTTTCAGGCTTACATCAGCCTCTTCCAGTTCATCTTCGTCAGCAGTGATGGCATCTATAAGTTCGATGATTTCGTTGTCATCTTCTTCAATGAAGTCAGGTTCTTCACTCGGGGTAAATCCAACTTCATTCAGGATTTTTTCATCCATAAAAATACCTCCTTTTCGGCGTCGAAAAAGAGGCTCCTGTTTATTTACAGATGACCGCTCTGTGCTTTCGCGCCGGTATTATATTTTTTTGCGTATAATCGCTTACTCCCGCTCGGGTCGCTACTCACAACAGTCATCTCCTTTGTGTTTTCTCATAGTAAAGCATAACTTTACTACTATATCTTATTGCAAAACGATAATCATTGTCAACACTTTTTTGGTGGCAAAAGTTGGTATTTTAATATAGATAAAAAATAGGGCAGTGTGCTTTTCAGCACGCTGCCCGCTGTTGTTATTTATTCCGTATGGTGTTTTGTTTCAGCCGGAGTATTTTGTTCAGCTGTGCTGTGCGCTTTTTGGTTATGCAGTAAATAATAACCCATATTGCAATATAACCACAAACAAAAAAGACAGTAAATAACGTAATGGGAATAAAGCCCCGGGGTAACCAGCCGTTTACAAGGTAAGTGACAAAATAGCTTATATACAAAACCATGCCATGTATTGTAACTGCCACCATAAGGGGGAGTTGTTCCAGCTGATAAACTACATTCATGCCGCTGGCTATAAAGCCAAGGACGGAAAGGGAGATAATCCCCACACATACTTCATTTACAGTAAGGGTTGTAATACCGGATTTTTGCCGGTGAATAAAATACAGAACAGCCAATACCAAAGGACCAAGGCTCCGGCCAGTTAAACCACGGCGTAAAAATTCACCTTTCTGTATTTCAAGGTCAAGGCTGTCTACCACAGTAACATCTGCATACTTTTTCGTAAGGTTGTTTGTTTTTATGGCGTACATATATCAGTCTCCTTGTTATGTTCTGATTGCAGGTAACATAATAACAGATAAAAACAGGTGTGTGGGGATTTTTGACTGTTCGGTTATTTAAAGTAACTTATCGGTTAAAATAAAAACAGCGGTAACCTTAAAACCGGATACCGCTATTTTAAAACTTTTATTTATTGTACTGCTTTTGCAATAAAACCGCCGCCCATAACGTAATCTCCGTTATAGATAACTACGCTCTGACCTCTTGCAGCAGCTCTTACTGGCTGTAAAAATTCCAGAATCACTTTTTCATCATCACTATATACCACTTTGGCCTGATCGCCCTTTGAAGCGCTGCGTACTTTTACAGTAAAAACATCGCCGGCATTTAGTGATTTGCCTTCGGTATATACAGGTGAAGAAAGTTCAACAGAGGTGAAAAATTCATCGCCGGCATAACCTAGAAGAATATTGCCGTTTTCCTGAATTTCTTTTACGAATGCAGGCTTACCGAGGGCGATACCCAGATGTTTTCTCTGACCTACTGTATAGTTGTGAACACCGTTGTGTTTTTTGATTTTTTTACCTTCCGGTGAAATAAACCAGCCGTACTTTGTTTTATAGCCCAGATTTTCAATAAACCGGCCATGGTTGCCATCAGGAATAAAGCAGATTTCCTGACTGTCTGGTTTATCTGCGTTAAACAGACCGATATCACCAGCCATAGTACGGATATCAGGCTTTTCATAACTGCCTATTGGTAACAGAAGTCGGGACAGCACATCCTGTTTCAGCCTGTACAACATATAACTCTGGTCTTTTGCAACACTTATTGCTTTTTTTACATAAAACAGATCGTTTATTTTTTCTGTCTGAGCATAGTGGCCTGTGGCAATATAACCTATGCCCAGTTCATCAGCTTTTGCTATGATAGTGGCAAATTTTACATAAGGGTTACATACGATGCATGGATTAGGGGTCATTCCATTTACGTAATTTTCACAGAAAGAGATAACCACATATTTTTTGAAAGCTTCCTGTGCATCTGCTACATGCAGTTTTATACCCAGTTTATCACATACTTTCTGTGCGTCCTGCACAGCTTCTTCTGACTCCGGGGAAAAGCGTATTACCACGCCTTCAACTTCTAGCCCCTGTTTTTGCAACAGGTCTATACATACTGAAGAGTCCACACCGCCAGAAACGCCTACCAATACTTTATTGAAATCAAGGTTCATTTTTGTCTCCTTGTAATTAAGATTAAAAGTGAATATATTATCCCACCATAGTTTTATGAAATACATAAATCAGCAGATTAAGTTATCGGAACCGGTGCGATAATAAAGAATATTATTTGAATTTAAGGCTTTCGGCTACAGCCATCCGGTCACACCTTTCGTTTTCAGGGTGTCCGGCATGACCTTTTATCCAATTGAATGTTACCTTGTGTTTTGCCAGCAGAGGTAATAGCTGTTCCCACAGGTCCACATTCAGGGCAGGTTTACCGTCAGATTTTTTCCAGCCTTTCTTTTTCCAGCCATATACCCAGCCTTTTTCTATACTGTCTACTACATACTTGGAATCACTGGTGATTATTACATTGCATTCTTCTTTCAGTGCATTCAGGCTGAACAGTACAGCACTCAGCTCCATACGATTGTTGGTAGTATGTGCTTCACCGCCGCTTAATTCTTTTTCATGGCCGTTGTATCTCAGTATAGCACCCCAGCCACCCGGGCCTGGGTTACCACTGCAAGCACCATCTGTAAAAATTTCTACGGTTTTCATATATTTTTTCCTTTCATATATATGTTAGCAAAGCATATCGCCAATGTAATTATATAATAAAAGGCTGATTATGTAAAGAATTCACAAGATTGTCCGGTGCGCTTGACAATGGTTGACGAAATAAGTATCATTTAAGTATAAGGCGAAAAATTGCCTGAGAGATCGTTATTATTTTTCAGGGGTATACCCCTATTACATGAGTCCGTTACATAAAAATATTGAAAGAAAAGCAGCACCATTTTCCAATGGTGGTATTTGGTGTATAAATTTATGCCTCTGCCTTTTCGGAAAGGAAGATTAATGTCGAAAAAAACAGAAAAGAACTACAGAAAGCCAAAGCACTTTGACAGAAAAAATAATGTGGTTGAAAATTCTCCTGCACCTGCTATCCGACTGATACCGCTTGGTGGTCTTAATGAAATCGGGAAAAATATGACAGTATACGAATGCATGGGCGACATGTTTATCGTTGACTGTGGTAACTCCTTCCCTGACAGCGAAATGTTTGGCGTAGACCTTGTTATTCCGGATTTTACATTTGTTCTTGAAAATATAGATAAAATCAAAGGTATAGTTATTACTCACGGTCACGAAGACCATATAGGTTCACTGCCTTATCTGATGAAAGAAATAAAAGTGCCTATATATGCTACACTTCTGACAAAAGGTCTGATTGAAAATAAACTCAGTGAGCATTCACTGAAGAGCGTGGTTGAGATAAATGTAATAAAACCGGGCGACAGAATACAGCTGGGTTGTATGACAGTGGTACCTATCCATGTAAACCACTCTATACCTGATGCTGTTGGTCTGGCTATTGAATCACCTGCAGGTACAGTGATTACTACAGGCGACTTTAAAATAGACTATACTCCACCACAGGGTGAAACCACAGACCTGGCAACTTTCGCTGAATATGGCCGAAAGGGTGTACTGGCATTTATGTCAGATTCTACAAACGCAGAAAGAGCAGGTTCATCAGCCAGTGAAAAAACCGTAGGCCGCAGTTTTGAACAGTTTTTTGAAAAGGCCAGCGGTAAACGTATAATCATCGCTACATTCTCATCCAATATTTACCGCATCCAGCAGATTCTGGATTTGGCGGTAAGACATAACAGAAAAGTGGCTGTATCCGGCCGCAGTATGGTGAATAACATTCAGATGGCGTTCGAACTTGGCTATCTGAAAGCACCGGAAACAATTATGATAGATGCTGACAAGGTTAAAGATTATGAACCTGGTCAGGTTGTATTGCTGACAACAGGCAGCCAGGGTGAACCATTGTCTGCACTGTCCAGAATGGCAGGCGGCACACACAGACAGTTCTCCATAGGACCTAACGACTTCATCATCATTTCTGCTACACCTATTCCTGGTAACGAAAAGATGGTTACAAAGGTTGTAAACGGCCTGCTGAAACTGGGTGCATATGTGATTTACGAATCAATGTACGATGTTCACGTATCGGGTCACGCATGTCAGGAAGAGTTGAAACTGATGCTTAATCTGGTGAAGCCTAAGTATTTCATTCCAGTGCACGGTGAATACAAACACCTCAAACGTCATGCTATACTGGCAGAAGGTTCAGGTGTACCGGTAGAAAATATCGTGATGGCCAATATAGGCGAAGTGTTGAGAATAGATAATAACGGCATTACTGTTGAAGAAACTGTTACATCCGGCCAGGTACTGGTAGACGGCCTGGGGGTAGGTGATGTAGGCAGCGTTGTACTGCGTGACCGCCGTCATCTGTCACAGGATGGTCTTGTTGTCGTTGTATTCACAGTTGATGGTGCTTCCGGCCAGCTGTTGAGTGGTCCGGATATTGTGTCACGCGGTTTTGTATATGTTAAGGAAAGCGAAGCACTTATCAGCGAAGCACGTCTGGCTGCCCGTGAGGTTATAGAAAAATATCAGGCCTACGATTATCAGGACTGGTCTGTAATAAAATCAAAAATCCGTGACCGGGTTTCATTGTCTCTCTATAAAAAGACAAAGAGAAGCCCGATGGTGCTTCCTATTGTAATGGAAGTTTAAAATAATATTCCCTGTATCGGGGAGTATAGAAAAACAGGTGTTTTTATGAAAAATAGATTCTGGGGCACAGACCTGATGATTTTTATTCTGGTACTGGTATCTGTTGGTATGGGGGTTGCCTTTGGTTTTGCATCCCCTCCTCATATCCCGTTGGTGGCAGGATGTATACTGGTAGTAATGCTGGTAGTATTTACCAATGCCCACGCAGTGAGAAAAATTATCCGCGGTGTATTCTTTGGTTATGGTAAACACAGCGCCAGACAGCAGCTCAGTTTTGAAAATCTGTCAGTGCCTGTGGCTATCGTAAATAAAGGCAGTATCGTATGGTACAATAACTCTTTCCGCACAGATATTCTGGGGGAAAGCGATTGCTACCTCACACCGCTGACTAAAGTGGTACCTGGTTTTAAAATCGAAGATGGCGATGTGAAAAGAGGTACAAATATCATAATAAATGGCCGTGAGTACACAGCTTTTTCATCTCTCGCATCAGAGGATGATAACCTGTGGGTGTGCTATTTTGTGGATGATACTGAACTGAAATGGGAAGCCAGAGAATACCACATGACAAGGCCAGTTGTTATTCAGGTTATTGTTGATACTTACGATGAAGTTCTTAAAGAACTGAAAGAAAGTAATCGTGCACAGATTATGGCACAGCTGGATAAACTGATTGAAGATGCCGCAAACGATGCCAAAGGTGTATCTACAAAAGTGGGTACTAGCCGTTATCATCTGATTATAGAGGAAAGATATTTCCCTATGTTCTACGATAACCGTTTTGAAATCCTTACAAGAGCCAGAAACATAGAAAAAGACATGGTTACATTGTCTATCGGTGTAGGCCGTGGTGGCAACGATTTCGCTGAAAACGATATGCTGGCACATCAGGCTTTGGATATGGCGCTGGGCCGTGGTGGTGACCAGGCAGTTATCAAAAGCCAGGAAGGATATGAATTCTTTGGTGGCGTTCTGCCTAGTGTGGAAAAACGCAGTAAAGTACGTAGCCGTATAGTGGCCAAAGCTCTGAAAGACGTTATCATGCAGTCTGAAACAGTACTGATTATGGGTCATTCCAATTCTGATCTTGACGCTATCGGTTCTGCTACAGGTGTGGCTGCAATGGTTGAAAGTTTGGGTAAAAAAGCCTATATCGTGGTACGTGATGATATTACACTGGCATACAATCTCATTGACAAAGTAAGAAAAACGGAAGGCTTTGAAGATCTGTTTATCACTCCTGAAAAAGCACATCCTTATACTATAGGCACAGGTACACTGCTGATAGTAGTAGATACCCATACAGCCAAAATGACAGAAAATGCCGACATTGTTACAAAATGCAGCAAAAAAGTGGTTATTGACCACCATAGACGTATGGTAGGTTATATCAGCGATACAGTTGTTTCTTATCATGAACCATATGCTTCATCCACATCTGAGCTGGTATGTGAACTCATACCTTACATAACACCTGCAGATTACAAACTGCCACAGGTGGTGGCAGAGGCTATGCTGGCTGGTATCATGCTGGATACAAGAAATTTTGCTGAAAAAGCCGGTGTACGTACATTTGAGGCTGCTGCATGGTTACGCAGACAGGGTGCAATATCCACCGAAGTGCTTAAAATGTTCAATGTACCTAAAGATGTTTACAAAGCAAAAAGTAATCTTGTAAACGATGCGTTCATCTACAAAGATGTGGCGGTTTCATTGGCCGAAAACATGACCAGTGATCTTTATGTTGCTGTGCCACAAGCTGCCAATGACCTGCTGACACTGGATGGTGTACTGGCTTCAGTGGTTGCAGTTAAATTTGAAGACAAAATCAGTATTTCTGCCCGCAGTCTCGGTGAAATTAATGTACAGGTTCTTATGGAACACCTTGGCGGTGGCGGCCACCTGACAATGGCGGGCGCACAGCTGCGTGACTGTACACTGGAAGAAGCCGGTGAAAAAATCAAAGATAGCATAGACAATTACAGAAAATAATTGTACAATGTAAAGATAAGATTTATAGATAGAGGAGAATAACACAATGAAAGTTTTACTTTTACAGGATGTTAAAGATATAGGCAAAAAAGATACTGTTGTTTCAGTATCTGATGGCTATGCAAGAAACTACCTTTTCCCAAGAAAACTGGCAAAAGAAGCTACAGCCTCAGTTATGGCTGATGTAAAAACAAAAGAAAGCGCTAAAGCCCACCACAAACGGGAAGAAATCAAAGCTGCCAACGAACTGAAAGCCAAACTGGATGGTAAAGAAGTAACCATTAAAGCAAAAGCAGGCAAAGAAGGCAAACTGTTTGGCGCTGTTACTACAAAAGATGTTTCTGTTGCTATCAAAGATCAGCTGAAACTGGACATTGATAAAAAGAAACTGGTTATGAAGGATATCAAAACTTTCTCCAGAGTAGAATGCGAAGTTAAGGTATATCCTGAAATTCAGGCAAAAATCACAGTAAACGTGGTTGAATAATAAAACATATAAAACCACCTTGCCATGGCAGGGTGGTTTTTATTATTCGTACAATGTTAAAAATTTATTATTTAAATTGATTTATGGCAGTCCATACTGGTGACAATAAGTTGGCAATATGCTATAATATAAAATACTCATAAAAACGAAAGAAGAGGAATAAACTATGGACCAGCTTTCAGTTGCTCTGGAGGGAATGGGAATAAACCAGCCCTTCTCCATAGAAGCTGAACAGGCTGTTCTCGGTGCCGCCATAATAGACCCTGAACTGGTGTCTGCAATTATGGAGCAGGTGAGAAGTGAATACTTCTATGTACGCCAGAACAGACTTATTTTCAATGAAATACATACTCTTTTTATGGCTAATACACCGTCCGATATAGTGACGGTTGTTAATGCTGTTGTTTCAGCAAAAATATTTGCTGATGAAAACGAAGCAAAAGTTTACCTCATGCAGTTGGCTGATACAGTACCTAGCCTTTCCAATGTACTGTATTATGCAAAAATACTTAAAGACAAGTACAACATAAGAACCCTTCTGGAAACTGCAGGAGAAATTATACGCCAGACACAGGAATCAGATGATGCTGATTTACTGCTGGAAAGCGCAGAACAGAAAATTTACGCACTGCGTCAGGGCAAGGACACACAGAGTCTGAAGCATATTTCTGATGCAGCGGCAAAAACTTTTGACCGTCTGCGTAAAATGAGCGGTAAAGATAAAGAAAAATATCAGGGCATACCTACAGGCTTCCGATTCCTTGATGATAAGCTGGGCAAAATGGGCCGCAGTGACCTTGTGGTACTGGCTGCCCGTCCAGGTATGGGTAAAACATCATTTGCACTGAATATTGCTACAAATGTGGCATCACAGCAGAAACTTCCTGTAGCTATCTTCTCTCTGGAAATGTCCAGCGAACAGCTGCATGAAAGAATCCTGTCTTCTCAGGCAGGTATCAGCAGCCATGACCTGCGTACAGGTGATATTCAGCCGGTACAGTGGGATATGATTTCCAATGCTATCGGTCAGATTGCAGAATACCCTATCTATACAGATGACACACCTAACATTACTGTAAGTGATATGAAGGCGAAAATCCGCCGCATTAACCAGAATCCTGAGACAGACAATATAGGCGTGGTAATTGTGGACTATATTCAGCTGATGAGCACAGGTAAACGCAGTGATAACCGTGTACAGGAAATCAGTGAAATTACACGTAATCTGAAAATTATGGCGAAAGAGCTGGACGTGCCTATTATAGCTCTGTCACAGCTGTCCCGTTCTGCTGAAAAAGGCAGCGGCCGCGACGGCAGACCACAGCTGTCTGACCTGCGTGACTCCGGTTCTATCGAACAGGATGCTGACGTAGTACTGTTTCTGTATCGTGATGCATATTACAATAAAAATGAAGATGCAGACCAGACCATGGCAGAATGTATCATAGCCAAAAACCGTCATGGTGAAAGCGGCACTATACCTCTCAGCTGGGACGGTGCACATACAAGATTCTACGATGTGGACTTTACACACAATGATGATTACTAAAATTTGCAATACAATACAACAATATAATATGATACACACAGGTGATACGGTGGCTGTATGTCTGTCCGGTGGGGCAGACAGCATGGCACTGTTTCACTTTTTGTGTTCTCACAGGGAATATTACGGGATAAAACTGTATGCTTTACATGTAAACCATGGCCTGCGCAGCGAAAGTGATGAAGAAGAAAAGTTTGTAGAGGGCTATTGTCAGGACATGGGTGTTGAGTGTGTAACTACCCATCTGGATATGAACAATAACGAAAAACCACAGGGAATGTCCACAGAAACATGGGCACGTAATCTGCGTTATGACTTTTTCTTCACACAGGCAAAAAAGTATGGTGCTGTATTGGCTACGGCTCATACATCATCTGACCGTGCAGAAACAGTGCTGTTCAATATTACCCGCGGAGCTTCACTGAAAGGAGCTACAGGTATACCACCTGTGCGTGATGGAATTATACGCCCGCTGATTGATTGTACCCGAAAAGAAATAGAAGATTACTGCCGGGAAAATCAGATACCTTTTGTGAATGACGCTACCAATTTTCAGGATATCTATTCCAGAAATAAAATCAGGCTGAATGTTATTCCACAGCTGAAATCAATAAACCCGGGTTTTGAGAAAAATATAGGCGACTTTGCAAAAGAAAATCTGGAAATATACACACTTTTATCGCAACTGAGTGATAATCTTTACAGAAGAAGCATAGGATTTAACGGACTTGATGTAAATATGCTGAAGTCTGAACATCCTGCTGTGGTAAAAAATCTTATCCGAAATCAGCTGGATAAACTGGGCTGCCTTTCCAGAGAAAACATCTATCGGGTATATGATGCCCTGGGAAAAGAAACATTCAAACAGCAGTTATCACAGGATACTTTCTGCCGGATAAAAAATGGCAGACTGTATTTTTACACACCGGAAAAGGCAAATCCAACACCGGTTTACGATGAAATTCATATTTTACCAGATACAATAGTGAGTTTTGCTGACTCCAGCTATGAAATAAAGCTGGTTTCACAGGTAGAATTCAAAAAAATCAAAGAAAATGACAAAAACTATTTAACATATCGGGTAAATTATGATAAAATAAATGGTATACTTAAACTGAGAGCCAGAAAAACCGGAGACAAATTTACTTTTTATAACAGGAAAGTGACCAAATCTCTGAAGAAAATCTTTACAGAGGACAAGCTGCCACGGCAAATACGACGGAAAATGGCTGTGCTGACCGATGATAATGATGGTGTTATATGGCTCAGTGACTATGGTACAAACCGGCCTTTTGTACCAGATTCACGTACGGAAAAAGTATTGATTATTAAAGAGATTTAAATGTACTCGGAGGATTATTATGAAAAACGACATCAGAGAAGTTATTCTCAGCGAAGCAGAACTGAAAGAAATTGTAACTGAACTGGGTAAAAAAATCACAGAAGATTACAAAGACAAAAACCTGTTTCTTGTTACAGTTCTTAAAGGTGCAGTAGTATTTATGACTGACCTTATGAGAGCTATCGACAAACCATGTGAAACAGAATTTATGGTTATTTCTTCTTACGGCGCAAGCACTCATTCTTCCGGCAATGTAAAAATTGTTAAGGATATTGATGTTCCGCTGGATGATAAAGACGTTCTGGTTGTTGAAGACATTCTGGATACAGGTCTCACACTCAGCTTCCTCGTTGATCTGCTGAAAAACCGCAACCCAAAAAGCCTTGCTATCTGCACACTGCTGGATAAACCAAGCCGCCGTGTGAAAGAAATCAGCGCTGACTATGTGGGCCGCGAAATTCCTGATGAATTCGTTGTAGGTTATGGTCTGGACTACGATGAAAAATATCGTAACCTGCCATATATCGGCGTACTGAAACCTGAGGTTTATGCAAAATAATCCTTAAAAATAAATAGAAGGAGGACCAGTTTTTGGTCAAACAGAGAAACAGAAGAGGCGCGTCACTGCGGAGTCTGCTTTTAATGTTGCTGCTGATGGCAATTATGCTGAACAGACCATCCAATTACACTGATATGAAAACTAGTGAAATTATCGGACTGTTCCAGGATCACAAAGTTGAATCCTATACACTGAACCTGGGCAATGGCAATGTGGAAATCCAGACAAAAGACAGTGAAGATGCCATCATTTACAAAGTGCCTGACGTAGGCTACTTTGTGCAGAAAATCGATCCTTACGTAGAAGAATACAACAGTAAACATCCAACAGCTCCTATGGAGTATGACTGGATTACACCTGTTACTTTCCCAGCGTGGGTGAATGCTATTCCTTACGGTATTACCATCCTTGGTATGTTGTTCCTGCTGTACTTCCTGTATAATCAGGGTGGTGCCAAAGGCGGTATGTCTGTAGGTAAAGCAAAAACAAAAGATATCACAGACCTGAAAGTGCGTAAAACTTTTGCGGACGTTGCAGGTGCTGATGAAGAAAAAGAAGAATTGGTTGAAATTGTAGAATTCCTGAAAAACCCGGGTAAATTCAATTCCCTGGGTGCCAGAATTCCTAAGGGCGTACTGCTGGTAGGCCCTCCAGGTACCGGTAAAACTCTGCTGGCTAAGGCTACTGCAGGCGAAGCAGGTGTACCATTCTTCTCCATTTCCGGTTCTGACTTTATCGAACTTTATGTTGGTGTAGGTGCATCCCGTGTGCGTGACCTTTTTGAAAAAGCAAAGAAAAGTTCACCAGCTATCATCTTCATCGATGAAATTGACGCTGTAGGCCGCCAGAGAGGTGCTGGTCTGGGCGGTGGTCAGGACGAAAGAGAACAGACTCTCAACCAGCTGCTGGTAGAAATGGACGGTTTCGGTGTAAACGAAGGCGTTATCGTTATGGCAGCTACAAACCGTGCTGACATTCTGGACAAAGCACTGCTGAGAGCAGGTCGTTTTGACAGACAGATTTATGTAGGCGTACCGGACATCAAAGGCCGTGAAGAAGTACTGGCTGTTCATTTCAAAGGCAAGCCAATCGGTCCGGATATTGACCTGAAAACCATTGCAAAGCAAACACCGGGCTTTACAGGGGCTGACCTTGAAAACCTGGTAAACGAAGCAGCTCTTATGGCTGCTAAAAAAGGTAAAAAAGCAATCACTCAGGTAGAAATTGAAGCAGCTACTATCAAAGTTATTGCAGGTCCTGAAAAGAAATCACGTGTTGTGACACCACAGGAAAAGAAACTGGTTTCCTATCATGAAGCAGGTCATGCACTGGCACATTACTTCTGCCAGACAGCAAACCCTGTGCAGGAAATTTCCATTATTCCTCGTGGCATGGCAGGCGGCTACACACTGTCACTGCCTGAAAATGATTCCAACTACCGCACAAAAACACAGATGAGCGAAGAAATCGTAACTCTGCTGGGCGGTCGTTGTGCGGAACAGCTGATTCTGGAAGATATCTCCACAGGCGCATCTAATGACCTGGAAAGAGTTACAGCTATTGCCAAGGCTATGGTTACACGTTATGGCTTCTCTGAAAAACTGGGTAATGTTGTTTACGGTGGTGCACCTGAACAGACATTCCTTGGCCGTGACTACACACAGGGCAGAGGCTATTCTGAAGCAGTTGCAAACGATATTGACGTAGAAATCCGTGCTATAGTTGATGCAGGTTACCAGAAATGTATGGATATTCTCCGTGCGAACGAAGAAAAACTGCATATCGTAGCAAAAGAGCTGATTGAAAAAGAAAAAATCAGCGGTGAACGATTTAAAGAACTGATGTCATCTGATTATGGCAAAGAATCTGTTGCTGAAGAACCAGTACAGGAAACACAGCCAGAATCCACAGAAGAAATTTAATTATCTACAGAGCAGGGGTTACACCCTGCTCTGTTTATATAACGGGCATTATGACTATAATCTCTTGACAGATACAGCTTTTTTATAATAAGATAATTATTCAAGGGTAAAACCTGATTATGTAATCAATTATATGTATATATAAATTTTATTGGAGATTTTTAATGGCAAAGAAAACACCTTCATATGACAACGAAAGTATCAGTAGTCTTAAAGGTGCTGACAGAGTAAGAAAACGCCCTGCGGTTATTTTCGGCTCTGATGGTATCGAAGGCTGCCAGCATTCGATTTTTGAAATTTTGACAAACTCTATTGACGAGGCCCGCGAAGGCTATGGTAAAAAAATCACTCTTACACGTTTTGCTGATGGCAGCGTTGAAGTAGAGGACGAAGGCCGTGGTATTCCGGTGGATTTCAACAACCGTGAAAACCGTTACAACTGGGAACTGGTTTTCTGCGAAATGTATGCCGGCGGTAAATACAATAATAATGATGGCGATAACTATCAGTATTCTCTGGGCCTTAATGGTCTGGGCCTGTGTGCTACACAGTACGCCAGTGAATACATGACTGCAGATATTGTACGTGATGGTTTTGAGTATCATCTGGATTTTGCCCATGGTGAAAATGTAGGCGGCCTGCAGAAAACACCTACAAACAGAAAGAAAACAGGCTCACGTATCAAATGGAAACCTGACAATCAGGTTTTCAGTGATATAAATGTTTCTGTTGACTATTTTGCTGATGTTATCAAAAAACAGGCTGTAGTAAACCCTGGCATTACTTTTGTGCTGAAAAATGAAGTGGGCAAAAGTTTTGAAATACAGGAATTCTACTACGAAAATGGTATTGAAGATTACGCACGGGAAATCTGCGGCGGCGAAAATATGGGCAAGGTTATCTTCTCCACAGCTGAAACAAAGGGCCGTGACCGTGATGATATGCCAGAGTACAAAGTGAAGATGAATGTGGCCTATACTTTCTCCAACAAAGTAAACAAAATAGAGTATTACCATAACTCATCCTATCTGGAATATGGCGGCAGCCCGGATAAAGCTCTGAGATCTGCTTTTGTCAGCCAGTTTGATGCGTTTCTCAAACAGAAAGGCCTGTACAAAAAGAACGAAACAAAAATCAAGTTCGAAGATATTCAGGACTGTCTGGTGTTTGTTTCCAGCTGTTTCTCCACACTGACCAGCTATGAAAACCAGACTAAAAAAGCCATTACAAATAAATTTATCACACAGGCCATGACTGATTTTCTCAAGCGCTCACTGGAAGTTTACTTTATAGAAAATCCGGAAGAAGCACAGAAAATCGCATCTCAGGTACTAGTAAACAAACAGTCCCGTGAGCAGGCAGACAAAACCCGTCAGGGGCTGAAAAAGACACTGAGTGAAAAAATCGATATAGCCAACCGCGTGCAGAAGTTTGTTGACTGCCGTAGCAAAGATGTAAGTGAACGTGAGCTGTACATAGTGGAAGGTGACTCTGCTCTTGGCGCATGTAAAACCAGCCGTGACGCACAGTTCCAGGCGCTGATGCCTGTAAGAGGTAAAATTCTTAACTGTCTGAAAAGTGACTACGACAGAATTTTCAAAAGCGAAATCATCACAGACCTTATCAAAGTATTGGGTTGTGGTGTTGAAAGTCCTGCCAAATACAAAAATAACGGTATTGCCACTTTCAATATAGACAATCTCCGTTACAATAAAGTAATCATCTGTACCGATGCTGACGTTGACGGTTTCCAGATCAGAACATTGATTCTCACCATGATCTACCGCCTGACACCTGCACTGATTGAACAGGGTTATGTATATATAGCTGAATCACCGCTGTATGAAATAACCACAAAAAACAAAACCTATTTTGCATATACAGAAGCTGAAAAAGCTGATGTTCTGAAAAGAATAGAAAAAGAAAAATTCACCATCCAGCGTTCAAAAGGGCTTGGTGAAAACGAAGCTGACATGATGTGGCTGACTACTATGAATCCACAGACACGTCGTCTGATCAAAGTATGTCCTACAGATGTTCAGCGTACACGGGATATGTTCGAACTGCTGCTGGGGGATAACCTGACAGGCAGAAAACAACATATTGCCGATTACGGTGCTGATTACCTCGATCAGCTGGATTTATCATAAGGAAAGGAGAAACATATGGCGAAGAAAAAGACAAAACAGCCGGCAGCACAGCATACCGGTCTGGATGATAAAGTAGAGATTCTGTCTGCCGGTGAAGTGGTGGAAACTGCCATTACTGACACACTGGAACAGAACTATATGCCATACGCCATGAGCGTTATTGTTTCCCGTGCCCTTCCGGAGATAGACGGTTTCAAACCATCACACCGTAAATTGCTGTACACAATGTACGATATGGGTCTGCTGAAAGGTGCTAAAACTAAATCTGCCAACATTGTAGGTCAGACAATGCGTCTGAACCCTCATGGTGATGCGGCTATTTATGAAACTATGGTGCGTCTTTCCCGCGGCAACGAAAGCCTGCTGGTACCGTTTGTAGACAGTAAAGGTAACTTCGGTAAAGCATACAGCCGTGATATGGCTTATGCGGCTTCACGTTATACAGAAGCGAAACTGGATAGCGTATGTGAGGAGCTTTTCCGTGATATCGACAGTGATACTGTTGATTTTGTGGATAACTACGACTCCACCACAAAAGAACCTACACTTCTGCCTGTAACATTCCCTAATATCCTTACCAACAATACTCTGGGTATTGCGGTAGGTATGGCATCTTCCATCTGTTCTTTTAATCTGGAAGAAGTATGTAACACAACTATCGCTCTTATCAAAGATGAAAACCATAATATCAAAGATACTCTGCTGGCACCTGACTTTGCCGGCGGTGGTACTATACTGTACGACGCCAGTGATATTGATGGCGTGTACGAAAACGGCCGTGGCTCAATACGTGTACAGAGCAAGTGGGAATATATAAAAGATGGCAACCTTATTGAAGTAAGCCAGATACCTCCTACCACTACAGTAGAAGCTATTATGGACAAGGTAGCTGATCTGGTAAAACAGGGTAAAATCAAAGAAATCAACGATATGCGTGATGAAACTGACAAACACGGCCTGAAACTTACTTTCGATCTGAAACGTGGTCAGGACCCTGAAAAACTTATGGCAAAACTGTTTAAATCCACCCCGCTGGAAGACAGTTTTTCCGCAAACTTCAATGTGCTTATCGGCGGTGTGCCAAAAGTAATGGGCGTGAAGGAAATCATCACCGAATGGCTGGCATTCAGAACTGAATGTGTAAAACGCCGCACATATCACACACTTAAAGGCAAAAAAGACAGACTGCATCTGGTAAAAGGTCTGGAATACATTTTGCTGGATATCGATAGAGCTATTGCTATTGTACGTGAAACAGAAGATGAAAAAGAAGTGGTACCAAACCTGATGATAGGTTTCGGTATTGATGAAATCCAGGCTGAATACGTGGCTGAAATCCGTCTGCGTCAGCTGAACAGAAACTATATCCTGAAAAGAATAGAAGAAAAAGAACAGCTGATAGCAGAAATCGCAGAACTGGAATCAATTCTGAAAAGCGAGTCAAAAATCAAACGTATTATCATAAAAGAACTGGAAGCAGTTATCAAAAAATATGCACAGCCTAGAAAAAGCGATATCCGCTATGGTGCACCACAGGTTGAAGCAGAAGAAGTGGAAGAAATCCCTGCATATCCTGTACATGTTTTTGTTACAGCCCATGGCTATATCAAAAAAATCACACCACAGTCACTGCGTATGTCCGGTGAACACAAACTGAAAGACGATGATACCATTGTACAGCAGTTTGAAACCACCAATGATGCACATCTGCTGTTCTTTACAGATGGCGCCAGTGTATATAAAGCAAGGGCTGCCCATTTTGAAGACAGTAAAGCCAGTGTGCTGGGTGAATATGTGCCGGCACGTCTGGGTATGGATGATAGTGAAAACATAGTTCATACTGTTGTTACCAAAGACTACAGCGGTTTCCTGCTGTTTGTGTTTGAAAACGGTAAAGTGGCAAAAATACCACTGGCTTCCTATGAAACAAAAACTAACCGTAAAAAACTGATAAATGCATTTTCCGATAAAGCTAAACTGGTAAAAATCATGCACTTCACTGGAAATACTGATGTGGTGCTGATTTCCACAGTAAACCGTGCACTGGTGGTAAACACTTCCCAGATTCCGGAAAAAACCACCAAAAACAGTATCGGTGTACAGGTGCAGACACTGAAGAAGAATCAGACTGTGAAATCTGTGGTTACACTGGAGGCCGCACAGCTGGAAAACCATTCCAAATTCCGCACAAAAAACGTACCTGCTGCCGGTAGTTTTCTGAAAGAAAACGATATTGCCCAGCAGCTGACATTGGAATAAAAATATAAAGCAGCCGTTCAGGACGCCTTATATCCTGATGACTGCTTTACTGTATAGGTAAGAGTTTTGTTTATATAAACTTATAAACTTTTCTCTTACTGATTATGGATAAGAGAAAGGTTTCTCTCGTCCTTGACAGTATTATTCGCACAAAATAAAGTATTATACACAAAATCTTATTGCAAAAAAAACTAATATATGATATATTTATTAGGTCATTTAATATGAAAGGTCAGATACTATGAGTATTTTAGAAGTAATTGCAGGCTTTATGCTGATTTTCTGCGGCGTTGTAATCATTATGCTGGTTATGGCTCAGCAGGGTAAAAGTGATATGGGCACACTGGGTGGTTCAAGCATGTTCGCTGATATGAACTCCCGTTCCACAGACGCAAAAATGGCACAGGTTACAAAGTATGCAGGTATTGCATTTTTTGCACTTGCTCTGGCTGTAAGTGCTATCAGCATTTTTGCTTAATAATCAATCAGACAAATGTTAAAAAGCCGTTGCATAATGTAACGGCTTTTTGTCATGTAATAATTTGATTCTTATGTGACAGAATAATTGCAAAAATAATGGAAAGAGAAACAAATGCCAATCAAAGACAGAATTCTTAAAGAATTAAAAGAAGGTCCTAAAAAATATAAAAAACTCCGGGCAAAATTCAAAGGCAGTAAAAAGTTTTACGATGCTATGGATGAATTGTATAACCGGGGCATCATTACCGAAAGAAACGGATATATCCACATAGTGGACACTGAAAAGAAAATGAAAAAAGCCAAAGCAGACCCATCTCTGCTGGAAGGTACAGTTGTGAAACTGACAGAAAATTTTGGCTTTGTACGTGTGCCACGGCTGGAAAGAGATGTATTTGTTTCTGGTAAATATATGATGGGCACAGTACCGGGTGATGAAGTATTGCTGAAGCCGGTAAAATCCACCCGCCGTGATATGGAGGGTGAAGTGGTGGCCATAACAAAAGAAAAAACAAATGTGGTTGCCATAGTTACCCGTGTAGGCAGGGACATCGCCATGACACTGAAAGACTGCCCGTATGTAAGCCTGCGCAGTGTGAACAAAGCGCCAGTGGTAGAAGATGACATTGTGCTGATAGACCTGATAGGCCGTGGTACATCACACAGCAGATTGTCTGCACGTATTACAGAGGTAATAGGCAGTGTATCTTCTTCACAGAAAGCGGTACGGGTGCTGCTGGCAGAAAAAAATCTGGAGACAGAATTTCCACAGCGGGTTATAAACGATGCCCGCAGAATGATAGATAAAACTGATATGGAACTGGAAATGGAAAAACGCACAGACCTCCGCGACCAGGATATATTCACCATAGACTCTGCTGCTACAAAAGATATAGACGATGCCATAAGCATTGAAAAAACCGAAACAGGCTACAGTCTTGGGGTGCATATTGCGGATGTAAGCTTTTATGTGCGCGGAGGCAGCGATACCGATAATGAAGCGTATAAACGCGGTACATCTGTTTATTTTGGCAACAGCGTTATACCAATGCTGCCAAAGGAGTATTCCAATGATGTATGTTCCCTCAACGAAAAGTCTGACAGACTGGCATTTTCCTGCCTTATGCAACTGGACAATGCCGGCAATATTACAGATTACCGTTTTGAAAAAACAGTTATTAACAGCTGTGTAAAGGGTGTTTACGGTGAAATAAATACCATTCTTGCCGGTGAAGAAGACTCTCAGCTGAAAGAAAAATACGGCCGTGTATATGACCGGATTTTTACATCGTATGAATTGTTTAAACTGTTGCGTGCAAAAAGAGTACAGCGAGGCAGTATGGACATCGAAAGCGATGAATCCAAAATCATTTTTGACGAAACAGGAAAAGCTGTGGATATTGAAAAACGTACCCGTGGCCGGTCAGAAATGATAATAGAAGAATTTATGCTGCTGGCAAACAGCTGCAGTGCAAATCTTGCCAAAAAGATGAATCTGCCTTTCGTTTACCGTGTTCATACACAGCCGGATGCGGAAAAACTTATTACTCTGCGCGAAAATCTGGGCAGACTGGGTCTTTCACTGAATAATGGTGAAAATAAAAGCCTGCAGCAGGCAATGAGTGACCTGCTGGATGAAACACGCGGTACAAATCTGGAAACAACAGTGCACAAAATGGTATTGCGCAGCCAGTCAAAGGCGAAATATTCACCGGACCCTGTAGGCCATTTTGGTATTGTGCTGGATGACTATGCTCACTTTACCAGCCCTATCCGTCGTTATTCTGACCTGGCGATACACCGCATACTGTCAGATTTTGTAGCAGGTAAAAGCCACGAGGCAATATCAAAAAGATATTCACGTTTTGCCACATCCCGGTCACAGCAGGCATCAGCCACAGAACTGGTAGCAATGCGGACAGAACGTGATGCTACAGATATCTACAAAGCTGAAATCATGGCAGATAAAATCGGCTGTGAATATGTGGGTACGGTTTCCGGTGTGGCAAACTATGGTATTTATGTATCATTGGAAAACACAGTGGAAGGTCTTGTGCATGTATCTCTGCTGGATATGTTTAACCCTATACTGACAGAAGGCTACAGCCTGCACTGTCCGGTTTCCGGTGAAGAGTACAAAATAGGTGACAGCATTACTGTAAAAGTAGTAGGTACAGATATTCTTAACGGTAATGTGGACTTTGCACCACGGGACGTGGAAATGGACCATAAACCGGCCAAAAGATCACAGCCAGAAATAAGAACATTCAAAGAAAAACGCCCTAAAAAAGATACAGGCAAAGAAAAACGCACAAAGCTTAAACATAAAAGAAAAAGATAAAAATTACCCGGACTTAGATAAACCAAGTCCGGGTTTTGTTTTATCAGAAAATAAGCATGCCGCTAAAGGCAGAAATTATAATAAGCATTATAGGGGAAAGTTTCTTTTTAAAAATTGCTTTCCATGCCGCTGTGGCGCCAAACAGTATAGCTGTTATAATCAAAGCCTGCAGGTTTACAGCAGGGGCAGTTACTTTGCCAAAGCAGTTTGTAATCACCATGTATATACCTGTTGCCAGTACAATGCCTATAACGCAGGGTTTAAGCCCCCTTAACACTGCCTGCACGTATTTGTTTTTAAGGGCTGTTTTAAGCAGTGCGGTTACCAGCAGAATTATAATAAATGAAGGCAGCACCACTGCCAGTGTGGAAATTACAGCGCCGGCAAAACCTGCCTGACTGCTGCCTACGTAGGTGGCAAGGTTTACCATTATAGGACCCGGGGTGCTTTCGCTTACAGCTATCATGTAGGTAAGCATTTCGTCAGTAAGCCAGCCGTAGGACATAACCACATCACGTATAAGTGGAATTGCGCCGTAGGCACCGCCAAAGGCAAAGCAACCCACTTTAAGAAAACCTAAAAACAAATCAAGGTAAATCATTTGCCATTACCCCCTTTCTGCTGTGGTGCCCCGTTTAAAATAAAAACTGTAAGGCTTACAGCCGCCGCAACTATCATAAGGCTGATAGAAGAAAAATTAACTGAAAAAATATTTATGCAAAGCATTGCCATGCAGGAACAAACCATAATGGTTCTTGGCAGTTTTTTGTTATGCATTTTTTTAACCATTGTAATGGCCGCATCAAGTATAAGTATGCCAACAGCAATTTTTATGCCTTTGAAAGCACTGGCAATAAGGGTAAGTTCCAGAAAATTATCCAGAAACATGGAAATACAATAAATTACCACAAATGAAGGCACAACTATGCCCAGTGTGGCCACTACCGCACCAGTAAAGCCGGCTTTTTTGTAACCGGTAAAGGTTGCACAGTTTATGGCAATAGGACCCGGGGTGGATTCAGCAATAACTGTAATATCCATCATTTCATCGTGGGTAATCCATTTTTTCTGTTCAACACAGCTGTTGTTAATCATTGCTATCATGGCGTAGCCACCGCCAAAGGTAAACAGGCCAATTCTGGCAAATGTCAAAAATAAATCAAGCAGAATGTTCATTTTTTGCACCGTCCTTTCGGTATTCACACTGGCAGGCTGTAACAGTGCGGTCAACAGTCCGAGAAGATTTTTTTATACGGTCAAAGCAGTCGGAAAGAAAAACTGCACTTTCGTGCACAGGCAGGTAGTGGGTGTGGTAACCGTACTTTTCACCATAAACCAGTCCGGCGTTTTTCATGATTTTCAAATGCTGGGAAACAGCAGATTCAGAAATTGCAAACTTTCTGGAAAGGGAGCGTACGCAGTGCTTTCTTTCCAGCAGTGCTGTGTAAATTTTAAGGCGGGTTGGTTCGCCCAGTGCTTTAAGCATAATGTCCAGCTGCATAAAAACCTCAATATAATTTAGTAGTTGTTTAAATTATATCACCGAATTTTAATTAAGTAAATACTTAATTAAAATATTGTGAGTTATGTCCAGCGGGGTAATTTTTTATTTGTCTTGCGCATAAATATATATAAATTACCAACAATTACTAAAAAAGAAATGGAGAGTTGGTATGAAAATATTGTCCAAAAAGGAAGTTTTAACCCCGAGGCAAAAACAGCTTAACAGCCTTAAAGAGGATCTGCGTCACTGCGAAATGCTTATAAACCGCACTCATCGGATGTTTGAAATGGCTGTAGATGAAACGCTTATAGAAGCCAGAATATACGAGCTCAAAAGCCTTATAAAGCACCATGAATATCTTATGAGCGCCATACGCGATCTTGCTTTGCAGGAAAACGACCGGGGGGCCATAACTGTTTAGGAGTAAAAATGACTGTTTTTATGTTTGTGTGCCGGGTGGTGATTTTGGTTTGCATTTGCATTGGTTACTCCCGTTGCCGCCACCCTTTTGTTACCGCTGCCCGTAACAGCATAAGCGGCGTTGGTGCAATGCTGCTTGTAAACCTGCTTTCCGGTTATACGGGATGTTACATAGCTGTGAACACAGCTACTGTTTTTGTAAGCAGTGTGCTTTCCATGCCGGGGGTGGTGTGCCTGCTTGTAATGAAACTTATATATAATTATTGATAAATGGTTCTTTGTAAGGTATAATTTTCTTAAGAAATACCGGGAAAAGGGGCTAAACTATGGAATTTAAATGGTACAGATACGGCGAAGAAGGTATTGAAGATGCTTTTGAAATACGCAGGGAAGTTTTTTGCAGGGAAGTAGGCTTTACAGAAGACTTTGAATTTGACGAAGGTGACAAAACAAGCCACCACCTTGTATGTTACGAAGGTGGCGTACCTGTATGTACAGCACGTCTTTTACCGGAAGGCGATAACTGCCGCATAGGCAGATTGCGGCGGCCTGCTGAATGTCGTGGCAAGGGTTATGGCAAGGCAACAATGGCACGGGTAATGGAAAAGTGTGAATTGCTGGGTGCAAAAACAGCAACCCTTGGTGCCAAGTATGACAAACGTGGCTTTTACAAACCACTGGGCTTTACAGAGTTTGGCGAAATATTTGATGAAGAGGGCATACCTCACATCATGATGAAAAAAGATTTAAAATAATTATCTGTAAAAAGTACAGTTCTTTACAGGACTGTACTTTTTACCATTTATTTACAATTTTTGTATTGCATTAATAGTGATGTGGTGCTATTATATATTCTCGTTTTGAGATATATTTGATTATTTACATATAAAGGAGGATACAATGACATTACAGGAAATTGTTATCAGATTACTTTTTGCCACACTGGTTGGCACACTTATAGGTCTTGAAAGACAGCTTAAAGGCCACCCTATAGGTATGCGTACAAACGTGCTGGTTTGTATTTCTTCAGCCATGGTCATGATACTCTCTCACCGCATGATGATAGATACTTACGATACATACGGTGTTCTCAATGACCCGCGTCTGGCGGCACAGGTTATTACAGGTATGGGCTTTCTGGGTGCAGGTACCATTATTCATTCCGATTCCAATGTAAAAGGACTTACTACTGCGGCCAGCCTGTGGAGTGTATCCTGCATAGGTCTGGTAATTGGTGTAGGTTATTATCAGTTGGCTGTAGTTGCTACTCTGCTGGTGCTTTTCGTGCTTATGATGATGAACTATATTTCAAATTATCTGCAGCGTAAAGTACAGCATCGTCATATTTACCTGACACTCCAGCCTGATATGGATGTTTTTCTTGCGGCTATTTCTCATCTGCGTGACTGCGGCATAGATATAGACCGGGCAGATGCCAGAATTGATCTGACAGGAAGTGATAAGTCTGCACATATTTCTTTCTCTGTAAAAGGTATCCGTCAGGCACAGGCTGTTATCAAATCATTACAGCAGCTGGAAGGTATTTGCAGTATAAACTACAATTCATAATTACATAATCATATAAAAAAGCCACAGCATATGCTGTGGCTTTTATTTTGTTGTGTTATTGATATTATTCGATAACTACGGATTTCATCACTACATCCTGCAGTGGTTTGTCCCATGGGTTTGTTCTGGAAGCTGCGATTCTGTCAACAACGTCCATACCTTCTACTACTTTACCGAAAGCAGCATACTGGCCGTCCAGATGTGGTGCGTTCTGGTGCATGATGAAGAACTGGCTGCCTGCAGAGTTTGGTGCAGCTGTACGTGCCATGGAGATAACGCCTCTTTCGTGTTTCAGGTCATTTTTGAAACCGTTTGCTGCGAATTCACCTTTGATTGTCCAGCCTGGACCGCCCATACCGTTGCCGTTTGGACAGCCGCCCTGAATCATAAAGCCACGGATTACTCTGTGGAAAATCAGGCCATTGTAGAAACCGGAGTTTACCAGTTTTTCAAAGTTTGCTACTGTTTCAGGTGCGATTTCTGGATAGAGTTCCAGTTTGATTACTTCACCTGTGTCCATTGTCATAACTACCATAATATATTTCTCCTTTGGTTATTTGTCAGTTGTATTGGTAATAATACCATAAAATTACGTATAAAGCAAAGAATTTATCCTCTGGCGCGTTTGTAATACATATACAGGCCTTCCAGCAGGAGGTTATCGTTTACTACACAGTTACATTCGCACAGTGGCATTATCACTTTTGATATACCACCTGTAGCATAAACATGGCATTTTTCGCCGATTTCCTTTTCAAATGCCCTCACCATGCCATCCATAGCATAGGCACTGCCGTAAACAATACCGCTGGCAATACTGTCTGGCGTATTGGTGCCTATTACTTTGCCTGGTGGGGTCAGGCTTTCATCTATAGGCAGACCGGTGGATGTTTTCAGTGCACGCAGTGTAGTAATAGCACCTGTCAGAATACTTACCCCCAGAATAGCACCATCTTTATCCATGGCAGTAACTGTTGTCGCAGTACCCATATCTATAACTATGGCAGGCAGGGAATATCTTTCTTTTACTGCCATACAGCCAGCTATAATATCCAGACCTACTTCCCGAGGATTATCGGTTTTTATTACGAGATCAGTTGTTTCGTTATTTTCAAACATTACAGGCTTGTGTGAGAAAGCTATTTCCATAGCTTCATACACGCTGGCGGTGGTGTTTGAAACCACACTGCACAGTATACTGCCTCTTACGTCTCCGGGTTTTATATCGTTCTGCTGCAGGGCTTTAAGTATGCTGCCAAGATAGGTCCAGCAACCCTGTTCTTTTTCATAAGGTATGTGAAAGTCCTTTACGTGGACATCATTTTCGAATACGCCTACATCTATGTCAGTGTTTCCTATATCAAAACAAAGTATCATATCAGCACCTCTTTTCTTAACTACATTGTATCATATTTTTGTAAAAATAAAAGTATGTGATAATTTTATTTTATGCGGCATAAAAATTATTAAAGATATGCCGAAAGGGGAACAAAATGTTTGTACTGACACTCAGCAGAAAAAACACCAGAAGGTTACTGGCGGGTTTTCTGGCCGTAACAGCGATTGTGGCCGCAGGTGCAGGAATAAAAAATTTCATCATGAAAGACGAGCGGACTGCACGGATTACTTCCAGCATAAAGCTGACCACCACGCAGGAGATGGCAGATTACGTACTGGCCAAAGGATACACCGTGGATATGCAGTCTGCCACTGTAAAAGAAGTGAAGATACCTAAAAAATTTGACGCAGAGTTTGAAAATTTCAATGGAAAAATAAACCGGACCGACGGATTATCCTTGGAGAAATACAAAAATGATAAAGTAAATAAATGGACGTTTGATATAGTGGATTATGGTGTGGAAGGAAAGAGCGCATCTGCAGTGTTGCTGCTGAAAAAGGATAAATTGATAGGCGCATATCTGCTGGAAATGCCTGACGGTACGGCGTGTCCATTGGCTAAAAGTGCCGGGCAAGGAGATATTCTTCAGTAAAAGGTTTATTTGAAGAAATAAATATGATAAAATAAACTCAATGGGGCGGCAAACCGCCCCATAAAATAAAATTAAAAGGATTTTTTTATGCAATACAGACTGGACAGGCTGGTATGCGAGGTGACAGGTTTATCCCGTGCCGATGCAAAAAAACTGATAACAAAGGGCCTGGTAAAAATAAACGGAGAAATAATTAAAAAAGCAGACCGGAAAGCAGAAGACACTGACGATATAGTTATAAATGGTAAAAGTTATACACATGAAAAATACGTGTACATTATGCTGAACAAACCTGAGGGTGTTGTAAGCGCAACAGGGGATAAAAATGACGTGACAGTTATTGACTTGGTGCAGGATGATTTTCCGCGCCGTAACCTTTTTCCGGCAGGTCGTCTGGATAAAACCAGCACGGGTTTTGTACTGATTACCGATGATGGTAATTTTGCCCATGACATACTTAGTCCTAAACATCACGTACCTAAAACATACATAGTGACAGTGGACAACCCTGTTACTGACCGGGTTGTAAAAGGTTTTGAAGAAGGTGTGACCCTTGCAGATGGCACACTGCTGAAAAGTGCAACCATAACACCATATGACGATGGATACACCGCTCAGATTATATTACATCAGGGGGTATATCATCAGATAAAACGCATGCTGGGTGTATTCGATATAGGGGTTAATACTCTGCACCGCACAGCTATAGGAGGACTGGAAATGCCTCATGACCTTGCACCGGGCGAATACGTAAAACTGACAAAAAGTCAGGTGGAAATGATTGCCGGTGACTTGTTTACAGAAAATTAAAAAAAGTAACACATTTGTGATATACAATAAACAATATCACTATTTCATGCTTTATTTTCTGTTTTGCACATAAAAAAGCACAGTTTTTTGTAAAAAAATGTTGCATTTTATGAATCTATTGTGTAAAATATAGATAATTTAATTATAACTGTTGTGTAAAACAACAACAGTATATTTTTGGGGAGTCAAGTATGTCAAATAGGATGTTTCAAGGCGTTATATATCAGATGAAAGATGCTATCGGCAGAATCGCCGGTGTAGCAGATGAAATGGGCGTTGTAGTAGCATGCAGCGACTTAAGTCAGATAGACAGTATCAAAGACGGTGTACAGGCAGAAAGAATGTCTAACAGCCAGTCTTTTGTACGTAACGGCTATACATATAAAGGTTTTACAAATTCAAAAAGAAACGATTTCTATGTGTTTGTTGAAGGCACAGATGAAATGGCAGACAGATTTGCAACTATGCTGTCAATCTCTCTGCAGAGTCTCAAACAGTTCCACGATGAAAAATTCGACCGTCTGAACTTTATCAAAAATGTTGTTATGGACAACATCATGCCGGGCGATATTTATGCACGTGCCAGAGAAATGCATTTCTCCACTGATATTCCTAGAGTAGTTCTGGTTATCCGTGTAGAACAGCAGAAAGATATGTCCACATTTGATGTGGTACAGAATCTGTTCCCTGACAAACAGAAAGACTTTGTTTTCGATACCAGCGAAAATGATACTGTTTTGATCAAAGAACTGAAAAAAGGTATCGAAACAAAAGATATAGAAAAACTGGCTGCTTCTATAGTAGATACACTGAATGTTGAATACTACATCAAAGCATCTGTAGGTATCGGCACACAGGTAACAAACATCAAAGACCTGGCGGCTTCTTTTAAAGAAGCACAGATTGCTCTGGAAGTAGGTAAAGTATTCGATACAGAACACACTATCGTAAACTACGAAAGTCTGGGTATCGCACGTCTGATCTATCAGCTGCCTACTACTCTGTGCGAAATGTTCCTTAAAGAAGTATTCAAACAGGGTTCTATCGACAGTCTTGATCAGGAAACACTGTTTACTATCCAGAGTTTCTTTGAAAACAACCTGAACGTAAGCGAAACCTCACGTGGACTGTTTGTACACAGAAATACTTTGGTTTACCGTCTGGAAAAAATCAGAAAAATCACAGGTCTTGATCTGAGAGAATTTGATGACGCTATTATATTCAAGGTAGCTCTGATGGTTAAAAAATACCTGCAGTCCAGTCAGGAAAGATTTTAATTGATTTTCGGCCCTTGAATGTACCTTTATGATACACAAAAGGGCGGTTTTTTACCGTTAAGGCAACGGTACAACGAATAAATACTCTGAGGATTATATGATAGACTTTAAACACGTTACAAAGGTTTACGAGCCTAAAATCACAGCTCTCCGTGATGTGTCCGTACACATCGACGAAGGTGAGTTTGTATTTGTCCTGGGTCATTCAGGTGCGGGCAAAAGTACATTTATCAAACTTATGCTGCGCGAAGAAAAAGCCACAAAAGGCGAAGTGGTTGTAAATGGTTACAACCTTTCAAAAATAAAAGAACGAGATATTCCATACATGCGTCGTACACTGGGTGTAGTTTTTCAGGATTTCCGCCTGATTCCTAATCTGACAGCCTATGAAAACATCGCCTTTGCCATGCGTGTAACAAATATAGATGAAAAAGAAATCAAACGCAGAGTTCCATATATACTGAATCTGGTTGGTCTGGCTGGCAAAGCCAATAAACTGCCTGCACAGTTGTCCGGTGGTGAACAGCAGCGTGTGGCGCTGGCCCGTGCTCTGGTACACAACCCTGACCTGGTTATTGCGGACGAGCCTACAGGTAATATCGACCCGCAGTTGTCCATAGAAATTATGGAACTGCTGAAAGCCATCAACTCCACTGGTACAACAGTAGTTGTTGTAACCCACGAGCATGATCTGGCCAGACGTTATGCCAAACGTACAATTGAAATGCGCGGTGGCGTAATCGTACGTGACACAGCGGCACAGGCAAGGGAGGGTGTATTATGAGATTTTCAAGTTTCAAGTACCTTCTCGGTCAGGGCTGGAACAACTTCAGCGGTAAAGGTAACCGTCTGATGAGCATGGCCTCAGTGGGCGTAGTTACATCCTGTCTTATATTGGTAGGTATCTGTGCTTCACTGGCGCTGAATGTAAACAGTTTTGTACAGTATCTGGGTGCCCAGAATGAAGTGGTAGTTTACATGGCTGACACTGCCACAGAATCTGATATCGCTGAAGCCAATGCACAGCTTACAGCAGATGAAGAAGTTTCTTCTTTCACCTATGTTTCCAAAGAACAGGCACTGGAAGAACAGATGGGCTATATGGGTCAATACGCTTCATTGCTGTCCGGTTACCGGGGTGCTAACAACCCATTGCCTGCATCTTTCAGAATTCATCTGGAAGATCTGACAAAACTGGAACCAGCTTCAATGCGATTCTCTACAATGAACGGTGTAGATTATGTTTCTACACCTACTGAGCTGGCCAGTGTGCTTATTGCTCTTAAAAACACCACATACTATGCAGGTCTTGCAATTCTGCTGATATTGTTTATGGTAAGCATGGTAGTTATTTCCAATACAATCCGTCTTACTGTATTTGCACGCAGACGCGAAATCAGCATCATGAAATATGTTGGTGCAACAAACAGCTTTATTCAGTTTCCATTTGTTGTGGAAGGTCTGATTATCGGCACTGTGTCTGCATGTATCACATTTGCACTTCTCAGTGGTGGTTACATCTACCTTTACAACTATATTTCTACTCAGGCTTCTGGCTTCATAGCAATGCTCAGTATGTGCATGGTGCCTTATGAAAGCATGTGGCTGGTAATGCTGATAGGTTTCTTCGGCTTTGGCTGGTTTATCGGTGGCGTGGGCAGTGCCCTCTCAATGAGAAAATACCTGAAAGTATAGGAGGCCTGTCATGAACAAAAGAAAAATTATCACAGCCTGTCTTGCTTTTGCAATGGCGTTTATAATGGGCTTTGGCCTTATACATCCACTGGTGGCATCTGCTAACGCACAGAGTGATTTTAATGATGCACAGCAGAAACTGGATGAAATAAATAAAGAAATCTCCAGTCTGAGAACAAAGAAAAGCAAACAGCAGGCTGAAAAGAAAAATGCACAGACACAGATAAATCTGGTAAAAACACAGATTTCTGCGCTTAACAAAGAAATAGAAGAAGCTAATGTACAGCTTGCTGAAAAACAGCGGCAGCTGGAGCAGAAAAAAGCAGATATCCTCTGGACAGATGAACTGTTCAAAGAACGTCTGAAAGCTATGTACATTATGCGTAGCGGTGGTACTCTTTCCACAGTACTGGCAGTTGATTCATTCTCTGAACTTCTGACAGCCACAGATACATTACAGCGTATTTCTGTAGCTGATACACAGTTGTTGAAATATATGGATGATGAAAAGAAAGCCATTGAAGCTGAAGAAGCTGCAATTCAGGAAGAACTGAATGCGCTGGTGGAAAAACAGGGTACACTGGAAAACAAACAGGCTGAACTGGCTGGCTATATGCAGAAGCTGGACAGCCAGCTGTCTGAAACTGCGGCTAAAGAAAAAGCTGCACAGGAAACACAGACAGAGGTTTATGCACGGTATCAGGCTGCTAAAGCAGCACTGGAAGCAGAACTTGCAAACCAGAATTCATCCGGTGATTATGTAGGTGGCGAATGGATATGGCCTGTACCATCCAATGGTCATATTTCATCACCATTCGGCTGGCGTACATTGTATGGTGTAGCTGACAACCACATCGGTATAGATATTTCCACAGGCAGCGGTACATGGATATACAACAAACCTATCGTTGCTTCCAACTCCGGCGTGGTAACAAAAGCTGTTTATGGAACTACCGGTTACGGCAGATATGTTGTTATCGACCATGGCGGAAACAATCTTACTCTTTACGGCCACTGCAATTCTCTGGCTGTAAACGTGGGTGATTATGTTCAGCAGGGACAGATTATTGCCTACGTAGGTTCTACTGGTAACTCCACAGGACCTCATCTCCATTTTGAAATCAGACTTAACGGCACACCGGTTGACCCGGCACCACTGGTAGCATCTACCAGACCATAGCCGAGAGGGAGGAATATGAGAAAGAAAATTACTTTAAGCGCAGCCATCAGCTATATGTTTATTGCTATGACTGTTACATTCTGCCTGACAATGATACTGTCTGCCAGAATGTTTGAAGCAACAGTATCATCAGTAAACGAAAAAGAGGCAATGTACGACAAAGTGTCTGACATTGACCGGGTAGTAAGACAGAACTACTATACTGTTATCGATGATACAGCTATAAATGACAGCCTTTCTTCCGGCTATATGGCAGGTCTTAAGGATTCTGAATCTAGATATCTGTCAGCTGCAGCAGTAACAGAATATCAGGAAGAAATGAGTGGTAAAATAATCGGTATTGGTATGGATATCGTGAAATCCAAAGAAGACGGTGGTTACCTGCGTGTATACAAAGTGTACGCAGAATCACCTGCGGATGTACAGGGTATAGTAGTTGATGACCTGCTGACAGCTATCAACGGTATCAGCACTATCAATATGTCTGAACAGGATGCTGTAAAAATGCTGTCCGGTAAATCTGGTACAGTGGTAAACGTAACATATCGCCACGAAGATGCTGAAACTTCAGCTGACCTGGTTCACAAAGCATATGATGCACCATCTGTATCCTACTCTATTGAAGATACTGTAGGTTATATCAAAATCACAAACTTCTCATCCAGAACAGCTTCTGAACTGGAATACGCAGCAAACAACCTGACCAGTCAGGGTGCAACAAGCCTGTGTATCGATATCAGAAGCAACAGCAGCCGTGACTTTGACAGTGCCGCTGACGCAGCGGATATCCTGCTGAAAGAAGGCACAACAATGTATGCTGTATATCAGGATGGCGAAAGAAAAGTACTGTACACATCTGATAAAACCAGCACAACATTGCCAGTGGCACTTATAACAAACGGTGGCACAGGCTATGCAGCAGAAATGTTTGCAGTTATGCTGAAAGACTCAGCAGGTGCAAAAACTGTAGGTACAACTACAATGGGTAAAGGCACCCTGCAGAAACTGTTCCGTCTGCCTGACGGCAGTGGTGTAGTACTGACTGTAGCTACACTGTCACCTGTTTCATCCACATCTTACGCTGGTACAGGTATTGCACCTGACTACGAAAAAGCACTGGATGCAGCACAGGAATCAAACGCACACACATTCACTGTAAGCAATGACCCACAGATTCTCCGCGCATTTGAAGTAGCGAAGAATCTGACAGTTCAGTAATTGCACGAATAAAAAAAGAGTGGTTTTTAACCACTCTTTTATTTTTTATATATTACTGTTTCAGCAGCCACGCAGCGCATGCCACGTCTTCACAGGCTAGCCCCTGAGATTCAAACATAGTGATATCTTTGTTGTCAGTTCTGGCGGTTACTTTGCCGCTTATTACCCGTGCCAGATCGCCTTGTATATGGCTTTCACCTATAATACCTTCGTTGAGAGGGAACAGGTAGTCACCAGCTTCATTACGACAGGAATCATAGTTATCACAGAAAAGTCGCGCTTTTGCCACACATTCGCTGTCCAGTTCGCGTGTGGTTTTACTGCATGCGCCTACGGCATTTATGTGGGCACCAGGTTTCACCCACTTACCAAAAAGAACAGGTACAGGGGATGGTGTCAGAGTGTTTATTATATCTGCATCCCTTACTGCATCTTCGCATTTTTCGCAAGGAATAAATTCTATTTCAGGATACTCATCTTTGTGTGTTTCGCAGAACTTTTCGCTTTCGGCCAATGTAGGACACCACACAGTTACTTTCTTTATATCTCTTACCAGTGTGATAGCTTTCAGATGCATTACTGCCTGTACACCGCCACCGATAAGACACATTGTATGGCTGTCTTTTTTTGCCATATAGTCTGTGGCCAGAGCACTTACTGCACCGGTACGTATAGCAGTGATTGCTGTACCATCGCAGATGCCCAGCAACTGACCATCATCATTGGAGAATACTGCTACTATACCCAGATGGCTAGGCAGGCCTTTGGCATGGTTTGTATGAAAAGCTGTGATAAGTTTTGCGCCGCATACATCTTCTGTAGGAATAACAGCGGGCATGACACCGAATACTTTTCCTGCTTCCACAGGAAAAACACTGCGCAGTTTGTTTTCTATTTTTTCTTCTGCAAAAGCAGTGAAAACGTTTTTCATCAGACCTATGCAGGTTTTCATGTCCAGCATGTTGTTTATCTGATGTTCAGATAAAAATTTCAGATCCATTTTACATTACCTCGGTTCACAGTTATTAATATTTTCAGTATATCAGTAAAATCCTATAAAATAAAGAGAAAAAATTTTCAATAAAAACAGGCGGTACACTATGTACCGCCTGAAAATATTTATATCAGAACAGACCTTTGATTACGCCGTTTTCATCTATATCAATGTTCAGTGCGGCTGGCTGCTTTGGCAGACCAGGCATTGTCATGATTTCACCCATTACAGCTACTACAAAGCCCGCACCGGCTGAAAGTCTCAGCTCGCGTACATTCATTGTAAAGCCTTCCGGTGCAGCCAGCAGACTGGCGTTATCAGAGAAGGAGTACTGTGTCTTAGCTATACATACAGGAAGTCTGTCATAACCGGCAGCAGCCAGTGTTTTCAGCATTGTTTGTGCAGATTTTGCAAACGTAACGTCATCAGCACCATATATTTTTTTACATACAGCTCTGATTTTTTCGTCTACTGTCAGGTCAGCGTCATAAGTGAACTGGATTTCTGTGTTTTCATGCATTACTTCCAGTACTTTTTCAGCCAGTTCAATGCCGCCTTCGCCACCTTTGGCGAACACATCACTGTTGGCACATTCCACGCCCATTTCAGCACAGTATGCGAACACAGCCTGTTTTTCGGCTTCAGTATCTGTAGGGAAGCTGTTTATAGCTACCACACATGGCAGTCCGAAATTATCTTTGATATTGTGGATATGTCTGCCGAGGTTAGGCAGGCCTTTTTTCAGCGCTTCCAGATTTTCGTTGTTCAATTCAACTTTTGCCACACCACCGTGGTGTTTCAGTGCCCTGATTGTAGCTACGATAACCACCGCATTAGGTGACAGGCCGTTCATGCGGCATTTGATGTCCAGAAATTTTTCAGCACCGAGGTCAGCGCCAAAGCCTGCTTCTGTTACTACATAGTCGCCCAGTTTCATAGCCAATTTTGTGGCCACTGCGCTGTTGCAACCATGAGCAATATTTGCGAAAGGACCGCCATGGATAAGGCATGGTGTGTTTTCCAGAGTCTGTACAAGGTTAGGATTGATAGCATCTTTCAGCAGGGAAGCCAGTGCACCCTGTACACCCAGCTGTGCCACTGTTACAGGTTCGTTTGCAAATGTGTAGCCTACAACGATTCTGGACAGTCTTTCTTTCAGGTCAGCAAGGTCTGCTGCCAGACAGAATACCGCCATGATTTCACTGGCTACAGTGATGTCAAAACCGTCTTCTCGTGGGGTACCGTTGATACGACCGCCTAGACCATCGGTTATAAAACGTAGCTGTCTGTCGTTCATGTCAACACAGCGTTTCCATGTAACTCTTCTAGGGTCAATGTTCAGCTGGTTACCCTGATAAATATGGTTATCAACAATAGCAGCCAACAGGTTGTTTGCGGCACCTATAGCATGAAGATCACCTGTGAAATGCAGGTTGATGTCTTCCATAGGTACTACCTGTGCATAACCGCCGCCTGCGGCACCACCTTTCACACCAAATACAGGGCCAAGGCTTGGTTCTCTCAGAGCCAGCACTACGTTTTTACCCAGTTTTGCCAGACCGTCACCCAGACCAATGGATGTGGTTGTTTTACCTTCGCCGGCAGGTGTAGGGCTTATGGCAGTAACCAGAATAAGCTTTCCTTTTTTATCAGGTATTTCTTTTACTTTTGCCAGATCGATTTTTGCCTTGTAATCGCCATACAGGCTGATTTCTTTACGGCTGAGTCCGATTTTTCCGGCTACTTCTTCGATAGGCAGCATAACAGCTGACTGTGCGATTTCGATATCACTTCTCATTTTTACCTCCTATATGTTTAGACTGATGATGGTGAATTGCTTTCAGAGCAAAACCCATGAAACATATATAGGAATCATTGTACACTATAGCAAAAATTATTTCAATCCAGGTGTGAAAAATTCATCATAATCGCAAATTTCACAATACAATATATTGTACAAAAAGTTAAAAATATGGTATAATTTATCGGATAATATTTATATTTTTTGTGTACAGTTTTCCGGGAGCATAATACCGGCAGAACTGTTTTGAAAAAGAGGTTGTTATTTATGATATATCTTGATAATGCGGCTACTACTCCGGTAAATCCACAGGTGGCACGGGTAATAGCGGAAAGCCTTAAAAACGACTTTGCAAATCCGTCTTCACTGTACTCTATTGGTGCTAAAAGTGAAATGGCCATGGACAAAGCCAGAGAATTCGTAGCAGGTTGCATCGGTGCAAAAGGCAGTGAACTTTACTTTACTTCCTGCGCCAGTGAAAGCAACAATATAGCTATTTACGGCTTGGCACTGGCACGCAGAAACTGGGGTAAAAAAGTGATTACCACAGGTTATGAACATCCTGCTGTACGTCAGCCATTTGAGTTTCTGGGAGAAATGGGTTTTGAAGTAGTGGAAATAAACCCTGATAAAACAGGTGTGGTTGACGAAAATGCCATACTTGATGCAGTAGACAGCAAAACCTGTCTGGTAAGTCTGATTCATGTAAACAATGAAACAGGTGCAAAAATAGATATAGAAAAACTGACAGCAAGGATAAAAGAAAAAAATCCACGTACAGCTATCCATATCGATGCAGTACAGAGTTTTATGAAATATCCGCTGGATGTAAAAAAACTGAAAATAGAATCCCTTTCATTTTCAGGTCATAAAATAAATGGCCCAAAAGGCATCGGTGGTCTGTACCTGAGACAGGGTACAAACATCAAACCGGTATTCCTGGGCGGTGGTCAGGAAAAAGGCCTGCGCGCAGGCACCGAAAACATTCACTACATTCAGGGTCTGGCAAAAGCATGTGAACTGCTGAAACCAAACATGATGAACAATCTGCGTCATTATGCTCAGCTGAAAAAACAGCTGATGGAAGGTCTTGCACAGTTTGACAATGTGGTTATAAACAGCCCTGAAAACGCAGTACCTTACACAGTGAACCTGTCATTTACAGGATACCGCAGCGAAACTTTACTGCACTTCCTTGACAGCAAAGGTATTTGTGTATCATCCGGGTCAGCTTGTTCAAAAGGCAGCCGGAGCCATACTCTTACAGTTATGAAACTGCCTGCTGACAGAATAGATTCGTCTCTGCGTGTATCATTCGGTGTACAGAATACCGAAGCAGACGTAGATGCATTGCTGACAGCACTGGCAGAAGCCAAAGAAAAATTACAGAAGGTGAAAAGATAAATGAAACAGCTTATTATGTGTTATCTGGGCGAAATGGCTCTGAAAGGCCTGAACAAATCCACTTTTGAAGCCCAGCTGATGAAAACAATCAGAAACAGAATCAGAAATCTGGGTCAGTTCAAAATTTACAAAGCCCAGTCTACATTCTACATCGAACCAGAAGATGAATTCTGCGATGTGGATGCAGCATTTGAAAAAATCAAAAAAGTATTCGGTATTGCTGCAGTTTCCAAAGCAGTAGTTACAGAAAAAGACTTTGATAAAATCGCAGAAATCGCACCTGTATATCTGGAAGATGCACTGAAAAATGCCAGAACTTTCAAAGTAACAGCAAAAAGAAGTGATAAGTCTTTCCCAATGGGCTCACTGGAAATTTCCCGTGAAGTAGGCGCGGCTATCCTGCGCAAATTCCACCACCTGAAAGTAGATGTGCACAATCCACAGGTTACAGTTATGGTTGAAATCCGTGACTTTGGTGCATACATCCACGAAGCAAAACAGCCAGGTGCGGGCGGTATGCCTGTTTCCACTTCCGGTAAAGGTGCGCTGATGCTGTCCGGTGGTATCGACAGCCCGGTTGCAGCATATATGATGGCAAAACGTGGTATGTCCATTATGTCTGTTCATTTTGCGTCTCCACCATACACAAGTGAAAGAGCAAGAAACAAAGTAATCACACTGGCAGAAAAACTGACAGACTACACAGGCGACATGAACCTGTTTATTGTACCGTTCACAACAGTACAGGAATATATCCGTGACCATGGTGTACCAGAGCTGTTCACTATCCTGATGCGCCGCAGTATGATGCGTATCACAGAAAAACTGGCACAGAAATTTGGTGCCAGCGCTATCATCACAGGCGAAAGTCTGGGGCAGGTAGCCAGCCAGACTATGGCCGCTATCACAGCTACAAATGACAGCGTGGATATGCCTATATTCCGCCCAGTAATCGGTATGGACAAAACAGAAATCACAGAAATCGCAAGAAAGATCGATACATTCGAAACATCTATACTGCCATTTGAAGACTGCTGTACAATCTTTACTCCACCACATCCAAAGACAAAACCTAGTCTGGCTGAAGTAATCGCTGCAGAAGAAGCAATGGGTCTGGAAGAACTTTTCCGTCTGGAAGCTGAAGCTACAGCAGAATCAGAAAAACTGCGCATCAACGTACAGTAATTTATTCTGTAAATAAAAACGGCTGTGAATCCACAGCGAAAAATCTGATATAGAGGTGATACATTGAAAGCTGAAATAATCTGCGTCGGCACAGAGTTGCTTTTAGGCGACATAGTAAATACCAACGCACAGTTTATAGCACAGCAATTATCTGCTCTGGGTATTTCTGTTTACCATCAGCAGGTGGTAGGTGATAACCCTGACAGACTGCATCAGGCGGCAGAAATAGCGAAAATCCGCAGTGATATTGTTATTTTTACCGGCGGTCTGGGACCTACAGATGACGACCTGACAAAAGAAACAATAGCAAAACTGTATAACGACACTCTGGTGTTCAATCAGGATATATGTGACGATATACAGGACTATTTCAATCGTCTTGGCCGCACAATGACAGAAAACAACAAAAAGCAGGCCATGGTACCAGCCAACGGCAAATATCTGGAAAACAACTACGGTACTGCACCGGGCATTGTATTTATCGATGATGAAAAAATGGCTATCCTTATGCCTGGTGTACCACGCGAAATGAAGCCGATGATGGAAAAACAGGTAGTACCTATGTTGAAAAGGTTGGTACGCGGTGTTATCGAATCCCGTTATGTACATACCATCGGTATAGGCGAAAGCGCACTGGAAGAAAAGATAAAAGTACTGCTTGCTTCACGGAATCCTTCCATGGCATTGTATGCCGCGGAGGGAGAGGTTACTGTGCGCATAACAGCATCTGCCGTCGATTCAGCTACAGCAAACGATATGCTGGACAGAGCCTACAGCCAGCTGGACAGCCTCATTCATGACTATATTTATAGTGTGGGTGAAGAGAATATTGAAACCGTGCTGGTAAAGAAACTGAAAGCAGAAAAGAAAACTGTAGCCACAGCTGAAAGCTGCACAGGCGGCACTCTCAGTGCCAGAATCACTTCTGTACCTGGTGCATCCGGTGTGTTTTCACTGGGGGTATGCACTTATTCTGACCGGCAGAAACATAAAATACTGGGTGTAAGTCAGGAAGAACTGGAAACATATACAGCTGTATCACAGCCGGTAGTATGCCGGATGGCCAGAGGTATTCTGGAAAAGAGTGGTGCTGATTATGCCATAGCCACTACAGGTTATGCAGGTCCTGACGGCGGTACACCACAGGAACCTGTGGGTACAGTATATATTGCTGTAGCTACAGCAGACTGCACCTATGTGCGTAAATGTTCATTTGCTGGTGAAAGAAGCAGAATAATACACCTGGCCAGCCAGAGTGCACTTGATCTTCTGCGCGGAGTGCTTTACGGCATAGATAATCCTGAAGTAAAAATCATTGATAATTTCAATGATGATACAATAAACGATGATGAACCAGAAAAGAAAACTGGTTGTTTTAAAACTTTCTTCACACTGATTACTATGATACTTCTGGCTGGTCTACTGGCCTGGGGTTATCTCTGGTATAAAAATGATGGTAATATAGCTGTAAATCTGCCAAAGGTAGACCTGCCGGCCATAGTTACACAGATAGTGGACAAGTTCAAAAAGGATCCGGCTGATGTTTCAGCTGTCCTCAGCGAAAGACAGGCAATCGATTTTTTTTCAAAAGGTTTTGAGAAAGACACCATAAAAACATTGGGCAGCCTTCAGTCTCAAAACCATAATCTTGAAGGCTGGCTCACATTCCGCTATTCGAAAAATGAATATCCTGTTTATTCACGGCAGGAAAATCTGCCGGATGGCGGAGAAATTTACTATCTCCCGGATGGTAAAATCAGCGAATATACATATATATCAGGTTTTACAGACAAAAACTTTTTTGACCTGACTGATTTACAGTCTGTACGTGACAACAGCAGTTTTATACTGTTCAGTGACGACAGCCACACCGATTACCAGATTTTCGCGGTGGGTACTTTTTCCCAGCGGGACCTGGACGAACTGACAGCCACTGTGGATAAACAGCAGTATATTGTGCAGATACGTGCACGCAGTCTTTTTGATGTGGATGTGTCTGTAAAAGATGCTGATAATCTGGTGGTTCTGGTCCAGAACAAAGGCGGGGAAAAATATGTGGTGGCTTTTGCAGTAAAAGGCAGCCGTAATACATTCCCTAGTGTGGACATAAAAACAGCGGCTATATACTCCGACTGGTATATGGTAGATAATAATCTGACAGACGAACTAGCTGGTGAGGCACTGTTGTATGCACAGGAAGTATACGATCGTGATAACTGGCTGCTGACACCGGTTGTTGTTGAAACACCATCACCTGACAGCAGTGACGATGACACATCTGATACATCACGGTCTCAGGCGGTAAGTCCGTCACCATCTGTTAAACCAAGTGCGTCACCATCCGCATCACCAAGCCCAACACCAAAAACATCACCGACCCCTACTGCAAGACCAGCGGTTAGCCCGAGTCCGTCACCATCTGCCAGACCTACAGTAACACCAAGTGCCACTCCGGCGGTATTACCTAGCCCAGCGGCCACAGTGTCACCATCTGCTACACCGGTGGCAACAGCTACACCGACCCCTACTGTTCAGCCTACACCTACTCCACGGTCCACACCTACACCGGTGCCGACTCCGGAACCTACTCCGGTGCCTACACCTGCCGGTGAAATACTGACAGTAACTATGAACGGTGAGGTAGTATCCGGTCCGGCGGTGCAGATACTTAGCCAGATTGTAGCCATTGAAATGACTTCATCATGGAATCCTGAAGCTTTGAAAGCTCAGGCGGTAGCTGCACATACATACCTGCTTTATCAGTACTCCAACGGTGTTACAGCTCCATCTGTAGCCGGCAGAACCAGTCCATCACAGGTGGTGGTAAATGCTGTAAGCGAAGTAGCTGATATTATTATGACAGTTGGCGGCCGTGCGGTATACACACCTTACACTGCATCTGTAGCCGGCAGAACAAACCCTGCTGATCAGGTATGGGGCACACCACACTCACATCTGCAGAGCGTGGAAAGTAAGTATGACTATATGTCCAGCGGTTACGAAAAGGTGTATACAATTTCTGCTGAAGTTATGAAATCCATTCTTGACGCCAGAATCGGTACAAACCTGGATCTGGAAAGAGCAGGAGAATGGTTCAGTGTAGTTGACTATACTGATGGTGGTTATGTGCGCAGAATGCACATTGATGGTACAACCACATATATCTCACAGTCAGGCAATGTGCGCAATATAACAGGTAACTGGTTTGCCACAGATATTCTGTCTGACGCAGGCTATCCTCTGCGTAGTGCGGCGTTTACCATTTCTTACGCCGATGGTATGTTTACCATTGTTACACAGGGCTACGGCCATGGTGTAGGTATGAGCCAGTGGGGTGCACAGCTGTATGCACAGCTGGAAGGCTGGACCTACGACAGAATACTTACGCACTATTACACAGGTGTCACACTGCAGAAAGTCAGCTGACAACTGTAAATATTACTCAAAGGATTGATTCAATGAATTACATAGATTTACGCTCTGACAGCGTTACACAGCCTACCCAGGAAATGCGTGATGCTATGTACACAGCGCTTGTGGGTGATGATGAATACGGCGATGACCCTACTGTCAAAAGACTGGAACAGCTGTGCGCCCGAAAAGTAGGTAAGGAAGCAGGCCTCTTTGTTGCTTCCGGTACTATGGGCAACCAGCTGGCAGTTATGACCCATACAGTACGCGGAGATGAAATTATCATTTCCTCCGGCAGCCATATAGTTGTGCATGAAGTAGGTGCTGCAGCGGTTCTCAGTGGTGTTATGGTCCGTGCACTGGAGTGCCAGGACGATATGCTGACACCGGACTTGATAGAAAAAGCCTGCAGACCGGCAGAAGATTATATGTCTCCACGCACCAGTCTTGTGTGTCTGGAAAATGCCCTGACCAATGGTAAAGTAATGCCACTGAAAAAAATGAAGGCATGCTATGATAAAGCGAAAGAGCATAACCTGCCGGTACATCTGGATGGTGCCAGATTGTTCAATGCAGCTGTTTCACTGGGAGTGGACGCCACAGAGGTGACACAGTACTGTGACAGCGTAATGGTCTGCCTTTCAAAAGGTTTGTGTGCGCCTGTGGGCAGTGTGCTGTGTGGCAGCAAGGAATTTATAGAAAAAGCCCGTCGTAACAGAAAAATCCTGGGCGGTGGCATGCGTCAGGCCGGTCTGGTAGCAGCATGCGGTATTATCGCACTGGAAAAAATGGTTGACCGACTGAAAGATGACCACGACAATGCAAAATACATGGCACAGCGTCTGAACAAAATGAAAGACGTAAAAGTGCTGATGGATAATGTAGATGTGAATATGGTGTTTTTTAAATTGGAAAGACCACGTGAGTTTATTCATGCGCTGCCGGGCAAAATGCTGGAACATGGTATTAAAATGGCTGGTGAAGAAGGCGGCCTGTTGCGTTTTATCACAAATAATGATGTGTCACGTCCGGATGTGGAACGTGTATGCGATGTATTTGAAAAGATACTTAAAGAAAGCGAATAAATCATAATAAACAACCGGAAGTCAAAGAGTGCTTCCGGTTGTCTTTTTTTATTTGTATGGTAAAATTATTCTATAATTATATTAAGGACGTGACGTTATGAACAATATTATTTTTACACGCCGCAGTGTGCGTAAATATCTGGATAAGGCTGTAGAGCCTGAAAAAATCGACCGCATGCTTCGTGCTGCTATGCAGGCGCCATCTGCAACTAACCAGCAACCATGGGAATTTATAGTTATTGATGACAGAAAAACCATAGATAAACTGGCGGAATTTTCTCCATACGCAAAAATGTTGCCACAGGCACCGCTGGCAGTGGTTATACTGGAAAAACAGGGTATGCGTGCTGCGCTGTTTACTGAACAGGATCTGGGTGCTGCTGCACAGAACATGATGCTGCAGGCTGTGGAAGATAGTCTGGGTACTGTGTGGATGGGCGTAGGCCGAGGCAGTGAAAGAGAAACATTCGTTACAGAAATGTTCTCATTGCCTGAAACAGTAAAGCCATTCGGTGTTTTTGCCGTAGGTTATCCTGCTGAAGAAAATGCCAATAAATTTGTGGACAGATATGATGAAAACAGAATCCACTGGAATAAATACTAAAGGAGAATAATCATGGCTGTACTTGATGTAATCAAAACAAGAAAATCCATAAGAAAATATAAAAGCACACCAGTAGAAGCTGAAAAACTGGCCAATGTACTGGAGGCTGCACGTCTGGCACCATCTGCACGTAATCTTCAGGATTGGAAATTCATTGCAGTTACGGACGATGATAAACGTGCACAGTTACAGCAGGCCTGTGGTGGACAGCGTCAGGTAGGTCAGGCACCGGTTACACTGGTGGTATGTGCAAACAACGATATGGTTATGTCTTGTGGTCAGTCAAAAACAACAATCGACTGTTCCATCGCTATGTCCTTTATGCTTTTACAGGCAGAAGAGGAAGGCTTGGGTATGTGCTGGCTGGGACATTTCTTTGCTGATCAGGTAAAACAGATATTGAATATACCGGAAGATTATATCGTAGTGGCGGTTTCTCCACTGGGTTATGCGGATGAAGACCCTGCACCAAAACCTAGAAAAACAGCCGAAGAAGTAATCTGTTACAACAAATTCGAATAAAAAATAAAAGGCGGAGTGCAATCACTCCGCCTTTTTATACGAGCAAACCGTAAGCCGTGTTCTGTATTAAACGATAATCTATCTAGACTGCACATTGCTGTACAGTTCAAGCCTCCTCCTGAGAGCTGCAGGACAACATACGCTCTGCTGTCGGGAGTTGCTGCGGGTAAGGTTTACATAGCCGGTATGTCTCCACACCGCTGGTGGGCTCTTACCCCACCTTTCCACCCTTACCGGGGTAATACCCCGGCGGTATATCTCTGTTGCACTATCTCTAAGGTCGCCCTCGGCTGACGTTATCAGCTACCCTTGTCCTGAGCAGCACGGACTTTCCTCACGGGCATTCTTGCGAAACGCCCCCGCTATCGTATGTTTTACTCGTATTTAAAACTTATCAATCGGTAAGAGGTATACCTTTTGCATCGGTATCCATCCTGCCGGTCAGAATTTTCAGTGCATGTATAATGGCTAAAATCTGGCTGAGCCAGCCCAGGAAAAATACATACATAAGAAGATGTGTAACACCTTTGCGTGTATATCCCAGATAAAACCAATGTGCACCCACACTGCCCAGTACTATTGCCAGAATACCTGCCAGCAGACGGCTTTTTGGTTTTTCCATTATACCGTTATAGCTGTTTTTGATGTTCTGGGCAAAATCCGGATTCTGCTGTGTTCTCTGTTCCAGTTTATAACCACACTGAGGGCAGAAAACAGAATTATCTTCTATTTTGAAACCGCACTGTGTACAATACATTTACATCACTCCTAAAATTTTGACTAAAATAGTTTATCACATATCTCTATATAATTCAACACTATAAAAGTGTAAATTATGCAAAAAAACATCGATTTTTTTAAAATTTTTTATGTTAATGGGTTATGATATATGGTAAAATATAATTTAAAGGCTTAAAAAAGGGGGAGAAATGTATGAAATTCAGCTTTGTAGCGGACAAATTGCAGGAAAGACAGAGACTGAATATTTTTCTGCGAGAAAACGGAGTATCTGCTGCCCTCATTAAAAAAATTAAATTCACACCTGATGGCATACTGGTAAATGGAGAAAAGAAGAATACCGATTATATGGTACAGCCAGGTGATATAGTAGAGATAAATACTGCAGATGAGGATATGGACTCTACTGTGATACCACAGCGTGGCGAAATGAATATTGTATACATGGATGATTGCTGTATGGTGGTGGACAAGCCGTACGATATGCCATGCCACCCGTCTTTCAACCATCCTACTGACACCATTGCTAATTATTTTATGGGATACTGGCAGGACAGAGGAGAAAGCAAAATCTGTCGCATTATAAACCGTCTGGACAGAAATACATCCGGCCTTGTGCTGATAGCGCTGGATGCTCACTCTGCGGAAAAATTTAAAGGAAAAGTTGATAAAACATACACAGCTGTAATAGCAGGTTGTCCCGAAACAATCCATGGTGTAATAGACCTGCCTATCGCACGACAGGAAGAGTCTATAATCACACGCTGTGTGAGAGAAGACGGTCAGCGTGCCGTTACGGAATACAATGTGGTGAAAACCGATGGCCAGCTGTCACTGCTGGATATAAAACTGCACACAGGGCGTACTCATCAGATAAGAGTGCATTTTTCACATCTGGGTTACTCTCTGGAAGGTGATGAACTTTACGGCGGTAATATGAGCAATATTAACCGTCACGCATTGCATTGTTCGGTGCTAAGATTTCCCGCGGTAACGGGTGAAGGCTATGTGGAAGTCAGATCAGAACTGCCACAGGATATGCAGGAACTGGTAAATAAAATAGGTAAAAATTCACTTTAAATACATATATTGCCTTATTTATGTATACAGGCTGAACATTATGTGAAATAAATACTACAAAAGAGTAAAAAATGTTCGGATTTCCTTGAAAAATAAAGAAAAAAACGATATAATATTAAATTGGATATCAGCGTGCTGATGAGATAAAAAAGAAAAGGAGAGGAATGCATGCCATTAAACAGCAAAAACAAAAGTGCAAAAACTAATGGTTCAAAAGAAGCAGGCTCTACTATTAAGATAATATTTAAAAAATATAACCCTGAAAAGGTTACAATAGATGGTTTAAAAAAATTCTTCGGTTTCATATTTTACCATGTAGGTTACAATATCGAAATCAATACAGGTATTATAGGTAAACGCCTTGATAAAGTACTTGATAAAGTATTTTCTACACTGTCCGGTATGGCTGGTAGTGCGGCAGTTTTCTTTGATAAACTGACAGATACTATTATGGATGACCTTGGAGAACCTATGGAAAGACTGGGACGTGCTTTCACAGCCATTTCAGCCATCCGCAAAGAGTCAAAAGAAGATAAAAACAGAAATGCTGGTAAAGAAATGCGTGCCTACATGAAAGATGGTATGGCAAAACATAAAGAACTGGCAAAAATGCTGTATAGCTATGTAACACCATTGGTTTGCTGTATAATTTTTATAACTACAGTATCACTGGGCTTGGGTCGTGAGTATGCCATTCAGGTAATGGTAGATGATGAGCCTATAGGCGCAATCAAAAACTATACAGTTCTTGAAAATGCAAACAAAATAATTGAAAACAAACTGGTAAGTACAAATGACCAGAGCTGGTCACTGAACTCTTCCATTAAGATGGTTGCACTTAACGGAAAAGAAACAGTTGATGAAAGACAGCTGGCAAACAATATACTTGCCACATCAGATGAAAATATTGTGGAAGCTACAGGTCTTTATGTAGACGGTGTGTTTATGGGTGCTGTGCAGGACCCAACATTACTGAACAATGCACTGGAATCACTTAAAGCGCCATATATCAATGGTGACCCTAACAGAACAGTATCATTTGTACAGCAGGTAAGCGTACTGGATGGTATTTTCTTCACAGACAGTGTTGTACCTGATGAGCAACTGGCAAACATGGTAGTCAGCGAAGTAAGCGGTGAAAAACATTACACTGTAGTTTCCGGTGATAACCCATGGGTTATTGCAAGAAAGAATGGTATAACGCTCAATACTCTTTACAGTCTTAACCCTGGTATGCAGGGCGGCGGTATGTGGGTAGGTGATGTTGTTATCGTTGGTGCATCAGTTCCTTTCCTCCAGGTTAAATACGTGGAAACAAGCACACGTCAGGTGGAAATCAACTATACAACAAAAACAGAAAGAAATAACAGCATGAACCTGGGTACAAGCAAAGTTTCCCAGAAAGGTGAAAAAGGCCTTAACGAACAGACAGTTGAATCTACATATATTGATGGTATTCTGCAGAGCGAAATAGTAACACAGACAGTGGTACTGAAAGAGCCTGTACAGGAAATTATCCAGCAGGGTACTCTGTGGAATGGTCAGGTTATCCAGGGTGGTAACGGCAGACTTATCTGGCCTACAGCGGCTGGCCGTGTATCCCGTGGCTTTACTGGTCAGTATCCAAGCCATAACGGTGTTGACATAGCTGCACCAATCGGTACACATATTTACGCAGCTGACAGCGGCGTGGTAACAAAAGCAAAATACACTAACGTAGGTTATGGTGTATATGTAGAAATCGAACACGGCGGCTACCAGACACTTTACGGTCACTGTTCAAGACTGTTGGTAAGCGTAGGTCAGCAGGTTACACAGGGTCAGGTAATTGCTTACATGGGCTCTACAGGTAACTCTACAGGTCCTCATCTCCATTTCGAAGTTAAGAGAGGTAACTACCGTTACGATCCATACGGTTGGTTCTAAAATGTATATGATTCTATCCGTCTGTGTGTAACAGACGGATAGAAATTGGCATAAAATGGTTTAAATGTAACAAAAACACAAAAATTCCCTTGTATTGTTAATGTTTACTCATTACCATAATGAGTAAAATACTGTAGGGATATATACTTGTATTTTTTACTGTATTCCAAAGGAGAAAAAACTTGGAAAAATATATTATCACAGGCGGTAAGCCTTTAAAAGGTGAAGTTGTTATCAGCGGTGCCAAAAATGCAGCAGTTGCACTGTTGCCTGCCACTGTGCTGGCTAATGATGTGTGCGTTCTGGAAAACGTACCTGATATCAGCGACATCCGCAAAGAAATTGAAATATTGAGACAGATGGGTGCAAAAGTAACAAGACTGAGCCCATCTACTCTGGAAATAGATACATCAACAGTTAACACTACAGAAGTACCACTGGATCTGGGTATTAAATTCCGTGCATCTTACTACTTCCTGGGCAGTCTGCTGTCCCGTTTTGGTGATGCTAAAGTTCCTATGCCAGGTGGTTGTGATCTGGGTGCACGTCCTATCGACCAGCATCTGAAAGCTTTCACAGCACTGGGGGCTGGCCATGAACTGGATTACGCAATGATCAATGTGAAAACTAATAACCTTCAGGGTGCACATATTTTCTTTGATACGGTTTCTGTAGGTGCTACTATCAACGCTATGCTGGCGGCTGTAAAAGCTAAAGGTACAACAGTACTGGAAAACGTAGCAAAAGAACCACATATCGTTGACGTGGCAAACTTTCTGAATACAATGGGTGCTGATGTACGTGGTGCAGGTACTGACGTTATCAAAATCCGTGGTGTTGAAAGAATGCACGGTGCAACATACACAGTTATTCCTGACCAGATTGAAGCAGGTACATTTATGGTAGCTGCTGCAGCTACACGTGGCGATATTCTGGTAAAAAATGTTACACCAGAACATCTGGAAATCATCACAAGCAAACTCCGTGCTACAGGCGCTATCGTAGAAGAATTTGATGAAGCAGTAAGAGTAAGAGGTGTTGAAGAATACCAGAATATCAACATCAAAACACGGCCACATCCTGGTTTCCCTACAGACCTGCAGTCTGTTATGGGTGTACTGCTCTGCCTTGCAAAAGGTACATCAATCATTACAGAAAACATCTGGGACAGCCGTTTCAGATACTGCGACGAACTTACCAAAATGGGTGCAAATATTCAGGTAGAAAGCAAAGTAGCAGTTTTCGAAGGTGTTGAAAAACTGCAGCCAGCTCCTGTAAAAGCAACTGATCTGCGTGCAGGTGCAGCTCTGGTTATTGCAGCTCTCTGTGCTGAAGGCCAGAGTGAAGTTACTGAAATTCACCATGTGGAACGTGGTTACGTGGATATGGTAAAGAAAATTCGTGCACTGGGCGGCGATATCTGCAAAGTGGATATTCCGGACGGCGAAGTGCTGAAAAAAGCACACTGAGATTATAAAAGGATAAAATCTAAAGCGGAGTGATAATACACTCCGCTTTATTGAGTAATTACATCAAAAAGGAATTTAAATGGCAAGATATATTTCTTTATACTCCGGATCCTCCGGTAACTGTTCAGTGGTGGAGGAAAACGGAAAATTTATTCTCATAGATATGGGTAAATCTGCACGCCAGACCAACAAAGCGTTGACTGAACTGGGATTGGATATTAAAAATCTGCAGGGCATACTGGTAAGCCATGAACATACTGATCACACATCTGGTCTGAAAGTATTTCTGAAAAATCTGAACGTACCTGTTTACACCGGTGCGGCCACACTTGATTATATGCAGGATAACCTGTTGGTACCAGCCCATATAGAAATGCAGGATCTTTCTTTCAACGGTGCGGATGTAGGCCCTTTCCACATAACTGGTTTTGAAACACCCCATGACTCAGTGGGTTGTCTTGGCTTCCGTATACATACAGAAAAAGGCCGCTCAATGTCTATTGCCACCGACCTTGGTATGGTGACAGAAAACATATTTGAGAATCTCAAAAATGTGGATTTGTCAGTGGTAGAATCAAACTATGATGTGCAGATGCTGAAAGATGGCCCATACCCATATTATCTGAAAAGCAGAATTGCTTCCAACCGTGGTCATCTGTCAAACCGGCAGTCCAGTGAAATCACACTGCGACTTATAGAAAGCGGTGTGGAAAAAATACAGCTGTGCCATCTGTCAAACAACAATAATACTCCTACGCTGGCGCTTCAGCAGGTAGCATTGACAGCTATGGCAAAGGGGATCAGAATACCGGATCATGTGCAGGTTAAAGTAAACCGCCGCCATGAAATCACATCAGATACAGAATTTTAATTTACAGAAAGTATTGAAAATGCAAAATATTACAATTATCGCACTGGGTAAAGTACAGAAAGGCTATCTTTCTGATGGTTGCAACGAATTTATCAAACGCCTGCGCCCTATGTGCAACTTTAAACTCATAGAACTGGACGATGAACCGTTGCCAGAAAAAAATCTGAACCAGACACTTATAGATCGTGCACTAGATAAAGAAAGTGTTAAAATACTGGCATCTATTCCAAAACAGAGTTATGTGATAACACTGTGTATCGAAGGTAAACAGCTGTCCAGTGAAGATCTGGCAAAAACAATAGAGCAGAAAGGCATAGAAGGCTATTCAAATATATGCCTTATTATAGGTTCCAGCCATGGTTTGTCTGAGAAAGTAAAGCAGGCCAGCCATATGAGACTGTCGTTTTCAAAAATGACCTTCCCACATCAGCTGGCGCGTCTTATTGCACTAGAACAGATTTATCGTGCACTGTCTATTAATGCAGGCAGTAAATATCATAAATAAAAACAGAGGAGTCTATGACTCCTCTGTTTTTATATGTTTTTTGGTCTGTGATATGTATCAAAGTATTCTATCATATCAACGAGTTCTTCTTTGGTTTCTTTTTTACCAGTGCGTATCCATTCAAGGCAAATCTGGCTTATACCCAGATAGGTATACATGTAAAAATAATTCTGGTGACTACCTATAAATTCATCAGAAATATTCTTAAAGATGCTTTCTCTGTGGCTTGTCACAAATTCCCTGCCCAGATACCAGAGGATATCCTGTTCAAACAGAACAAAGAAAATATCGGAGTATTTATCGTACAACGATACGATATCGTATTTGTACTGACGTGAAAAATAATATGCAGCCGGTCTGTCAGGACTGAATATATCGCCTTTTTCGGAAAGATTTTTAAAAAAAGTTTTGAAGATATCGTCTTTTGTTTTGAAATGATTGTAGAAAGTCTGACGGGAGATATCTGCAGATTCACATATATCCTTTATGGTTATATCCACGTAAGATTTGCTTTTCATCAGATTTACGGTGGTAAGCAGTATTTTTTGTATACTTACGGTTGATTGTGCCATATTAACCTCGTGATCAATATATTTATATTTATAGAACTATAATACATTATATAGATAAAATCGTGAAAAAACAATAGATATTATGTGAAAATAGCAAGATAATAGCCTAAAAGATCAAAAATCATGGCTAAACCTACTAATATCAGTATTACACCACCCACAGTTTTGATTTTTTCGCTGTGAATTTTCAGAAAATTAACCACACTTTTCAGTCTTTCATACATCAGTGAAAACACTATGAATGGCACGCCAAGGCCGAGACCAAAGCAGGCTAAAAGCAGCATGCCCTGGATTACAGTTTCCTGCACACCGGCAAGGGCAAGAGCACTGCCTAAAAATGCACCCATGCATGGAGTCCATCCGAATGAATAGCTGACACCAAAAAGGAAGTTTGACAGAAAACCGCTTTTTTCTTTTTTAGCTGTGCTGCCACCGATATTAAGTGTAATAAAATCCATATAAACAAAGCCGAAAAACACCAGCATAACTCCGGCCAGTTTTATAAGGAATGTTTTATAGCGGGAAAGGAAACTGGCCAGTGAAAAGGCCGTAGCCCCCATAGCCACAAAGGCTGTTGTAAAGCCAAGTACAAAGAAAAGTGTGTTTATAAAGCGTTTTGAAAGGCTCTGTTTTTCATCTGCCGAAATATATGCCAGAAAAATTGGCAGCATAGGCAGTATACAGGGGGATACAAAGGCCAGCATCCCTTCAGAGAAAGTAAATAAATACTGCATAGCACTCTCCTGTTTTTACAGCATAGCGTTTATATTCGCTACAATTTCATCATAACTTGTCATGCCGGATTTGGCATTGAAGAAATAGCCTTCGCTGTCGATATAAACTGTAAGAGGGAAACTGTTTACGCCAAAAATGTATATGCCATAACCTGGGTCATCGTAATAGGTTGTAAGGTTTTCAATGCCTTTTTCTGCAAGGTAGTCTGCCACAGCCTGTCTTGTCATATTTGAATCCTCTTCAACGTCAAGCAGTATAAAATTTACCTTGTCGCCATATTCTGCGGCTGCTTTGTCGAATTCCGGAAGTTCAAGGGTGCAGAATGGGCACCATGTACCCCAGAAGTTCATAACTATAGGTTTACCCGCAAAATCGCTTAAATTTACTGTTTCTCCTTCCAGGTTTTTAAATTCAAAGTCCGGAATTGCAATTTTTTCTTCATTCTGCACTGCGTTTTTATCCACAGTTTCGGTGTCAAAATTCTGCAGATAAGGTACTACCAGACCGCTTATAACAGAAAAAATAAGCAACACTGTAACGCTGGCAATAGCAATTTTCTGTTTGGTATTTTTCATATATAAATCACCTCATGGTTAAAATATAATATTTATTGTAGATTATTATACAATAAGCTGAAAATATAATAAAGTAAGTTTGTCACACATATTTATTTGTGGTATAATATGTGGCGTAAAAAAACAGGGGAACAGTATGTTTCAGAAAGTGTAATGTTATGAATATTGTTGACTGCCATGTACACACCGCATTTTCCTTTGACAGCAAAGAGCCAATGGAAAATTATGTAAAAACAGCGGCAGAATTGGGGGACACTTATTTTATATCCACAGAACATGTTGATCTTGAAAGCTTTATACTTAACAGGGAAGATATTCTGCGGGATATTGACCGGCAGGTGGAAGTGGTAAAACAGCTTAACGAAAAATACCCGGTAAAGGTACTGCTGGGTGTGGAATTGGGTTGGCGCAAAAGCATAAGGGACAGAATTGACCGGATAGGCAAAAAATATCCTTTTGATATGATTTTGCTTTCCATACACGAAACCGAATATGCCGACGTTGCCCACCCGGACTATATAAAAGGGCGTAGTGTGGACGATTGTTTTGAAGAATACCTTAGCCTTGCCCTGCAGGCCATAGAAGATTTTGAAAACTTTGACAGCTTTACCCACATAGACTACTTACTGCGATATATAGGGGACACCGACCTTAACAAGCACAGGGAAAGCCTTGAAAAGGTTTTTAAAGGGCTTATCAGCAAAGGCAAAGCCCTTGAAATAAACAGCAAAATTTTCCCGGATACAGCTTCTATGCGCCGTGCTGAGGAAATCATTAAAATGTATACCGATTTAGGCGGTGAAAAGTTTACACTGGGCAGCGATTCCCACTCTGCGGCGGTTTATAAAAATGGTGTTGATGCTGTGATAAATATGCTCAAAGCACACGGTGTGAAATATGTATGCCACTATGTTTCAAGACAGGAACATCATGTGGAAATATAGAAAAAACACTGAAATATAAAGGAAAAATAAACTTTTGATTATGTAAAAACTGTACAAAAATATATAAACTACACAGTATGTTTTTGATATTTTTGTATAAAATTTTACTTGAAAAAATTTATATAAATGGTAAGATAATATAGAGGAAGTCTTTTTAAAAGGCATCATAGCGTCTATACCGCATTTTAATTGCAAAATGGGGTGTTTTATGCTTTTTAAAAACCAATTTTCTTAATTAACAGGTGATGACCTGAATAATGTAAATAAAAAGTGAGGGTAAAATTATGTCTAAAGAGTGTATTGCTATGCTCCTGGCTGGTGGCCAGGGTTCCAGACTTTATGCACTTACACAAGCAACAGCCAAACCGGCAGTTTACTTTGGCGGTAAGTACAGAATTATCGACTTTCCACTGTCTAACTGTGTAAACAGCGGCATCGACACAGTAGGTGTTCTTACACAGTATCAGCCACTGGAACTGAATGAATACCTGGGCAACGGCCAGCCATGGGACTTGGACCGTCTGTACGGTGGTGTTCATGTTCTGCCTCCATACCAGAAAGCTACAGGTTCTGACTGGTACAAAGGTACAGCTAATGCTATCTACCAGAACATCAAATTCATCGAAAGATATGACCCAGAATACGTTCTGATTCTTTCCGGTGACCATATCTACAAAATGGACTACGAAAAAATGCTGGCTCAGCATAAAGAAAAAGATGCTGACATTACTATCGCAGTTCTGGATGTTCCAATGGAAGAAGCAAGCCGTTTCGGTATCATGACTTGTGATGCAGAAGGCAGAATTGTTAAATTTACAGAAAAACCAAAGAACCCTGATTCAACTCTGGCTTCTATGGGTATCTATATTTTCACATGGGACAAACTGAGAAAATATCTTATCGAAGACGAAGCAAACCCAGAATCTGAAAACGACTTTGGTAAAAACATCATCACTTCCATGCTGGCAGATAACCAGAAACTGTACGCTTACAACTTTGAAGGCTACTGGAAAGACGTTGGTACAATCGACTCCCTGTGGGAATCCAACATGGACCTGCTGGATCCTAACGTACCATTTGACGTATGGGATAACTCCTGGAAAATTTACTCCAGAACACATAACGTTCCACCACAGTATGTAGGCCCAGAAGCTGTTGTAGAAAACAGTATGGTTTCCGAAGGCTGCGTTGTTGACGGCTGTGTAGATTTCTCTGTACTGTTCCAGTCAGTAGTTGTTGAAGAAGGCGCTACAGTTCGTGACAGTATCGTACTTCCTGGCTCCGTAATCAAAAAAGGCGCTAACATCCAGTACGCTATCATCGGCGAAAACTGTGTTGTTGAAGAAGGCGCTACAGTTGGCCAGCGCCCAGAAACTATGGAAAACATGGATAACTGGGGTATTGCTGTTCTTGGTAACGGCGTAACAGTTGGCGCAAAACTGACAGTACCTGCAAAAGGTATGATTTACGAAGACGTTAAGGAGGGCTAATAATCATGAAAAAAGGCGATAAAGTATTAGGGATTATCTTCCCTAACATGCACGATAATGCTATCGGCGAACTGACAAAACTTAGAACTATGGCCAGCGTACCTTTTGGCGGCCGTTACAGATTGGTTGACTTCACACTGTCTGAAATGGTAGCTGCAGGTATCGATGATATCGGCCTTATCGTAAAAAGAAACTACATGTCTCTGATGGACCACCTGGGCTCTGGCCGTGTTTACGACCTGGCAAGAAAAATCGGCGGTCTGAAAGTATTCCCACCATTCAGCGAAATCGGCACACAGGTTTACACAGGTAAACTGCAGGCTCTTTCCAACGTGGTTGGTTATATTGAAAAAACAGGCGCAAAAGCTGTTATCCTGGCAGACAGCGGTCTGGTAAGTGCTATCAACTATAACGAAGTACTGGACCAGCACGTTGCAACAGGCGCACAGATTACTGCCCTGTACAAAAAAGAAACAATTGACCCAGCAAGCAAAACTGATAACGTTGTTTTCAAAGTAGAAGAAGACAATACAATCAGCGCTGTTTACCTTAACGACGACACAACAGAAGTTGTTGCTAATGGTATGTGGGCATATGTAATTGAAACAGAACTGCTGCTTAAACTGGTTAAAGAAGGCGTTAAACAGGGCCTGACAAACTTCGAAGCAGACGTTCTGCAGAAAATTGTTAAAGAAGTTAAAGTTTGCGGCTACGAATACAAAGGCGAACTTAAACGTATCACAAGCCTTCTGACATATTTCAAAGCTAACCTTGATATGGTTAATAGAGAAACAATGAAAGGTCTGTTCTCTGACCACCCAGTATATACAAAAATCCGTGACGACGCTCCAGTAAGATACGCTCTGGGCAGCGAAGTTAAAGATGTAGTATGTGCTGATGGTTGCTACATTGAAGGCTACGTAGAAAACAGCGTGCTGTTCCGTGGCGTTAAAATCGGTAAAGGTGCTATCGTAAGAAACTGCGTTCTCATGCAGGATACAGTTGTTGAAGATGGCGCAGTTCTGGAAAACGTTATCTGTGACAAAGACGTTGTTATCACAAAAGAAAAGAAACTGGTTGGCGATGAAAACCTGCCAGTATTTGTAGAAAAAGCTGCAAAAGTATAATAGGAGGCACACAATTTGAAAATTTTATTCTGTTCCAGTGAAGCTGTTCCTTTTGCGGCCAGCGGTGGTCTGGGTGATGTAGCAGGTTCTCTTCCTAAAAACCTTGTTGCACAGGGTCAGGAAGTAAGAGTAGTTTTGCCACTCTACGGCCAGATTAAAGAAAAATACGGTGATCAGCTGAAATTTGTTGACAGTTTCAATGTATCCCTGGGCTGGAGAAACCAGTATTGTGGTCTGTTTACAATGGACTATGAAGGTGTTACATACTACTTTATTGACAACGAATTTTACTTCTACCGTCAGACACTTTATGGTTACGGCGATGACGGCGAACGTTTTGCTTTCTTCTCAAAAGCAATTCTGGAAAGCCTGCTGCACGTTGACTTTGAACCAGACATCATACACACAAATGACTGGCAGACAGCTCTGGTAACACTGTACATCAACGTTTACTATCGTCATATCCAGAAATTCCAGCATGTAAAAACAATATTTACTATCCATAATATTGCATACCAGGGTCAGTACGGTTACAATATGATCGCTGAAACACTGGGCCTGCCACAGGAATGGGCACATCATGCTGAATACAATGGTGATACAAACTTTATGAAAGCTGCTATCGAAAATGCAGATAAAGTTTCCACAGTATCTCCAACATACGCACACGAAATCCTTGACCCATGGTTTGCTCATGGTCTGGATCCAATCCTGCGTGAAAAACAGTACAAACTGGTTGGTATCCTCAACGGTATCGACTACGATGAATACAATCCAAAAACAGATAAAATCATCGTTAAAAACTTCCATTCAGATGCATTTATCAAAAATAAAGCTGTATGTAAAGCTGAACTCCGCTCTCTCTTCGGTCTGGAAGAAGACGGCAGCCCAATCATCTCCATGGTTACACGTCTGGTAGGCCATAAAGGTGTAGACATCATCTGTGATGCTATGCAGGGTCTGGTAGACAAAGGTTATCAGGTAGTATGTCTGGGTAGCGGCGAAGCTCAGTTTGAAACATTCTTCAATGACCTGGCTGCAAGATACCCAGGCCGCGTAGGTGTAAAAATCGGCTTTATTCCAGCTCTGGCTAGAAAAATCTATGCTGGTTCTGATATGTTCCTTATGCCAAGTAAATCTGAACCATGTGGTCTGTCACAGATGATCGCTCTGCGTTACGGTGCTATCCCAATCGTTCGCGAAACAGGCGGTCTGAAAGACTCCGTACATGACTCACAGGGTGGCGAAGGTAACGGCTTCACATTTGCAAACTATTCTGCATCCGAACTTTACGAATGCTGCATGCGTGCATACGAAGGCTATCAGGATACAAAAGGCTGGCGTGTACTTATCAAACGCGCTATGAAAGGTGACTACAGCTGGAAATCCAGTGCACTTGAATACATCAAAATGTACGAAGATACACTCTCACTCTGGTAATATACTTATAAAAAGAAGAGAAACAGCTCCTTCAAAGGGGCTGTTTCTCTTCTTTTATATAGTGTTTGATATCTTTATTATTCGTATGTTTATGATATAATGAAATATATGAAAGGAGAGATATTATGAAGAATTTTATGGAAAAGGCTTTCAGACTTTACAATAATGAGTGGGCACTGGTTACTGCAGGTCCTGTGGATAACTTTAACACTATGACCATCAGCTGGGGTGGACTTGGCACACTTTGGAACAGACCAGTGGCAACAGTTTATGTAAAACCAATACGTTATACTCACGGTTTTATGGACGCCAACGACTATTTCACAGTAAGCTTCTACGACGAACAGCATAAAGAGGCTCTGGCATATTTGGGCAGTCACTCCGGTAAAGATGAAGACAAAGTGGCAACTGCAGGTTTTACACCGGTTACAGTGGGGGAAAGTACTACTTTTGCACAGGCAAAGATAACGCTGCTGTGTAAAAAAGTGTATCGTCAGGATATGACTGTGGAAACTATGCCACAGTTTGCAATTGACAGATATTATACAGATGAAGAGCCACACACTATTTTTATAGGTGAGGTTGTGGATATAATAGAAGGGTAATATGTTACTTTTGGAGTAAAAAGTAACATGCTGATGAAGTCAGTATGAAAATAAGGAATGATAAGAGTGTTCCCTGCATTTTATCGCAACATTTATTTACCCAAAATTTAATCATACAAAAAAACAGCCCCACAAGGGGCGGTCCAATAAAACAGTATAATAATGTTTTCGGTGAGGCGGCATGAGTAATCATGCCGCCTTTCCGTCCATAATGTCATAGAGTAAATTGGCGGGGAGTATGCCGATGTGATTGTAGCTGATATCTACATCCTGTACTCTGTGTCCGCTGGACTTGTCCGGTGCGTGAACATATACGGCTTTCACCATATCGTTCAGCACATCGGGAGTCAGCTTCTCAATGTACAAGTGCTTCTTCGCCAAGCGGATGAAGTTATCGACACTCTCCACATGATTTTCTTGGTTCTGTATTTCGTTTTCAAGCATTTCAATCTTGGCTCTCAGTTCTTCCTGTTCGTGCTCATAATCATCAGACAACATCTGAAAACGAGCTTCGGACAGTTTCCCGTTGACCATATCCTCATAAATACGCTTGAACAACCTGTCCAGTTCAGCCAGACGGTTTTCGGATTTCTGTAAGGTTCGCTTCTTGGCAGCAAGCTCTTTCTTGGCTTCAGCAGTTCGCTTTGCGCCCATTGCCTTGCGGAACTCGTCCTCATAGTTTGCGATACAGAGGAAAAGCAAACGCATATGCTGCAAAGTGCCTTCCTCCAATACAACCGCACGGATGAAGTGAGTTTCGCAGACATCCTTGCCCTTTTTACGGGAAGTAGAGCATACAAAGTGGTCTTGCCTTGTTTCAAAACTGTTGCTCGTACAGTAGTACAATTTCTCACCGCAATCAGCACAGTGAACGAGACCGGAGAACATATTGCTCTTTCCTGTTCTGGTGGGTCTGCGTTTGTTCTTGCGAAGTTCCTGCACACGGGCGAAGGTATCTTCGTCAATAATAGCTTCATGGGTATTCTCGAAAATCTTCCATTGATCGGGAGGGTTTTCGAGTTTCTTTTTGCTCTTGTACGACAGCTTGCGGGTTTTGAAGTTGACCATGTGACCAAGGTATTCCTGCTTTTCCAGTATGCCGGTGATGGTGCGTGGTGCCCAAGCATAAGGGTCATCGGGTGTGTTGGCAGGAGCATTTCGTCCCATCTTCATCCAATGAACAGTAGGACAATCTACCTTTGCTTCTCTCAGCTTCTTTGCAATCTGAGAAGGGCCGTAGCCCTCCATACACCAAGCGAATATCTGACGGACAACAGCTGCGGCTTCATCGTCCACAATCCAATGTCTCTTTGGATTGTCGGGGTCTTTCATGTAGCCGTAGGGCGGGTTAGTGGTCAGATACTCACCGGATTCGCCTTTCTGCTTCATGGATGCCTTGACCTTTTTACTGCTGTCCTTGACATAGAATTCGTTGATAATATTCAAGAACGGAGTAAAATCGTTGTCCTGCTGATTGGCGCTGTCCACACCGCTGTTCACAGCGATGAAACGGACATCGTGTTCGGGGAAAAGCACCTCTGTGTAGATGCCGACCTCCAGATAGTTTCTGCCGATACGGCTCATGTCCTTGGCGAGAATGATGCCAACTTTGTCATTCT
>JAFYPL010000011.1 GCA_017547525.1 Oscillospiraceae bacterium
AACGGGTAGCCAAAGTAACAGGCACTTCCGGCGGCGGTGACAACAGCATCAAAAAACAGCCTGTAAGAGCAGGCAAAAAAATAGGCAGAAACGACCCTTGTCCTTGCGGTAGTGGTAAAAAATACAAACACTGCCACGGCAGACCAGGCGCTGACCCACTGCCACAGTAAATAAATAATTACAGCACAGCAAAAGCTGTGCTGTTTTTGTTTTAGACCATAGTTTAGAATTACGTAAACAAAGTGATATGCAGTGATTTCACATTTCTTCGGTAGGATACTGTCAAATAAATTGGGATTTGTCGAACTGTTAGACCTATTCAAATTTGTTTAACATTATTCCGCAAAATAAAAGATAAAGCGTAAAGACTTGTATTTTATAATGGATAAATTTACTGAAATACAGTTAAAAAACACTTGTTGAATTTATGTGTCATTTCAATAGACAGTAATTGCAGTCTGTAAAGAAACCAGTTGCGATATTACCTTAGTATGGTCTTTATTCAGAACACTCGTACCTGGTAACCATGAGGAAGAAAATGTATTGTGTCGTTCTATAATTTCACCCATACCGTCGCCGTCCACATCCAGATAGAGATAGTCGTTCTGCACTCTCATTTCCCTGAGACTGTAACTTCCTGATGTAAACATAGGGCAAAGGACTGTTTCCCCTTTTTCGTCAGACTGCCATACGCTGTATTCGTTTACAAAAAACCCTTCTGCAGGATAGGTAAACTCCCCTACCCTTTCTATATCACTTTCCAGTACTCGCTCCGTTTTGCCATTTACTATAAGCAATGAAATTTCATATGCCGCAAAATTCTGCCCCTGTGGTATTATCTGCGGTATGTCACATTCTGCGGCAGAATCATATTTTTTCACTCCGTCTGAATAAACCAGATTGCAGGCTGTGATTATTTCTGCATTTCGCCCGTTATAGTCAAAGGCCCAGGATTCAGTTATCACAACAGGGGTATCGGCTGTACATTTATACATGTCTTCAAAACGGCTGTCCAGATGCTGTTTTACTGCCGCAATCCAGTAATCTTTCGGCTTTTCTTCCGATTTGCTGTAATCTGTATATTTTATCTTTGACACAACAGGGGTCCAGTCTCCTGTTGTAAAGCCGGAAATATGTGCCGGATTAAGATTGGCATAATTGGTGGAATCTGTGGTGTACAGATCCATTGATTTTATATATTTAATATCTTTGAACTCCATTATCATATCTGCAACATCTTCAAGTTCACGGATGTCTCCTGTATAATTCTGCAGATACTCCGGTGTCATCAGCTGACCGCCTGCAAAGGTAATGGATACAGTATCAAATCTTGTATTGTCACGTTTTACAACAGGTAACAATCCCTCTGTAAGCTGTGTAACATCAGCTGAATATACACCGTGTACCCTTTCGCAGCTGTCCCAATATTTGTTTTTGCTCTTTTCCATATAAGGTGCTGTGAAATTTTCATATTCTTCACGACTTACAGCATTTCCCTCTATTTTGTAATCGTAAACAATTATTCCTTCGTCATTATATGTTTCAAAATTTATAAACTGACCGAAGTTTACCTTGTTTGCACTGCCGTCCGTATTATAGGTATAGAACCAGTATTCGTCATAATCCTCGTGCATTTCCCCCATAATGAAACCATCTGGCAGCAGGGTGTTGCCGCCATCGCCACCGCCTGCAGGCGGAAGTTCAAGTTCTATAACATGACCATCAATATATGAATATGCTCTTACATTCCCTCCTGGATACCAAAATATAATTTCTGGTATAACATCATTTGTAAGGTCATATAAATATCCGCCGTACAACAAATTAGTCTCGTTCTGATTTATAATTTCATTGTACCGCTTTACAGCGTTGTTATACTCATCACTTTTTGTATTGTCACTCGGTATAAATACTAAATTTGTAATTGTTTTTTTCTGTGGATTGGAGTATTGTTGTGAAGAAATGCTGCTAACTTCGGAAGTAGATAAAGATGAGATGTTTTCATTAGAAATACTATATGTATCCGCAGAACTGCTTTCTATAGTACTGCCACAGGAAATCATAAATATTGCGAGCATCAATATAAAAACAATTGCAAACTTTTTTACCATTTTAAAAACCGCCATTCTAAATATATTTTTATATTATCATATATTTTCTGTTATTGTAAACCATAGTGACAAATATGATATATTCAAAATAAAAGACAAGGTTTACACCTTGCCTTTTTTGATATATCAGCTATAGTTGAGTGGTAATGCGATTCTTCACTACGTTCAGAATGACAATCCCTCAGTCAGCTTCGCTGACAGCTCCCTTTACACAAGGGAGCCTTTCCGTATATCACAATTATTCGACAAATTCAAATTTATCTAACAGTATTACAAATATCAATTCATCATACTTTCAAAAATAAAAGAGAGGTCTTACAACCTCTCTTATTCGTTTTACACTATCTCAACCCCAAGGCCTTTAAGTACTTCGATTGCATAATCCTGCTGTTTGCCTATTGCGGCTGTGGCGTCTTCGTGCACCACTATTTTTGCATTTTTAAAATATGTCTGGCACAGCACCACG
>JAFYPL010000012.1 GCA_017547525.1 Oscillospiraceae bacterium
CCTGAAAGAAAGGTCATTATCAAACGAGGTAAAGAAGCAACAGAATACTTCAAATACTGCGAAGAAGTTGGCTGTGATGTATGGGGATTGCTTTGCAGTATGAAAGCAATTAGCGGTGAGCCTGTATGTTTATGGCTTCCCCAAAACTACATCAAAGCAGGGACATCTGAATATGTGCAGGGTGTAGAGGTCGCAATGGACTATGTGGGTGAAGTCCCAGAGGGATTTGATGTTATTGAACTGCCTAAATGCAAATATATTATGTTCCAAGGTGAACCTTTTGAGGAGGAGGACTTTGTCGAGGCAATTCAGCAGGTATGGGATGCAATCAAAAAATATAACCCTGAAAGCATTGGATATTCTTGGGATAATAGCAACCCCCGTATTCAATTAGAGCCTATCGGCACAAGAGGATATATTGAACTGCATCCAGTAAAAAGCATTTAACAAATCCCAATTTTAAAATAGTACAAAAGCCTCCCATGTGAAAGTGAGGCTTTTGTAGTTTATAGCTGTTTACAAAATTCCAATTCCCCAACAAAAATATCCTCCCCGCTAGAATCTCACGGGGAGGATTTACCGTTTTGTTAGTGACCGGATAGCTCGGACAGGTTATTTATGTATTCATTATACTTCTATACCAAAAAACTTTGCAGCATTTTTGTACAGAACTTTTTCTTTGATTTCATCACTGAATGGCCATTCTTCCACTGATTTGATAAGTGATTCCAGTGTTTTGCCTTGACTGTTCCAGTCAGATGAGAAGAAGAATTTATCCTGTATGCGTGGCATCCAGTGCAGGTATGGTTCGTAGCCACTGCCCTGTACTGTAATAAGTGCAGGATTATGTGTTTCCATATTGAGGTACACATTTTTGTGACGGAGTGCCAGGCCGATAAAGTCCAGTGTCCATGGCCAGCCACTTACAGAGGCCAGAATTTTCAGTTCAGGAAAATCGCGTGCTACTTCGTCAATATAGCGTGGGTGACCAATATCATAAGGCACTGCGGCGGACAGGTTCATACTGGAGTAAATAAACACCGGTACATCCAGTTCCACACATTTAGCGTATATTGGGTAATTATGTTTGTCATTTGCAGGCAGATGAGTTCTGAAGGCTGTGATATATACACCTTTCATTCCCAGTTCTTTCACTGCGTATTCCACTTCACGCACAGCTTTCATGCCGTCCAGTGGGTTTACAAAGCAGAAACCACCCAGTCTGTCAGGGTACTGTCTGCATATCCGTGCTGTTTTTTCGTTGTCGTGGCTGTTATGGCAGGTCATACCCCATAGTACACCCAGATCATCCATTTCTTTTACAAAGCTGTCCAGAGTAGGAGCATTTTTATGCGCCGCTTCTGTGATAAGCTTCATAAAGGCTTCCCTGCCTTCGTTTTCCAGTGTGGCATCCATTTCCCGGAAGGTAAGACCTATCTTCTTTTCAATACCACCGTTGAAATTTTCACGGTAGCCACCCCAGGCTTCTTTGAATTCAGGCAGGCAGAAATGCATTGCTGTTCTGATCAAGTCCTCCTCAAAATCTGGCATGTCAAGACATAAATCAATAACTTTTCTCATTTTTGCTCATCCTTTCTTCGGTTGTAATTTATATCCATACTACCACCAAGGTCAATATATTGCAAGCATATTTGTCTATTTTTTAACATATATTTACATGAAAAAGCAGGCTGTAAGGCCTGCTCTCTGTATTTATTTCAATATTTCAGCATTAACAGCCTGTGCCATAGCTTTATAACCTGCGCCACTTGGGTGCAGATGGTCACCGCTGTCATATGCAGGCAGGAAACGGGTTGGGTCTGCCGGGTCTGCCAGTGCTTTATCAAAATCAACACAACCATCCACCAGGTCTGTTGTACGCAGCCAGTTATTGAATTCATTGCGCATTTCTTCACGGAACGGTGCGTATGTACGCCAGCCGCCTATAGGCAATAGTGTACCCACATATACTTTGTACCCAAAGCTGCGTGCCTGTGCGATATATTTTTTCATTCCTTCTATCAGCTGTTCAACTGTAGGCAGGTCACTCATTGGGCGGAATGGGTTTACGTCTGTACCTACAGGGTGAATGATATCATTTATACCCTGCTGAATCAGCACGCAGTCAGCCCCGTCAGTAGGTACTTCATGATGGAAACGTCTGTCACCTTTCAGACCATAAGATTCGTATGTGATACAGCTGTATTCACGGAGAATTCGGCTGCCGGATGTGGCACGGCGGATAACCGCTGTGTTTTTATAACCTTCTTCTTTGCAACGGAGAGTCAGATAGTCCGGCCAGTCCTGTGCTGTAATGGAGTCACCGTAACACACCACAGTTCTGTTTGCTTTTTCTGTGTAAACAGATACATTACTGAGGAAGTAGAAATAATGAGTACTGCGGGAAATATCTATATCAAATTTTTCCGCCTCTGTCTGGTCACCGATTGCATAACTTCCCACAGAAAGAGGGCCTTTTGTAAATACAACTGAACGCATCTGGGTATAATCTGCCAGATAAAAGCTTACGTTCATAGTATCACCGGCCGCAACAGTAAAATTCACAGGGTCAGAAACCGCATTTTCTCCTGCAGGGATAGTAACAGCACCGTAGCCGCCAAAAGTAACAGTATGGAAAACACCATTATGCAGTACAGTAGTTTTTTCTATAGTTATTGGTTCTGTGCCACAATAGTTATCAAAAGTAAGTTTTACTGATGTACCGCCAAACCGTGAGTATACCGGATAGCGCAGCGTAATATTTTTACTGAAAGATTCTGGTCTGTTTTCAGCAATAGAAACCGCATTGCCCCATACAGACGCCCAGTGCATATTCTGATTATTCACAATAATCCTCCTATATGTTTGTCATATATTTACTATACGATAAACTGATAAAAATATCCAGTAATATTTCAATAAAAAAAGGCCATCTTTTCAGATGGCCATTTCTGTAAACTATGCAAAAATTATAAACAGACCTACCAGCATACCGCCTATAGCTGAAAAAGCCGGCCGTTTGCTGTGGTACATAAGGATTGCCTGTGGCAGGATTTCACCGAATACCACATACAGCATTGCACCGCTGGCAAAACCAAGGCTGAGTGCCAGACCCAGAGGGCCGATTTCCCCCAGCATAAAGCCCAGCAGAGCACCGATAATAGTAGGAATACCTGATGATGCTGTAATCAGAACAGCTTTCCATTTAGGCATACCACCTGCAATAAGCGGCACGGATACTGCCATACCTTCAGGAATGTTGTGCAGACCGATAAGAATAGCCAGTACGATAGCCGCACTACCCATCACACCGTCATTACTTGCATACGCCGCACCTATAGTCATACCTTCCGGTACATTATGCAGTGCAATTGCACTGGCCATAACCACACCAGCGACAAACAGGGCCAGTTTGCTGTCTTTGTTTGTTGTATGAAGTTCCAGATGGTCACTGTGGATAAGTTCTTTCAGGTCATCGGCTGTTTTCGGATGGTTCTCATCAATATGAGGTATTTCCGGATTAGTTTTAATATCAATAAGATAGTTTAACCGCCAGATTACCAGAACACCGATAGCGATGGCACCAATAACCACCATAACGCCTACTTCTGTTTCTATAGCTTCTGTTACAAGGTCAAAACATACCACACTTATCATAACACCAGCTGCAAAGCTAAGCAAAAGGCTGGCAATACGATCAGAATCCTTCTGAAGAAAAGCACCTATAATACCACCAAGTCCTGTGCCTACAACACCGGCAATGGCTGTAGTTGCTACCAAAGTTCCAATAACGCCCATAATATATCTCCATTTTAATAATCATCATAAAAGCAGTTACGCTACGCTAACGCTTCTGCATGTACATGATAACATATTATTAAAAATGTTACAAGTGTGACAGATACACAAAAAAACCACCGGTAACCGGTGGTTTTTAATACAATATTTTAAATATGTAACCATTCAGAATCTTATTTTTAAATATTTATTGAATCGCAGTTCTGACAGGTGGTTATATATTCCAATCTGCAATTTTATAATAAAACTGTTCCAGCTCTTCTGCTGTCATAAGTACAGGTACAGGATACAGCGGATTTGATTCTTTTTCTGCGTGGGCAGCCATTTCAGATATATCTTCTTTTATGATACCCTGTAATTTTTCAGGAATAGACATATTTCTGTTTAGCTGTCTGATTGCTGCAATAAATTTTTCAGCGCCATCTTTAATGCTGTCATTTTCACCGCATACACCTGCAACTACACCAAGGTGATGCAGTTTTTTGTACACTTTTTCACCGTAACCATCCAGCACATATGGCATAATTACTGCGTTTGCCAGACCATGAGGAATACCGTATTTACCGCCTAATGAATGTGCTATACCGTGAATATAGCCCACGTAAGATTTTGAAAATGCTTCACCAGCTTTGTATGCGGCCAGAAGCATATTCTGTCTGGCCTCATAATTGTTACCTTCATTATAAGCCGTTTCAATATTTTCAAACACCAGTTTTATTGCTTCACAGGCCAGTTTTCTTGTCTGTGCAGTAGTAGAGCGGCCTAAATATGCTTCAACTGCATGTGTCAGTGCATCCATACCTGTTGTGGATGTGAGATGTGGTGGCAGTGAATATGTAAGTGTTGCATCCAGTACTGCGTAGCTTGGTATAAGTGGAAAGCTCATAATGGCATACTTATCATGCTTTTCATCGTCAGTAATAACCGCCGCAAGGGTTACTTCACTGCCTGTGCCAGCTGTAGTAGGTACAGCAACCAGAAGAGGAGTTTTCTTCAGTACACGGAGTACTCCCTTCATCTGGCCCACAGTTTTACTCGGATATGCTACTCTTGCCCCAACAGCTTTTGCACAGTCCATAGCTGAACCGCCACCTACTGCTATTACAACACTGCATCTGCTGTCATTATAAAGTCTGAAAGCTTCCTCTACATTTTTCACTGTAGGATTAGGCTGGGTTTTATCATATATAGTATAGGATATTTTCTGATTTTCCAGTGCTTTTTCCAGTGAACTGGTAAGATTATTTTTCACAATACCTGCGTCTGTAACTATAAGTACAGAATCCACATTTTCTTTTTTAAGAACTGGGCCAAGGTCATGACACGAATTTATAATTACTGGCTCCCTGTATGGCAGAACAGGCAGGGCCAGTCTGAATGCTGTCTGAAAAACACGACAGAATATAGCTTTTGGTAAAAACATAAAATCTCCTTATAATTCACTATGTATTGCAAAAGTTGTCTACATATTAAAGAGTATATAATATAATAAATAAAAAATCCACCGGAAAACCGATGACTAAAACAAACAAAAAAAGACCACCGATTTCTCGGTGGTCATGGTCGGGATGACAGGATTCGAACCTGCGGCATCCTGGTCCCAAACCAGGCGCTCTACCAAACTGAGCCACATCCCGTTGCGTTCTCTCTCGAGTGCTTAGTTATTATAACTCAAGTATCAGCAAATGTCAACACTTTTTTCAAAGTTTTTTTATTTTTTTATAAACTCGCCATAAATTCGTCAAGTTGCCTTTGATTCTTTATAATCGCCACTTTATTACTGTGCTTTTTGCACATATTTTCATAGCCTTTTCTCTTCTTTAAAGTACGGCCGTCTTTCAGAATCCATCTGATAAATTCAGAATCAATTTTTTCATTACATCCTTCTGCAATATCCGGACGCGATTTACCACGATATTTTAACCATCTTTTCATCCGGCGCCAGAAACAGGTGTAACGATTAAAATCAAAAAACAGAATTTTATCTGCAGATTCCAGACGGTCTGACTGTAATAACGCCTTATAATTTCCGTCTATAATCCAACTGTTATTCTGTTCCATAAATTCTCTGACAATTTCTTTGCTTTCTTCCACAGGGCGTACCTGCCAGTCCGGCATCCAGTGTACTGTATCCAGATGCAACACAGGTATATTATATTTTTCACCCAGCATACGGGCTGTTGTAGACTTACCGCTGCCTGTATAACCTACGATAGCTATCTTCATGCTGTACCTCCCCTGTGTAAAAGCTGGTTTGATTCTATCACAAAACCATTTCAGATTCAACAACATACCTTTTAGCCGCTTATTGACTGCGCAGTCAATAAGTAATATAATCAAATCAAGATACTGTACGCGTGGTTAATACCTGACTTATATGGAGGCATTATGTCACTGAAAACTTTTGAAAATCTACCACTGGAAAAACAGGAAATTATACTGTCTGTTGGTATAAAAGAATTCTCCACAAAAAGCTACAATGATGTACGTACCGACAATATCATACAGAAATGCGGAATATCCAAAGGAATTTTATTCCATTATTTTGGTTCAAAGAAAAATTTTTATCGTTACTGTCTGGAAAAATCTATGGAAAGGCTTACTGAAAAGACCGCATATGTTTCCGATGGGGATTTTTATCATATTCTTTTCGAAAACATCAGTCAGAAAATTGCTGTATGTATGAAATATAACGATGAAATGCATATGATAAACATGGCTACCCGTGAATCTTCAGCAGAAGCGATACAGATAAAGGCTGATGTGCTTGGGCGTTATATGTTGTCTGTAAAAGCTGAATCCGCACTGATGTTGAGACAGGCACGGTCAAAAATAAAATTCAGAAACGATGCTGATAACCGGATTGCAACTGAGAGTGTTTATATATACATAAATGCCGTGCTGAACAAATATCTCGCCAAATATCAGCAGACCCCGGACCTGTTTTTTGAAAACAGTGAGCAAATAAAAAAGGAAATGAAACAACATCTGGATATAATGCTTTACGGTGTTATGGATAAGGAGGATACATGAAAAAGACAGGATTATTCAAAGCTATGAAACTTTGTATGGATTACAAAAAAGCAGGTGAAACAGAAAAACGGAATATCCGTCAAAAACGCCTGGATGATTTAATCAGTCACGCCAGAGAAAACAGCCCATATTACAGTAATCTTTACTGTAACCTGCCACAGGATGCATCTTTTTCTGACCTGCCTCCTGTAAACAAAAAAGACCTGATGGAAAACTGGAATGACTGGGTATGTGACCGCAATCTGACTCTGGCAAAAGTCGAGAAATTCATGGAGGACAAAGACAACATCGGCCGCTGGCTGGATAATAAATACCTTGTTTTCACTACTTCCGGCTCCACAGGTAATCCGCTGGTAGCAGTGTATGACAAAACAGCAAACAATATTATGGGTGGTATTGCAGCCTGCCGCAGTTACGCCAGAAAAGAAGACCTGAAAGCCTTTATGAAGCGTGGCCGCAAAAGTATGGCGGTTTTTGCTGACGGTGGCTTTTATCTGGGTAACAGCAGTGTCCGTTCCCGTTTACTTTCCATGCCATGGAAAAAGAAACAAATGGCCATATCCAGCGCATTATATCCTGTTGATAAAATTGTACAGCAGCTGAATGACTTCCAGCCGGATATGCTGGGCGGTTATCCTTCCAATCTTGAGCTATTGATAGATGAGGCCAATGCCGGCAGACTTAATATCTCCCCTGTAATAATTATGACTGGTGGCGAATATCTGTCTGATGATTTGCGTGCACGCCTTTCAGAAACCTTTAAATGCTATGTACAGACCGCTTATTCCTGTACTGAGGGTGGTACTGTCGCCTGTGAATGTTCCAATCAGCATTTCCATATAAACGACGACTGGCTGATTGTAGAGCCTGTGGACAGCGACGGCAATCCGGTGCCTGACGGCGTACTGTCAGACAAAATTTACCTGACCAACCTCTATAATTACACCCAGCCATACATCCGTTATGAAATAACCGACCGCGTGATAATGCATCACTCACCATGTGGCTGTGGGAACACTTCTCCATGGATAGAACTGGAGGGCCGTACAGATGATGTGACCGTATTTGATGCCGGTGAAAATAAAGTCAGAATACCGCCTCTTTCCATGTACGCTGTAATGAAAGAAATGGCTGGCATCCGCCGTTTTCAGCTGTTGGTTTACGATGACAACAAAGTGGAAATGCGTCTGGAAGAAGCTGATGGCGCAGATAAAAATGCAGTATTCTCCACCGCCTGCCATAAACTGAAAGAATGGCTGTGCAGTCAGGGTGTGACTTCTGTTACTGTTACATTAACAGAAGATTTACCACAGCAGAATCCTGACAGCGGTAAATACAAGCATGTAATCAATATGCAGAAGTAACCCTCTATCTTATGAAAAAGTAATCCCCGAACTGGTATCCAGTCCGGGGATTGTTTATTATTTTTCTGTTTTTACTGCTTCACGGACAAGTTCGCGCTGAACTCTGATTTTTGCCATTTCGATATCTTTTTTATCTGTGGCTTTTTTCAGTTCTTCTTTGTATCTGGCAAGATTTTCTTTTGCTCTTTCCAGATCAATCTCTTCTTTCCATTCAAAAGTAGATGCCAGAACTGTAACTTCATTTTTTAGCACGGAAAGTACACCTGAAGAACAGGCGGCTGTGCGTTTTTCACCGTCAGCTGTAACTGATGCTTTACCAGTGCCCAGTGCAGTAACCATATTGATATGGCCAGGCAGTACAGATAAATCACCTGTAACACCACGCACTGTGATGGAGCTGGCTTCGCCCTGGAAGTGAACACCGTGTGGTGTCACAATTTTAAGGTTGAATACTGCCATCAGTTATTCCCCCTTTTTTGCTCTTTCGATTACATCCTCGATAGTACCTGCAAACAGGAAAGCAGATTCAGGCAGATTGTCGTGTTTGCCTTCAATGATTTCTTTGAAACCTCTGATTGTTTCAGCCAGAGGAACATATTTACCCTGCATACCTGTAAACTGTTCAGCAACAGAGAATGGCTGGGAAAGGAAACGCTGGATTTTTCTTGCACGGCTAACTGTCAGTTTATCTTCTTCTGAAAGCTCGTCCATACCCATGATAGCAATGATATCCTGCAGTTCTTTGTATCTCTGCAGAATGTTCTGTACGCTACGTGCCACATTGTAGTGTTCTTCGCCTACTACTGCAGGTGTCAGAACGCGGGATGTGGAGTCCAGTGGGTCAACAGCTGGGTAGATACCCAGAGAAGCAATACTTCTGGACAGAGTTGTTGTTGCGTCCAGATGAGCGAATGTTGTAGCTGGAGCAGGGTCAGTAAGGTCATCGGCAGGCACGTAAACAGCCTGAATAGATGTGATGGAACCTTTCTTTGTAGATGTGATTCTTTCCTGCAGAGCACCCATTTCTGTAGCAAGTGTAGGCTGGTAACCTACAGCGGAAGGCATACGGCCCAGCAGAGCTGAAACCTCACTACCTGCCTGTGTGAAACGGAAAATGTTGTCGATAAACAGCAGAACATCCTGATTTTCTTCATCACGGAAGTATTCAGCCATTGTCAGACCAGACAGCGCAACACGCATACGTGCTCCTGGTGGTTCGTTCATCTGGCCGTATACCAGTGCTGTTTTATTGATAACGCCTGATTCCATCATTTCGTTATAAAGGTCATTACCTTCTCTGGTTCTTTCGCCAACACCTGCGAATACGGAGATACCACCGTGTTCGTTAGCAACGTTGGAAATAAGTTCCTGAATAAGAACAGTTTTACCTACACCAGCACCGCCGAACAGACCGATTTTACCACCTTTTGTATATGGACAGATAAGGTCGATAACTTTGATACCTGTTTCCAGAATTTCAGCGGATGTAGCCTGTTCTTCGTATGAAGGTGCCTTTGTATGAATAGGCATTCTTTTTTCTGTCTGTGGCTGTGGTTTATTGTCAACAGCTTCGCCCAGAACGTTGAAAATTCTGCCCAGTGTTTCCTGGCCTACAGGCACTGTGATAGTGCTGCCTGTATCTACTGCTGTAGCACCACGAACGAGACCATCTGTAGATGCCATAGCAATACATCTTACCACGTCATCGCCAAGATGCTGAGCTACTTCAACAACCAATTTTTTATCGCCGTTTTCAACTTCGATAGCGTTGAGCAAGGCTGGCAGATGACCATTTTCGAAACGAACGTCGATAACGGCACCCATTACCTGTACAACCTTGCCTGTATTTAACTGGCTCATTTGTTTTCTCCTTGTAAAGATTTATATAAATATAGGAAATTTTTTTAAGCTTCGCCTGCGCCTGCAACGATTTCTGTGATTTCCTGTGTGATAGCGGCCTGACGGGCGCGGTTGTATTCCAGTGACAGGTTAGCCACGATTTCTTTGGCGTTTTTAGAGGCGGCATCCATAGCGGTGCGGCGTGCAGCCAGTTCACTGGCCCAGCTTTCTGTAACGGCACCGTATGTCATACCGGATACATATATAGGCACTATCATATCAAACAGTGCTTCTGCACCCGGGTCGTATTCAATAGCAGACTGTTTTTTCTTTTCACCATTGTTTTCAATGCTTACAATAGGAAGAACCTGCACCATTTCAGGTGACTGTGACAGCATGGAAACAAATGTAGTGTAACCGATGAAGAATTCATCTATCTTGCCTTCCGCAAACAGGCCAGCCATAACGCCACCTATATCCGAACAGTCAGCAGTAGTGATATCTTCCACCTGTGCATATCTGTCTGTTACTATTTCAATGTTTCTTCTTTTACAAAATTCTACTGCCTTTTTGCCTACAGGGATAACACATACGTTTTTGCCTTCACTGTGTTCAGTAAAGTATTTGAACATATTGTTGTTATAACCGCCTGCCAGGCCTCTGTCACCGGCAATCAGCACATAGCCTGATTTTTTCACAGGACGCTGTACCAGATATTCAGAAGAAAAATCGGTGTTGGCAGCCACAATATCGCTTAAGGTTTCGTGCAGTTCCAGAAAATACGGTCTGGCTTTTTCTACCTTTTCGCGGGCTTTTCTCAGTTTGGAAGAAGCAACAAGTTCCATGGCTTTGGTTATCTGCATGGTGCTTTCTACGCTTTTAATGCGTAATTTTATTTCTTTCATTGAACCGCTTGCCATAGCTTACACCTTCCTTTCTTTTATTTTGACGGTACGAATTTTGCTTTGAAATCTGTGATAGCTTCGATGATGGCTGCTTTTGTTTCGTCATCCATATCTTTTGTATCGTTGATTTTATTAACAATTTCAGGTCTTGTGTTGAGAACAAAGTCAAACAGACCTTTTTCAAATTCTGCAATATGTTCTACAGCAATATCTTTCAGATAGTTGTTTACTACTGCAAAAATAATGATAACCTGCAGTGCTACAGGAACAGGCTGTGTCTGTGGCTGTTTGAGAACTTCCACAATACGTGCGCCCTGATCCAGACGGGATTTTGTATCTGCGTCAAGGTCAGAACCGAACTGTGAGAAGCTCTTCAGTTCGATATACTGTGAGTACAGCAGTTTCAGCTGACCAGCAACCTTTTTCATTGCTTTGATCTGTGCAGAACCACCTACACGGCTAACGGAGATACCAGGGTTAACAGCCGGACGGATACCGGAGTTGAACAGCTCTGTTTCCAGGAAGATCTGGCCGTCTGTAATGGAAATAACGTTTGTAGGAATGTAAGCAGAAACGTCACCAGCCTGTGTTTCGATGATAGGCAGTGCTGTGATAGAACCGCCACCGTATTCAGGAGAGAGACGTGCTGCACGTTCCAGAAGACGTGAATGGAGATAGAAAACGTCACCAGGGTAAGCTTCACGTCCTGGTGGACGGCGGATAAGCAGAGAAAGTGCACGGTAAGCAACGGCGTGTTTGGAAAGGTCGTCGTATACTACCAGAACGTCTTTACCCTGATCCATAAAGTATTCTGCCATAGTAACACCAGCATATGGTGCGATGTACTGCAGAGGAGCCAGTTCACTGGCTGTGGATGCTACAACAATTGTATAATCCATAGCACCTGCCGCAGAAAGTGTTTCCACCAGCTGTGCTACTGTAGATGCTTTCTGACCGATAGCAACATAGATACAGATAACATCCTGACCTGCCTGGTTGATGATTGTATCTGTTGCAATAGTTGTTTTACCAGTCTGACGGTCACCGATGATAAGTTCACGCTGGCCACGGCCGATAGGAATCATACTGTCGATAGCTTTGATACCTGTCTGCAGTGGTACAGAAACGGATTTTCTTTCGATGATACCGTGTGCTGGGGATTCGATAGGACGTGTTTCAGCTGCTTCAACAGGACCTTTGCCGTCGATTGGCTGACCAAGGCTGTTTACTACACGGCCCAGAAGGTTTTCGCCTACTGGTACGGATACTACTTTGCCTGTACGTTTTACTGTATCGCCTTCTTTGATGCCTTCGTCAGCACCCAGAATAACCAGGGATACGCTGTTTTCTTCCAGATTCATAGCCATGCCGTATTCGCCGTTAGGGAACCGGATCAGCTCGTTGGACATACAGTTTTCAAGGCCGTAAGCCTTTGCAATACCGTCACCAACCTGGATTACTGTACCTGTTTCGCTCTGCTCAATTTTACTGTCGTAATTTTTGATCTGCTCTTTTATGATTTTGCTGATATCTTCAGGTTTGAGCTGCATTGATACACCTGCTTTCTTTCAAGATTTCGGATTTACCGATTTATATTTTTAAGTTGATTTTTCAATGTTTCAAGTTTCTGTGCGATAGAGTCATTTATCTGCATATCACTGAACTGCAGGATTACGCCACCCAGGCATTTTTCATCCACTTTGTTTGTGAGAACGATTTTTTTACCTGTAACTTTTTCCAGTTTTTCAGTGAGTTTTGCCTGCAGCTCCCGGCTCATAGGCACAGCTGTAACAGCCACAGCTTTTTCAATATTGAAATGCTTGTTGTACAGTTTTTCGTACTGTGCAAAGCTTTCAACAAGAACTTCTGCGTCTTTGCGCTGAATCATTACTTTAATAAAGTTCAGCAGATTTTTATTTATACCATTACCGAATACTTTATCTACAAATTCAGTCTTTTCTTCTTTTGTAATCATCGGTGCAGAAAGGAATTTTGCAAAATCTGCATTTTCTTTTACTGCCTGTGTGATTACCGCAGACTGAGTAAGTATTTCTTCAGTCAGGTTTTCCTCCAAAGCTATTTCAAAGAGGGCGTCTGCGTATGCAGAGGACAGATTGCTCATTACACTTCACCCACATTCTCAATAAACTGTGAGATAAGAGCTTCGTGGTCAGCTGCAGAAATTTCGCGCTGTACCATTTTGCCTGCGATAGCCACAGAAATATCAGAAATTTCGTTTTTGATTTCCTGATATGCTTTTTTGCGTTCCTGTGCAATTTCAGCTTCTGCTCTTTTTGTCATAATAGCGGCTTTTTCCTGTGCGTCAGAAATGATTTCCTGTTCTCTTCTCTGGGCAGAAAGTGTAGCCTGTTTGATAATTTCACCGGCTTCTTCTCTGGCCTGTGCCATTCTTTCGGAATATTCTTTTTCCATTTCTTCTGCATTTGTCTGCGCCTGCTGTGCAGTCTCATACATTGTGTTTATTTCATTTTTACGCTGTTCGAGCATATTATTTACTGGCTTAAACAAAAACTTTTTAATCAGTGAATACAGAATAAAAAGGTTGAGCCATGTAAAAATCAATGTCCAAGGTACAAATGAAACAAGATCTAAATAAGTATTTGGCACTTTATTAGTACTCTCCTTTCATTTATTTTTCTAAACGAAAGATTACAGTTTGCCGATAAGTGGGTTAGCAAACAGGAGAATCATAGCTACAACCAGACCGTAGATACCTGTTGATTCTGCAACAGCACAACCGAACAGCATTGTAGATGTGATATCGCCTTTAGCTTCTGGCTGACGACCTACTGCTTCAGCTGCTTTACCAGCTGCATAACCCTGACCGATACCAGGACCGATACCTGCGATCATTGATAAACCTGCACCGATTGCTGATGCTGCTAAAACTATTGCTCTTTCCATAATAAACCTCCATAATATGAAAAATTGATTTGTTTTTAATTAATTATTATTAAGCTACGAATAGCAAATTTTTAATCTTCTGCCATGCTTACATAAACCATGGTCAGCATAATGAAAATGTATGCCTGCAAAAAGCTGGTAAACACGTCAAAATAAATTGACAGGAACGCAGGCAGACCAACCTGTAAAACAGGAATCTGCTGGATAAAGCTGATTGGTATCAGATTCAGTATTACTGTACTGAAATATGCCAACGCTGCATACAGCAATGTAGTGATAACCACGCCCGCTGCTATGTTACCAAAATGACGGAATGTCATTGAAACAGGGGTAGCGATTTCACTGATAAGGTTCAATGGGTTAAGGAACTTTTTGAAATGTCCCCAGAAACCTTTAGCTTTGATACCTGTAACCTGAATCATAGTGAATGTCACTAATGCCATAGCAAGTATTATTGACAGGTCACTGGTAGGAGCACGTACGCCAGTAAGGCCGGACATGCTGGATACAAAACTGTACGCAAACAGCGCTGCAACATATGGTGCAAAGTTTCTCCACTTTTTACCCATTGTAGAATCTGTCAGGTCATAAACCATAGACACAAGTTTTTCTGCAACTATCTGCTTTTTGGTTTCCGGTACCGGTTTAAGGTCCTTTGTCAGCCAATAACATACTGCTACAATCAGAGCTATAATAACCCATGAAGTTACTATAGTGTTCGTTACTACTACAGGACCTATGGTAAATAGGACCTTAGGACCTGTTATTTCAACAGCCACAATTTACTCCTCCTTATTCTTAAAATTGATTATCATAATGGATATGCGTGTAAAAAACACCGTGAAGAACATTGCAACCCAGCTGCATACAGGTGAATTGATAGCAAATACGAATGCTATTGCAAAAAATGCAACCCTTACCATGTATGTGCTTTGCATATACATCTGTGCCTGCTTCTGTTCTTTTTCCATTGCTTTCTGCACACTGATGCCTATCCATAAAAATGTTATAACAGATACAGCATAGCCTAATAATGAACCGTTAAGCACTGTAATATCCCACTGTTTGATCAACAAGAAAACAATATTTTCCAGCACTGTCAGCCCCAGGTTATATACTGCTATTTTTCTCAGATTTTCTTTAACTGCCGGTGACAATTTCATTATTCAAAATCACTCCTGGATTCTTCATTTTTCTCTATTTTTTTCAGATAGTCTTTCATAAAACCAAAAAATGTTTTAATACCGCTTGCAGTGCCCAGCACAATGCCGGCTACCACAATCCAATCGCCCATTCCAAATTTGTTTTTGATATAGGTGGATAAAACTACCATCAGCAGAATAGGAGAAACCAATGACAAAGCCATTTGGCTTATAAGGCTGAGATTATACAAAATTTCTTTTCTGTAAGTTCTTTTATCCATGACTTTCCTCATACAATAATCATCCAATATTATATATTATTTTCTATATAAATGGCAATCCAATTATTGACTAAAATTCGCACTCTATTTGGATATTTTTTTATCGATTTGAACTAAAATCAATAAATATTTACTTATATACATCATTTTCTTAATAAAATTCAGAATATTTTCAAATCTAATATATTAAAATCAACCTTTTTCTTTATTTTTATTTTCTTCATTAAATATAATAGTATCTATTTGTGCTAATTCATCAAAAAATCCGTGTGTTTTTTGTGTATTACACAGATTTTCAAAAAAACATTCATTTTCTTTGATTTATTCGTTCTTGAGCTATACTTATGTAAAAATGTTGTAAAATCCGGTATAGCAAAAAGAAAACAGCAGGTCTGACCTGCTGTTTTTATCTTTTATTCATCTTTTATAAATTCAAAACGAGGAAAAGTTTTTCCCTCTCTGGTCACAGTTTCCCGGAACATTGCAGCTGGACGTACCCATATGCCCATTTCACCATAAAGAGCCTGATATACTACCATTTCTTCCATAGTTTCAGAGTGTCTGGCATTGTAAAGCACTTTATACATATTACCTTTGAAGTGTCTGTATATACCTGGTTTTATCATAGTTTCTTTTCCTTTCAACCGTTTAGTTTATGTTCGAATGCAGTGTACAGCCGCTGTGCCATATCCTGCATGGCTTTTTCGTCCACTTTTATCACCTGTCGGTCGTATGTCACCAATCCGTTTGTTTCGTCTTCCACGTCACTTACCTGTGTAAGCACTGCCGCATTGAGACCGTTACCGATAGCTGTTACAATTTCGTCCAGATACATATCGCACAGGCCCTGTGACAATTCTTCTGTAGATGAAAACTTTTTGTAACCATATTCGTTATCAAGATTGAATGAGTGACCTTCCACTTTATGTGAATAACCGCCAAATTCTGACAGCACCAATGGTCTGGATGGTTTTGCTTTCAGTTTCACTTTACGGAAATAAATATGGTGGCTGTCCACATCGCTGTCTTTTTCAAAGAACCAGCCTGATGTGGCGTCCCATATACGGGTAGGGTCGTATGCTTTCAATTCAGCGTAGTTTCTGTCTGCTTCGTACTGACCCCAGCCTTCGTTGAAAATGGTGTAATAAACCAGTGATGGGTGATTATAAAGTAAATCTGCTATTTCTCGGCATTCTTTTTCAAAGAATTCTCTGCGCAGCCGGCTTGGTTTATGGGTTATACCACGTTTTAAGCCTATGGTTGGCAGTGCAGTATCTATAATAAAATTGTACACACCTGTATTCATCATATCCTGGAATACCAGCATACCGTATTTATCGCAGTAATAATAAAACAGGTCTGGTTCCACTTTTATATGCTTACGCAGAGTGTTGTACCCCAGTCTCTTCATTGTGAGTATATCGTATTCAAATCCCTGTGGTGTGGCGGGTGTATAGATACCATCTGAAAAATACCCCTGATCCAGCAGTGCATGGAAGAAAAACGGTTTGCCGTTGAGACAGATGTATTTCTGGCCTTTTACTTCTTCTATGGTAACTGTACGCAGAGCAAAGTAAGAATCCACTTTGTCCTCACCACTATATAATGTGAATTCATACAGATATGGATTGTCCGGTGTCCAGTTTACAGGATCAGCAATCTTCACCGTGGTCTTATCACCTGTGAATGTGTGTGTAACATAACCGGCAGGTGTATTTATCACCATTGTTTTTTCAGCTACACCACCAACAGTTTCCACTGTCACACTGTCCATATCAGGTGTGAGACGTATAGACTCAATGTGGCTTTCGCATACACTTTCCATCCATACCGGCTGCCAGATACCGCTGACAGGTGTGTACCACATACCGCCACGGGTTTTTGTCTGTTTACCAAAAGAGAATTCCACATCCAGTTTATCTTCTGCTTCCACGGTGATTGTATTTTCGCCATTGTTCAGCAACCCGGTTATATCAAAACTGAAAGGTGTATAACCACCACGATGTGTACCAGCTAGCTTTCCGTTTACCATAACCACTGTGTGAGTGTCTACCGCACCAAAATGCAGTATTACTTTGGCTTTTACAAATCCTTCCGGCAGAGTAATCTTTTTGGTATACAGCCAGGTTTCATTTTCCTTCAGCTGTCGTTCAATACCGGAAATCCGGCTTTCCGGTGGATATGGCACAATAATATCACCCAGTTCAGTAAGGGTAAATTTATCTGTCTGCTGTTCAGACGCCCAGCCAAACGCAAAACGGCTGTAGACTTTTGCAGCTGTTTCATATTTTTTTACCGCCAGTTGCCACCGGCCACACAGTGAAAAATAGCTGTCACGTTTAAACTGTGGGCGTGGGTAGTCCTGCCATGAGCGTGTGGTGTCAGTTTCAAACGGTGTCTTTAACTGACTAAGACGTGGATTTTTATTGGTTGCCATTTTAAATACCTCGTTTATATGTGCTGGGTATGATTATACCACAACATGTATCTGACAAACAATAATAGCCCGTCTTTATTTTTATTCATATTCACCTATTTTTCTATATAGCATTTTGTTGTTAATGCACAATTTACAACAATATATATTTAAGTATATTGTATTTTTTCACAATATATTGTATATTGATACTGATTATATATCGAAAAGGAGTGTTAACTTGGCACGACACAAAGAATTGTCCGACGAGAAAGTGTTGCAGGATATTTACAACGCCGCAGTGGACACACTGGCGAAGGATGGAACGGACGGGCTGTCCATAAGAAAAATATGCTCCCTGGCAAATATTTCCACCGGCACTTTTTATAAATACTACCCTACCAAACTGGATCTGATCCGCAGACTGTTTGACTATATGGAAAATTTCTACAGAGACGATGTAGTCCCACACCTGACAGGCAGCGGTACACAGATGCTATATGACCTCTGTATGTCTTTTGTAAACAGAATTTTGCGCCGTGATCTTGATTACTCAAAAAAAATGATAGACTTCAACAATCACGACAACCTTACACTGGAAGATTTCAAACAACTGTATGTGTCAAAATTGTTTATGTCCACCGCACAGAAGTGTATTGATGACGGTGAAATAAAACCCGGCTTTACCCGGATGGATATCACCCTTATGGCAAAATCCATATGCCATGGATGTATAATGAATCATACAAACCTTAACGGCACAATAGATACCATTGATATTTCCCATAAAACAATCACAGCATTTATAGATGGTATCAAAGCATAAAATAACCCCCCGCAGGTTAACTGCGGGGGGATTTTTTTTGGTACAAAATAAAAAGTGACTACCCTTTCGGATAATCACTTTATTGGTGGACCTTCACGGACTCGAACCGTGGACCGTCCGGTTATGAGCCGGATGCTCTAACCAACTGAGCTAAAGGTCCTTAGCTAAATTGTGCTTAAATATTATATAATATTAAACTGTGGTTGTCAATATTCTTTTTTGTCTGAAAAAGGCACCCTGATGGGTGCCTTTTGATATCTGTAATTATTTCAGTTCCAGTTCTGTTGCCATTACTACATCTTTTGTAGGGATGGAATCAGCAGCACCAGGCTGTGAAACAGCGATAGCGGATGCTTTAGCTGCCATAGACATGATTTCCAATGGTTTCATGCCTTCCAGCAGACCATTTAGGAAGTAACCTGTGAATGTATCGCCAGCTGCAGTAGTATCTACAGCTTTTACTTTGTAGATGCCGTGTTCGTACACGTTTTCACCGTCAAAGTATCTGGAACCATCGGAGCCCAGTGTAATAACGATTTTTGATTCTGGGTATTTAGCATGAAGAACTTCGATAGCTTTTTCAGGATCTTCGCTGCCTGCGATAGCTGCTGCTTCGATTTCGTTCATGATAAAGTATGTAACTTTTGACAGGTCGCATTTCAGCAGTTCATCATCCATTGGTGATGGGTTCAGTGCTACCAGCATGCCTTTTGCATGAGCCTGGTCGATGATGTAATCCATAGCATTGATTTCGTTCTGCAGCAGAATGATATCGCCTGCTGTAAAGTCTGCCAGTACTTCGTCAACTTCGGCATGTGTGATTGTTCTGTTTGTACCGCCGTAAAGGATAATGCAGTTCTGGCCGTTTTTATCTACCTGAATGATAGCGTGGCCGGAAAATTCTTTTTCATCGATGAAAACGTGTTTTGTAACAACATCAGCATCTTTCAGTTCAGCCAGCAGGAATGCGCCGTCTGCACCGATTTTACCTGCCATGTAAACATCACTGCCTGCTTTTTTACATGCGATAGCCTGATTCAGACCTTTACCACCAGAGAAAGTACCCAGAGCCTGTGAGCTGAGAGTTTCGCCTGGCATTACAAAATGGTCTACAGTGTATCTGCGGTCAATATTAAGGGAACCAAAAACCAAAATTTTCATAATAATGCTCCTGACTAAAGCTATTGTTTATAGCTTTTATATTTTTACATGTTTTCCTAAATTTAATTTTAACTGCAATAGCAATTCCTGTCAACAAACAAAGCTATTTATATTTCGCTTTGCTGTTTGATAACACCCTGTGTATATGCACTGATAAGCATTTTAAGGTCTGCTATTGTTTCGCGTATTTCCTTACCGGTATCAGTATCTTCCATCAGCATACGTTTTTTCATTGTTTCAAAAACATTTACCTTGCTTTCGATATCACGGTTATTATAAACCACATCCTGCAGACTGGTAAATGGCTGATGTGCGCGCAGTGAGATACCACGTGAAGAATAAACCATAGTGTATCCGGCAATACCTGTTTTATCATGGTAAGCACGGCTGAAACCACCGTCAATAACAATGATTTTACCACCGGCTTTCAATGGGTCTTCACCGGATTTTACCTTTACCGGTACATGGCCATTGATAATACGGCACTGTGGGCCTTCCAGACCAAACTCTTTCAGAATAGCGTCTGCAACCACACTGTCTTCCTGAAACATGTAGTATGGGTCTTTACCTTCCACTTTCAGTTCTTTTTCTTCCAGATAGATGTTTTCAAAAGTAGTCATTTTGCTACGGCCAAACATAGGGCTGTTTTTGCCGCACCACAGATACCACAGAATGTCCTGACCTATGCGGCGCTGCAGGCTGCCATGGTCACCAAAGTAAGCTACACGGCACATGTGGTCCACATAATCCATAAGTTCTTTGCCTTTGTAGCCTTTACCGCCGAAACGTACTGTGCGGAAGTTGCCGTCTTCGTCGAGAGGTACCACACCGTGATACATTAGAATACCGTTTTCAACTTTATAGCATGAACCATGAGAATAAAGGAAACGGGCGTGTTCCTGAAGTTTTCTGCTTTCGATAAAACTCTGGCACAGTTTCTGGATAACATCTATTTCACCTTGTGACAGTTTTGCAGGGTTGTCTGGGTCTACTGTAGGGAAATCAGGGTCTTTCAGCACATAGTCTTTACCATCTATATTTACTGTACCCTTTTTGAAGTCTACCATCTGCAGCAGACGGCGGTCATTCATTTCAAAGTTAGGGTTTCTTGTAATAACCTGACATTCCAGTTTATACATGATAATGGAAATAGCCTTGTGCATTTTTGCAACCAGTGCTTCGTCATCATTATTGTAACCCAGTGCTTTCCTTGGTTTGAAAACCGGGCAGTTGCCATATGTATTCTGTGCAAATATAGCCAGCGGACGCAGGTTGATACCATAGCCTTCCTCAAGAGCCTCCAGATTGTTGTATGCCGCACAGATTCTGATAACGCTGGCTACACCCAGAGGAGAACCTGTGGCACCGCACAGCCACAGTACATCGTGGTTACCCCACTGGATATCCACAGAGTGATGAGCCATCAGCTTATCCAGAATAATATCCGGTCTCCGGCCACGGTCAAAAATATCACCTACAATATGTAGTTTGTACACAGCCAGTCTTTTAATAACTGTACTGATAGCTTCTATAAACTGATCAGCTGTTTCAGTTTCTATAATAGCATTTATAAACTGATTGTAGTATGCCTCTTTGTTATGGTCTTCGAAGTGGGCATGCATCAGTTCGTCAATTATATATTCATAACCCCGTGGGATAGCTCTACGCACCCACTGACGCGTATTTTTACTGGACACGTGACGGCATACATCTATCAGACGGTAAAGTGTGATACGGTACCAGTTATCCATATTTCTGGTTACCTGTTTGATTTCTGCCAGTTTCTGCGCTGGATAATATATAAGGCTGGCATATACAGCATTTTCTTCCGGTGTGGTTATACCTGCCAGTGCAACGTCAATTTTTTCCCTGATTACGCCAGAGGCATTGTTCAGCATGTGTGTAAAAGCCCGATCTTCACCATGCAGGTCAGACATATACATTTCTGTACCTTTAGGCAGTTTCAGTTTTGCTTCCAGAGAAATTATTTCACTGGATGCACGCTGGATGGTAGGATATTCCTTTGCCAGCAATGACAGATATTTCTTGTTTGCTTCCAATATTTTTCTATCCATAGTGTACACCTTTTTAATAACACGATATTTATCGCATTTGCTCATATATAAATAATTTTATCACAATGTACTATTTTTTACAACTATTATCCATATCAAACCACGAACCAAATACAGAAATGCATTTATTTTGTAATATTATATATAATTATAACTAATTGTAATATATTTTAGCATTAAAAAAGCAGGCCGGAGCCTGCCTTTTTGTATTCAGATAATTAAGCTTTGTTAACAGAACCGAACAGTTCCATTTTTTCTTTTACTGTAGCTTTGATACCTTCGAAACCTGGTGCCAGGAGTTTTCTTGGGTCGTAGCCTTTACCCTGCTGATCTTTACCTGCTTCGATGTATTCTCTTGTTGCAGCAGCAAAGGACAGCTGGCATTCTGTGTTTACGTTGATTTTTGCAACGCCCAGAGAGATTGATTTTTTGATCATTTCTGCTGGGATACCTGTACCGCCGTGGAGAACCAGTGGCATACCTGCTGTTGCATCTTTGATTTTTTCCAGAGCTTCAAAGTCAAGACCCTGCCAGTTTGCTGGATATTTACCGTGGATGTTACCGATACCTGCAGCCAGGAAGTCGATACCCAGTGCAGCGATCATTGCACATTCCTGTGCATCAGCAACTTCGCCTTTGCCTGTAACGCCATCTTCTTCACCACCGATAGAACCTACTTCTGCTTCAACAGAAATACCCTGTTCGTGTGCGAAAGCAACGATTTCTTTTGTTTTTTCTACGTTTTCTTCGATGCTGTAGTGGCTGCCGTCAAACATAACTGATGTAAAACCAGCTTCGATGCATTTTTTAGCACCTTCGTAGCTGCCGTGGTCCAGATGAAGAGCAACAGGAACAGTGATATTCAGTTCTTCAACCATAGCTTTTACCATAGCAGCAACTGTTTTGTAACCTGTCATATATTTACCAGCACCTTCGGATACACCCAGAATAACAGGGCTGTTGCATTCCTGTGCTGTCAGCAGTACAGCTTTTGTCCATTCAAGGTTGTTGATATTGAACTGGCCAACTGCATAGCCTTCATTTTTTGCTTTGATAAGCATATCTCTTGCATTAACGAGCATAGTGATATCTCCTTTATTCTATATATATTATACTTTGTTACTCTATATATTATAACTTTTCGTACTATTTTTCAAGATTAAATCGTGCGTACTGAAAAATATATTGCTGGGCTATACCCTCCAGACCTTTTATACATTCTGGCAGTCCATCCGGAAACATCTGTTCCAATGCGCGGTTTATCCACACGTCTTTAGGGAAGCTTTCCCATTTTTCACAGGAAAACAGCAATACGCAGTCTGCTACTTTAGGCCCTACCCCTTTTATCTGCATCAGGTGTTTTTTTGCAGTTTCGTAATCGGATTCTCTGATAAACTCCTCACTTACCTGACCGGACAGTACTTTCTGCACAGCATCGTATACATATTTTGAGCGGAAACCCATGCGCAGTTCATTGTACTGTTCAACAGTCACACCTGCCAGCTGGTCTGCCTGTGGAAAAGCATACATACCACCTGTTTCTGTGCCGTAAGTCCGGGCCATGGCATCAACTATTTTTTTGATTCTTGGTATATTGTTATTCCGGCTGATTATAAAAGTAATCAGTGTTTCAAAAAACGGCTGTGTCATCACTCTGATACCCGGTGCGTACTCTATGGCCTTTTTCATCATTTCATCCCGGCTGAACTTTTCCCTCAGTGCGGCATAGTCCATATCCAGAGAAAGGTAATGCGCCATATATTTGCCGAATGTTTCCATATCTTCCACAGGGTTAAAACTGTTTACAACTATTTTATCATCTGTCTGATACACATAACACTGATATGGACCTGCAAAACCGCGCCATCCGTCCTGCCACTGGTCCCAGCGGAAACACTGCCCGCAGGTAAAGGTCTGCTGCAGGTCTACATCTGTAATCCCATCAAAAACAACTGTATATTCATCATTATTCAGTATCATTTTGCAAAAAAACCTCGGTTTATTGAATATTATGTATGCATTATACCATACATTTACAGTGTTGGCAAAAGTTGGAATATAGGTGTTTTGATTAAATCAAGTCTTAAAAAGCCAAAATTTATATATAATTTTCAGCATAACAACCAATTGACAAATATGCATATTACTACAGGTTTTAAACAGAGTTTTCAACATCGTGTTGAAAACTATAGGTTTTCAACAGCCCCTTTAAGTTGAAAAAAGCCCTTGTTTTAAGGCTTTTTCAACTGTTTCAACAGAGTTTTCAACATTTTTTAGTTTTCCACAAGTTTACAAAATGTAATCTGTACTTTACTTTTTGTCATATAAACCTGTAAAAGTGCATAAAAAAACAGTTCGGAGGATAATATGAAGGGATTACATCACAGTGTAATAGAAATAAAAGACACCGAAAATGATAAAATCGACAGAATTCTGGTTTTTCTGAAGCCGGGACACAGCAAAATCGATTTGGCCGCTGCCCGCAGTGATGCCCACACCATTTTACAAAGAGTAAAAGTACACAGAAAACTGCCACCACAACTGACTGACAAGCTTTTTATCAGCAGTATATTGCTATTTGGCGCTGTGCTTATCATACGGGCCATATTACTGGGGTAAAAATATATAACTATTTATTGATTTATGTTAAAAACTTCTTTTAAAATATACTTTTATTTGTTATACTATATTATTATGATTATAAAAATATAATATATTTTATAAGGAGCATTTTATGCAGCAGAAAAACGAAGAAATCATCTACGGTAAAAACGCGGTTACTGAACTGCTGAAAAGCAAAGAAGGCGTTGATACTGTTTTTATAAGCGATAGTCTGAACCCTAGCGTAGCATCATACTACATGGCACTGGCAAAAGAATGCGGCGCAGTAGTAAAAAAAGTACACCCTACAAAACTGAAAAACCTGTGTGGCAGTGATAACCATCAGGGTGTGGCAGCATTTGCCAGCACAGTGGAATATGTTTCCATTGCTGAGATCCTGCGAAAAGCAGAAGAAAAAGGCGAAGCACCTTTCATTATCCTGTGTGACGGTATTGAAGACCCACACAACCTGGGTGCTATCATGAGAAGCGCATACCTGCTGGGTGCACATGGCATCATCATCCCTAAACGCGGTGGTGTATCCGTAACAAGCATCGTGCACAAAACAAGTGCTGGTGCGTCCATGCATCTGCCTGTAGCTAAAGTTGCAAATATTGCACAGGCAGTAAGAAATCTGAAAGAAAACAATATTTTTGTATACTGTGCAGATATGAAAGCACAGCCACTGTACAAGCAGAACCTGACCGGCCCTATTGCACTTGTAGTAGGCAGCGAAGGTAAAGGTGTACAGCCACTGGTAAAAAGCCTATGTGATGACGTGGTATGCATTCCTATGCATAACGCCGGCACAAACGTAGACTCTTACAATGCGTCTGTAGCTGCAGGTATCATCATGTACGAAATCAACCGTCAGAGAGATCTCAACGCAAAATAATCTCATTTTAATTTATGGTAAAAGGAGGGGCACTGGTGGCACAGTCAGATATCGATAAAATACTGGAAGATATCCGAAAAAGAAAAGAACAGTCACAAGGCAGACCTGCACCACAGGAAACTGAAGTGGTAACCAAATCTGAAGAAGTTATCCTGCCGGAAAAAGAAACTGTAACGCCACAGCCAGAAATAAAACAGGACACTATTTCTGAAAGTGGCCGTCAGGCACTGTCCGCTTTTATGAACAATACTCTGCAGGAAGAAACTCTACAGGAAGAAATTCTGGATACAACAGCTGAAAATACAGACTATGTAAGCAAAAAAAGCGAAGATTACATCGATGAAAACTTCGTAAAGTTTTTTACACAGTCCGTCATCGTTACAAAATCTCCTGAAGAAACCAGCCAGTTACAGGTAAAACGCAAAAAAGGTGGATTTTTCAAAAGAAAATACATCACAGACAGTTTGTCCCTGAATATGGAAAGCCTGGAAGAAAAAGAAGAAAATAACGAAGAAAAAGGCGTAAAATTCAGAAAGAAAAACAAAAAACAGGCTGCCGAAAGTATGCCTATAGTAAAAACCGCCGGCGATTCATGGCTGGAACGCAATACTGCTGATACAGAAACACCACATGATCTCGGCGAAGTACGGCCTGAGCCTGAAACACAGCCTGCTGTATCTGTAGAACAGCCTGTACAGACTGAAGAAGCACCTGTAAAAGTGTACAAGCCTAAAGAAACCAGACAGAGTCTGAACACTATTCTGGGCGATGACAAAGATGCTGACAGTCTGGTAAGCAAAATTCTGCGGCAGAGAAAACAGGCTGAAGCACAGGTTACTCCGGCTGAAGAAACACTGCCTGCCGATAATGAAGATGCTGTAAAAGAACCTACCGTGGAAATAGTGAAAGAAGACCCTGTTCCACAGCCAGTACCGGTATCACCGGAAGAAGACAGCATCATCAGCAGCATTTATACATCAATTATAGAAAAACAGGCTGAAGAAGAATTACTGGCTGAACAGATGACAGGATACATCCCTGAAACAGGCGAAGAAGAACCTGTAATGGAAGAAACTGTACCAGCGGAAGTAACTGAAGAAGGAACCGAAGAAGAGGAAGTATTTGAAAAATACATCAGCAAAAGTGAGTTTCTGGATGGTCCTGATGGCGAAAGCGAAGATATACAGAGCGAACTTATATCTTTCAGACAGACTCTGAACATGCGAATCCGGCTGGGTTTTGTATGCGGGGCAATACTTACTTACTTTAATATGGGCACAGTAAACGGCTGGCCTATGCCACGGTTTATCATGCCTGCTGCACAGCCACTGATGTACACAATAGCCTGTGCAGTGATTTACGCCATAGTGTTTGTAGGTTTCCTGCCTACCATTATTTCCGGCTTCATGTCACTGAAAGAATCCCCTGCATCAGACAGCTTTATCAGTCTGGGTGCAGTTATGGCGATGCTGCAGCTGGTGATGATGATTTTCACCAGCGGTACAACAGACCTGACAGAAACAACCATTTTTGCGGCCTTTGTTTCTATTGCCATGGGTTTCAATGCCATGGGTAAAAAAATATCCACAACAACTATCATTAAAAACCTTACACTGGCAAATGCCCCTAGCGGTATCAATGCCGGTTATATAGTAACAGACACAGATGCTGTAAAACGACTGGCACGCACACTGGATGAAAAAATTCCTAAAGTGCTTGTATCCAGAAAAGCAGGTGCTATCACTAACTTTGTGAAAGCCGGTTTCTCCATTCACAAAAGTGACTATACTGCACGCAAAGTAGCCGCCATAAGCTACGTGGTTACTGCAGTGTGTTTTGTAATGGGCCTGGTACTGTCCAAAAGTTTTATTACAGCTGTATTCTGTGCAACAGGCGCTGCTGCTATGCAGATACCACTGTCCCACACACTGGTAAACAGTGTACCTAGCGCACTGATGCAAAAAACACTGGAAAAAGTAGGCGCACTGGTAAATGGCTGGCAGGGTATCCACCAGCTGTCCAACACCACACACGTAAACTTTGACGCAAAGCACCTGTTCCCTCGCGGCACAGTAATACTGCACGGTATCAAAACTTTCGAAAAAGAACGAATCGACCTGGCCATCCTTTATGCTGCCAGCGTTCTTATAAAAGAGTGTGATGTATTACGTCCTGTTTTCATGGAAGTAATTGATGGTAAAACTGATATTCTTCCTGAAGTGAACAGCTGTGAATACATTGAACTGCAGGGTTATGTTTCCTGGATTGAAAATAGCCGTGTAATCATCGGTAACCGCACACTGATGGAAAAATACGATGTGGCCATGCCACCTGTAAGTATGGAATCCAACTTCATAAGTCAGGGCAGAAAACCTGTTTATCTGGCTGTAGGCGGTAAACTTTTCGGTATGTTTGTATTCAGCTACCGCGCTGACGATATAGTAAAAGTAAACCTGGAACGCCTGATGGAAAAAGGTGTAAGCATTATCCTTTCTTCCAACGACTTCAACATAGATCCTGACCTGATCGAAAAAGTGTATGGTATTCCAAGAGACTATGTAAGCGTACTTAATCAGAAAGAAACTGCATTGCTTTCACAGTTTACAGAATACAGTGAAGAAAGTGAATGCTGCGTGGCTCATCTGGACAGCCTGTCCAGTCTGGTAGCAGGTTTCTGCGGTGCTGAAAGCGCCAGACGTGCAGAAGATGTATGCAGTATTATCCAGACTGTCAGCGTAATTATAGGCGCTGTGCTGGCTGTGATGTTCACATACGCACAGACTATAATGCATTTACCTCTGGCAAGCATGATGCTGCTGGGCTTTGGCTTTATGGGTCTGGCTATGCTTACAGCTGTTGCAAAAAATTACGATTAAAATATATGCCATTCCGTTTAACTGCGGAATGGCATTATTATTTACAATATATTGATTGAAAATACGGACAGAATTACATATAATAGCAATAGATAAAATTCTGAGAGGTACAGTATGAAAATACTTTTTATAGGTGATGTAGTTGGTTCAAACGGCATGAATCTGCTGCGCAGAGGTCTGCCTGAACTGAAAAAACAGTATAAGCCAGATGTATGTATAGTAAATGGTGAAAACTCCAACGAAAACGGCAAAGGTTTAACCAAAAATGATGCTCAGGAAATTTTTGCCTGCGGCGCTGACGTAATCACCGGCGGCAATCACTCCATGAGAAAAGCTAATATCAGCTTTTATGAAGAAAATGAATACATCCTCTGCCCTGCCAACCTGCTTTATGGCGAAACAGAGTATGGTGTATGCCATGTAGATTTAGGCAGAGAGAGTCTGTATGTAATCAATCTGCTGGGTGTGGCATTTATAGAAAACCACCGCAACCCATTTTTTGAACTGGATAAAATCCTGAAAACTGTGGACTGTAAAAACATCATCGTAGATTTTCATGCGGAATCAAGCGCTGAAAAATATGCATTTGCTCATTATGCTGATGGCAAGGTTTCTGCTGTAATCGGCACACATACCCATGTTCAGACAAACGATGACCATATTCTGCCGGGTGGCACAGGCTACATTACAGATGCCGGTGCTGTATGTGCGCTGGACTCTGTACTGGGTGTGCAAAAAGAGCTGGCAATTGAAAAGCAGAAATACCTGAAACCGGTACAGTTCAAAGTGGCCGATGGTCCTGGTTATATAAACGGTGTTTATCTGGAAACAGACAAACAAGGCAAAACTGTAAAAATGGAAAAAATTCACATAATGTTCAATTAGTTTCACAAAGGTTTAACCCATTTTTCACTTATTGGATGTAGTATATTTTATATAGAAATTACAAAAATAATAAGACAGGTTGTTATCTGTCTTAAGACTATACTACACAGACCAGTAAGGAGAAACAGCATGAACGTATTAAAAGTTTCATCAAAATCAAATCCGGTATCCGTAGCCGGTGCAATTGCGGGAATTATCAGGGATCACGGCACTGTAGAAGTACAGGGCATAGGCGCAGGGGCAGTAAATCAGGCGCTGAAAAGCGTGGCCGTAGCTCGTGGTTATCTTGCACCTGCCGGCATAGATCTGGTATGCGTGCCATCATTTACCTCTGTAGAAGTGGATAATGAAACCAAGACAGCCATGAAACTGACAGTAGAAAAAAGATAAAAACAGCCGGGATTCATATCCCGGCTTTGATTTTTATTTTTTTCTGGTGTAGGTCACATATCTGTATGTTACAGGATATGTAAATTCACCATCCACTTTTCTTTCAAATTTTTCAGCGTCAAATTCAGGGAAATATGTGTCCCCTTCCACATCGGCATCTATCTCGGTGATATACATTATATCCACAATATCCAGAGCTTCCCGGTAGAGTCTCCGGCCACCGGAAATAAACACATCTCTGTCTCCTGCTAATTCTATGGCCTGTGGCAGGCTATCGGCAGTCAGCAGATTTTCACCAGTGTACTTCATGGTTGAAGACACAACAATGTTCAGCCTGCCCGGCAGCGGACGACCTATACTTTCATATGTCCTGCGCCCCATGACAACCGCACCACCCATGGTAACTTCCCTGAAATGTTTCAGTTCCTGCGGAATATGCCATGGCATTTTACCATCTTTACCTATTACGCGGTTTCTGGCGTGTGCCACAATAAGACAAATCACAATATCACCTCTCCACAATTATATATTATTTGTGATAAAAACTCAAAGACTATTTACTTTCCCCAGAAATATGGTAAAATACAACTAACAGTTGTATAAATGAGGTGGAATATGGACAAAAGATGTTGTTTTACCGGTCATAGAGTGATTCCGGATGATAAATACGTAAAGATTATGCAGTCATTACGCCATCATATACTGAAACTGTATACTGAAGGATATACTGTATTCAATATCGGCGGCGCACAGGGTTTTGATACCATGGCCGCACAGGCTGTGCTGAAACTGAAAGAAAATTTTCCGGATGTACAGTTACATCTGTACCTGCCATATCCGGGGCAGTCCGACAAGTGGTCAGGGACTGACAGAGAGGTTTACCGGCATATTCTCCGCCATAGTGATAAGGCTGTCTATTCTGCACAGGACTATACACCGGGATGCATTAATTCCCGTAACCGTGCATTGGTGGATAATGCGGATATATGCATTGCGTTCTGTAACCAGACATCCGGCGGCACCGTTTACACAATTGGTTATGCACTGGATAATAATGTGAAAGTAATAAATATTGCGGCTGAAATATAAAAAGACAAGGGATTAACCCTTGTCTTTTATTTTATTCTACAGTGATTTTATAATCGCCGTCTTTTGTGAATTTCAGAGTAAAGAATTTTTCACATACTTTAATCAGATCCAGAGTATCTTTCACACCGCCTGTTTCGTACGCAGAATGCATAGCCAGTGCAGGCAAGCCAATATCAACCGTATTCAGTGCAACCTGATTGTTGGAAATATTACCCAGTGTACCGCCGCCCAGAATGTCACTGCGGTTTGCAAATGTCTGGTATGGTACATCAATGTCATTCAGGATGCCTTTGAAAATAGCCGCAGAAACAGCATCTGTTGTGTAACGCTGGTTTGCATTGTATTTGATAATGATACCTTTGTTGATTGCAGGTCTGTTTGTAGGGTCAGAAATACCTGGCTGATTAGGGTGCATAGCATGTGCATTGTCAGCAGAAATCATAAAGCTGTTTGCCAGTGCTTTTCTGTAATCGTGGTCTTTACCGCCCAGTGCCTTGACAACTCTGTTCAGTGTGTCATACAGGAATGTAGATGCTGCACCCTGTTTTGTACTGCTGCCCACTTCTTCATTGTCAAACACAGCCAGTACAGGCATAGCTTTTTCATCTTTGGAAGCAATAAAGCCTGCCATAGAAGCGTAAACACACTGCAGGTCATCCAGTTTACCACAGGACACCAGATCTTCTTCTGCGCCCAATACAGTGCCTTTCTGACGGTTATAAAGGAAAAGGTCATGACCGATAACATCTTTTTCTTCCACGCCTGCAGATTCAGCCACCATAGCCATAAAGGATTTGCCGTCTTTGTTAAGGCTGTACAGAGGAATCATATCCACCTGTGGATTGAATTTTTTACCATCATTCTGTGTTCTGTCCATGTGGATAGCAAGATTAGGGATAATCAGCAGGTCACGGTCGATGTTAACCAGTTTCTGCACGAATGTATTGCCTTCACGCACCATAACACGACCTGCAACAGACAGTGGTCTGTCCATCCATGTAGACATAATCATACCGCCGTAACGTTCAGTATTGAGAGTTACATAAGTACCTGTTGTCATCTGTGGATTTTCTTTGATTTTGAATGTAGGGCTGTCGCAGTGGCTGGCCACAATATTGAAACCAAATTTCACTGCTGTAGGTATTCTGAAAGCCAGTACAGAGGACATATTGCGGCATACATAGTAGCCTTTGCCTGCTTCCAGTTTCCAGTCATCCTGTTCATACAGGCGTGTGTAGCCTGCATCGTCCAGCTGCTGTGCGATATTTGCCACAGCGTGGAAAGGAGATGGGCTACCGTCGATAAATGAAAGCATATTTTTTATATTTTCCATAATTTTAACTCCATTTCAAATGATAAAATAATCATAGCTTACGGCACCATGTTTGTCAACAACAGGTATTTTCCATAGACATACATCGATATTTCATTTATAATTATGGTATAAGATAAGTCGTTTTCCCGCATATCCGGGTGAAAGGAGCTATATATGAGCAACCGTACTTTTCCTGAATATAAACCTGTACAGATAAGCGATGGTTTCTGGGCTATAGAACAGAATGGTGTCCGTTGCTGGCTGTTTGAAGGTGATGACATGGCATTGCTGGTGGATGCCGGCTTTGGTGGTGATTTAAAAAGTGTGGTACAAACACTTACAGATAAACCTGTACAGCTGATACTGACACATGCGGATATGGACCACATAGGCGCCGCATGGCAATTCGGCCCGGTAATGATGCACCCGGCAGAGTTTTCTTATTACGAAATGAGAAACGGCAGACTCCCTGAAACAATACCGGTATGGGAGGGCGAAACCATAGATATAGGCAGATACTGTTTTGAAATTATTCTTATCAGCGGACATACACCGGGCAGTGTAGCATTACTGGAGAAAAATCACCGCTTTATCATAACCGGTGACACTGTTGGTAAAGAACCCGTATATATGTTTGGCAACGGCAGAAATATGCCTGCCTACCTTGCTGCAATACGCAAATTAAAAGGCATTAAATCAGATTTTGATGTTATTCTTGCTTCTCATGGCAAAATGAACATTGAGCCTGAATTTCTTACACAGCTTTGTTTACTGGCTAGTGAAATATGCTTTGGCAAACTGCCACAACCACAGCCTGCACCAGCCCATATGCCGGAAAGTGTAAAAGTATATAAAAAAGGGGACGCCGCCTTTTATCTGGAAAGTAAATAAAGTTAATCCTCACTGTGAGAAATTTCACAGTGAGGATTTTATATTCAGTTCGTCAAATTGGGATTTATCGAACTGTTTTCTTTATTGGAAATTATGTAACATATTTATATGTCATTTCATTGAATCTTAAAAAAGTGTTTCCATCTTCTGTCATCACATCAAAGTAAACAGTAAAATTGTATTTTTCTTCCGCTTCGGGGTTTTCAGCATAGATAAGTACTTTTATTTTGCTGTCTGACACATATTCTGCAGAAATTTGCCTTGACTGAGGACCAAAGCCCCAGCCTATTTCAGTAGGGTTAGTATAGGTCATTGTTTTACTGTTATAGTCAGTGGTAGGTACAAACCAATTTTCAAACCCATACAGCTGGTATGCTATCATTTGTGCGTGGTTTAAATTATAAATTATATCTCCACCCCTGTCATCCACATATTTTACAAGATTCTTATACGGATAGTTTTCGTCATAACTTTTACTGTTTTCAAATGTGAAAATATAATTTGTCATAAACAAACGGTTTGCATTTTCTGGTTTTACATCAGCCAGTTTATAGTTGTCACTGCGGCCGTATTCAACCATATGTTTTGCCAGTGCAGCTGCTATATCTGGTAGTTTTTCTGTATTAAAGTTTACAGCAGGGTATGGTTCTGTCTGTGGCGGTGTTATATTGTATTTATTGGCAGTATATTGCCAGCCATTGTCAGTCTGTTTTGCCTGCATAATACGCTGGTGGCTATTGCCGTTATAGTACTGTGCAGTATATTCCACTGTTATACAGCCGTCATCTTCACTGTAGTCCGTAATATATACAGGTTTCATTGACGGTTCGTGGGAATAGGTGTCAAATGTATATACATTTTGCTCTGCCTTATAATTGCCAGTTTCTTTCAGAAAATCTGCCGTTACTCCAAAAGTGTCACAAAGGTGTTTTTCATATACCTCTGCTGGTACAGCCAGATAATCCTTCTGATATAATTTCACTGTGCCATACAAATCTATGAATTTATCAATATCTTTGCCTATAACACAGTTTTCATAGTATGAATTCAGTCTGTAGAGCAGGTCGCCCTCTCCGTTTTCCAAATTCCAGTATACCATCTCGCTGTATACCAAATCATACAACAGTTTTTTCGCATATAATGGCGCATCACCGCCTATGGTTTCTTCTTCCCTTGGTGTATGAACAGGCTGTATCTGTGATGTAGTTTTACTTTCACCTGTAGAATTACTGTTGTCTGTTTCAGGGGCGCTTACACAACCTGTAAACATAATAAAACATAAAATTATTGCCATCAGACTTTTCATAATACATATCCCGTATTGATTTAGTATAATTTATACAAATTTGCCTTTCAAAATTGAGTTCTCTCTTAAATTAAGAAAATTCATATTTTCAATTATATCTTATCAAGCAAATGTGAAAATTTCTATCAATTTTTAATATAATCATCTGTTCACAAAATTGGAATTTATCGAACAGTTCAGTTTATCAAAATTGTTCCAAAACAAAAGGCAACCTTTACAGTTGCCTTTTGTTTTGATAAGAGAATTGAGGTTTATGTAAAACACAAAAAATTTAAAAACCGAAAAATTCTATTGCGTTTTTACAACATATATTCTGCACCATTTCACCAAATGTTTCCATATCACAAGGATACTGCCCATCCTCCACCAAAGTGCCGATTTTGTTGCACAGTATACGGCGGAAATATTCGTGGCGTACAAATGATGTAAATGCACGGGAGTCTGTAAGCATTCCCACAGAGCCTGACAGCAAACCAGTTTCCATAAGCTGGTCAAGCTGGTCGCTGATTCCACGGATATGGTCAAGCAGCCACCACGCAGCACCATACTGCACCTTTGCACCGTTTGCTGCAAAGTTTACTGCCATTGTGGACATCATTGCACTGTCAACAGGATTCAAATTGTACAGTATTGTTTTTGGCAGTTTATCAGCCTTTTCCATATCTCCGAGAAATTCACTGAGCAGGAAAGGGTTTGTGATTTCACCCATACTGTCACCGCCTGCATCTGCTCAGAAAAAACCGCTTCGTCTTCTACTATCGCAATATGGTACA
>JAFYPL010000013.1 GCA_017547525.1 Oscillospiraceae bacterium
TGTTGGTGTCAATCTGAATAAATTCCTGATGCGGATGTTTGCGACCACCTTGCGGCGGTACATTTGCCACTGTACCTTCAACAATTTTCAAAAGTGCCTGCTGTACCCCTTCCCCTGATACATCACGGGTAATGGAGGCATTATCACCTTTTCTGGCAATTTTGTCGATTTCATCGATATAAATAATGCCCTTTTGAGCCATTTCCATATCGTAATCTGCAGCCTGAATCAGCTTCAGCAGGATATTTTCTACGTCTTCGCCTACATAACCTGCTTCTGTCAAAGAGGTAGCATCAGCAATTGCAAATGGTACACGCAGAATTTTTGCTAATGTCTGTGCTAACAATGTTTTGCCACTTCCGGTAGGTCCAATCAAGCAAATATTAGACTTCTGCAGCTCTACATCATCCTGCACAGAGAGATTATTAATGCGTTTATAATGGTTGTATACCGACACTGCCAATGTTTTCTTCGCTTCATCCTGGCCTATTACATAAGTGTCCAGAATTTCTTTAATTTCTGCCGGTTTCAGTATATCTGTTACCGCAACACTGCAGTCTGCAGGCATAAACCCAAACTCTTCTTCTATAATTTCATGACACAGGCTAATGCATTCATCACAGATATATACATCAGGACCTGCTACGATTTTTCTCACTTGATCTTGTGTCTTTCCGCAAAAAGAGCACTGAATCAAGTCATTTCCATCTTCAAAGTTATGCATCTATTCCACCTCGTAAGCCTTAATGTTTGCTCATAACTTCGTCGACTAATCCGTATGCTTTCGCTTGTTCGGCTGTCATGAAATTATCACGCTCTGTATCTTCTTTGATTTTCTCCAGAGGCTGCCCGGTACGTTCTGCAAGAATTCTGTTCAAATTATCTTTGATACGCAGAATATGCTCCGCATGAATTGCAATATCTGTAGCCTGACCACTAGCACCACCCATAGGCTGGTGAATCATAATCTCACTGTTTGGCAGTGCAAAACGTTTGCCTTTTGCACCGGCTGCCAGTAAAAATGCACCCATGCTAGCCGCCATCCCCAGACATACAGTGGACACATCAGGCTTGATATAGTTCATTGTGTCATAAATAGCCAGGCCGGCAGTCACCGAACCGCCAGGACTATTAATATACAGATAAATATCTTTTTCAGGATCTTCCGCTTCCAAAAACAGCAGCTGTGCTACAATAGCATTGGCTGTCATATTGTTTACTTCATCTCCTAAAAGAATAATTCTGTCTTTTAATAATCTGGAATAAATGTCATAGGAACGTTCACCGCGACTGGTCTGTTCCACAACCATTGGAACTAAATAACTCATCCTGATTATCCTCCTTTTCTATCATAAAACTTCTGTTATCCTATACTGTTATTATATGCGGTCAAACAATAGCTTAACCAATTTTTGCGTTTTCTAACAGGAACGCTGCAACTTTTTCCATCAGAATGTTGCGTTTTACTAAGCTTACCTGACCTCTCTGAGTGAACATATTTCTCACTACATCTGCAGGCTGGTTGTAAATTTTGGACAGGTTTTCGAATTCAGCATCCAAATCAGCATCTGTTACTTCCAGACCTTCTTTTTCAGCGATTGCTTCAAATACCAGCTGTTCTTTTACAGCACTTTCAGCTCTCATGTTGCATTCGTTTTCGATATCTTCAATTTTACCGTTTGTCAGCTGCAGATACTGTTCTAATGCAATACCCTGCTGTGCAAACTGGAAGCGAATATCGTTCATGAAGTTTTCTGCTTCTGCTTTTACCATAGATTCAGGAGCAACTACATCTGTCAGAGCAGCAGCTTTCTGAGCTACTTCTGCTTTATATCTGTTCTGAATTTCGGTAGCTTTTTCTTCTGTCAGAGTTGCTTTGATATCAGCTTTGTATTCTTCCAGAGTTTCGAAGTTGCTTACATCTTTTGCAAAATCATCGTTCAGTTCAGCCAACTGTTTACGTTTGATTGCATTTACAGTTACTTCGAATACTACAGCTTTGCCAGCCAGTTCTTCTGCTGGATATACTTCTGGGAATGTTACGTTGATATCACGTGTTTCGCCAACTTTCATACCTTCTACCTGTTCTTCAAAACCAGGGATGAAAGAACCGGAGCCGATTGTCAGGTCGTAACCGCGTGCAGCACCGCCTTCAAATTCGATACCGTCTTTTTTACCTGTGAAGTTGATGTTTGCGATATCCCATTTTTCTACAACAGCATCTTCTTCTGTTACTTCACGTACAGTAGCCTGTTTACCTCTCATCATATCTAAGTACTGTTCGATTTCTTTTTCAGAAACTTCGCCATCGATAGCTTCTACTTCGATGCCTTTGTATTCGCCTAAAGCGATTTCCTGTTTGGTATCTACAACAGCTTTAAAGATAAAGTCTTTACCTTTTTCAATCTGTTCGATGTCGAATTCAGGACGAGCGATTGGCTGGAATGTGCTATCCTGTTCCATTGCTTCTTTTACAGCTTCTACGTATTTTGGCATGATTAATTCATTTGCAGCATCTTCGTAGAATACTTCTGGGCCGTAAATTTTTTCGATTACAGCCATAGGTGCTTTACCCTGACGGAA
>JAFYPL010000014.1 GCA_017547525.1 Oscillospiraceae bacterium
CCACCTTGGCAAGGTGGCGCTCTACCAGATGAGCTAAACCCGCTTATGTGTCGCCAAGATTTTGGTGGGAACAACAGGGCTCGAACCTGTGACCCTCTGCTTGTAAGGCAGATGCTCTCCCAGCTGAGCTATGCTCCCATAACTCTCGGCGACTTTTATATAATACACCAATTATTGTTAAATGTCAACACTTTTTTTAAAGTTTTTTACATTTTTTTATTTTTGTGTATTAATAAATAATTTTTAGCAATTATCAATAAATAATTAAGCTTTTTTTAATGATTTTATCATTTTATCAAGATCTTCTTTGCTGAAATAGTATTTTGCATCGCAGTACTGGCAACCCATTTCAATCTGTTCTTCTTCATCACGAAGCATTTCAAGGTCTTTTATACCAATACTAATAAGTGCTTTTTCTACTCTGTCTCTGTTGCAGTCACAGTGATATGATACTTCGCCTTCATCAAGCATGTTTGGATTAAATCCATCAAGCACTGTTTCAATTACATCATAAACAGTTTTATCCTGTTCAAAAAATGCTGTAATGCTTGGAACATTCTGAATATTGTTTTCAAGCATTGTAATTTCTTCTTCTGTTGCACCTGGAAGCAACTGTAACAGATAGCCGCCAGCCCTTTTGATAGAAAGGTCTGGATTTACAAGAACACCCAAAGCACAAACTGTAGGAATCTGTTCAGAGTATGCGTAGTATGCTGTTATATCTTCTGCAATTTCACCGCTTTCCAGTGGAATACTGCCAATATATGGTTCTTTAAGGCCTATATCTTTTACAACATAAAGATAGCCGTTTTTACCTACAGCTGCACCAACATCCAGTTTACCTGGTGCTTTAAGTGGCACTTCAACTATATTGTTTTCTACAAAACCTTTACAGTTACCTCTGCCATCACAACCAACAGTTATAAGACCGATAGGACCATCTGCTTTAATACGCAGTGTGATAGAATCATCAACATGTTTAAGTGTAGATGCCATAAGCTGAGATGCTGTAAGCATTCTGCCAAGAGCAGCACTTACAACTGCTGATGTCTGATGAATTTCTTCCATTCTTTTTACAATATCTGTGGAGTCGATAACGCTGAGAACAACGCCACCCATATCAGAAATTGCTCTTACTAATTTAGCCATTTATTGCTCCTTTTTTACCATAAACAGATAGCGCAGACTATCTTCTTTTACCGGGCCAAAACTTTCCCCGTCTATAAGTGAAACGATTTTTAAACCTGCTTTTTCCAACATGGATTTTACATCATCCAGCTGATAGTAGCATTCATAAAATTCTTCACTGTATTCTTCGCCTGACTGTTTATCAAGTATATTAATAGATATTTTTGTTTTATTTTCTTCCTGAATAAGAGTGTTCTGCCAATGACAGTCCGCCTCGTCTTCAATAAAATCAAATTTTTCGTTACCAAGAATATTTATGTGTTTGTATGCTGTATTCATATCAAATATAAATACTCCGTCTGGATTCATAAAAAGCGAAACCCTGTCAAAAAGTTTCTGTACAGCCTGTTTTCCGTCCAGATGGTTAACAGTGTCAAATGTACATGTAAACAGGTCTACTGTACCAAACATATCAATTTCAGTAATATCCTGTTTTAATATCTGAACACCATATGCTTCCACTTCATCCCTTTTGTCGAAAAGAACATCCAGCATTTCATCTGAATTGTCCACTGCAATCACATCATAACCTGCATTATGAAATCTGAATGCCAGTTCACCTGTACCGCAGCCAAGATCGCATACAATACCTTCTTTTATCCCATGTGATTGTGCCATTTCTTTGATTTTTCCAAAAAGAGCATCGTAATCAGCATTATAATTAAAATAGTCATAAAAGTAGCTGAATTCTTTATAAGACATGATTTACTCCTTTACAGAAAGCTTTCGATACATGAATTAAGTGTATCAATCCCGAAGTTTTTAAGTGTACTTGTAAGAATGATATCAGAGAAAGAAAATTCCTGACAATATTCCTTAAACTGTTCTACAGCGGCATTCTGCTGTGTTTTATTCAGTTTATCGCCTTTTGTAAGTGCTATTACAAAAGGAATTTTATGATAAGAAAGGTATTCCAGCATGCTGTAGTCGTCATTGCTTGGTTCACGACGGCAGTCAATCAGCTGAACAACAAGGTTGATATTTCTGCCTGATTCAAAATATGAATTTATCAGTTTATCCCAACGCTGGCGTTCTTTATCTGATACCTTTGCAAAACCATATCCTGGTAAGTCTACAACGTAAAAGTCATTTACATTGTAAAAGTTGATAGTACCTGTTTTGCCTGGTTCACCACTTACTCTGGCCAGATTTTTTCTGTTACAAAGCTTATTGATAAGACTTGATTTACCAACATTACTGCGACCGGAGAAAACAATTTCTGACTTCAAGGAAGCTGGAAGCTGTTTATTTGTGCCGTATGCGGCAAAAAATTCTGCATTTTTAATAATCATTTTATCACCCTAATTAAGATTCACATCTATTGCCTGATCAATTGTTTTTACAGGTACAAATTTAATCTGTTCTTTTACCACTTTATCCACATCTTCCAGATTTGGCTGATTGTCAAATGGAATAATTACAATTTTTATACCCTCACGATATGCAGCCATTGCTTTTTCTTTCAAACCACCTATAGGCAGAACTCTGCCCTGCAGTGTAACTTCACCTGTCATGGCTACATTGCCTTTTACGCTACGATTTGTAAGTATAGACAATAATGCTGTTGTCAGTGTTATACCAGCGGATGGGCCATCTTTTGGCACAGCACCTTCAGGTGCATGTATATGGATATCTATTTTTGAAAAATCTGTTTCGATACCGTATCTTTCAGCATTTGCTTTAATGTAGCTGAGAGCAATTTTGCATGACTCTTTCATTACATCACCCAGACTGCCTGTCAGTTCCAGTCTGCCTGAACCTTTTGGTATAACTGTAACTTCGATAGGCAACATTTCGCCACCTACACTGGTCCATGCCAGACCATTCGCGAGACCCACAGTATCTTTAAGTTCAAGGCTGTTAGGTTTGAATTTTTCTGCACCTAAAAGTTCGATTACCTTCTTTTTATTGATAGTTACTTTATCAGCCTTACCTGAAGCCACAATCTTAGCACACTTTCTGAGAATATCAACAATAGTTCTTTCAAGTGTTCTTACACCAGCTTCTTTTGTGTAACAGTCAATGATTTCATACAAACCATTATCACTGAATTTTACATATGGTTTCATGCCATTTTTATCCAGCTGTTTTGGTACCAAATGTCTTTTCGCTATCTGGAATTTTTCTTCTCTTGTATAGCTTGAAAGTTCGATTATATCCATCCTGTCACGGAGTGGACCAGGGATTGTAGCCATATTATTGGCCGTTGCTATAAATAGAACATTACTGAGATCGAATGGAAGGTCAATATAATGGTCACTGAATGCGTGATTCTGTTCAGCATCAAGCACTTCCAGAAGTGCTGCTGCAGGGTCACCGCGGAAATCATTTGCCAGTTTGTCAATCTCATCGAGAAGAATAACCGGATTGGATGATTTAGCGTTGATCATAGCACTCATAACCTTACCTGGCATAGCACCTACATAAGTTCTTCTATGACCGCGAATTTCACTTTCATCTCTTACGCCACCCAGTGAGAAACGAACAAAATTTCTACCGAGACATTCAGCAATTGAGGATGCAATACTTGTTTTACCTACACCCGGAGGCCCGACAAGACAGATAATCTGCCCCTTCACATCTTCTGCCAATTGTCTTACAGAAAGGATCTCCAGTACTTTTTCCTTTACCTTTTCCATGCCGTAATGGCCTTTGTTCAGAATCCGCTCTGCTTTGATTACATTATTCTGTTCTTTTGTATATGTATTCCAAGGAAGGGAGATACAGGTATCGATATATGTTCTGATAACTGCTGCTTCCTGTGAAGAACCCATCATTTTTTCCAGACGCTTTACTTCTTTGAGGAGTTTGGCTTCTGTTTCTGGCGCAAGATTAAGAGCTTTGATCTTTTCATTGTACTCATCGCTTTCCTTGCGTGTATCCTCGCCTTCATCAAGTTCTTCAGAAATAGTTTTCATCTGCTGACGAAGGTAGTATTCTTTCTGATTTTTATCCATTTCAGCATGAACCTTGGATTTGATATCCGCTTCGATTTTCAAAACCTGATATTCATTTGTAAGGAATTTCAGAACAAGATTAAGACGTTTTTCAAGAGAGTTTTCTTTTAGAATATCCATTTTATCTTCAATTCTAAACATTACATTGGCAGCAATAAATTCACACATTTTGTTGGCATTTGCTTCCATAAAAATTCTTGAAATAACTTCCTTGGACATTTTAGGTGCCACTGTAAGGTATTTTTCAAAACTTTCCTTTATAGAGCGAACAAGTGCTTCTGCTGTATTTTCTCTACCTGAACGGATTTTATTTACTGGATAATCTTTTACCAATGCAGTAAGGAAAGAAGATGTATCTTCCAAATCTACAGTTTTGGCACGATTATGGGCTTCAACCATAACTTTTACTATACCATCCTGCATCTTCAGTACTTGCTTTACCTCTGCTACTACACCTACATCATAAACGTCATTTTTTGTAGGGTTTTCCATATCTATATCTATCTGTGGTACCAGATAAATCATTCTGTCATCCGCCATAGCTGCGTTAATGGCATTAATTGATTTTTCTCTGCCCACATCAAAATGGATCATACTATCCGGAAATACTACCAGACCACGTAATGCAATGGCTGGCAGATGTAAATATTCACTTTTATTATCAACTTTGATTTTTACTCTTACCGACATAGTTACCTCCTGTCAAATTATAGTTACGCAATAATATATTATAACAGAAATAACTTATTATTTCAACATGGCAAATACAAAATATAAAGAGGTACCCGGCGGGTACCTCTAATATTAGTTGTTGATAGTATTTTCACTGTATGGTCTGTGGGATTCGCCATGTTCGTATCTGCATATACCAGTTTCCACTGCTTCTGCATCAAGTATAACTCTGACAATTGTATTGTCATCAGGTACTTTGAACATAGCATCCATAAGTGCTTCTTCAAAGATAGAACGAAGTGCACGTGCACCACTTTTGCGCTTGATTGCTTTGTCTGCAATTACATCCAGTGCATCATCTGTAATTTCCAGGTCCACATTATCAAGACCAAACAAAGCCTGATACTGTTTGATAAGTGAGTTTTTAGGCTCTTTGAGAACACGAATAAGTGCCTCTTTATCAAGTGCTGAAAGTACAGAAACTACAGGCAGACGACCTATAAGTTCTGGTATCAGACCAAAACGAACAAGATCATCCGGTTCTACTTTTTTCAGCAGGGTTGTCAGTTCTTCTTCCTTTTTGGATTTCACTGTACCGCCAAAACCTAATACACCAGCTTCAGATGTACGTTTTGCAATATGTTTTTCGATACCATCAAATGCACCGCCACAAATAAACAGTACATTCTTTGTATCCAGCTGAATAAATTCCTGATGTGGATGCTTTCTGCCCCCCTGTGGCGGAACACTTGCTACTGTACCCTCCAGAATTTTAAGCAAAGCCTGCTGTACACCTTCACCACCTACATCACGTGTAGTTGATGGATTTTCACTTTTACGTGTGATTTTGTCGATCTCATCAACATAGATAATGCCCATCTGAGCTTTTTCTATATTGAAATCTGCAGCCTGAATCAAACGCAACAATATGTTTTCAACGTCTTCGCCAACGTAACCAGCTTCTGTCAGTGTTGTAGCATCTGCAATAGCAAATGGCACATTCAGCATTCTGGCCAATGTCTGAGCTAGAAGTGTTTTACCTGTACCGGATGGACCCAGAAGAAGAATATTACTTTTCTGGATTTCAACATCATCTATTTTGCTACCACTGAGTATACGCTTATAGTGGTTATACACTGCTACACTAAGTGCAATTTTAGCCTCATCCTGACCTATAACGTATTTGTCCAACCCCTGTTTGATCTGCATAGGTGAAAGAATATGGATATCATCATCTTTCTTTCTTTTAGAAGAACGTTTTACTGGTTCCTGTACAGGTTCCAGTAACCCCTCATCTTCTAACAGGTCACAACAAAGACCTACACATTCGTTACAAATGTTTACGCCTGGACCAATAATAATCCTTTCTACCTGAGTAGAATCTTTACCACAGAAACTACATGAAACTATTTTTTCTTTGTTAGACATAACACTCCATTATCTATGGTCAATTACTTTATCAATCAGACCGTATGCACATGCTTCATCAGCAGTAAGGAAATTGTCACGGTCAGTATCCTGTGTAACTTTTTCCAGTGTCTGGCCTGTTCTTTCAGCGAGAATAGTATTCAGCTTTTCTTTCATACGGATTATGCGGTCTGCATGGATTTTAATATCTGATGCCTGACCCTGCATGCCACCAAGAGGCTGATGAATCATAATTTCGCTGTTTGGCAGAGCATAACGTTTACCTTTTGTGCCTGCAGCCAGCAGGAATGCACCCATAGATGCTGCCATACCGATACAAATTGTAGAAACATCACATTTGATGTATTGCATTGTATCATAGATAGCCATACCTGCTGTTACAGAGCCGCCAGGGCTGTTGATGTACAGACTGATATCTTTGTCCGGATCCTGCCCTTCCAGGTAAAGTAACTGTGCTACAACCAGACTGGCTGTTACATCATTTACTTCATCGGACAGCATGATAATTCTATCATTCAGCAGACGGGAGTAGATATCATATGAACGTTCTCCCCTGCTTGTTTGTTCAATAACTACTGGTACTAATGCCATAAAATAACCTCCAATTTCTTTCATTAGTTAGTTTAGGCTTTAACAGTAAAAATTATGCAAGTGTGATTTCTGCATTAGCTTTGATGAAGTCAATAGCTTTCTGTACGGACAGATCGTGTTTAACTTCTTCAACTGGGATCATTTTTCTCAGTTCTGTGATTGGGTAGTTGTAAGCTGTAGCTGCTTTCATCAGTTCTTCTTCATATTCTTCATCAGAAGCTGTGATGCCTTCCGCTTTAACTACTGCTTCCAAAGCAAGACGAACTTTTACCTGTTCTTCAGCCTGTTCTCTGAAAGTTTTTCTGAAGCTTTCCAGAGTCATCTGTGTGTACTGCAGGTATGTTTCCAGGTTGAGACCCTGCTGCTGCAGTCTATTGTCGAAATCTCTAACTGTTTCGTCGATTCTTACTTCGATCATGCCTTCTGGAATGTTAGCCTGCATACCAGCTACTACCTGCTGTACCAGTGTGTTTTCTACATCCAGTTCAGCTGCGTTTTCAGCTTCTTTTTCTCTGTGAGCTCTGATATCAGCTTTCAGTTCTTCCAGTGTGTCAAATTCGCTTACGTCTTTAGCAAATTCGTCATCCAGTTCTGGCAGTTCTTTAACTTTCAGTTCATTGATTTTTACTTTGAACACTGCTGGTTTGCCAGCCAGTTCTTCAGAGTGGTAAACTTCTGGGAATGTAACGTTTACGTCAAATTCTTCACCGATTTCATGGCCTACAACCTGTTCTTCAAAGCCAGGGATAAACTGACCGGAACCCAGTGTCAGGTCGAAACCTTCACCTTTACCACCTTCGAATGCTACGCCGTCGCAGAAACCTTCGAAGTCAATGTTTGCTGTATCTTCCAGCTGTGCAGCTCTGTCAGCTACAGAAACCAGTCTAGCATTTCTGTCCTGCATGTTCATCAGGTCAGCTTCAACGATTTCGTCTGTTACTGGAATAACTTTCTTTTCAGCTTTCAGGCCTTTGTATTCGCCCAGTGTTACTTCTGGGTAAACTGTCAGTGTAGCTTTTACTGTGAAGCCTTCTTCTTTGGAGCAAGCTACTACGTCGATTTCTGGCTGAGCTACAACAACAACGTCAGCAGCTTTAACTGCGCTTTCGTAAGCCATTGGCAGCAGTTCATCGATAGCGTCGTTGAAGAAGATTTCTTCACCGTACAGTTTTTCTACCATGTTTCTTGGTGCTTTACCTTTTCTGAAACCTGGTACTGTGATTTCTTTGCTTGCTTTTCTGAACACTCTAGAAAGTGCTGCTTCAAATTCTTCAGCTGGAACTTTGAATTCAATTTCAACTGTATTTTCAGCAACTTTTTCGTTTCTGATTAATTCCATATTCTTAAAACTCCTTAAAATGTTTTATTTTAAAAATGGTATCATAGCCAAAATATGGCTATGACCAAATAATTATACCACACAAAAAATGATTAATCAATTATATAAGGGCAAAAATCAATAGCATCTGCCGAAATTAATTTGTATTTTATGCCATCATTTACACCGTTAAAGGCATAATTTATCGTTTTGCCATGAAGATGACCATAAAAACATCTTTTTATATTGTAATCTTTAAGTGTGTTAATGATGTGATTGGCACGTTGTTCCTGATAAATAGTAGGATAATGTAGAAATACTATTTTCTCCTTATCACTTTTTATATAATCAAGTGACATGCGCAATCTGCCAGCTTCACGCATGATTACTTTTTCGTCCTGCTGCTGACCGTTCTCAAATATCCAACCTCTGGTGCCGCATATAATATAATCTTCCACTTCAAAACTGTTGTTATGAAGAAATCTGATTGTATCAAATCCGTTTTTATCAAGGAACTCCTGCAATTTTTTTGCAGTCTGCCACCAGTAATCATGGTTACCCTTTGATATGATTTTCTGACCTGGTAAATCATTGATAAATCTGAAATCAGGTAACGCTTCATCAAGAGTAAGTCCCCATGAAATATCCCCTGGTATGATTACGGTATCTTCATCCTTCACCAGTCTGCGCCAGTTTTTTTCTATTCTCTGCCAGTGGTCCTGCCACCCGGCAAAAACGTCCATCGGTTTCTCAACACCGAAAGACAGATGTAAATCTGCTATTACAAATATTGACAAGTGTACCTCCGTCTCAAGCTGTAAACTATAGTAAATACTCAAGTATATAATAGTTTATCACAAATGAAAGGATAAATCAAAATGAATAATGAAAATATTAAAAAAGATGTCCTTACAGGCGTAAATTGTGAAGTGACAGAATGTAAATACCATGACGGTATATGTAATTGCGTAGCACCATTTATAAACGTTAAAAACAAAAACTATTTACTTGGCCTTGGTACCAAATGTGAAACATTTACACATAAATAAAAAGGCGGACTATAAAGTCCGCCCGAAAATTTATTAAAGTGTAACTTTAAGGAATGTTTTCTTACCTTTTTTAACGATAAATGTTTCTTCAAAAGCTGCTTTTTCCCATGCAGTATCGATAGATTCAACTTTTTCGTCGTTTACAAGAACACCACCCTGCAGAACAAGACGTCTTGCCTCAGATTTTGATGGTGCAAGTTTTGTAGCAACCAGCATATCCAGAACAGCAATTTTACCGTCTGTGAAATTTTCTTCTGTCAGTGTAAATGCAGGCATTGTATCACTGTTGGCTGCGCCGCCAAACAGTTCGCGGGAAGTTTTCAGAGCCATATCTGCATCTTCTTTGGAATGGATCATTTCTGTCAGAATGTATGCCAGTCTTTCCTTAGCTTCGTTGAATGCTGCACCACCGCGTTCTACATAACCATTGATTTCTTCAAGCGGAACGAGAGTAAGCATACGCATACAGTTTGCAACGTCAGCGTCATTGATATTTCTCCAGTACTGGAAGAATTCGTATGGAGTTGTTTTAGTAGGGTCAAGCCATACAGCGCCTTTAACAGTTTTACCCATTTTTACGCCGTCAGCTGTTGTAAGCAGGTTAAATGTAACACCGAATGCATCTTTACCATCTTTTTTACGGATGAGTTCTGTACCAGCCAGGATATTTGACCACTGGTCAGAGCCACCAAACTGTGCGATACAGTTATGGTCGTTAAACAGGCGGTAGAAGTCATAACCCTGCATCAGCATATAGTTGAATTCTGTGAATGTAAGGCCTATATCAGCTCTTTCCATTCTTACTTTGAATGCATCAGCAGACAGCATTTTATTTACAGAGAAATGCCAACCTACTTCACGCAGGAAGTTTACATAGTTCAGTTCCATAAGCCAGTCAGCATTATTCAGCATCAGAGCTTTGCCTTCAGAGAAATCAAGAAGTTTTCTCATTGTAACTTTGAATTTTTCGCCATTAGCATCGATTTCTTCTCTAGACATGATACGACGCATATCTGCTTTACCGGATGGGTCACCAATCATACATGTACCACCACCAATAAGAGCAATTGGTCTATGACCGTACATCTGCATATATCTCATAACCAACAGCTGTAAGAAATGGCCTACGTGAAGGCTGTCAGCTGTAGGGTCAAAGCCGATATAAAATGTGATTTTTTCTTTTTCCATCATATCGCGAACGATTTCAGGGTTTGTAACGCCTGCAATAAGACCTCTTTCAACCAGCAGGTCGTAAGCGTTATCAGGTAATTTCATGCCGTTAAATTCCATTATTGAATCCTCCTGTTTAAAAACTTGTTGGCCTGCGGTATAAAATGGAAATAAAAAACGCCGCCTGCCATATATGGCAGAGGGCGTTATAAATAACACGGTACCACCTCTGTTTACGGAATATCTCACGACAAACCGTCTTACAAAGTTCAAAGACTTTTATTCTGTAACGGGAATTCCCGTCGACGCCTACTTCAAAATTCGGGCCGCCGCTCAAAAGGGTATTCACTGAAAACTCTAGTCATGCTTTCACCAACCGCACTCTCTCTGTACCGAAATTTTTCAGCTACTTTTCTTTGTCATAGCGTTTATCAATATATACACTAATATATCATTTTGATAAATTATTGTCAACTGTTATTTGCCTGCTGTATCATTTCCCGGGCATTAAGTAAACTTGTTTGGGTAATGTTGTCACCAGAAATGATTCTGGCCACTTCCCTTATCCTTTCTTCAGCTGATAATGGTTTCACCTGAGTATAAGTGGAGTTTTGACCGGTAGTTTTATAAATGAACAGATGGTTGTCTGCAAAAGATGCTATCTGCGCAGAATGAGTTACACACAGCACCTGTTTACCCCGAGAAGTATCTTTAAGAAGTTTGCCGATTTTAGCAGCGGCAGCACCGGAAACGCCTGTGTCGATTTCATCAAAAATAAGTGTATGAGTTTCTTCTTTTTCACTAAGTACACTTTTAATAGCCAGCATAATACGTGACAATTCACCCCCAGAAGCTATTTTAGCCAATGGTTTTGCCAACTCGCCTTTGTTGGTTGAAATAAGAAATTCTATATTATCCTGACCATTTGCGGAAAATGCCTTTTTCTCACAGGAAATATACAATTTCACGAAAGGCATATTAAGAAATTCCAGAGAAGACTGTGTAGCAGATGAAAGTTTTTCAAACACTTCTTTCCTGTTCGCTGTTAATCTGTCAGCAGAAATAGAAAGTTTATCAAGTATAACTTTTCTTTCTTCATAGAGCTTATCCAGTGTATCCCGGGCGAACTCAATTTTTTCCAGTTCAGACTTACTGTTTTCGTAAAACTCCAGAACATCTTCCACTTCCGGACCATATTTACGCTTAAGTTTGTAATAAACATCCAGTCTTTCTTCAATTTCATCTATAGCAGAAATATCCACATCAAAATCATCAATATAATTTTTCAGTTCAAATCCTGCATCCTGAGCTATAACAGCCGCTTCATTAAGTTTTTCGCCTATATCAGTGAGTTGTTGTGAAAAACTGCTCACATAAGCTGTCTGTTCAGCTGCTTCCTGTAAAGCTGAAAGAGCCCCAAGAGATTCGTCATCCCCAAACAGATATGCATACGCATCTGTCAGAGAAGTAATAATATTTTCAGCATTTTTTATCAGCTGTTTTTCTTCATTTAATTGTTTTTCTTCTTCAACAGAAAGTGCAGCATCTTCTATTTCCTGTACCTGGAAAGAAAGTAGTTCAAGAGTATTCCGCTTATTCTTATCCACGGACTCCAGTTCTTTTATCTGTCTGTCCAGGGCAGTGTATTCTTTATAAAATTCATAATAGGTTGCCTTTATGATTTCGTCAGTCCCAAAAGAATCAAGAATATCTATGTGCTTATGTGGTGTAAGGAGGCTCTGGCTGTCATGCTGACCATGAATATTAATGGCATCATTAAACAGTGTTTTCAGTACCGCCACAGGATAAGGCACAGAATTAATACGGGCTGTGCTTTTTCCTTCCGCTGTTATCTGACGCATTACTATACACTCATCACTTAAGTCGATATCCATTTCAGCTGCTTTATCTATTATACTTTGTTCCAGATTTTCAAACACAGCCACAATAGACGCTTTTTCAGCGCCTGTTCTGACAATATTCTTTGAAATTCTTTCGCCCATTATTGCGTTTATAGAGTCAATAATAATTGATTTACCTGCACCTGTCTCACCCGTAAGACAGGTAAATCCGTCTGACAGGTTTATGTGTGCTTTTTCTATTACTGCAACATTTTCAATTATAAGTTCACAAAGCATTGAATCACCACTTCATTTTAAGGGATTATTTGATATACTGTTTCAGTTTTTCGCACAGTGCCCGGGCTTTTTCTTCAGTTCTTACGATAATGAAAATTGTATTTTCGCCAGCAAGAGTGCCTACTACACCATCCCAGTACAAGCTGTCAAACATTTCGCATGCAGCCTGTGCCATAGCAGTATGACATTTGATTACAACAGTATTTACAGCATAATCAACTGATTTGATTGATTCTGAGAAAATATAGTCAAAACGTGTAAAAGTAGCTTTTGTATCCTGAACAATAGTGTTCTGAGCATATTTATACTCACCATTGGAAGAAACGATTTTAACCAGATTCAGTTCCTTAATATCTCTGGATACTGTAGCCTGGGTTACTTTGAAACCTTCATTGTTAAGATATTCCAGGAGAACTTCCTGCCTGTCAATATTGTACTCGTTGATTAAAGATAATATCTTCTTATGTCTGGCCTTTTTCATTGTTAACTCCTTTATCTTGACTTTAATTTTTTATCTACTTTTTCAAACTGACCCTGATTGCGTAATGTGTAAATAGAAACATATTTTGATGATAACTTTACCTCTACAGTATCTTCAGGACCTACTTCTGTGTATCCTGTACCATCAAAAGCAATAGTAGCCAGATTCTTGTTTCTGTCATTAGCTTTAATACTGATGTGTTTATTCTTAGCAAGAACCATTGAGGTTCTGTTCAGAGAATGCGGTGCTACCGGACTGATAACCATCGCCTGCAAATCACTGTCCACAATAGGTCCACCTACAGAAAGAGAATATGCTGTTGAACCTGTGGATGTAGCAAGAATAATACCATCACCTGAAAAGCGCATCAGTTGCTCCCCATTACTGAAAATAGAGAGATCAACTGTATTGCTGTACATACATTTGGAAAGCACAACATCATTCAGACAATACTGCCATGGGCCTTTGTTTATACGTGCCTGAATAAAATTATGTTTTTTTATTTCAAAAACAGATTTATCGTCCAGTTTGCTTAACAAAGATACATCATTACCTTCGATAGCAGTCAAAAAACCTATTCTGCCGGCATTTATACCAACTATCGGTTTTGAAAGCTTTGCTGCATCTTTACCTATTGCAAGAAGAGTGCCGTCTCCACCTATAGTGACTATCACATCACACCACTCCAGTCCTTCCTTGAATGGTATAATCACGTCACGATATGGACATGCATTTTCAATACCCGGCTCTTTGCACAGACGATATTCATAGTTTTCTTCAATAAACAGTCGTATAACCTCTCTGGTAACAGTAATACTGTTATCTTTTGAAAGGTTGACTTTAATAAGGAATTTCATTTAGTCCCCCAGATGCTCTTTTGCCTGAGCAACAACTGAATCAATATCTGCCTGAGTAACTGTTTCTTTTGTTTCATCTTTTGAAATAACAATAAGAAACTCTATATTACCTTCAGGTCCTTTTATTGGTGAGAATGTAAGCTTATGTACATAAAAACCGTTTTCATTTGCATATCCGATTACTGTTTCAATAACTTCCTTATGAACCCGGCTATCGCGTACAACACCTTTTTTACCTACTTTTTCTCTGCCTGCCTCAAACTGTGGCTTTACAAGACAGGCACCTAAAACGTCATCAGTGGAAATTGCATATGCAACCGGGAAAATATGTTTAAGTGAAATAAAAGAAACATCCACGCTGAAAAAGTTGATTTTTTCCTGCAGCATATCTTCAGTTACATTTCTTATATTTGTCTTTTCCATATTGACAACGCGTTCATCACTGCGGAGTTTCCACGCCAACTGACCATAACCAACGTCTACAGCATACACTTTTGCCGCGCCGTTCTGTAGCATACAATCCGTAAACCCACCTGTGGATGCACCAATATCCATACAGATTTTATCTGTAAGCTCCAGTGAATAAAGCTCCATCGCCTTTTCAAGCTTAAGACCGCCACGGCTTACATATTTGAGGTCTTTGCCGCGCACTTCTACAATATCTGTATCTTTTATCATTGTTCCAGCCTTGTCAGCTTTCTGATTGTTTACAAACACAATGCCAGACATAATAAGAGCCTGTGCTCTCCGGCGGGAAGGAGCATAACCTTCCTCAAAAATATACTGGTCTAATCTTACTTTCATTTTTCACCTTTTATATCTTTTACAATAGTGCTGCTGTCCAGTCCGCAGATTTCCCACAGTTGCTTTACAGTAGCCTGTTTTATTGAATAGTTAGGAACACAATGACATCTGTAAACGCCATCAAATTCTTTTTCCAGGAGCTTCAGCCCAAATCTTTCAGCCACACCACCATTTTTTACATGTTCTTCGTAAAAATGAATATTCTCATATTCCATGGCTGATTCTACTGCAGTATCTGGAAGAGGGTTTACTTTGTTCAATTTTAAAATATCAGCAAAAACACCATGTTTCTCAAGTTCTGCCACAGCATCCATACATTGAGTAAAGTGTCTGCCATAACATATTATCAGATGCTTTTTATTTGTTTTTTCAGATGTAATCAGATCAAAATCAGAGCCTGTACATCTGTAATTTTTAGTGTTTTCATCCTGAGCGCCACGTGCATAACGTAGCACTTTAGGTCCTGTAACATTATTTATCAGGTATTCCTGCCAATAAACAAGCTCTTCATAGTTTGAAGGGCATACAATAACTGTATTTTCGTAATTTGCAAAAATCCCTATATCATGTATTCCCTGATGTGTTTCACCGTCTCCAGGCACAAGACCTGCACGATCTATACCAAACATAACGTTAAGATTCAGAAGCATAACATCATGTATATACTGGTCCATAGCCCTTTGCATAAATGTAGAGTACAAGCAAACTACCGGCTGTAATCCTGACTTGGCTAGTGCACCAGAGAAAGTAACAGCATGTTCCTCAGCCATACCTACATCAAAAAATCTTGCTTTGTGTTCGCGATAAAAGAACTGAAGGCCTGTACCATATTTCATAGCAGCAGTTACAGCACAAAGCGAAGTATTTTTATTAGCAATCTCGGAAAGATTTTTTCCAAAAACAGTTGAATAAGAATCCTTCGGAGCAGCATCAGGGTCAGGTACATTATTCAGATCAAATGCACTCACCCCATGATATTCACCCGGGTTTTCTTCTGCTGGTGCAAAACCTTTACCTTTTGTGGTTATGGCATGGATAAATACCGGGCCATTTACTCGTTTTGCAGCATTAAGTGCTGAACAAACAGCGTAAACATCATTACCATCCGTAATCTGATGATATGTGAGCCCAAGTTCTTCAAAAAACGTACCACTATTGTAAAGAGTTCTACGGATGAATGTCTTTGAAACAACTAATACACTATGCAAAATTCCACCTATAAATGGTATCTTTGCCAATGCATTCACTACATTTTCCTTTGCGTCGAGATATCCGGAACTGGTACGAAGTTTTGAAAGATAACCCGGTACAGAACCTACATTCTTTGAAATGGACATCTTATTATCATTGAGAATAATGATAAGGTTGTCCAATGATACATCTATATTGTTCAAACCTTCATAAGCCATGCCACCGGTAAATGCACCATCGCCAATAACAGCAATCACATAGCCTGGCTCATGTTTTATTTTCTTGGCATAAGCCAATCCTACAGCCAGAGAAATTGAGGTACTGCCATGTCCACTGATGAAAGCATCATTTTCACTTTCAGTTGGTGAAGGAAAACCGGAAAGACCATCCAGTTTACGTAATCCGTCAAACATTTCTCTTCTGCCAGTATATAATTTATGTGTATAGCACTGATGACCTACATCAAACACAAACTGATCCACAGGAGTAGAAAAACAATAGTGCATTGCAGTTATAATTTCTACCGTACCCAGATTAGCCGAAAGATGCCCGCCGGTCTTTGAAACTTTTTCAATCAGAAACCGACGCACTTCCGAACAAAGTTGACCTAGATCTTTCTCAGAAAGCTTTGTTACATCATCACTGCTATTTATTTTTTTCAGAAATGAATAATCCATTTTATATTCCTTTAACGTATCCGTGCGATAAAGATGCCAAGCAAAGCACCGGCAACCACTTCAACCGGGGTGTGACCAAGAAACTCTTTGAGTTGTTCATTTACAATCTCAGGTGTTCCAAATGCTTTTTCAATTGCATCCGTCAGGATATTAATTGTTTTTGCCTGTTCCCCTGCTGCACGTCTTACACCCATAGCATCATACATTACTATAACAGCCAGAGCTGCTGCAACAGCAAAAACCGGAGAAGAAACACCACATTCCTTTGCTGTAGCCACAGCAAGAGAACATACAAATGCAGAGTGTGCACTTGGCATTCCACCTGCACCCACTAATCTTTCTGCATTAAATTTTTTGGTAATCACAAAATTAATCAAAGTCTTTAAGACCTGAGCGGTTGCCCAGGCTATAGTACATGTGGCTATTATGTTATTCGCAAAAATATCTTTAATAACAGTCATAATTATTTTTTTCTTTCAAGTAAATAGGTTGTGTATTCTACCAAAGCTTCTGCTCTTGATCCGAAAGCACTAACTATTGCATCGACAGCTTCAGTTGTCATGTCTGCTGCAATTTTCTTTGAATTTTCAAGTCCGTAGAGTGAAACAAAAGTAGATTTATTATTGTCAGCATCACTACCAATAGGTTTACCCAACTCTTCTACCGAGCCTTCTACATCGAGAATATCATCTATAATCTGGAAAACCAGACCAATATTTTCAAAGAAAAGTTTCAAAGCTTTTTCCTGTTCTTCATTAACATCGTTATCCAACGCCCCCAGTAACCCAGCAAGAGAAATCATTTTCCCTGTCTTATGGCGATGGATATTGTTAAGAACAGTCTTATCTGCTTTCTTATTTTCATACTCAAGGTCAAGTTCCTGACCATATATCATACCCATAGGCCCCATGGCATGTGTAAAAGCCTGAATAGCTTTGACTTTTGACTTATCTGACAGTCTGTTATCATTCACAACCACCTGCAAACCACAGCCAAGAAGAGCATCCCCTGCAAGTAGTGCTGTATCCTCACCGAAAGCTTTATGACATGATGGTTTTCCTCTGCGTAAATCATCATTATCCATACATGGTAAATCATCGTGTATAAGAGAATAACAATGTATCATCTCTATACCACAAGCCAATCTCAACTTATCAGTCCATTCGCCTCCACAAAGTTCTGCTGTAAGGAAAGTAAGGACAGCACGTATTCTTTTACCTGCTTTAAGAAGTGAGTATCTGGCAGCTTGTGCCACAGAAGAATCAGTATAGAAAAACTCTTCACAACATTTTTCCAGCTCATTTTCTATAGCATCAATGTAAATCTGTACATTCATTACTCTTCCTCCACCAAATTTCCTTCTATATCCTGTATCTTCAGGCTAGCTTTATTGAGTTTGTCATTACAATAATTCAGTAACTTTACACCTTCAGCATATAACTTCAACAATTCATCCAGTGTAACATTGTTATCCGAAAGAATCTGTGTAATTTCTTCAAGCCTGTCCATGGCAGTCTCAAAAGTTTGTTTCATTGTATGTTACACCTTTCTTGGCATAGTTTTTATAATTTCACATTCTAATTCCTGACGTAAAGTCACTATTTTAGCAGTTTCACCCACTGTAAAGTCACAATCCTTTACAAGGATATCATCTTTATATATAAGCCCGTAACCTTTTTTCAGATTATTAACTGGGCTTAAATTTTCTAGTAATTTTGTAACAGCTCTTACCGAATGGCTCGCAGATGAAATTTTATTGTCAACGTCACGTTTCATATCGTTTTCGAGCTGATTCAATCTTGCTTTGTTAAGTAAAATCTTATTTTTTACTGTATTAAAACCGTGAGAATTTTCAATAATTTTCAATTTTGTTTTATAACGCTCCATTTTGTTATAAACACTATTTGTGAGAGTTTTATCCATGTTAGCCAACAACATATTCAGGCTGTTAATATCCGGTAAAGCCAGTTCAGCAGCTGCTGTAGGAGTAGCCGCACGCACATCACAGACAAAATCCAGAATAGAAATATCCACTTCGTGCCCCACTGCACTTATTGTTGGCTTTCGGCATGCAAAAGCAGCTCGTGCTATTTTTTCACTATTAAATACCCACAAGTCTTCTTTGCTGCCACCACCACGTCCAATTATAATTACATCGATATCTTCTCGGCCATCAAGAGCCCTGATAGCATCCACGATACTTGTCTCAGCCTGATCTCCCTGCACAAGACAAGGTGATAATATAATCTCTACGCAAGGAAATCTTCTCTTGGCTACACTTATAATATCATGAAGGGCAGCACCTTTCGTTGATGTAGCTACCCCAATTTTAAATGGAATTTCTGGTAATTTCTTTTTATATTTCTGATCGAAAAGTCCTTCTTTTTCAAGCTTGTTTTTTGTTCTTTCGAAAGCCAGCCGATAGGAACCGGCGCCACTGAGGAACATATTGGTAGCATATAACTGATATGCACCATCTCTTTCATAAAGAGATATTTTGCCTCTAACTATTACCTTCATACCATTATCAGGTACAAACGTTACACTTCTTACATGTGACGAAAACAAAACTGCTTTTATAGCAGATTTTTCATCTTTAAGAGTAAAATAACAATGACCTGACGGATATTTTTTAAAATTAGAAATTTCCCCCTCTACAGCAACATCAAACAAATTTTTGTCGTTTTCAAGAAGGTTTTTTACATACAGATTCAAGGATGTAACGGATAATATATCAGCCATTTTTTACCTTTCTGTAAGCATTGACAGCTACACCAACAGCATTGTCCCGTGATAACTGTGGCTGTACAAACATTGCATCTGGTATAGCATCTGTAACAATTTTTTTAATAACGGTAGAACTCATAACTCCACCTGCAAGAATCACAGGCATATTTCCAAAATCAGCCTGTACATTCTGTATCATTTTTATTATTGACTTTGCAATAAAAGTAAGGCAATACTTACATACATATTCTTTACTGTAAGATTGCTTCAGAAGTTTTTCACATTGATTTTCAAGTCCGGAAAGGTTACAGTTATACCCTTTTACCGATACTTTTATATTTTTTATTATATCTGGGCATTTTTCTGCCTTCTCTGAAACATAAATACCTGCAGGAAATGGGTAGCCGAGTTTTACCCCTAATCTGTCCACAGCCTGTCCGGCAAAAAGATCCATAGATGAACCTAAATTCTGAACAACTTTTCCTTCTTGTGCAAACATTATATCCGTAGTTCCACCTGAAACATGCAGCATGATCAGCTTCTGAGCAAAAAGCTCCTCTTTATCCAAATCATATAACGCACTTGTAAGATGCCCTGTCTGATGAGACGTTTCGATGACCGGTACATTCAGAGCTGCACCGATAGAATATGCACTCATCTTTCCAGTAAGGAAGCATGGCATATACGAATTTTCTTCATCTCTTGGTTTTACGGATACGCCAACAGCACCAATATCCTTTATTTCCATTTTGGAAAGGATATCGGTGAGGTTCTTGATATGTTCGAATACAGCCTGTTGTTGTCGCAGGCCTATCCGTCCTTGCTCTACGGGCAGAAAACGCTTTTCATGGAATATAATTTTATGTTTATCATTATCTACCATGCTTACGGAAGTGGCGTAGTTGCTGGTGTCTATGCCCAGTGTAATCATTCTTTTGTGTGTAACTCTTTGGAGATAGCACCCAGAACGCCATTTACAAACTGGTAATCATTCTCACCTGCAAATTTTTTGCAGATTTCAACAGCTTCATTAATAATAATGCTGTCCATATCTTCATTTGAGAACATCATTTCTGCTGTGCTAAGACGTAAAACTGAACTACAAACACGTGAAATTCTGTTTGCACTCCATTTTTTCAATTTGGAGTAAATCATTTCATTTACTTCCTCAGCGTGATCGTAATATGTTTTAATCAGATTAAGTGCGAAATCATCCAGCATATATTCTTCATACTCAGGCAGTTCCTGTGTTACTGCCAGAATATCATCCAGATCATTCGCGCTGAAGCTCGCTTCAAAAATAGCTATAAATGCATTTTCTCTTGACTTATGTCTTGTCATAATTTTTCTTTCCCTTTTATTTTGTATGGCTTCCGCATTGTACGGAAGCCAATTATTATTTTTATTCTTCTTCAGATGTTTCTACGCCAGCCACCACAATATTAACTTTTGATACTGTAATATTTGTCATATTCTGTACGCTGTTTTTAACAACATTCTGAATTTCTCTGCACATTGCAGGAAGTTTTGAACCGTATTCAGCAATTATATGAACTGTAATATCAGCTACACCTTCATACATATTAACTTCAACAGATTTAGGAAGGTTTGTTTTTGCAAAAATACCTTTCACACCTGTAGTACCTACAGAAACATCTTTTACACCGTCTACTTCCAGAGTCGCTATTTTAGCAACTTTTTCGATAACAGCAGTAGAAATCTGCAGGCCGCCTTCCTGCTTAGATGTATTTTTAAATTCCATATTATATGCCTCCTGTAATATTGAAAACAAAGTAAATGCATATCTTGTATTAAACTGAATAATTTTCTTATTATAAATGCATAAAACACTTTGGATTACTGAATATTATACCACTAATGTATAAATATAACAATACTATTTTACTTCGACTACTACAATATTTTGTGAAGAAATTGTGGTTTTTGACAGAACCACATCTCTTATTTTTGCAACATCACTTTTTGTCAGTTCTCCATTCACAGGCCGTACTGCAACAGATACTTTTCCATCTGCTATACTAGCAACACAGTCAGAAAAACCTTTAGCTTTTACCATGTTCTCTATATCTGTTTCACTTGTCATATTTTGTATAATGTCTGACAATTTAACTGTCGCTTCCTTCTTTTCCCGATCAGTAAGTTTAGAATTTTTTAATGCCTTCTGCAATGTATCCAACGCTTCATCTCTTGTCTTTTGCCTGGACAACCTTGCTTGTTCAAAATATTTTTCTGTATCAGTTTGCGTTGTAGCTACCAGTTGGGCGTCACCATAATTTTTAGTTTCATAATCTTCGCTGCTCATGAGCATGTCACTTTCATTTATTTCAGTTTCTGCATTGGTCCGCTGTATTTGCTCATCTGTAAATATATAACTGCTCCGTGCACCTTTTGCATACTGCCAGTTCAGATAAACAGCCAGAATCATTGCAAAACTTAATACCATCAGCGAAGCCTTTCTTTGTTTATTGATATTTTTCATAAAATCCCCTCCATGTTACTGCATTTTTATCACACAAATTCTGTTAGTAGATATGTTTAATACTACAGCTACAGCATTTGTTATATCACTTACAACTTTTATATTATCTGCCCCCTGGCATACGATAGCTACTCCCTGGACCTGGGGATGTATGGTTTTTGATATAAGCGCCTGTCTGTGCCCGCTTTCTTCTGTCATTACTATTTCGTTTTCATACGACATACGATTCTGTGTTTGATTGGATTGCCGTGATGAGACTGATTGTTCGTTCCGGTCAGATTTTTCCTGTGTAACATACACATTTTCTTCACCCGATTCTAATGTAACCATAATCTTCACTTCACCGGCACCTTCTATCTGTGATATTAGATCGGTAAGAGATTCTTCCAGAAATAGTCTGTAATCCTCAACAGACTCTGATTCATTATCGCTCACCGTATCCTTTTTCTCGTATGTTTCTCCAAGACCTATTAATACCATACCTAACCGCCCTATAAAAACAAATATCCTGTAACCAAATTTCCCCCATATTTCGTTGATAATATTAACGTATTTACTTTTTGTCATTGGTTATTGTTGTCTCCTGATACTATACTTTCTGCCGGTATTATATCGCCCAATATACCCTTGGCATAATTCAGCTTTTCACTATCTACTCCCCACAAATATAGCTGGTCAATATAAAATCCATCTTCACTTTTATTTATATGCAGTTCTATATTTGAATAGCATATACTTTCCTGATTTAGCCTTTCAATAATCTGGGCCTCTATCTTTTCTTTAGCCTTATCGATAACATAAGATTCCTCATATGGACTATTCGGGATTATATTTTTTTCATATCCGAAATCGATACCTGGAAAGTTTATATCACTATCAAATATTGTGATTATAAGGTAAAGCACTATAACCAATCTTACAGATTTCTCATTTTTTCCCATTGGGATTATATCTGTAAATATCCCTGTTATATATCCACATAAGCATAATATTCCTACAGTTTTCAAAATATTATCCATTTTATACTCCATTTGTCATACTAATCATTATCGTGATTGAAAATATAAACATCACAACAAATAAAATAATCACTGACAATATCAACTCTGTTATATTAACAAACCCTTTTACACATTCTCCTATACCTTTATTATCGAAAATATCACAACATATATAAAGAAAGTTCATACAGATGCAATATATAATAATCAACAATAGTGGCGATGCAAAAATCATTACAACACCAACAATCCCAGCCGCACCTGCAAATCCTTTTATCGCCTCCATACCTGCAAATACACTGCTGACAGCATCCTGTAATACACTTCCTATTACCGGTATAGCAGAGCCTGTCAAAATTTTTCCTGTTTTAACAATTATAGTGTCTTTGCCCTGCGAAATAGCAGTCTGTACTGCAAGCAAAAAGCATATAACGGAAACTAGGCTCCTCATTAACCATTTTATTGCTTTCAGATAAAAATCCGATGCGGATTTAAGTTTTATATATGGTGAAACTGCATTTGCAACTATCAGTGCATAATAGATATTCAATGAAGGAATTATAATATCAAGTATAATATTAGCAACAGTTATCATACCTGTAAGGAAAAATCCTGTATAAACTGTGGATGTTACAACTTCACCACTTGCCGCAGAAATACCAGCATACACAGGAAGAAATACAATCATAAAATTTTTTACCGATATTAGTCCTGTGGTAACCATATCAATTACCTGTTGCAAAGGATCAATTAGCATCGTAAATATAACCAATACATAAATTTGTTCATAAATCCTTTTATCTGTACCATCAGATTGTATAGCTTTTATTACCGCTGCTACCAATAATATTCCTAATATTTTTATCGTAATCTTTATGGGTAGTTCTGAATTCTGTCTTATGTACCCTTTTACATATTCTATAACATAGCCAATGTTCAAACTGTCATCTTGTAAAATACCATTTATATTATATTCCTGTACAATGCTGTGGATTTCTTCTGTATAGTCAACAGCGTATGCCGGTACCGGATACAATAATATAAAGCAAATTACTATTCCTGTAACTTTTCTCATTCTATAAGCCCTTTTATTATTTCAAGAATCTGTATAAATAGTGGCATTGCAATAAATGTAATCGCTATCTTTCCTGCAAATTCCATCTGATTGGCAAGCGACTCATGCCCATTGTCTACAGCTATATCATGCACAAATCCCGTTATAAGACTTATTCCCATTGTTTTATAAATTACAGAGAACTCGGTTGGAAAATATTCTCCGATAAGTTGTTTTACACTCTGAATAATATCTCGTGAATAATTTACTATATAAACTGTAATGAGAATGCAAACTGTAAGATTTATCAGAGAAGAAACTGCTTTGTCATATATTGGTAAAACTGAAAACAAAATAGTAGCTATAGCAATTATTATTGATATTTTTATTATTTCCATTTTATAACTCAAACAAATATTTTATTGTAACAAATAGCTCTTTTATCTGTGTAATCACCATTGAAAGTACAACTATAAGACCTGCAAGCGTTGTGAGCATAGCCTGGTCCTCTCTTCCGGATCTGACCAGCACCTGGTTAAGCACTGAAATAATAATTCCTATTGCTGCTATTCTAAAAATCAAATCTACGTCCATTTGAAACTCCTAAAGTAAAACAATAATCATAATCATACTAACGGACAAACCGCGCACAATATTTTCTTTATTACAAGATATATATCTTTCTCTGTACTCCTGTAACAAATTTTTCAATACTGAAATATTGTCTGATATATACATATTCTCTTCTTTTACATTTCGTCTCCCTAATCCATAAAAAACTTTACTTACTATATTCAATATGTTTTTATCTATAAGGCTTTTTTCCAGATCTTTAAAAAAGCTCTCTCTGTCGTGAAATTTAAAATTTTTATAATAAGTAATCTTATCTGAATTACTTATTATGCCACTATCTACATACGTCTGTCCCATAAGACACGCTGTCTGTAATATGTTTAAAAACTCTATAGTATATATGAGAAATTGAAATGTGCACCTGTCTTTCATACTCCTGATATAGAATGTAAAGAACACAGAAGTGCCAAGTAATAACCGTCCGGCAAATTTAAACATCAATCATCTCCCTAATACAAAAAAAATTATTCTGACCAGATATAACCGCTATTTTATCAAACACTTTATTGTCAAGTAACAATTTAATGTTTGGTTTCATCCACAGTTTATCCACACTGTCAGCATGTACGCTGCAAATAAATCTGACACCCGTATTCATAAATGCCAATAATTGTTCTGCCTCCTCTACGCTACCTATTTCATCACAAATTACCAGTTGTGGATTCATACTACGCACGGCGTGACCGATAGCCTGTGTTTTATTTAATCCAGAAATCACTTCAACATTACCAGGACAATTATAAAATTCATTTCTTTCATCACATACCACAGTGTTGTACTCTGTATTTGCACAGATATTTTTCAGCAGTGTAGTTTTTCCGCTATGAGGAGGCCCTGCTATCAATAGTCCTCTATCAAAACAAATCAATGATTTATCGTATTTGTATTCTGCAACTGATGCTATACGAATAATTAATGACGTAACAGTATTAAGGATATAAACATCCTCGCTTTTTATAAATTTACCTCCTATACCTACTCGATGACCGCCAGAAAGCGTAATAAAGCCTTGAGAAATCTGATCTTGATATGCTGATAATGTATAATCACACAATTTCATGAAAACAGAGTCGATGTCTTTTTGCTCCATTATTTTTTTATCTGCAAAAACATATTTACCATCTATACAAAGTTTCACTTTTTTCCCAGCAGACAATCGTATTTCCGTTACATTTCCCATCCGAAAATAATTGTTCAGTTTTATAGGGATTTTATCTAATATGTTCTTTAAATTCTTGTCCATAATTTCACCTTTGTTAATGATTATGTTGCTTACCTAAATTAAAGAACAAAAAATAAACCAGACAGTAAATACTGTCTGGTTTTATATTATTTTTATTCAGCTTCAAGAATTTTTTCTTCTCGCAGTCTTCTCTCGATATAAGGTGTAAGATTCAGATAATCACGGAATGCGGCATAGTTATCATATTCTTTCTGATTGAAACCACCATTTCTTATCGCACGGATTGCAAGGTTTTTAGGTGTGTGTTCTGTATCAATAAATTCCATTACAGACACATCAAAACCTATGGCTTTTAAGATCTGTGCGCGCAGACTATCTGTTGCAAGAGCTGAAAACCTCTCTTTCAGTATACCAAATTGAAGTATTGGCTGAAGATTGTCATTATGAATCTGTTTAAAAAATTCATGCTGGCAACAAGGTACTGCAATAATGATTTTTGCATTAAATCGCAATGACTGTACTATACCTTCATCTGTTGCATTGTCACAGGCATGGAGCATAATAACCATATCCACGTCCTGTGTGCGGTCATAATCTTTGATATCTCCCTTCTGGAATTCCAGGGTTTCATATCCGAGATCTTTTGCAACCTTATTACAATAATCGATTACATCTTCTTTCAGGTCGAGCCCTGTAATATCAGCCTCTCTTCCCAGAATTTTAACCACGTAGTAATACAATGCAAATGTGAGATAGGCTTTACCACATCCAAAATCAACTATTTTCAACGGTCTGTCCTGAGGTAATACATCCAGTGAAGTTTTCAGCAATTCAAGATACTTATTTATCTGACGAAATTTATTGTATCTTGCTTTTACAACTCTGCCATCCTGAGTCATTACGCCAAGATATACAAGAAAGTCTATATTTTCACCTTCATTGAGTATATATTCTTTCTTTTTGTTATGTGCTTTAAGTGCAACCTTTTTGCTTGGTGGCATAGTTTTAGCTTTTATTTTGCTGTTAAAGCAATTAATATGATAATCATTTTCTCGTCCATAAACCATGCACTGTGTAAAATAGTTTTCTAACAACTGTGCTATTTCTGGCACCAGCTGCTCATAATCAACATTCTTATGTTTTACCTGTGCTTTTACTGTATATTCAAACTGAAATTTTACACCATCAGTAGCCTGATATGGGCGTACAGTTACTTTTGAATATTCACAGTCAGCCCCTTTTTTAAGGCCACTTATAACACAGAGGGCAATATCCTGCTCAAAATATTTTTTAAGTTTATCTATCATAATTATTCTTCCACAAATATAGGGATAAATTTCTGCTGGAGAACGTCCACAAGGCCCATATCACTGAATTTAACTTTCGGAATAACAGGCAACGCAAGAGTAACAATTCTCAGCATCGGATTTTTCAGTTTAAGGCCTGCTGCATTAAGCGCTTTTTTCATATTCTGCACTTCAACAGCCAGTTCATCATTCGGTTTATTACTCATAAGACCGCCAACATTAAGAACTACATTAGCCAGCACTTTACCATTTTCTGCAAGTGCCTGACCACCACCTGTCTTTTTGAGACATTCGTACACAGCCATAGCATCTTCAGCATTTTTATATACAATGGAAATATTGTGACTGTCATGAGAAACTGTAGTACCCCATGCAGCATTGATTTCACCGAAATTCTTTACAATGCCTTTTGTGTATGTACCATTGCCATAACGATTTATAACTATAGCATAGTGCAGACTTTCGTCGCCACTAATATCAACTATACTATCTTTTACAGGAAGTGTTATCTGTGTACATACAGAGCTGGAGCCATTATAATCCAGATATTCCATCACATTCAGTGTTGCTTTATCACCATTTTCATACTTTAACTTGAAATCTTCTACTGTAAAGTCAGGTGCATTTACACTGTTTTCTTCTTCAAGATCAAAATGAATTGTAGGAATATCCGCAAGCAACACACCATCTTTTGCCACAACTTTGCCATCTGTAAATACGTATGATGGTTTAATTTCTTCCAAAGATGGCATAAGAAGCATATCAGCCACATAGCCCGGTGCAATTGCCCCATAGTTTTCGAATTTAGCAGCTTCCGCCGCATTGATTGTTGCGGATTTTATCGCTGTGATTGGGTCAAAACCACATTTTACTGCATCGCGCAGTACATCATTCATATGACCATCAGCAATAATTTCGTCTACTTCTCTGTCATCAGTACAGAATGTCAGTCTATCATAGAATTTTACACCATCAAGACCTTTTATAATTTCAGGAATGTTTTTGGCTATAGATGATGAACGCGCATCAACATACATACCACTTCGCATTTTTGGTTTTACTTCCCAATCGCTGCGAGTTTCATGACATGTAGTAGGGCCACCTATTCTGTAGGAAGACAGCATTCTTCCCGTAAGACCTGGTGCATGCCCCTGAATATATCTGCCATCATCTTCAAATACTTTCAGAATGTCCATCATTCTGTCATCAGCGTTTGCCACGCCAATAAAGTCCATTACCTCTGCCAAACCAATAATATTTGAAAGTGCCAGCATCTTTCTGATATCTTCAGCTATAAATGTAGCACCTGCATTTTCCAGACCTGGTACCGCAGGTACACATGATGGAATATCAATGTACATTTTCATTGGCAAACCTTCTGTCTGTGCATTCATATATTCCACAGCACGGATACCATACACGTTTGCTATTTCATGCGGGTCTGTAATTACCATAGTTGTACCATGTGGAATTACAGCTTTAGCAAAATTACGCGGAATCATCATAGAACTTTCAATATGTACATGCGGGTCAATAAGACCTGGTGTAAGATACTGTCCCTGTGCATCAATCACTTCTTTTGCATTTACAGTTTCGAAATCTTCAGTTTCTACATGAGCTATAAAACCATCATATACAAATACATTAGCTTTATACACTTCACCAGTAAATACATTCACCAGATTAGCATTAGTAATAGCCAGATCAGCGGGTATTCTTCCCAGTGCCGCCATCATCAGTGCTTTTTTATCCTTTGGAAAGTATTTCATAATTCTCCTCCTGCTATAAACAGATAAGCTTAAAATCATATAGTCTCCCCTATGATTTTAAGCTTTCATTTTTTACATGCTTTCGATTGCTGCAACAACCATATCTTTCAGCATAGCTGGGTTACCTTTGCCGCGGCTTTCTTTCATACACTGGCCTACTAGGAAGCCAACAACGTTTGTTTTACCGTTTTTAAAGTCGGCAACAGCTTTTTCGTTGTTTGCCAGAACTTTTTCAACGATAGCGTTGAGGGCACCTGTATCAGAAACCTGTGCAAGGCCTTTTTCTTTGATGATTTCATTAGGGTCTTTATCAGCATCCAGAATAACTTCCAGTACTGTTTTACCCGCAGCATTGGAGATAGTTTTCTTTTCGATGAGGCTGATCATTTCTGCCAGGTTTTCTGCTGTCAGTGCCAGATCTGTGATTTCACATCTTCTTTCGTTGAGCACTTTGTAGATATCGCCCAGAATCCAGTTAGATACTGATTTTGGTTCGCACTTACCTGTTGCAATAACAGCCTCAAAGAATCCAGCTGTATTTTTGTTCAGAGCCAGCAGTTCACTGTCTGCTCTGGACAGTTTGTAATCAGCCATATATCTCATTGTTTTAGCTACAGGCAGTTCAGGAATAGATGCTTTCAATTCATCGATTTTTTCCTGTGGCACTGTAAATGTCAGCAGGTCTGGATCTGGGAAGTAACGGTAGTCCTGTGCATCTTCTTTAGAACGCAGAAGAACGTTAACACCTTTTACATCGTCCCATCTTCTTGTTTCCTGCAGAATTTCACCACCAGCTTCCAGAACTTTAATCTGACGTGCTGCTTCATAAGTAATAGCACGATGTGCTGCGGAGAAGCTGTTTACGTTTTTCATTTCAACACGTGTACCAAATTCCTGTGAACCGGCTGGTCTTACAGAAACGTTTACGTCACAACGCACAGAACCTTCCTGCATTTTAGCATCAGAAATGCCAAGATACAGCAGTGTTGTATGAATTGTGTCAAGGTATGCTTTTGCTTCATCAGCAGAACGGATGTCTGGTTCAGAAACAATTTCAATCAGTGGTACGCCACAACGGTTATAGTCAGCCAATGTACCGCCCATTTTATCATCATGGATAAGTTTGCCAGCATCTTCTTCAATATGAATTCTTGTAACGCCGATTCTCTTTACATTATCACCCACCAGCACATCAAGGTAGCCATTTTCACACAGTGGGATATCAAACTGGGAAATCTGGTAAGCTTTTGGAAGGTCAGGATAGAAATAGTTTTTTCTGTCATGTTTTGTTGTGCCATTGATTTTGCAATTCAGGGCATGACCCATTTTGATTGCATATTCAACAACCTGTTCGTTAAGAACAGGCAGTGTGCCTGGCAGACCCATACAAACAGGACATACGTTTGTATTTACTTCTGAACCGAATTTATTTTTGCAACCGCAGAAAATTTTTGTTTCAGTGGAAAGCTCTGCGTGAACTTCAAGACCCACAACAATTTCATAATTGCTATTCATAACTTAAAACTCCTTTACTGCAAAGCCGCCAACTGTATTTTCGTAGCATTTTGCTATTGTCAGCAGTGTTGTTTCGCTGAATTTAGGACCCAGCACCTGGAAACCTATAGGCATATTATTACTGTCGAAACCACATGGTACGTTGATACCTGGCAGACCAGCAATATTCAGTGTAACTGTACAGATATCGCCTGCCCACATTGCTACAGGGTCGTCACTCTTTTCACCGATTCTGAATGCTGTTGTTGGTGAAAGTGGAGTAATGATTGCGTCACACTGCTTCAGTGCGTCTTCAAATTCTTTTCTGATCGCTTTCTGCAGCATTTTTGCCTTTTTGTAATAAGCATCATAGAAACCGCTGGAAAGTACATATGCACCGAGAAGGATTCTTCTCTGTACTTCTTCACCGAAGCCTTCGCTTCTGCTGGACAGGTACATTTCTTCCAGGCTGCCTCTTTTTGAACCTGTATAACCATATTTTACACCATCGTAACGGCCAAGGTTAGAAGAAGCCTCTGCACAAGCAATGATATAATATGCAGACAGTGCATAGTCTGTTGATGGCAGAGATACTTCAACAATTTCAGCACCCTGTGCTTTAAGCACTTCAACTGCTGCATAAATTTTTTCTTTAACTTCTGCAGAGATACCTTCACCAAAGTATTCTTTTGGCAGACCAAGTTTCATGCCTTTTACACCAGCACCATAAGGTGTATATGTGTAATCTTTGCTTGTAGCATCCATTTTATCTCTGCCACAGATAGCTTTAAACAGCATAGCTGTGTCGTCTACTGTTCTTGCCATAGGACCAATCTGGTCAAGGGAAGAACCATATGCAATAAGACCATAACGGGAAACTGCACCATAAGTTGGTTTCATACCTACGATACCGCAAAGAGATGCAGGCTGACGGATGGAACCACCTGTGTCAGAACCCAGTGCCAGAGGTACCTGACTGGCTGCAACTGTAGCTGCAGAACCTGAAGATGAACCACCTGGAACACGGGAAGTATCCCATGGGTTTCTAGCTACCTGGAATGCACTATTTTCACCAGAAGAACCCATAGCGAACTCATCCATTGTTGTTTTACCGATAATAACTGCGCCATCAGCCAGCAGTTTTTCAACTACTGTAGCATTGTATGGTGGTACAAAGTTACCCAGCATTTTTGAACCTGCTGTTGTGCGCAGGTCTTTTGTACACATATTGTCTTTTACAGCTACAGGAATACCTGCAAGGTCAGCTACAGCTTCACCTTTAGCTCTTTTTTCATCAGCAGCTTTAGCCTGTTCCAGAGCCTGTTCAAAGTTATATGTGATGTATGCCTGAATATCTTTATCTGTTTTTTCAATTCTATCGATAACAGATTTTGTAATTTCAACAGATGTCACTTCTTTTTTATCAAGAAGGTCTTTCATCTGGGTAGCGGTTAAGCTATATAATTTATCCATTATTATTCTCCTTCTTAATTAGTCAACTACTTTAGGGATAAGGATGCAACCTGCAGCTGTGTATGGTGCATTTTTCAGCATTTCATCTCTTGGTGAAGAAGGCTGTACTTCGTCTTTACGCAGCTCCATTGTGTTTTCAGGGTCTACCAGTGAGCCTTCTGTGTCCAGGTCAGGCAAGTTTTCAACCATCTGAATAATATCTTCCATTTTTTTACGGAATTCTTCAATTTTGTCTTCTGGGATGGAAAGTTTTCCAAGTTTTGCAAGACGCTTGATATCGATTTCCATATTTATCTCCTTTAAAATTTTATTTTTTAATCATATTAAGAAATTCTTCTTCAGTCAGCACTGGAATACCCAGTGTGTTTGCTTTATCCAGCTTGCTACCGGCTTTTTCACCTGCCAGTACATAGCTGGTTTTCTTCGATACAGAAGAAGAAGCTTTGCCACCGTTGTCGGCTATAAGTTTTTCAGCCTGATCACGTGAAAGTGTAGGTAATGTACCGGTAACAACTATAGTTTTACCTTTAAGAACATCACTCTCCACTGTGGAAATATAGCTTGTGTTAACACCTTTTTCCTGCAAACGTTTTACTATTTTGATTACAGTATCTTTTTTGAAATAGTCAACCACACTCTGTGCCACAATCCGACCAAAACCATCAATCTTTATTATATCTTCTATCTGTGCATTTATCAAGTTTTCTATAGTTTTAAACTCTTCGCACAGCAGTTTTGCAGCTTTTTCCCCTACGTTTCTTATGCCGAATGCAAATACAAGCTTGTCCATATTATTGGATTTACTGTTTTCAATTGCATTGATAAGATTTGTTGCAGATTTATCTTTAAATCCTTCGAGAATAAGAGCATCTTCTTTGGTAAGGTAATAAATATCCGCCACATCTTTTATCAGCTGCTTTTCTGCCAGCTGGCTTACAACAGCTTCACCCAGACCTTCGATATTCATAGCCCCGCGGGATGCAAAATGAATAAGATTTCTTACTATCTGTTGTGGACAATCAGGGTTTGTACAACGCAATGCTGATTCATCAGTTTTTTCCACTGCCTCACCACAGGATGGACATACAAGCGGAATTTTAAAAACATCATCTGTGTTTTTTCTGGCAAGTCTGACTACCTCTGGAATAATATCCCCTGCTTTGCGCACTACGATAGTATCACCTATATTTATCTGTTTTTCATTGATGAAATCCTGATTATGCAGTACAGCGCGTGAAACTGATGTACCTGCCAGTTGAACTGTATCAAAAATAGCTGTCGGTGTAAGCACACCTGTACGTCCAACTGAAATTTCTATGTCTTTCAGTACAGTTTCTTTTTCCTCAGGTGGGTATTTATATGCTACAGCCCATCTTGGATATTTATTGGTACTGCCCATTACATTTCTTTGTGTAAAGTCATCTACCTTAATTACGGCACCATCTATCTCAAATGAAAACTGTCCACGCATTTCGCCTATTGCTTCAACTTCTTTTATAGCATCTTCAATATTATCAAAACGTGCGTATCTAGGTGACACCTTAAAGCCATATTTTTTCAGCAAATCCAATGATTCTTTATGACCGCTTACCTGTACGTCACTACTTATCTGCTGAATATTGAAAATAAAAATATCCAGTTCTCTTTCTCTGGTGATTTTACTGTCTTTCTGCCTTACCGAGCCCGCCGCCGCATTTCTTGGGTTTTTAAAAGGTTGTTTGCCTTCATTTTCCTGTTTTTCTACGAGACGTAAGAACACTTCTTTCGGCATATATACTTCGCCACGTACTTCAAGAAATTCCGGAGCATTTTTCAGTTTTTTAGGTACAGATTTGATTGTAGCAAGGTTTGCTGTTACATCTTCACCTACAACACCATCACCACGTGTTGAGCCACGTGTAAATACGCCATTCACATATTCCAGACTCATGGAAAGACCGTCTATTTTTGCTTCTACCACATATTGTGGGTTATCTACACTTTCTCTTACTCGACGATCAAAATCTTTCAGTTCATTGTAAGAAAAAGCATCCAGAAGGCTTTCCATTTTTACAGTATGTGTTACTTTCTCAAATGTGGAGTTTGCCATCCCCTGCACGGTCTGTGTAGGAGAATCTTCAGTTATCAGCTGTGGATATTCTGATTCTATCGCCTTTATACGATTCATTATCATATCGTACTCATAGTCGCTGATTTCTGTTCTGTTTTCTACATAATACAGGTGTGAATGATAGGCTATCTGACTTTTAAGTTCATCCAATTCCTGTTGTGTTTTCTTAATGTCCATATAAGTTACCTCATTTAATACATTAATTTATATATTATATCAAAACTATTGTTTTTTTACAATACAATAACATTTTCACTGTTATTTGTTCTACTGGGTAAAAACCATGTTGTCAGATATATTATTGGGCACTTTCCCTATTATTACAGTCTGTGCAACACATACTTTTGTATCAAAACTGACTTCCGTAGAATAACTTGGTATCAACGCAGATGCATTTACTTTCAGGACAATAAATATCCTGTGGTTTACCTGATTTATCCCTGTATGTTCAAAGTCGCTTTCAATGTCAGTTTCAACATATGCTATGGGTGTTATTCTGAAACGAAGCTTAGGACCTTTGTTATGAAGAAAATCTATATACGTAATGTTACCAATCGGAATATAAATATCTGTTTGTTCCAGCCGGTTTACCTTTTCGATTACCGATGCTGTAATCTGTGATTTCAGCCTGTTTACTTCCAACGTATTGTAGGACAACAAAGATACATCACCTTTTTCATCACGTGAAACGGTAATCAGATCTCCATATGACAACGGTGTCCTTTCCATCTGTTCTATAATAGCAATATTAGCCGCCTGTGTTACCAGACTCTGCACTTTATAACAGGCTGTTTCAATCACAAGAGGACGCAACCTGCTGTCCAGAAATATAAAAATAGTTGTGAACAAACCTAACAATATAAAAAGCCTGTTTTTCAATATTCCTCTGATACTTCTTTTTGCTTTCCTCTGCATAAAACATCACCTGTATCAGTATATTCGAAACCAACACTACTGTTACCGTAAAAAATGCACCGCAGAAACTTCTGCGGTGCAAATGATAGTAAAATACCTTAGATAGAAATAACTTTTGCTACGCCTATCATCATTGGATCCAGTTCTTTTTTCATTGACAGTGCTTCTTCAATATCATAATCAATGATACCGTCGTTTCTCATAGCCACAACTCGGTTATAAACGCCTGCCTGTAACAGTTCGATAGCGTGTACACCCATCTGTGCTGCTACTACACGGTCACGCATGCTAGGTGAACCACCACGCTGTACATGACCCAGTACTGTACCACGTGTATCAAGGCCTGTTTTTTCTCTGATTTCATCAGCAATTTTCAGTGCTTTACCAGCACCTTCAGCTACGATAACCAGGAAGTTTTTCTTGCCTTCTGCCTGTGTTTCCTGAATTCTTGCAATAACATCTTTATCGATGTCCCATGGCTGTTCAGGCACCAGAACAACAAGAGCACCTGTTGCAATACCAGTATTTACTGCCAGGTAGCCAGCATGTCTACCCATTACTTCTACTACAGAACATCTTTCATGGCTCTGTGTAGTATCACGGAGTTTGTCAATCATTTCCATAGCTGTGTTAAGAGCCGTGTCAAAACCGATTGTATAGTCGCTACATGCAATATCGTTATCAATAGTACCTGGGATACCTACACATTTGATACCATGTTTAGCAATAGCCATACAACCACGGAAGGAACCGTCACCACCGATAACAACCAGTGCATCGATACCATGTTTTCTGCAGTTTGCAGCTGCTTTTTCCTGTCCTTCCGGAGTCATGAATTCCAGAGAACGTGCTGTATTCAGCATTGTACCACCACGATGGATGATTTCAGAAACACTTCTGAGATTCATATCATAGATATCTTCTGTAATAAGTCCATTGTAGCCATGTCTGATACCTTTTACGGAAAAACCATTAAAGATAGCAGCACGAACTACTGCACGGATAGCAGCATTCATACCAGGTGCGTCGCCACCGCTGGTAAGAACACCAATAGTCTTAATTTCTGCCATTATTTCACCTCTTATTTTCTGAACACAACGTTGCCTTTCCCTGCAACGTATTCCAGTTCATCAATTATATTTATACTTTCCCTTGCCCACAGTCTTTGTGGAGCTTTGATATATTGTTTTGTATCCTGAAGATAGAAATATACAGGTATACCGCCAGTATATCTTTGTAAAACGGCTACAGATTTTTTAAATACCAGGGCATTCTGTGCCGGCACCTTAATATAAATACCATATTTAGGATCTTTTTTCAACGCCAATAAATGACGAGCCTCTTCAGAATCTATATCATAAATATTCTCAGCAATAATTGTAGCTTCTTCATCTTTCAAAGAAACCGTACCCTCAACAATAAGTACTGTATTGTCTGTAAGTGATACAGTAGTGCTATCAAACAATTTCGGGAAAACTATCATATCCATAGTACCTGAAAGGTCTTCTATGGTAATAAATCCCATTTTTTCATTTTTCTTTGTTGTATGATAACGATATTTTGCAACAATAGCTACAAGAGTCTGCTTCGTATTATCGTACATCTCATTGCCTTCATTAGTCAATTGAGAAATGTTGCAGGTTGATATATTTTTTACATAATCCATTCTCTTTTCCAGAGGATGTCCGGAAAGATAAATGCCTGCAAGACTCTTTTCCAGATTAAGTTTTTCTCCATCAGAGTAATCTTCCGCCGGTGGGAAGTGATCATCATCTTTAATAGTATATTTACTGTCTTCCACTGCACCAGGTACGCTGAAAAGGTCTAACTGACCGGAAAGAGTATTTTTCTGCTCATTGTTTATACTGTTCAGCAGATAATCAATATTTATAAATAACCTTCTGCGGTTAACACCAAACTGATCAAAAGCCCCTACTTTTACAAGACTTTCCATAGCGCGGCGGTTAAAACCTTTGTCTGACATTCTTCTGCAGAAATCAAAAATGCTTTCAAAAGGACCTTTGGCATCCCTTTCGGCAGTCATAGCATCCACAAAGCTTTTGCCCACATTTTTGATAGCAGCCATACCGTAACGCAGACTATCACCTTCTACCACAAAACCTGAATAACCTTTATTGATATCTGCAGGCAAAATATTAATATTCAGTCGATGACATTCCTGTGTATACTCAAGTATCTTTGCAGTGTTATCAAAAATACTTGTAAGCATAGCAGCCCAGAATTCTTTTGGATAGTGCGCTTTCAGGTATGCAGTCTGATAAGCAACATAAGCGTATGCAGCTGCATGTGGTTTATTGAAAGCATATGAAGCAAAGCTTGACATTTCGTCAAAAATTTCTGTAGCTATATTTTCACTTACACCATTTTCAGCACATCCGGTGATAAAGTGAGAACGTTCAGCTGCCATAACATCAGCTTTTTTCTTACCCATAGCTCGACGAACAAGGTCAGCCTGACCGTAACTGTATCCCGCCAGTGTGCGACAGATCTGCATTACCTGTTCCTGATAAACTATGCAACCATTTGTAACCTGAAGAATATTTTCCAGTAATGGATGTTTATATTTAATAAGCTGAGGATTGTGTCTGTTCCGTATAAAAGTTGGTATGGAATCCATAGGACCTGGACGATACAGAGAAATAACCGCTATAAGGTCTTCTATATCAACCGGTTTCAGGTTTACGAGCACATTCTTCATACCACCACTTTCAAACTGGAACACCCCCATGGTATCACCGTCTGCCAGCATCTGGAATGTTTTCTTATCATCTGTAGGTATTCTGTCAGCTCGGAATTCCGGTGTGTGCTGCTGTATCATTTTTTCTGCGTGGTCTATAACTGTAAGTGTACGCAGACCAAGAAAGTCCATTTTCAGTAGTCCCAGTTCTTCGATGGTAGTCATCGGGAACTGCGTAACAAGCTGACCGTCATTATTCTGCAGCGGAATGTATTCAACAACTGCTTTATCTGTAATTACAACACCTGCTGCATGTGTGGAAGCGTTTCTCGGCATGCCTTCCACTTTCATAGCCAGATCAATGAGTTCTTTTATCTGTGGGTCAGCATCATACATTTCTTTCAGCTCCACGGACATTTTCAGGGCTTTTTCAATTGTCATGCTCTGCCCTGGTGCATTCGGAATAAGTTTTGCTATCTTATCCACCGCCGCATACGGCATATCGAGCACACGACCTATATCACGGATAGCACCACGGGCCGCCAGAGTACCGAAAGTGATAATCTGACAAACATGGTCTTCACCGTATTTTTCGGTAACATAATCAATTACCAACGGACGTTTTTCATAACAGAAGTCTATATCAAAGTCCGGCATGGAAATACGTTCAGGATTCAGGAATCTTTCGAAAATCAGATTGTATTTCATAGGGTCAATATTTGTGATACCGCAACAGTAAGCACAAAGGCTGGCTGCACCACTACCACGTCCCGGTCCCACTGGGATATTGTGACTTCTGGCATAGTTTATAAAATCATAAACTATTAGATAGTAGTCAACAAAACCCATTTTACTGATTATGCCTATTTCATAATTCAGTCTTTCTTCCAGTTCAGGAGTAATTTCGTCATATCTCTCCCTGAGACCGTCCCAGCATAATTTAACAAAAAATTCCTTGTTAGGGCTACCGTCAGGTGAAGTATATACCGGCAACTTTGTACGGCCGAATTCATAGTCAAAATTACACTTTTCCGCAATTTTTACTGTGTTTTCGCATGCCTGCGGAATGTATGAAAACAGTTCATACATTTCCTCTGTACTCTTTACATAAAATTCATCTGTTTCAAACTCCAGTGTATCAGGGTCAGAGAGACGTTTATTGGTCTGTACGCATATAAGTGCATACTGCATTTTGGAGTCTTCTTTACTGATATAGTGACAGTCATTAGTTGCAACCAGCTGTATGTCCAGTTTCTTTGCCAGCTGTAATAACATAGGCAATACTTTTTGCTGATCTTCTATACCATGATCCTGTATTTCAATATAGTAATCGTCGCCAAAAAGATTTTTATAAAAAAGAGCTGTTTCTTCTGCTCTGTCGATATCACCTGCCAGTAAGGCACGAGGTATCTCGCCGGCAAGACAGGCAGACATACAGATAAGACCTTCATGATACTGTTCCAACAGTTCGTGGTCGATTCTTGGTTTGGTATAAAAACCTTCTGTAGAACCAAGTGTTACCAGTTTAATGAGATTCTGATAACCAATCTCATTTTTTACCAGCAGAACAAGATGATAATAGCCATCCACGCGGTGAACTTTGTCTTTCCTGCCGCGGCTGGCTACATACACTTCACAACCGATAATAGGTTTTATACCTTCTTTTTTCGCTTTTTTATAAAAATCTACACAACCATACATAACGCCGTGGTCAGTAATGGCTACGGCGCTTTGTCCTGATTCTTTAATATGTTTCATCAATCTGTCTATGCGGCATGCGCCATCCAGCAGACTGTATTCAGTGTGCAAATGAAGATGCACAAAGTCTTTATTCATATCATTCCTCTATCTGTGCTAAAGAGCACAATTTCTGCAATCTTCTGTTTACAGAAGATTTTGTCATTGGTTCGGAACATAATTTCCCCAGATCTGTTAGAGAAAGTTCCGGGTTTTCCAATTTCAGCTGCGCCAGTTCCTGCATATCTTCCGGCAAATCATACAGCAATTCTGTTTCTATCAATTTGGTGATAGCTTTTATAACCTTCTGTCCGGCTTTTATAGTTTTTGCTATATTTGCAGTATCGCAGTTAGTCAAACGGTTCTGATGATTTCGGATATCTTTTATCATTTTACCACCCATAAGTTCCAGACAGGACTGCTGTGCACCTACTGTAACAAGAAACTCTTCTATTGTCTGACTGTTTTTTGTGTATACAACGTAAGACGCTTTTCTTTTACTGATACTGAAATCAAAACCAGCCAGTGCCAGTACCGTACGTACATACATAGCCATCTGCTCTTTTTTATATGTAAACTCCAAATGATATCCTTTTTCCGGATCCACAAGAATACCATCCGCAACAAAAAGACCTATAAGAAAATGATTAAGGCATTTTTCACAGTCGCCGTATTCAGCCTGAAGTACATTTAGGCGCTGTACGTCTTCCGGTTCTGTAATATAAAGTTTAGTAACCTGGCGTTTGCCTTCCTGTTCTTTGTCAACAACATAGGAAGAAATATCATATCTGCCAAGCATTTTTTTTACAACCTTGGCAGATTTGGTAATATCAGGTTTAACACTTAGTGCTTTCACTGCATTATCTATATTTTCTCTGAAAAAATAGCCTTTCAGAAAGCTGATATTGCAGCAGTCTTTTTTTGAGAAAGTAAAGTTATCCAGAGCTTCTGTTCTACTCTGTTTTGAAAAGGTGGACTCCATTTATGATTTCCCCCTGGTTATATCTCTATGATGAACCTGTACAGAATATCCTTGTTCCTTTATATGGTTATACATAGCATTTGCAAAAGAAACAGAACGATGTTTACCGCCAGTACAACCGTACCCTATTGTCAGATGACTTTTACCTTCCTGAATATACAGCGGCAGAGAGAAATCAAGCAGACTCCGCTGACGGTCAAATAACTGTTTCGCCTCATCCCGTGAGAAAACAAATGTTCTTATTTCTTCATCATTACCAGTAAGATTACGCAATTCAGGCACATAAAATGGGTTTTTTAAACAGCGAACATCAAACATTACGTCAACGTCTCGTGGCACACCGAACTTAAAGCCAAATGAAACCACATCAATAGTCATAACCTGTTTTTTATCGTTTACGATGTAACTCAGTACACGATCCTTCAGCTGTGATGTGGAAAAAAGTGTTGTATCAATTATATAATCCGCATGATTATATAACGGTGAAAGAACTTTTCTTTCGTAATCCACAGCCTCTTCTATAGTCATATCTTTCTGCAACATCAAAGGATGTTTACGTCTGGTTTCTTTGTATCTGTCCAACAGAACTTTATCCTGTGCATCAAGGAAAATTATTTTACCAGTACCACTTTCCTGTAATCCTTCAATAGCAGTAAGGAGAGTAGAAAAATCCTCACCATTGCGTATATCTACTACACAGGCTACTTTTTTATTATGTGAAAAGAAGTCATCTTTCAATTCCAGCAGTTTCAGTATCAGTGGTGATGGCATATTGTCTATACAGAAAAACCCTATATCTTCCAATGCCTTCACAGAAATACTTTTACCTGCACCGGACATGCCGGTTATGATAACAAAACTGTAATCCATTTTCTACTCCTTTGAATTTATTTAAACAATAATCATCTCTTTTTCCAGTTGTACGCCTTTTTCTTCCAGTACAATCCGGGTAACTTTATCAGCCAGCCGTACTATATCCTGGCATGTTGCATCACCGATGTTCACAATGAAACCGGCATGTTTATCACTGACCTGTGCGCCACCAACTGTAAGACCTTTAAGCCCGCATTCATCAATAAGTGCAGCCGCAAAATATCCAACAGGGCGTTTAAAAGAACTACCTGCGCTTGGTTTATCCAATGGCTGTTTATCACGACGTCTGTTCATGATATCTTCCATGAATGACCATAATTGCGCACTATCGCCTTCATTTAATCTGAATCTGGCTGACACAATAAACCAGTCGTTTTTCATAAACGCTGAATGGCGGTACGAAAAATCACACTGTTCTTTTGTTATTGTGTGCAGATTACCTTTTTCATCAATATAATCCACTGACTCAAGGCATGCAGATATCTCACCGCCATATGCACCAGCATTCATATACACACCACCACCGATGTTACCAGGTATACCATAGCAACATTCAATACCTGCCAGAGAATTCTCCTGTGCAAGTTTTGCAGCGGCTGTCATCGATACACCAGCACCTGCACAAAGAAGGTTGCCGTTCAGGTTAAGTTCTTTCAAATTTGATGTTTTTATTATAACACCATCAAACCCTTCGTCTCGGAAAATAACATTTGAACCATTTCCCAGGAAATAGTGCTTAATTTTATTCTGGTTTAAAAATTTAATAAGATTTGCAGCTTTTTTCGCTGTGTCTGGCATGGCAATACACATAGCGTTGCCGCCCACTCTGAATGTAGTATGTTTTTTCAGACTTTCATCAAAGCAGGCTGCAATTTCGTTCTGTTCTAAAAATTTTTTAAGCATTGTTTACCCCAAGCATCGCTGCACCGATAATACCAGCGTCATTTCTGAACTTAGCGATAGTGATCTTTGTTCTTTCGGCAGCATTTCTTGCATAATCTTCAGCGTCAAAATATGGCTTGATCAGATCCAGCAGAAATTCTTTTTCGTTTGAAACACCACCACCCAGGCAGAGTACTTCTGGCTGGAAAATATTGATAAGGTTAACAATACCTGCGGAAAGATATTTTATGTATCTGTTTACCAGTTCTGTAGCTACAGCATCACCGGCTTTATATGCATCAAAAGCAGTTTTTGCATTAACTTTTTCCAGGTCAGTTGTAAACTTCCACAGAGCACTATCAGGATTAGCTTCCATAGCGGCTTTTGTATCTCTTGTCAGTGCACTGGCAGATGCATATCTTTCAAAACAACCTTTTCTACCACAGTTACACTGTCTGCCATTTACCTCGATAACAACATGACCTACTTCAAGGCCTGCGCTGTTGTGACCAGCATAAATCTCGCCACCTACATATGCGCCACCGCCTATACCGGTACCTAATGTAACGATAAGTGCATCATTACAACCTTTTGCGCTACCTGCTACAACTTCTGCAACTATTGCAGTATTTGCATCGTTTTCAATATGAACTGGTATTTCAAAATATTTACCAAGGTTTTCTTTCAGTGTCCAGTTTGTATAACCAAAGTTAACATTCTGCCATACAATACCGCGTTTACCATCAACTGAACCAGGTGTACCAATACCTACACTTACAATATCTTTCTTCATGTCATAACCATTTTCTTCACAGAGAGCACAACATAAATCAAAAATATCTTTTTCCAGCTGTGCTTCTGGCTTTGGCAGGTTTGTTCTTACACTTTTTTTACAAATGATGTTACCTTCACCATCTACAACACCCGCTGCGATATTTGTACCACCAAGGTCAACACCAAGATATAATTTCTGCATAATAAATCTCCTATGCTCCATATATTAAAAATTTAAATCTATAATTCTCGAAATCAAGCCTTGATACCAAGTTTTTCCAGAAGTTCCTGTGCTGCAAAGTAGCCCATTTTCTTCTGTCTGTTTACTACAGCCGCTGTTTCAATAACAATAGAAATGTTACGACCTGGTCTTACCGGAATTACGGATTTGATAACAGGCACACCCATAATATCTGTATATTCATCTGTAAGACCTGTAGTACTATAACTCTTATCTGCTTTCCAGTTTTCCAGTTCAATAACCATATCGATTTCCTGTGTCAGTTTTACTGCAGAAGCACCATATGTTCTGGCAATATTAATGATACCAACACCACGCAGTTCGATAAAGTTCTGAATATTTGCCGGGGACTGACCAACCAGTTTTTTATTGGAAAGACGTCTGATTTCAACAGCATCATCAGCGATAAGGCGATGACCGCGTTTTACCAGTTCAATAGCTGTTTCACTTTTACCTACACCACTGTCGCCAGTAATAAAGATACCTTCACCAAAAACTTCCATGAGAACACCATGACGTGTAACACGCATAGCAAGCTCTGTGTTCAGGTAACTGATAGCAGTAGCCATAAACTTGGATGTTTCTTCGTTTGTTCTCAGCAGTGGAACTTTGTGCTGACGTGCAGCCTCAACTATTTCTGTAGAAATAAGCTGGTTTCTTGTGATAATAACAGCCGGAACCTGACGTGAGAACAGATTGTTGATACGTTCCATTTTTACTTCGTGTTCAAGGCTATCAAGATAGCTGAACTCCATTACACCAAGAATCTGAATACGGCTAGGGTCAAAATTCTGGCTGAAACCAGAAATCAAAAGACCCGGACGGTTCACTTCTGTACTGGTAATCTGAATCTGACTGGTATCACCAGGAACAGACAGTACTTCAAGGTTAAGCTGTGCGATAAAATTTTCCAAAGTAACAAAGAATTTCATAGTTTTTTCTCCATTTTTCGAACACTATATAATTATTATAATTATATAATAACACGCATTCCTTTTCAACTCCAAAATACAGCAGGTTATATATTTTAATCATCCTTATGGTCACATATCTGTAATGTTTACATGAACATTAATTCCATGGCATGTTTTACCTGTTTGCGTACAAAACCAATGCAGATTATATATCTGCGCAACATGAATATTTTCATATATTTCATACACTTTATTGGCCATCTCTTTCTTAAGCAGATTATCGAATACAGATTTAGAACTTATACTGTCACCTATCCCTTTTCTTTCTTTTACAGAGAAATTTATTACAATATTCAGCTCGCCGTTATCCGTATAAAAAAACGTTTTGATGTTGCTCAATCTAGCCCACAGGTTTTCATTATGGAACGAATAACCTGTACTTTTCAAATTATTCGTCAATATAGCCAGAATCGTATTTTCGGATTCACTCAGTATTTCGGTGACAACACCTTCAATAATAACAGTATTCAGTATTTCATTTCTATCAGAAATCAATGGTATCATACCGCTTACTTTTCCGTTTTCAAGAGATAAATTATACATGGGCGACAGAATATTTTCTGCATATATATCTACATTCTTTCCAACGTAAAAAACAATGTTGGCACATGGTGTAACTTTAAGACTATTAACAAAAAAAAACGCACCGTTTAATTCATCGTATAGAAAAGATTTACCGATATATACATTCTTACATAGTCGGAAATTATATTGTCTATCTTTCATTATCTGGGCAGCCATGGTATAGATATCTTCCGTACTGTAAACAGATTCTTTAAAATTTTCTTCTGCATCTGAAAAATCATAGTACGACAGCTTCAAAGTATACAAATCTTTTTCTTTGTCCAGTGTAATGCTTTTTACATATGATATATTATCTCTGCTGCATCCTGAAAAAAGAAATATAACCACAAGGAAAAAACTAATTTTTCGCATACAAATCCTTTCTTTTTACAGTAAAATATAGCAATATCACAATTAATAAATTCATTACTCCCCATAATTTTTCAGACATAAATGACTGAATCCAGACTGCTAGTATAAGTGCCAGAAGCGATGATTTCAAAGATTTCACCCCGTTTAATAAAACATTGTTGTGTGAAATTGTTAATAAAATAAGGCCTGAAAAGTAACAAAACCATAAAAAACAGCTGTAAATTGCTTCAAAGTTAAAAATCTGCAACCCTACAGGCAATTGAAACGCTATCTGTAAAGGCGAAATACTATACATTATATCACCTTTCAGACAACTGAAAACCAAAATCGTTAAAATACTGATTATAAATACAATAAATGTATTTAATTTAATAAAGAATATTCTGTCTTTTTTAGTATTATAATCAGTCATTAACGCCAGTGGAATTATATAATCAAACAATGTTACATTAATTTCACTTGCATACACCGCTGTATCAGAACTATATAGATTTATCGGATTAACCTTGTTGCAGTTCAGTAAGAATATCAGCATAATCATAAACAGTCCTATATAAGCTACAGGCAGTGCAAGCCTTTCAAGAGATAATTGTGTCATCCCCTTTAGCAATATAAGCATCAACAGTGTTACAATAACTGTTATTATGACTGAATGACGTGAGTAGTACATCTGCATATAGCTATTCATTGAATTTACAGTTTTAAAAAAAACTAAATATAGATAAATCGTACCTACAAAATATACTGTTTTGTAGGCCTTTTTATTTCCGAATATGATCATCGAAGCTAATATATTAACTACGCCAGATAAAAAAATACTTATTAACCATCCATGAAGATTTATTTTATCATCAGAAATATACGTGGCAAAAGAGAACAATGTATATGATGCCGCCAAGAAAAATATAGTATGATACCTATTTTCCATTTTCCACTCCCTTCAGATCAAAGTCACCGTCATGCCTTCTCCAACTGTTTCTGAATACACCATCTGACGATGAATATGGTGAACCAAAACTGAGATTACTATAACCATATCCAGCGCTATCCACGTTTATTATATTTATTATAAGAAATACCACCGCCAAAGCCAGACCGGCCATTCCTCCTACTCCAGCTGCCATAGTAAATAATATCCTTAGTATAATTATAGGTTCGTAAAATGTAGGTATAATAAACGATGCTATTGTGCTGACCGCACATACAATAAGAATTGCGCTACCTATAAGTCCGGTATTGATTGCTGCGTCACCTATTATCAAAGCCGAAACTATTGATACCGTGCTACCTATAGGTGTAGGCAACCTGAGTCCGGCTTCTTTGATTATTTCAAATAAAACTATAATTACTACTGCTTCCAGAAATAATGGCAACGGGGTTGCATTCTGCGATGAGTATATAAAGAAGATCAATTTATCTGTCAGTGCCTGCGGTGCATATGATGTAATGCTTACATATATCCCTGGAAGCATTACCGCAATAAAAAAAGCCATATAACGTATCATACGCATAAACGATGCAAAGTATGGTCTCTGGGTATAATCATCATTTGTTATAAAATTTTCGTGGAAAAAGTATGGATAAATAATCGCATAAGGTGTGCCATCTACTATTATTCCTATCTTTCCTTCACAAAGTTTGGCACAGAACGTATCGGGGCGCTCTGTGTAACCTGTTGAATGAAACACGGAAGCCTTTGTTAAATCTATAAATGGAGTAATATAACCACTCTCCAAAATCATAGGTAAATCCACGTTTTTCAACCTGTTTACTACAGTTTGTGCAAGACTATCAGGACAATAATCCGTATGGTAGTAAACTGTTACCTCTGTTTTGGTTTTTGAGCCTATCTGCATGGTTTTTACCACCAGATTATCTCCTCGTATTCGTCGGCGTATCATGCCCATATTTTTTCTACCTGTGTCTGTAAAACTTTCTTTTGAGCCACGTAAATTACCTTCATTTGTTGGCTTATCCACTCCCCTAGCCGGATACCCCTGTGCTGGCATAACTATTGCCTGCTCCACGCCCTCAATCAGGATAAGCGCAAATCCAGCCGTAAGAAAAAACATAGCCGTATCAAAATCTTCCGCTGTCGTGGGGTTAAATGGTATAGTTGTATAATTCATCATATAATCCAGTATTTCATCTGCAGTTTTCATTCCAGTTAGATTATTCAATGGCTTCAAGAATACTTCCCATAGTTTCATATTATCCACCAGGTCTTCACACATGACCAACGCACATTGTTGGTCAAATATTTTTATATATTTAAAAAAATAATCAGCTGATTTATCAAACCGATCGTCAAATTTGCTTTTATTTTTCTCCAAAGAATTATAAAGTTTTTCTTTCAAAATTATCACCCTGTCGTAAGTATTGCCACATGATTATTTTTTACTCGCATGGCTATAATAAACCGAGGTGATTTTATGATTTCCGTAATACTGCGAACAACAGTAATGTTTATATTAGTTATGTTTTCATTACGAATGATGGGTAAAAAGAATCTTGGTGAATTTCAGCCAAGTGACTTGGTTTCCACAATGTTGATTTCCAATCTTACATCCATAGTTATAGAAGCGCCTGAATTACCGGTATTATATTCGATCGTACCTATTATTCTTATAATGAGTTATGAGGTGTTTACTTCTGTTGCTGTTCGTAAAAGCGAAAATATAGCCCGTATATCACAGGGAAAATCAATGGTTCTTGTAAATAATGGCATAATAGATCAGAAAGTAATGAGCGATCTTCGCTTCACAGTAAAAGATGTGCTGGAAGCGATGAGGTCAAAAGACATTTTCTATCTGGAAGAAGTAAAAATTGCAATAGTTGAAACCACGGGGGCTGTAAATATATATCCAGACCCTAACGCTCAGTCAAATATCAAAAAAGCCACTATTCCACCTTTTGATGTTATATCTGATGGTAAACTGAAAACAGAAAATCTGAAAATTACAGGTATTACAGAAGAAAAGATATCGAAAATACTGACTAAAGAAAAAACAGAACTATCCAACGTACTATTAATGCTTGCTGATGGTGACGGACAATATAATATAACGTTAAAGGATTCTTAAGATGAAACACTTATATATATGTTTATTACTGTTTATTACTATAGTTATCACCGGTCTGATAGCTGACAGATATATAAAAAAGGAACTTAATATTATATCTGCCGATGTACACAGCTTTATTGATAACTCTGATTATAATGATAAAAATATGCATATTACCACAGAAGCCATCAAAAAACGCTTTTATGACAAAAAAAATATGCTCCTGTTGTTTATCAACAAAGAGCATATTCAAGAAATCGAAAAAACTATTTCACTTATGGAAAACGCTGCATATAACACCGATATAGACGAATATCAAATTCTGTCTATAGAACTATATTATCTTTGCCGCCATGCCAAAAGTGATATCTCGGATTTTATTTAGCTGTTTTTCTTATTTAAAAGCTGTGTGAGCTCATCCATAAAGGTGTTTATATCGCTGAACTGTCTGTATACCGAAGCAAAACGTACGTACGCTACTTCATCCAGTTTTTTCAGTTCTTCCATTACCATTTCACCTAAATCCATAGATGATATTTCATTTTTAAGGCTGTTTACTATTCTATATTCAATATTGTTTACAGCTTTTTCCAGTGCCTCACGTGAAACCTTACGTTTTTCACATGATTTTATCATACCATTCAGCAGTTTGTCGCGGTTAAATGCCTGAATTGAGCCATCTTTCTTTTTAACCATGATTGGTGTAGTTTCCACTACTTCAAAAGTAGTAAATCTTTTACCACAACCGATACATTCTCTGCGTCTGCGTATTCTTTCGCCGTCTTCTGTTGGTCTTGAATCAACTACCTTGCTGTCAAAACCACCGCAAAATGGACATTTCATATCTTACCTCTATATTCCAAAGTTTAACTGCATACATTTTACAATTTTTAAGCATTTATTGCAATATTTTTATACATCCAGCTTGTGTAAAAAATCAAGTGAAGTATTCAGCTGATTCATATTATTCAGGTTTTTGCTGTACACTTCAATAAGTGCATGTTTTACCCCGTATTTGCCTTCCGCAATCCGGAATAACTTTCTGAAATCAAAATTTCCTTCTCCTGGGAGCATACTGTCTTCTGAATGATCCTGGTCACTTATATGAAGATGACTGATTCTATCCCCCATTAAATCCAACAGCTGCCATATATCCTGTCCTGCTCGTGCGGCCTGTTTTACATCAAGCACAAATTTTATATTTTCGTTTGAATATTTTTTCAATTTGATAAGATTTTCAATATAGCCGCATTTGAATCTTACCACGTTTTCCTGAGACACATATACACCATATTCACTGGCTTTTGCAGACAGAAGATTCATTATCTCGGCGTATTTTTCCATGGAAATATATTCCGCAGTTGTGTTACAGCCGTGAATAACTACATATTTTGCTCCCAGAATCTGGCATGCACGAAAATATTTTTCGTAATATTTTATAGAGTCTGCCAGTTTATAATCTGTGCGTGAAAAAAACATAAATGTTTCTATAGCTGACGTAAATGGGTGTACAGATATTATCTGTACACCTTTTTCGTCTGCAATCTGTTTAAGTTTTAAAAGATACTCTTCCTCCAGTTCACTGTCCGTGTTAAAAAATATTTCTGTATATTTAACACCAGTATCCACCACGTTTTTAAGTGATATATCTGTGAACTGAGGGTAAAAACATCCTGTAGAAATACCAATATACATTTTTCCTCACTAATCCATAAACAGAGATACCTGATTTGTTCTAGGCATATCCCCCAGAGCTCCTACCTCGTATAATGTATCTATTACTGAAGAAGATGCACCAGAAGCTTTCCGGAAATCCTCTACTGACAGGAACTTTGTATTACCTTCACAGGCTTTTTCCAGCTGCATAGCCGCAGTTTCACCGACACCTTTAAGTGACATGTATGGCAGACGGATTTTACCATCTACTACTGCATATTTTTGGGCTTTGCTTTCACCCAGTCTTATAGGCAGGAATTCATAGCCACGCGCCAGCATTTCACAAACCATCTGCAAAGATGTACGCAATTCTTCGTCTTTTGCATTCTTTTCAATGCGCAGACGAGCTGTTACTTCTTTAAGTTTCTTTGTTGCCAGTGCTTTTCCTCCTACAGCAGCTTCATAATCGATGGCTTCGCCACGTACGGTAAAATATGTAGCATAGAATTCTACCGGATAGTACAGTTTAAACCACATAAGTCTGATAGCTGCCATAAGATATGCCACAGCATGTGCTTTAGGGAACATGTATTTGATTTTTTTACAACTTTCAATATACCAGTCTTCTACCCCATTGTCTCGCAACATCTGTTCCGTTTCAGCATTGAACTCTTTTGCTGCTTTACCCTTACGGGTAATTTCCATAATTTTGAAAGCTTTGGCTTTATCTACACCTTTTTTAATAAGTGTAAGCATGATATCATCACGTGTACCGATAACGTCAGAAATAGTACAGATTTTCTTGTGTATCAATTCCTGTGCATTACCAATCCAAACGTCTGTACCGTGTGACAGACCTGAAATCTGGATCAGGTCAGCAAAAGACTGTGGCTGTGCTTCTATAAGCATCTGACGTACAAAGTCTGTGCCCAGTTCAGGTATACCAAATGTTGCTGTCTGACTCTGTATGTCGTCAGGTGTTACACCTATAGGTTCAGTGCTGGTAAGCATTTTATATACCCGTTTATCATTCATAGGTACATCTGCCATTTTAATGCCTGTCAGATCCTCCAGATGTTTATACATTGTAGGAACATCATGGCCCAGAATATCGAGTTTGAGCAGTGTATCATGAAGATATTTAAACTCAAAATGAGTTGTTATAACACCTTTTTCTTTTGAGTCGGCCGGATGCTGCACCGGACAGAAGTCATATACTTCGTAGTTTGATGGTACTACTACCATGCCGCCCGGATGCTGTCCTGTTGTTTTCTTTACACCTGAACACCCCATAGTAAGTCTGTTTTCTTCCGCTTTATTTTTTGTCAGGTTTCTTTCATCCAGATATTTTTTTACATAACCATAGGCTGTTTTATCCTGAAGAGCAGAAACCGTACCTGCTTTGAAAACATACTCATGACCGAAAAGTTCTTCTGTATATCGGTGTGCATTTGCCTGATATTCACCAGAAAAGTTAAGGTCTATATCCGGTTCTTTATCACCATTGAAACCAAGGAAAGTTTCGAAAGGTATATCGTTGCCGTCACCATACATTTTTTCACCACATACAGGACAGTATTTATCTTCCAGGTCAAAACCTGTCAGTTTATCAGCAGGTACATCAAACGTTGAGTATCTGCATTTTTTACATAACCAATGTGGAGGTAAAGGGTTTACTTCTGAAATACCAGAGAAGAATGCCAGTGCAGATGAACCAACAGAACCACGGGAACCTACAAGATAGCCGTGTTCTTCGCTGTTCTGAACCAGTTTCTTGGCAATTACATAAAGAACTGCATAACCATGCTGAATAACACTGTTCAGTTCTTTTTCCAGACGTTCAGTAATAAGTGATGGTGGATTTTCACCATAAAGTGCATGGAGTTTTCTGTAAGTAGCTTCTTTGAGCTCCTCCTCTGCACCATCGATGCTAGGCGGGAATGTACCTCTTGGAATTGCACGTATTCCATCATCTACCATTTCCAGAATTTTATTTGTATTTGTTACTACAACCTCATAGGCCTTTTCTTCACCCAGGTATTCAAACTCTTTCAGCATTTCTTCTGTAGTTCTATAGTACAGAGGTGCCTGCTGGTCAGCGTCAGAAAAGCCCATACCGGCCATAATGATTTTGCGGTATTCACTGTCCTCCATATTAAGGAAGTGTACGTCACCGGTGGCCACTACTGGTTTTCCCAGCTCTTCGCCCAACCGACATATAATGCGATTGTGCTCTTTCAGTACCTCTACTGACTCTACCTTGCCATCACGCACCATGAATTCATTATTACCTAGCGGCTGAATTTCAAGATAGTCATAAAAGTCCGCAATTTTCAGCAAATCTTCATAACTTGTACCACCTGCAATAGCTCTGTAAAGTTCACCTGCTTCACAGGCGGAACCAATGATAAGACCTTCTCTATGAGCTATTATTTCACTTTTAGGCATACGAGGGGTCTTGAAAAAATGATCAAGATGGCTGAAGGATATCAGTTTATAGAGGTTTTTTATGCCTAATTGTGTCTTTGCCAGAAGTACAATGTGATTACTTCTTCGTGGTAATTTATCAGTACTGCTCAGGTCAGAATTTATTTTTTCAAGTTCATGTATTCCCTGTGTTTCAAGGTCATTTATAAGCCCCGCAAATATTTTTGAAAGTACAACAGCATCATCGGTAGCACGGTGATGGTTGAAACTGCCAAGATGATAATGATCTGCCAATGTATCCAGTTTATGATTTTTCAGATCCTGCAAAAGATTTCTTGCTATTGGCAATGTATCAATAAAATCAAATCTGAAATCTGTGCCTACTTTTTCTGCATTTACTTTGAGGAAGTTTACGTCAAAGCCGCTTGCATTATGTGCAACAAGTACTCTGTCACCTATAAATGCTTTGAACCGTTCAATAGCCTCTTTCTGAGAAGGTGCTCCCTGCACCATTTCATCTGTAATGCCAGTAAGCTCAGTGATATTTTTAGGAATAGATTTACCTGGGTCTGCAAATGTATGGAATTCAGATAAAATCTCACCATCTTTCCATATAATCGCACCTATTTCCGTCACTGTTTCGGATTTAGGGTTAAGACCAGTACTTTCTATATCAAATACAACATACTCTTGCCGACGTATTTCACCGCTATGGCTGCCCTGATATGCATTTACGATATTATCTACCAGATAACCTTCGCATCCGTAAATTACTTTGAACTCAGGGTCTTCTTTCTGAATCTTATCACATTCCAGCATAGCCTGTGGAAAGCCCTGGGCTACACCATGGTCAGTAATAGCAACTGCACGATGTCCCATTTTATACGCATATTTTACAGCTTCATCTGGTGCAATAAGGGCATCCATTGAGGAAAGCTTTGTATGCAAATGAAGCTCTACTCTTTTCTTTTCTGCAGTATCTTTTTTATTCTTTACTTCGAATGTGATTATATCATAAGGCATGATTACAAAATCACGTTCGTATTTATCCATCTGACAATCGCCACGAACCAGAAAATATGTGCCAGGTTTGATGCTGTCCCACTTATCAAAATTCTTTTCATTTGCATCAAGCAGAATTTTTACGTTAATGGAGTTATTGTTGTCTGTAATGGAATAGATATATATTTTTCTGAAGTTACCCTGCTGCGCTGTGGCAAATACTTTACCCCATACCATAACTTTTCCATTCTGTGTCAGCGCTTCATCGATGGTCATAAGGTTTTTAGGTGCTTGATATTTGCCCATAAACACTTTCACACTGTCTGGTTTTATGTCCAGTCCCGGTATCTCAAAATCAGTATATTTAGCTTTCTTCTCCACCATTTTTACAACTGGTGGCAATACAACCGCAGGTGTTTCCTCTTCAGGTGCACATTCTTCTCTTTCCAGCTTTACCGCTACAACAGTTCCTGTAAGAGAATAAATAAAATCAGATAAAGATTGCTCAAAGCCACAGCCTGTAAGAAAGCCAAAGCCTTTGGATACAGTTATACCCAATACATTATTCCGATATTTAACCTGTGAATTTTTAAAAAACTCCAGAGGAATATTGATTACGTTATTGCAATACATCTGTAAAAGTGTAGGCAGATGACTGGAATTAAAAGTTGTTATATCAAATTTATTTACTATATCAATTGAATATTCCGGATATTTCAGACTGAGAAATCTGGCAAGGCTTTCCAATGCCGGATAAGCAGTAAGCCGTGATGATGAAATCACGGCTGTAAGATGTGAATTTTTACGGTGTACATCTATGCTTTCCAACACAACACCGCTTAAATCCGAAATATAATAATTGTCCTGATAATCGTCAAAAACGGAAAGTATATAATTACTCACTTTTTTCCTCTATAAAACTATATATCTCGTCTACAAATTCGTCTATAAAATCACCATGCAGTACTTTTACTTTTTCTCCTTTTTTGAAAAGTACGGCATTATCTACGCCACAGGCAATACCTATATCTGCTTCTCTTGCTTCACCGGGGCCATTTACTGCACACCCCATTACTGCAACTTTAATATCGGTAGTAATTCCTTTAAGGCGGTTTTCAACCTGTGTGGCAATACCTGCCACATCCAGATTTGTACGGCCACATGTAGGGCAGGAAATTATTTCCGGTCCATGTACTTTGATGCCAGCCGCACGGATAATATCAAAACCTGCTGAGATTTCCTTCAGTGGTGAATCAGTAAGGCTAACTCTCAATGTATCACCGATACCTTCCATAAGAAGTGTACCGATACCCATGCCAGATTTGATAAGTCCCATTCTGTATGTACCTGCTTCGGTTACACCAAGATGGAGTGGATAATCGCACATTGAATCCAGCAGCCTGTATGCTGCAACCATTGTAGGTACATTTGAAGACTTAATGGAAACTATAATGTCATGGAAATCATATTTTTCCAACAAACGGATATGATACATAGCACTTTCGCAAAGAGCTTCTGGTGTAGGAGTACCGTATTTTTCGAGAATATGTTTTTCTAGGCTGCCGGCATTAACACCTATTCTGATAGGCACGTTATGTGCTTTACAAGCATCAACTACCCGTTTAACTTTGTCATCGCTGCCGATGTTACCTGGGTTGATACGCACTTTATCTACACCTGCTTCAACTGCAGCTATTGCAATACGATAGTCAAAATGAATATCTGCAACAACAGGTATTTTTACAGCTTTTTTCAGTTCAGTAATCAATCTTACATCTTCCAGTGTAGGAACACTGACACGAACAATCTGGCAGCCTTCTTTTTCCAGTGCCACTGCCTGTGCAACGTTACCTTCCACATCGGCAGATTTTACGTTCAGCATACTCTGAACCAGTATAGGGTTATTTCCACCTATATAATAATTACCTACTTTTACCTGTCTTTTTTCGTGTCTCATATAATTCACCATATTAAACAAAGAATTTTGTTATGTCACTGAATGTAACAAAAACCATAAATCCAAGCAAGAGGAACATGCCTGCTGTGTTTACAAGTATTTCGTATTTCTGTGGCACCGCTTTACCGCGGATAAGTTCAATAAGCAGGAAAACCAGTCTGCCACCATCCAGTGCAGGAATTGGCAGAAGGTTGAATACCCCCAGATTGATTGTAATCATAGCCAGTATATTCAGTACCGGTTCGATTCCCAGGTTCACAGCTTCACTTACCACTGAAACTATACCTACCGGTCCAGACATCTGATTGATAGCTACGTTACCAGTTATAAGGTCAACAAGACTTAAAAATACCAATCTCGCGATACTTATAGTCCAGTTGACAGATTCTTTTACAATATTAGTAAAAGTAGTTTCTACAGGATATACAGTGAAATCTATTACCATCTGTTTAAGACCATCTTCGGTTTCATAAGTGTCAAAAGTAACATCATTCAATTCAACTTTCTGACCTTCTCTGATAACGGTAAAATCTGCACTGCCGTTCTGTGTACGCGCAAATTCATAAATTACATCGTTTGCGATATAGCACTTACGTCCATTTATAGCTATAATTTCGTCATCGACCATCAGACCTGTCTGTTGTGTCATAGCACTTTCATAGAAACTGCTTACTGTGCGGCTGGTTATAGCATCCTGACTCGCTGTCAAATAACATAATACTATAAAACCCAGTACCATATTCATGACAGCACCTGCCACTACTACAGCAATTCTGCTTTGTACCGGTACAGAACTGAAAGAGCCTTCTGCATCGCTCTCTTCATCTTCCCCTTCCATAGCTACAAAGCCACCTATTGGGAAAGCACGGATGGAATAAACTGTGTCATTCACAGTTTTACTTAAAAGTTGTGGTCCCATACCAATGCTAAACTCATTTACTTTAATTCCACTCAGTTTCGCTGTGATAAAATGTCCTAATTCATGAACAAGGATTACCAAACTGAAAACTAAAACAGAAACAATTATACTCACTAAATCAATACCTCGGGATTATAATAACTGAGCATCTACGAATGCTCTGGCAGCTCTGTCTGTGCTGAAAACTTCTTCTAATGTATATTCACTGGAGAAATCAAAATGTGACAGCACTTTATAAACGATTCTGCCAATATCAGCAAATGCAATTTTATCTTCAAGGAAAAGTTGCACTGCTCTTTCATTTGCACCATTTACCGCACATGGATACAGACCACCTTTACCTATAGCTTCAATAGCTGCTTTAAGGCAAAGGAAAGTATCCGGGTCAGCCGGTGCAAAAGTAAGGTCTTTCATTCCAAAGAAATCAAGACTGTCTACCGGACATTCAAATCTGTCAGGATATGTAATGGCATACTGAATAGGCAGACGCATATCTGGTACGCCCATCTGTGCTATTACGCTATTATCTACAAACTGCACTGCGGAATGGATTATACTCTGTCTGTGCACTACTATCTGTACATCTTCTGGTTTAAGGTCAAAAAGCCATACTGCTTCAATAAGTTCCAGACCTTTGTTCATCAGTGTTGCAGAGTCTATAGTGATTTTGGAACCCATAGACCAGTTAGGGTGTTTAAGTGCCTGTGCTTTGGTAACTGTTTCCAGCTGTTCTTTATTGTATCCAAAGAAAGGACCACCTGACGCTGTAAGAATGATTTTATTAAGTTTCTTTGCACTGTATGGGTCCTGAAGACACTGAAAAATAGCTGAATGTTCACTGTCAACAGGAAGCAGTTTTACGTTATTGCGCTTAACTGCATCCATTACAAGCTTACCACCTGTTACAAGGCTTTCTTTATTAGCCAGTGCCACATCTTTTCCACTGTTTATAGCGGCAAGTGTAGCTTCCAGACCCGCAATACCTACTACTGCATTCAGTACAACCGCTTCACAATCCAACTGTGCCAGCTGTACTAAACCTTGTTTGCCGATTATAAGCTTCACACCCAGTTCTTCTGCCTGTGCTTTAAAATTATTACCTGCTTCTTCATTTGTTAAGCAGACATACTCCGGCTTAAATTCTACAATCTGCTGCCGGAGTAATTTTGTATTGCTGTTGGCTGACAAAGCCACAACATTTATATTATGTTTTCTGCACACATCCAGTGTCTGTGTACCTATAGAACCTGTGGATCCAAGAAGAATAATGTTTTTATACATTGAAAATACCTCCCCGGTTTACAACAACAAATGACAACGCGCTTACTACAGGTGCTACCAGCAGTACACTGTCGAATCTGTCCAGAACACCACCATGACCAGGCATAATATTACCATAGTCTTTAATACCTGTCTGTCTTTTTACTGCGGAAGCAAAAAGATCACCGAACATACTGAAGAAACTACCAAAAACGCCTAGTACAGCCAGCAGCATAAGCTGTTTACCAGTAATAGTGTAAATTATACCTGTACCTTCCAGCAACGGTTTTACCAGACAGTAAAGGAAGAAGAAAATCCATGTAAGAACAATGGATCCCAATATGCCACCTACAGCACCTTCTTTGGTCTTTTTAGGGCTGAGTGTAGGTGCCAGTTTTGTTTTACCGAAAAAGTAACCTGCAAAATATGCAAAAATATCAGCACCCCAGGCAATTGTACAGCACATTACAAACATAAATGTGGAATCCCAGCCGAACTGTTCATATGGCATATTTGTTTTCATGTTCAGAATGGAGTAAAAACCAATCAGTGCATAACCAGCAAAAAGAATGCTGGAGGACACAGTTTTAAAATCAACACTGTGGAAATTGAAAACCACACTTGTTGAATAGCATACCATAAAGAACGCAGCTATAACTATAGGGTTCAGCTGTATCATATATGGCTGCATAAGATAATATGCACCAATTATAAACATCATAACGAAAACCACATCAGTATTGTTTTCTTTGAACGTTCTACGTATTTCTGTCAGTGTAATACCATATACAATAGTTGCAATTACATTAAACCACACTGAATGGAAAGCTGTAAGAATGACAAGCAGTAATGCTACGCCTGCCAAAGCGGATATAACTCTAGTTTTCATAATCTATACTCATTAAACGCCACCAAAGCGTCTGTTTCTTTTGTTGAATTCAATAATAGCTTCATCAAGATCTTTTCTTGTGAAATCTGGCCAAAGCACATCCATATACACAAATTCTGAATATGCTATCTGCCACAGGAGGAAGTTTGATATTCTCTTTTCTCCACTAGGACGGAGAATAAAATCCGGATCAGGCTGGCCTTTAGTATAAAGATAATCTGAAAATGTTTCTTCAGTGATATCTTCTACATTCATTTTGCCGTCTTTTACCAGCTGTGCAATATCTTTTGTAGCTTTTACTATTTCATTTCTTGCACCGTAGTTCAGGGCAATATTAAGTGTCATACCTGTACGGTCTTTTGTTTTTTCTTCAATATCCAGCATCAGTTCCAGTAACTCGCCTGTAAATGCAGATTTATCACCAAGGAAAACTATACGATTGTTTTCTTTTTCGTAGTCAAAAGCTTTTACAAGATACTCTTTGAGCAAAGTCATAATACCGTTAACTTCTTCTACAGGTCTTTTCCAGTTTTCAGTGGAAAACGCGTAGAATGTAACAGATTCCAGGCCCAGCTCATTACAGTATCTGGTAATATCCTGAAAAACCTCTGCACCTTTCTTATGACCCATATTTCTAGGTAACATGCGCTTTTTAGCCCATCTTCCGTTACCATCCATTATAATACCTATATGTTTTGGAATTATGATATTACTATCCATATTACACACCTCTTACGGATACTTTATGGTCAGCGATATTTTCAAGGCTGTCCATCAATACAAAATTAAAGGGCATATAGAAAAATATGCCCTTTAATGAATAACTGCGTGAAAATTACAGTTCCATAACTTCTTTAGTCTTTTTAGCTGCTACTGCATCAATTTCCTTGATAAATTTATCAGTAATTTTCTGCATTTTATCTTCAAGGTCTTTCTGATCGTCTTCTGTAAGTTCGCCAGCTTTTTTAGCAGCTTTGAACTTATCCATAGCGTCACGTCTTACATTTCTTACTGCAACTTTTGCATCTTCTGCCATTTTAGATACATCTTTTGCCAGGGCTTTTCTGCGTTCTTCTGTAGGTGCTGGGAAGTTAAGACGAATGCTTACGCCGTCATCGATTGGGTTGATACCAACATCAGACATCTGAATAGCTTTTGTGATAGCTTTCAGCAGGCTTCTGTCCCATGGCTGAATGGACAGTGTTCTAGCTTCTGTAACAGAGACTGTAGCAACCTGATTGATTGGTGTAGGTACACCATAGTAGTCAACTGTAACTTTATCCAGAACGCCTGGGTTTGCACGACCTGCGCGAACTGAAGCATATTCATTTTCCAGGTGCTTTACAGCACTGATCATTTTTTCTTCAAATTTTTTTGTCATGATATATATCTCCTTATTCTGTTACTAAAGTACCGATTGTTTCACCTTTTACAGCTTTTTCAATGTTGCCATCTGCCATGTCAAATACCAGAATAGGCAGTTTGTTGTCGCGGCACATTGTAGCTGCTGTCATATCCATTACATTCAGCTGATCTGTAAGTACCTGTGTGAATGTGAGAGTGTCATATTTAACAGCGTCAGGATATTTTTTAGGGTCTTTATTGTAAACACCATCTACCATTGTGGCTTTAAAGATAACGTCAGCATTGATTTCAGCTGCACGAAGAGCTGCTGCTGTATCTGTTGAGAAGAATGGGTTACCTGTACCACATGCAAAGATAACGATTCTACCTTTTTCAAGGTGTCTTGTAGCTCTGTTTCTGATATAAGGTTCTGCAACCTGCTGCATCTGAAGAGCTGCCTGAACTCTAACTTCAACACCAAGCTGTTCCAGTGCATCAGCAACGGAAAGTGCGTTCATAACTGTAGCCAGCATACCGATATGGTCTGCTCTTGTTCTTTCCATTTCGCCGGAAGAACGGCCACGCCAGAAGTTACCACCGCCAACTACAATAGCAATTTCTGTACCCAGGTCATGGGCATTTTTAATATTTTTGCAGATATCAAGAACAGTAGGATAATCCAGGCCAAAACCTTTATCGCCTGCAAGAGCCTCACCGCTTAATTTAATCAAAACTCTTTTATATTTGATAGACATATTCGGCACCCCGTATATACATTATTTTATAATATTTTACTATATTTTCCCCTCAAAGTAAAGGATATAATTTTGAATATGTTGTAAATAAAATTAAGCCTACCCGCTACATGTGTTTATTTTATTATAAATCCATAAACCACATATCCATAGTCTTTCCAATGCGCTGTTACTCGGTAATATCCGCTCCGTATCTTTATACAGTTTTCCTCATCCAAAGCAAGAATTTTACCAATATCACTGGGAATATTCCAGTCAACATCCTTCCAGTAACGTATATCATACTCATCTGGCAAAGACGAAAAATTCATTACTGCAACTATTTTTCTATCATCATATTTTAATGTAGATCCACCCAGACTACCTATACGAATCCAACCAGAAAATCCTTTTTGTTCAACAAGCACATAGTCTTCACAATACCACTTATACGCACACTTATGAGCCTGTATCCTGCTACCATTATACATTATCTCCAGTTGTGGTGGTGATGGTAATTCATTGCCGGGATTTTCCACTGCTTTAAAGCTTTTACTATGTATTAAAGGATTTACACTGAATATAACTATAAGCACAAATGCTCCCCACAGGACAATCCTTTTCCAAGATGGAAAACTTCGTATATTAAGTCCTAAAGTGGCAGTAATCACAGAACACACTGCCAATTCATACATATATATTGTTGTATTATCGAGAAAAGCGCCTTCACCATCCACAAAAAACATTGCTATAAAGCATAAAAGCGAAATAACAGTAAATATTTTTGCTGTATTTTTCTTCATACCGCCACTCCCCTTTTTTTCATATTTTAACATAAAATATTTGTCATTTCTATAATTTAAGGATATAATAATATCTATAAAAATTCATATTATACGAGGTATATCATGAAAAAGGAATATAAAGTAGGTATAGTTAAATATACTGACCACGCATCACTGAACCGCATTGAACTGGGTGCCAAAAACGGTCTGGACTATCTGTCTGAAAAATACAATGTAAAAATCGATTATAAAGACTATGTATATGACGGCAAAGCTGACCCTGAAGTAATGAAAAAAGCCGCACTGGAACTGGCAGATGCAAAAGTTGATTTGGTAATCAGTATAGCCACACCACCTACTGTAGCTATGAAAGAAATTCTGGCAGAAAATAAAATCAATATGCTTTTCCGTGCTGTTTCCGACCCCATCAGCGCAGGAGTTATAGACTCTTTTGAGCGTCCGGGAATGTATATTACAGGTACATCAGACTCTCTGGATGGTGGCAGACTGGCACAAGTTGTTATAGCAGCCGTACCCCATGCCAAAAAAGTGGGATTATTGTATAATAAAGCCGAATTTTCTTCCAAATTACCAATACAGGAAGCTAAAGAATACCTCACCGTTCATGGTATAGAATGGATTGAATCTAACCCCGACAGCAAAGCAGATGTAGTCGCTGCCGCGCAGTACCTTATTGAACAAGGCGTAAACGCGGTACTTACACCAACAGACAACACTGTTATGAGTGCAGAAATGGAAATCTCCCCTGTATTTACTGCCGCAGATATACCACAGTTTACCGGCTCCCACGCATTTACAATCAATGGTGCGTTTATGGGTATGGGCAGCCTGTATAAAGATGGTGACGCAGAGTTTCTCTATCTGGCTGAAAAACTGCTGATAGAAGAAAAATCCCCTGTGGATGTTCCTGTTATCAGAAGTGCGCACACCTTTGCCGCAATCAACAATCAGGTTTGCCGGTCTCTCGGGTACGATAAAAACACACTGAAAGATAATTTTGCCGCCATAAATATGAACACCATTTTCCTTGATTCACAGAAAGAATTTGATGAAGACAGTGACCTTTAATAATAAATTAAATCCCCGGACCTGATGCCGGGGATTATTTTTGCAAAAAAATACCCTTATGGCTTTCGCCATAAGGGATTTTTCAACATAGGTTAAATTATTTGGACATTGCTGCAACTTCTGCTGCAAAGTCATCAACTTTCTTTTCGATACCTTCACCTTTTTCAAAACGTGTGAATGCAACGATTTTGATATCGCCGCCCAGAGCTTTAGCTGTAGCGTTTGTGTAAGTTGTGATTGTCTGTTTATCGTCTTTAACGAATTCCTGTTCAACCAGACAGTTTTCTTTGTAGTATTTGTTGATTCTACCTGCAACCATTTTTTCAGCGATAGCTGCTGGTTTGCCTTCGTTGATAGCCTGCTGTGTCAGAATTTCTTTTTCTTTTTCCAGAACTTCTGCTGGAACTTCTGATTTATTCAGGTAGGATGGGTTTGCTGCTGCAACCTGCATAGCAATATCCTGACCATAAACGTCAAATTCTGCTTTAGCAAATACTTCGTCTGCTACTTCAAAGTTAACGAGAACACCGTGTGTGCCGCCTGCATGAATGTAAGCTACACATGGACCTTCGTATCTTACGAAACGACGGATTTTGAGGTTTTCACCGATAACCAGGATTTTTTCCTGCAGAGAAGCTTCTACTGTGTCACCGTTAGGCATAGTTTTTGTCAGCAGTTCTTCAACTGTTGCTGGGTTTTCTTTAGCAACAACTGCTGCAACGTCTGCTACGAATTCACGGAACATTTCGTTTTTAGCAACAAAGTCTGTTTC
>JAFYPL010000015.1 GCA_017547525.1 Oscillospiraceae bacterium
CAATCCATCATGCCGCAACCTGTGCGTTCACGAAGATCTTTTACATCTTTAGCTGTAAATGCCATAATTTTGTTCCTCCAACTATATTAGATTTCCTGTAAAATAGTTTATAAATTATAATCTGTAACGATTTTAATTATTTATTATTCTGCAACTTCTTCTGTTGCTGCAACTGTCTGTTCGCCCTGACGGCCTTCGATGATAGCGTCAGCCATAGCGCCAGCGATCAGTTTAACTGCTCTGATAGCGTCGTCGTTGCCAGGAATTACATAGTCAACTTCGTCTGGATCACAGTTTGTGTCAACGATAGCTACTACTGGGATACCCAGGTTTTTAGCTTCTGCAACTGCGATTTTTTCTTTTCTTGTATCAACAATGAACATAGCTTTTGGCAGTGTGCCCATGTTTTTGATACCGCCCATGAATTTTTCCAGTTTTTCGATTTCCAGTTCGAGTTTGATAACTTCTTTTTTAGGCAGGAGATCGAATGTACCGTCTTCTTTCATTTTGTTGAGCTGTTCAAGACGAGCAATTCTTTTCTGAATTGTTTTGTAGTTTGTGAGCATACCACCCAGCCATCTTGCGTTTACAAAGTGCATGCCGCATCTTTCAGCTTCTTCTCTGATAGCTTCCTGAGCCTGTTTCTTTGTACCTACGAACAGGATTTCGCCGCCTTCAGCAGAAACTTCTTTGATGAAATCGTATGCAGTGTCCAGCATTTTTACTGTTTTCTGCAGGTCGATGATATAGATACCGTTTCTTTCTGTGAAGATGTATTTAGCCATTTTAGGGTTCCATCTTCTTGTCTGGTGGCCGAAATGTACGCCGGCTTCGAGTAATTGTTTCATTGATACTGATGACATAATTTTTTACCTCCGTTTGGTTATATCCTCCGCTGTGCTTTGCGAATTTTTACAGGACTATATTTCTATACACCACCTGTAAGGAACACAGCGTGCGTATTTGCGCCTAAATATTCTATCATGGACATATTGAAATGTCAATATGAAATATGTAATTTTTGCCTATAAATAAACGTTTTTTTAGTCATAATCCACAGTAAATACACCTCTGCCAGCCACATCATCATTCGCTTGTGTTTTTATCAGTATTACATCGGTTCCCACAGTGATAACATCTGACCAAGGTATACGTATATCTTTTCTTCTACCTAAAATACCAAAAAATTTCGGTCTGCCAAAAACAATCAGGTTTTGTACAGATGATGTATTTTCATCAAATTCCAGATCGTCTGCACGCCCGATATTCCGCCCTGTAGAAATACTGATTATGTCTTTCCGGCACAAAATAGAAAGAGCCACCATAAATTCCACCTCCATATTCATTATATGAAAGCAGTATTTATAGTGTGCTCTGTGTTATTGCAGCATAAGCTGTTTTTTCATCATTTTCAGTACATTCTTTTCTATTCTGGAAACCTGAGCCTGACTTATTCCCACCATGTCAGCTACCTGAGTCTGTGTTTTACCCTGAATATATCTCAAATTCAATATTCGTTTTTCCCTTTTCCGTAACCCGTGCAAGATATCCTGAATAATAATTTTAGATATAAACTCATCTTCAAAATTCTCTCCTTTTATCTGGTCCAGAAGATATACGCCATCTTTTTCTTCACCAAATACAGGATCATATAACGATATTGCAGGAGATACCGCATCTATTGCACTGCGTATCCGGAAACTAGTTGTTCCCAGTTCCTTTGCTATATCAGCAACCGCAGGTTCTGAATCATAATTACGTATATAATTTTCCTTGTAGCTTAACGCTCTATACGCCAGATCTTTTGTGCTACGACTGACTTTTACAGTACTGTTATCCCTGATATACCTTTTTATTTCCCCCAGTATCATAACCACGCCATAGGTCGAAAACTGTACATTTAAAGCTGTGTCAAAATTGTTCAGTGCCTTTATCAATCCTATACAACCTACCTGAAACAAATCATCCCGGTCTATGTTACGTGTGTTTACTTTCTGTATGATACTTAATACCAGCTTAAGATTTGACATTACAAGAATATCTTTTGCTTTTTTGTCGCCATTTTTCATCTTTGTTATAAGAGTTTCTCTTTCGATATCTGTTAAAACCGGCAACAAAGAAGTATCTATGCCTGTAATCTCTACTTTTTTATAATACAGATTATCACTCCCCAATTTTCTGTTATGGAGTAATTATCTGCAGTATAACACGTTATTATGTATGGCAAAAGCTGTCTAACCAATTTTTTCAATTTCTTTTTTCAGCTTTCTGAATATTCTTTTTTCCAATCTGGAAATATATGACTGTGATATACCAATAATATCGGCTACTTCTTTTTGCGTTTTTTCTTCCTTACCATCCAGACCGAATCGCATTATCATTATCTCCCTTTCCCTTTCTGGCAAAGTTTCCAGTGATTTCCACACAGCCTGTCGGTCACTTTCTATTTCCATATCTTTGCTGATTTCATTCTCATCAGTAAACAACACATCTATCAGGTTCAGCTCATTTCCGTCTGAATCCGTAGAAAGCGCCTCATCCATACTTATGTCTATGTTTCTGTTTGACCGTTTGCGAAGGTACATAAGTATTTCATTTTCCACACACCTGGATGCATATGTGGCAAATTTTATATTTTTTGAGGGTATAAAATTATTTACAGCTTTTATAAGCCCCATAGTACCTATGGATGTGAGGTCGTCTACAGGCACTGATGTGTTCTCAAACTTTTTTGCTATGTAAACCACCAGACGAAGGTTATGTACAATAAGCATATTAGAGGCTTTTTTATCCTTTTTTTCCAATCCTTCAAAAACCTCTTTCTCCTGCTGAGGTGTAAGTGGTGGTGGCAACAGCTGGGGACCAGATATATAAAGAACTTTCTGTAAAGACGCCAAAAATCCAACCAGTTTTTTCAGAATACTATAACCCATATTATCTCCCTGCCATATCAAAAATATCTTTTCCGAATATTACATCTGTATCTTTATCAAAAGATTGTTCCGTAAAAGCAATTAGTATATTTTCTATTCTATGATTGTTTATTACTACTCTGTCTGGAACGATTGCCGGCAATATACCACTACCGGAAATATCAGAATAAAATATACACACTATATTTTTATCTCCTGTGATATTTCCAGATAAAAAATCTTTTAATTTTATGTATAGCTCCAACGGCATGACACCATTCACTGACTGCATACTGCACAGCATAACTGCCCTGTGCCCCAGAATATCTCGTACGGAAAAACCAGTATCATAAAATGCTGACAACAAAATTTTTCTGCCTTCAATTTCTATTTCACACTCCTGTTTTTCGCCCGAAACACTTTTTGAGTAAAGTATCCCATATATATTTATTACGACATATGCCAAAGTAATACACATAACCAGCAGGACAGGATTTATATTTATATAACATAAAAAATTATTAAAATAAAACACTTCGCTTTTTTGTGACATATACAGGACTGTTCCACTGAAAAAAGCTGTGGAAAAGAACAATATCCCGGTATTTCTTATATAATTTTTCGTATTTATAAATCCATATGCTATATAACTGCACAGCAATAACGATACAGATCTTAAAACCAAAGATATAACAGGATTCAATTCCAGAAAAATAAACGTAGCGAACAGTGCTCCGACCAGTGACGATAAAACCACCCTTTTATTGTTATAGGAAATTTTTCCCAGCCGGGAACTGATTTTCAGTAAAATATAATTCACCAATATATTTGTCACCAAGTGCACATCCAGATAAACAGTAATCACTTTATCACCCGAAAAATATTTTATAATATGACCAAAGAAAAAAATGTCCGATTAAGCAAAATAAAAACGGGATAAAACCACGTTTTATCCCGTATATATTTATTCAATTATGCTTCTACAGTTTTTTCTGTATCTGTAACACGTTTAGATACAAAAGCTTTACCTCTCCAGCCACCTGTGAGGTAACGGATAGTGTTGAGTGAAAGAACTGTACACCAACCGATAACCATACCAGCCCAGATAGAAATTTCGCCCATCTGCAGTGAGTGAACCATGATATGTGTCACAGGTACACGCACAACTACCATACAGATACTTGCAAGCATAGCAAATTTAGTATCGCCAACACCACGATGGAACTGGTTGAGAGCCTGGAACAGACCGAAGATAAACAGGAATTTAGCTGCGAAACCAATACCCATTGAAGCCAGTTCAACAACCTTTACATCTTCTGCCAGACCGAAAAGGTTGATGATTGCAGGAGCAATTACAGGCAATACGAATGCCATTGTAAGGCCGAAAATAAGCTGCATTGTAATAGTAGCTTTAACGCCTTCTTTAGCACGTTTTTCCTGACCTGCGCCGATATTCTGACCTGCAAACATGGAAAGAGCCATTGCAAACTGCATCAGTGGCATTGTTACAAAGTTTTCAATTCTGTTGGACACACCGAAAGCTGCAGTCATATCCGCACCGAAGTAGTTTACGTAAGACTGAACAAACATCATACCTACAGAAACTACAGACTGCTGTACAGCTGATGGCAGACCATAGTTGATGATAGCTCCGATAATAGTTCTGTCAAATATCCATTCGCCTTTACCAAGTTTAAAGATCTGTACTTTTTTACCTACGTAGAGGTGGCAAAGGAAACCAGACAGAGCCTGCGCAAGGAGTGTAGCCCATGCTACACCAGCTACGCCCATACCGAATGTTGCAACAAAAAGAATGTCCAGAATGATATTTGTAACTGCTGCAACAATCAGAAAATAGAGTGGTGTCTTACTGTCACCGATAGCACGCAGAACAGAAGCATACATATTGTACACAAACTGGAAAGGCATGCCCATAAACATGATTTTCAGATATCTTGCACTGTCTGGCATAATATTTGCCGGTGTTTTCAGCAAAACAAGAATAGGTTCTGCAATAACTGTACCAAAGATAGCGAGAACGATAGACAGGCAAGTAATAAAAATAAAACCTGTGGAAAACACACGTTTCATTCTTTCATAATCACGTGCACCGAAAACCTGTGAAACAACAACAGACATACCTGCTGTAAAACCAAAAGCAATCGCAACCAGCAAAAACTGGATACTGCCACTGGCGGAAACCGCAGCCAGTGCAGTGGCACCTTCATAGTTACCTACTATAATGGAGTCAACTGTACTGTACAGCTGCTGAAAAATATTGCCAAGAAGCATTGGAATAGCAAACATAAAAATAGTCTTCATAGGACTACCGGTTGTAAAATCTCTTGCCAAAATAATCACTCTCTTTCTTCAAAAATAAATTTTATCTACTAAAACATTTCAATTTTAAAGATACTCACTGCCGGGCAGTGAGTATCTTTATGTAAAAAATATTAACTAACATAACAATTATATAGATGTAAAATATCAATGTCAAGTGAACATTTACCATTTTATATAAAGTGTGCACAGACATATTATTTCAATTCTACAACTGTTACACCGCTTTCGCCTTCACCATAAGTACCCAGACGGAAGGTGCGTACGTGCGGATGTCTTCTCAGGTGCTGATGTATACCACTGCGCAGCGCGCCTGTACCCTTACCATGAATAATGTACAGTACGTTAAGACGTTGCATTATACCATTATCCAGAAAACGGTCCACTTCCAGAATCGCATCATCCACAGTCATACCCAACAAGTTAATTTCTGTATTTGAGTCACGACCATTTCCTTCGCGCTTTACTTTTGTCTGAACGTTTCGATACTGATTCTGTGGCTGTTTAGGTTTGGCTGTATCCATATAAAGGTCGCTGATATGCACCTTTGTTTTGATAATACCCGCAACAACATCAACCATACCGTTTGAATTTGCAGGCCCCTGTACAACAGCCGCTTTGTTAAGAGAGGCAATAATAACCTTGTCACCTTTTTTAACACTTTCCAGCTGTGGGTGTTCTACAACAGCTTCCTCTTTTTCTTCCACCATAGAAATAAGTTTCTGTGACTGATTTCTGGCTATATCGCGGGCTTTCTGTAAACGCTGCTGTGCAGAAACGTTTTCCTGTTTCTGTAATACTTTAAGTTCATCAGAAAGTTTATAAGCTTCGTCCTGTACCTTCTGGGCATTCTGTCTTGCGCGCCGTGTAAGCAGGTCAGCTTCCTGTTGTGCTTTCTGTATGATTTTGGCACTTTTTTCTTCAGCCTGACGCATCTTTGTGGCCTGATAGTCCTTCAGTTCTTCTATTTCATCCTGACTGGCTTTCAGCTGTTTTCTCATGTCTTCCAGCTGTGAAAATACTTTATTCAGGTTTTTTTCATCGTTGGAAAGATGTGATTTTGCATTTTCTATAATTTCATCACTGATTCCCAGACGTTTACTGATATAGAAAGCATTTGATTTACCCGGCACACCCATAATAATACGGTATGTAGGACGCAGAGTTTCTGTGTCAAATTCACAGCTTGCGTTCTGCACACCAGGTGCTTCCAGTGCGTAGATTTTCAGTTCACCGTAATGGGTTGTAGCCATCACTCTTGCTCCCTGTTTTCTCAGTTGTTCAATAATACTGAGCGCCAGGGCTGCGCCTTCAGCAGGGTCGGTACCCGCACCAAGTTCGTCCATCAGAACAAGGCTGTTTCTGTCAGCCTGTTTAAGTATTTTGGCTATATTGGTCATATGGCCTGAGAAAGTTGACAGGCTCTGCTGAATTGACTGTTCATCGCCTATATCTACCAGAACACTGCCGAACAGACAAACTGAACTGCTTTCGTGAGCAGGAATAAGCAAACCACTGGCCGCCATAGTGCACAAAAGGCCTGCAGTTTTAAGTGAAACTGTTTTACCACCGGTGTTAGGACCGGTAATAATCATTGTATCGTAATCAAAGCCAAGAGAAATATCTGTAGGCACAACTTTGCCTTTTTCAATAAGCGGATGACGTGCTTTGTTCAGTCTGAATTTCAGTTCTTCGTTTATAGTCGGCATAACAGCATCCATACGGATTGCAAGCTTTGCGCGTGCCACATATTTATCAACATCCAGAAGTTTTTTGTAGCTGTCAATAAACAGGCCTGAATTTGATGAAACAACCTGTGAAAACTTCATCAGTATTTTGTTTATTTCTTCCTGTTCCTGATTGTACAACTGCATTATTTTTGCATTGAGGTCAGCAACTATGGCAGGTTCAATAAAATATGTGGAGCCGGATGCAGAAACATCGTGTACTACGCCGCTGATTTCATTTTTGTGCTCTGCTTTTACGGGTACAACAAATTTATTCTGTCTTATAGTAACCACAGATTCCTGCAGGTATTTCTGATAAGTCTGGCTTTTAATAATATGGTCCAGTTTATCCCTCACACTGCTTTCAGTCTGTTTTATCTTTCTGCGAACATCATAAAGACCGTCGCTGGCAGTATCGGCAACCTGATTTTCAGAAATAATCGCCTCTGTAATCGCCTTTTCCAGTTGTGGATTCTCTGTAATAGATGAAATCTGCCAGTCCAGTATACTGTCAGTTCTTTCATACGCAAAATACCATTTTTTGATTCTGTCAAAGTTTCGGTACATTCTGGCGACTGACAGCAATTCTGCACATGATAACATAGCGCCTTTTGTACTGTGGACAACAGCCTCGTATGCCCCCTGAGCAGAATCCAGACGAGGGTCTGAATATTTGTATATGTAGGCAGAGAGCACATCAGCCTTTAAAAGTTCCTCACGGACAAATTCAATGTCTGTGGATGGTTTCAAATGCATTGCTTCCGCTTTATTGTCTTTGAACACACACAGTTCGCTTAACATGGACAGAATCTTGTCAAATTCTATCGCTTTCAAACTTTTATCTTTCAATGTTACATCTCCTGTGATTGTACACTCTTTAAAAATTGTAATGTTTTATATTCTGGTTTGGTATGCCGCAGTACATATGCTTCCCGCACCATTGACAGATGATTTGCAAAAAAGTCATTTACCGTAAACGAAAACATTTTCTCAAGATCTGCGTATGCAAAATAGCGCATCGCCAGTGCTGCAGGTTTTTCAAGAATCATTCTGTCCGCCTGATAGGACTTTATACAGTCGCAGCATACAATGTCACTATTGACCACATCTATGAAGAAAATATCTTTTTCATATTCACCGCAGGTTTTACACCCCAATAAATCGGGGCGAAAACCTGTATCACACATCAGTCGCATTTCAAATGCAGCTTTACATAACGAAACCTGCCATTTACCTGTAGTAAGCATGTGAAGTATATTCAGATACAGACGAAGTATCTCATTATTCATGTCGTTAGGTACGCTCACTTCACATACAAGCTCTGACATGTACATTGCCAACGCCAGATACTCTACATTAGCAGATAATGCATGAAAAATGTGCTTTACCGACGCTTCATTCAACTGGTACAGGTCAGATGATCGGGACCGGAAAATGACAAACTCACTGTATGTAAACAAACCAGTGGCGCTATGAAACCTGTTTTTCAACCTCATAGCACCTTTTACGTAAATATTGATAACCCCAAGCTCTTTACTGAGAACAGTTATAATTTTATCACTTTCCTTGGTTTTTATCTCTTTTATTACTATTCCCGTTATTGTCTGTGTCTGTACGCTCATCTTTATCCCCGTGTAAATGGGTATTATTTATGCTGTTACGGTATATCAGATAGTCTTCCACCCTACCGCTTTCGCAAAATTTTTGCCAGTAATCTGTTTTCATTTTTTTAGCCCCCGTAATTTATAAATTTAGTATAAATCACGGGGACAGAATTATTAATGGAAATTAAAACCGGAACTATTCGTCTTTGAATCCGAAATCGTTGAGGATGTAGTTGGAATCTCTCCAGTCTTCTTTTACTTTCACCCAGCACTGCATGTTTACTTTTGCAGAGAGGAAATCTTCAATATCTGCTCTTGCCTGTGAGCCGATTTTTTTCAGCATAGCACCCTGTTTGCCGATAATCATACCTTTGTGGCTTTTCTTTTCACAGTAAATAACCACGCTGATATCTATCATGTTTTTGCCATTTCTTTCTTTGAACTGTTCCACTTCCACGTTTGTGCCGTGTGGAATTTCATCACGCATATTCAGCAGAAGTTTTTCACGTACTATTTCTGCCACGATTACTTTTTCAGGAATATTTGTAACTGCATCATCTTCAAAGTAATGTGGACCTTCCATAGCATAGCTGTCAATTTTTTCCATAAGGTAATCAACGTTGTTGTTTTCTTTTGCAGAAATCAGTATTACCTCGTCAAATACACCCAGTTCTCTGATTTTTTCAGCCTGTTCCTCGGCATCTTTTTCTTTCTTCAGAGTATCTTTTTTATTGATAACCGCAAGAGCTGGCAGTCTGGATTTTTTGATGCTTTCAACCAGCGCCAATTCTGCTTCATTAAAGTCTCCGTATGGCTCAAACAGCATTACTGCCAGATCTGTATCGGCAATTGTTTTATGGCTTGTCTTTACCATTCTTTCGCCTAATTTTGTTTTAGGTGAATGAATACCAGGTGTGTCCATAAATACAAACTGTGTAATACCTTTTGTAAGGATACCTGTTATGCTTGTACGTGTTGTCTGTGGTTTCTGTGTTACAATGGCAATTTTTTCGCCCAGAATAAGGTTCATCAGTGAAGATTTACCTACGTTTGGTTTACCTACGATTGCCACAAAAATTGATTTGGATTCCATTTATTTTTCCTTTTTATTGTAATTGTCTATTGTTATAAAGAAATACGACGCAATTATATACGCCAGAAGACCTGCAGGTGCCAGGACACCTGATGTATAGTGTGCGATTATGTTAGATATACCCTGTGGGTCAAAAAAAATAATGAACGCTATTACAACTACACCAATTGTCATAATAAGCACTGCACCTGCAGCAGTGTCTTTTGCATCACCGGCAGGCATCCAATGTTCTGCATCCGGTTTATGCACTGCCCTTTCCACGGCAGTATTCATAAGTTCAAAAGCAGGGATAAGAAAAGTAACAAGTACTATAATTGCTGTTTCGCCACGGGTAAAATCATAAAACTGCATATGAAACCAGACAAACAGCATTGCAACAATGTCTATGCGCATATTACGTTCTTCTTTTATTCCCAGTTTTATACCTTGCAAAGCATAGCCCATGCTTCTGAAAAATCTTTTAAATAAACTTATCATTTTATTCTTCTACCTGGATTGAAACTGTACGTGGTAAACCCATTTTTACCAGTACCTCTTCTTCCTTGCGACGCATTGTTTTTTCTTCTTCGCCGCCGTTTTCATGGTCATAACCCAGCAGATGATGCATGGAATGTACAGTAAGAAAAGCTACCTCCCTTGCTGCTGAATGGCCAAACATTTCAGCCTGTTGCAGAGCTTTTTCCAGGGAGATAACTATATCACCCAGCATCATGGCACCTGTTTCAGGGTTTTCATCATAAATGCCATTTTCGCCCAACGGGAAGGATAATACATCTGTTTCCACAGGCTTATTACGGAACTGGCCATTCAAAACCGCAATATCATCATTATCCACCAGTGTAACAGAAACTTCGCACGGTTCCAGTATGTCTTCGTTAACAAGAACACTGTTTACACTTTTTCTGATGAGGCGGCGCATAGATGGTGTAAATTCCACTATTTTCTGTTCGTTTTTAATCCATACTTTGTTTGCCATAATATTTTTTACCTGTATATTTCCTTTCTGTGAATTTAGGGCGTTCTGCCGCAGTTTTTTCTGCAGCTTTTTCATAAGCTTTTACGATATCCTGAACCAGCTTGTGACGCACAACGTCTTTTTCTGTCAGTCGTACAATTGCTATGTCTTCTATACCTTTAAGTACCTGCATAGCGTCTTTCAGGCCGGATTTCTTTTCCCGTGGAAGGTCAATCTGTGTTATGTCACCTGTTACCACCACTTTTGAACCCATACCCATACGTGTAAGAAACATTTTCATCTGTTCTTTGGTTGTGTTCTGTGCCTCGTCCAGAATAATGAAACTGTCGTCCAAAGTACGACCACGCATATACGCCAAAGGCGCAACTTCTATCACACCTTTTTCCATAAGTTTCTGGAATGTTTCAGGTCCCATCATATCAAACAGGCCATCATAGAGCGGGCGCAGATATGGGTCAACCTTTGTCTGAAGGTCACCTGGTAAAAAGCCCAGCTTTTCACCTGCTTCTACCGCAGGACGTGTAAGGATAATTCTTGATACATTACCGGCCTTGAAATTTTTAACGGCCATAGCTACAGCCAGATAAGTTTTACCAGTACCTGCAGGACCTACGCCAAATGTAATAGAATTTTTATCTATCTGGTTCAGATATTCTTTCTGCCCCAGTGTTTTTGCTCTGATAGGCTTACCTTTAGCTGTCAGGAGAACCAGATCACCAGTAAGTTCGCGTGCTTTACTGCCGTTGTTTTCAAATGCAAGTGTTGTGCAATAACGAACAGCCTGCTCATCCAGCTCTGTACCACGTTTATACAGATCTTCCATAGCTGTCAGAGCGCTGATAGTATTGTTTACACTGTCATCATCACCCGTTACTTTAAAAGACGTACCGCGGCATATAATAGCTGAATTCAATGTTTTTTCCATAAAGGATATATTGTTGTTGAAAGGGCCACAAATAGCCAGTGCTATATCGTTGTCCAGAACCTCAAAAATTTTCTCTGCCAAAGTTTCACCTCATAAGTTTTCTTAATGATTAAGTATAGCATATTTATATAAATAAGTAAACAATACACTATGTCATAATATACAGCCCATCCACTGTACATACAGCCGATATCCCATCTGTTTCCAGTCTATAATCATAGTTTCTATAAAACTCTTTTTCCAGTTTTCTGTCATTTATAATCATGTTGTTCAGTTGTGTTTGCGCTATATTCCGTATTTCGGGTAACTCCGTGGAAATTTGCACATACTCCATAACACTATATGTCACTTTCTTCACTGTAAAAGGAAGTATAAATCCACCAAAATTCCCCGTGGTTATCGAAGACTGCTTTGTACACATAGATAAATTTGTTATCTCGTTAGGTTTTATATTAAACTCTTTACCGAGAAAATTTACAGTTTCTTCGCTGTACTGCTGTCCCGTATATACGGCAACCTTTTTGTCGTACGGAATAAAAACCGAATATTTTTTCTCACATTCTCCGGCTATGTATGCCGCTGTCTGTGACTCATAATACCTGTTTTTACTGTCTGTTTCATTGTACCTGACAAGGATATCCCCAGCCGAGACAGGCTGACCTGGTTGCACATTGGAAAATCCCCGGTACACTCTCACATCCCTGACTACACCAGTAAGCTGAGAAACAATATCTCTATATTCGTATGTGTTTTTTTCATCTTTCTTTTCATCCCGTTTATACACCTCACAAGTAAGTATACCTTTGTAAAAATTCAACGTTACATAACCTAAATCTTTGTTTTCCAACATCAGTAACCGCTGAGCATCGGTAAGTTTATCTTTAGTGCATATATTACCCCGATATATTCCCTGATTATACAAACTACAGGCAATTTTATTTTTAATAACATCATCAGTTGTTTTTATATCTATCTTCCATATAACACAGCCGTAAAAACAACACAATACTGGAAGCAATAACCGTGAAAGAATAAGACCTTTTCGTTTGATGTATGGTTTTAACAGGAAATACATCCCCTTTTTACGCACTATTTTTGTTCGGCATTGAAATCCTGCAGCCATACGTGAAATTTTTATATAATCTTCAGCATAACAACATGCTGTAAAACCATATTCCGCCTGCTGAACATTCTCTAATGTTATCTCCTGATTCAATATTTCATTCAGAAAATCGCTGTAATAACCATAACGCACAGTAAAAATCACCCTGGCAAACATCATTTTCCCCTTTCAAATTCAATCCGCTCAACATTTCCCGAAATATGCAGCAAGCCTTTCCGACAAGCTGTAAGAACCAGATTTTTACCAGTTATAATTAACCTGTCGTCATTTAGCAGAAGAATTATATGTTCCCGGTTATATTCGTATATTTTATTTACGCCCTCTACTGACATTATTCCCGATACATCCAAAGACAAAATCGTACGCGAAACACTGAATTCATCTTCAGTGATACCTCTGACCAGATTTTGCATATACTCTTTCATCATTTTCATATTATTCACCTAGAAGAATCTTTTACAATATATATATTTATTGCTGAGGTGTGTATATGATAGCCAGAAAATATTATTCCTTTGTTTTGTGTGCCATGGGCATATTGGTAGCCCTTTATGATCCGCAATTTATAATATCATCTGTGAAGAGTGGTATGTATCTTTGCTACAACACTGTTATTCCATCACTTTTCGTACTTATGGTGCTTACTTTATATATGGGGCAGCATCATTTCATACCCATTTTATCTTTGCCATTAATGTGGTATAGCCGACTGCTGAAAATAAATGACAAAAAATTCCCGGCATATCTGCTTTTATCATTACTTGGCGGTTTTGCAAACGGCGCTATTTTTCTTAACGAACTTAAAAAATCCGGATATACAGAAAATACTCTTAAAACCATAAGTCCGGTCATGATAAACAACTCCTTTGCTTTCTGTATATTTGCAGTAGGCGCCGGTATGTTGGACAACGTTTATACGGGTTATCTGCTATATATTTCTCTAATTACATCTTCTCTCATAACTTCTTTCTTTTTGTCTTTTATTCACAAGTACAACATTGTTTCAAAAACAACAAACAGTTTATATAAACCAAAAAGTCTGGTTGAATGTATAAATCAGGCCGTAAACAGCATTATTTCAATATGCGGGTTTGTAATTATTTTCTTCGTGATATGTAAAGCAATAAACCTTTACATATCATCAAAAATGTTTAAAAGCCTATTGTTTATCTTCTCTGAAGTCACCATTGGATGTACGGAAATCGCCTTAACTACTGGGGAAAATCAACTTTTCATATGTATTGCCCTGAGTATTTTCCCTGTTTGCACATTGTGTCAAGTATATAACTTTACACATGATAAAAACATTATTTATGCGCTCATTTCTTCCCGCATAGTACATACACCTATTGCCATGGCATTATTCAATCTTTTGTGCAATATTTTCCCAGTGGTTTCCAGTACAGCAACCACATCTCATGTGGTAGTAAGGTATTTTTATAACTGTTCTGAAATATCTTCCGTTCTGTTTCTTCTGGTTTTAGCATTTGCTTTTTCCTTTGATAAAAACAAACTGTTTACTAAAATCGAAAAATAATATATAATCGTACTAGGCAGGTGATTATATGGCATTATTTAAAAATTCAAAGAAGTTATTCGGAAATAATATTTCTCCGGCATGCGAATACTGTGAATACGGCAATCGTTCAAGCGACAACGCTATGATATTGTGTAGCCGTAAAGGGGTTGTATCCCCATATTATTCCTGCAATAAATTTATTTATATGCCAACAAAACGTATTCCTAAACGCCGCCCTAATCTGCCTGAATTCACTTCAGATGATTTTTCATTGTAATAAAAAATAAACAAAACGACCTGTTATTCACAGGTCGTTTTCTATTTCATATAAATTGTTAAAGTAGTCAATTATCATATCTGCCCCACCATTATTACCAGGTGATGCTTTTATAAAATTCTGTATATTACTGATATTTTTTCTTATAACATCATTATTAATCACATGTTCTACTGCACTTTTAAGACTTTCTTTTTCTACAGATGAGGAGTCCAGTACTGTTGCTACACCAAGTTTCTCCATGGTGCGTGCATTTACTGGCTGATCAGATGCAAAAGGAATGATTACCATAGGTGTACCCGATACCAAAGCTTCCGATACACTGTTCATGCCGCCATGTGTTACAAATACATCTGCCATCTTCAAAACATCAATTTGCGGAACAGAGCTGTAAAAATGAATATTGGACGGAATATTTTTAATCCTACCTGTATCAAATCTGTCACCACATGAAATTATCACATCATAGTTTTCATTTCTGAATGTTTCCACGCATGTCCTGAAAAAAGTTCTGGCCTCTTTAATGATTGTACCAAAAGATATGTATATCACAGGATTATTTCCTTTTTTAAAGTCAAAAGCCTGTGATTTTCTGTTATACACTGACGGTCCAATAAATCGATACAATTTATCAGAAAATTCATCTTCATATGGTTGATATTGTCGTAATGTATACACAAGATTCAGATCAGGTGGATTATATATAATCTCATCCAACCAGTTATCAGTTTTCAAAGGTATATTTTTAGCTATATCTTTTGTAAACGCTTTGTTTATCCACTTATTTTTAAAGATTCTCAAAGGACCTGATCTTATGAACTCTTCCATCATTTTCCGGTTAGTAACCGGCGCAGTAAAAATCCTGACAACCGGTTTGTTGTGTTTTTCTGCAAGATGTTTACCTAAAAAGAAAAATTGTTCATAAACTATAATATCAAATTCATCTATGATTTTTTCAGCTGCAGCATAAGCATTTTTTATCTGCTCTGCCAGCTGACTGTGGTTCTTGTATCCGATAAAACCCGCACCACTTTCTTCTATTCTGTCTTTCCAGTCATAAGGCATAAGATATGTGACTTCACAGCCTTTTCGGATGAGTTCCTGCACGAGTCCTATTGTAGGTACAACATGACCATAATAAGGCAAGTTTATAAATAATATTTTCATTATACCTCCTGCCAGCAGACTATTACTTTACATAAAGTATACCATGGTATTATTGACTGCACAATAAATGTTATTGAATCTATAACAGCATTTTATAAATCATCAGCATCCTGTACAGGCTCTTCATTTTCGTTTTCAGGCTTTCCCGTATAACTGCCATCAGGATCTGTTTCGCTTGCTTTCTGATGTATTATAGACTGTATCACAGAGTCTTTCTCGATATTGTATTTTCGCTTCATGTAGATTTCACCCCGACATAATATTATTCGCTATTTCAGCCATCTTTTTTTTATTTGTAATGTCTTAATATTTTTTTATAAAGTTATAATCGTCTCCGGTATCATATTATTTGATTTATATATGCTTTTATTCACAAAATCATATATTAAAAAATAACAAAATATATGGATTTTTGTTGATTTTTACATTCAAATAGTATATTATTATATTTAATGCGATTTATTGGAGGTATAAAATGACAAATCCATACAAACAATCCTATAAGCAGAATCTTATTGACAATGTAAGTCTAGCTATTTTTAATTGTGGCCTCCAGAGTTGTGCACCAGAACATTCATGGGGCCCTGGTGTAAGGGACCATTTTCTCATACATTTTGTTATTTCCGGAAAAGGTAAATATACCTGTGGTGGTAAAACATATCAGTTGAAAGCCGGTGATATGTTCCTTATAAAACCATCTCAGATTGTTACATACATTGCGGACGAAAACGACCCTTGGGAATACTATTGGGTAGGCTTTAACGGTACATACGCACAGAAAGCTGTATCTTCACTGCCTTTTAAAGATTCCTCTCCTGTTTACACTCCAAAAGATTATGATAATTGTAAAGAACTGCTGTATCAGATTTACGCTCATAGCGGCAATACAATCAGTCATTCTACAGCAATGATAGGTTATCTGTACCTTTTCCTTGCAAAACTTATTGAAGAAAGTAGCCTGATTTCACCTACACCGTCAGTAACACAGTCCAGCTATGTTATTGAAGCTATCAAATACATTCAGTGCAACTATTCCACAAATATAAGCGTGGATGATATTGCCAATGCTGTAGGCATCAGCCGCAGCCATCTGTATCGTGTATTTGTTTCCAATCTGGAACAGTCACCTATAGATTATCTTACTGAATACCGTATAAATGAAGCATGTAACCTGATCAAAAATACCAACCTGTCTATATCGCAAATTGCGGTATCTGTAGGCTTTTTTGACCAGTTTTATTTCTCCAGAGTATTCAAAAAAATCAAAAATATGCCACCAAGCAAATATCTTCAGAGTATAGAAAACCAAGGAGAAGTATGAGAGTAATTAAAGTTTTATTATCTTTAATGATCTGCGCATTCATTTTCACCGGATGTATACAGGAAAAAGAAGAAATACCCGAATATCATCTGAACATAATAGCAGAATCATTCCAATCTGCATATGATTACTACAAACCTTCAGAACGTGAAGATGTAAAATATCTTTTACAGTCAGCCGATACTTATTCTGAGTTTCTGACAGAAGAAACTGCAGAATACATCCTCAGTGTTACAGTCTGCGATGCCAATATATCTACAGAAACTGCACAGTCTATAGCTGATATCTGCAAAACTGAAAATATACCTGTATTTTTCCTTATGAATGATATAGATAAATCTGTTCTGGACAGCTATGACAAATGCTATTGTATCAGTGCAGACTACGCGTATATCGGTGAACAGTTTGCAAGAAAAATAAACGAACTCTGGGAAAATGAAATAATCGATAAAAACGGAGACCGTATATTTACATTCTCTGTTGTAAAGCCAGAAATTCTCAGTAATATTTATCAGAATTTCTACGATGCTTTTCTGCTTAATATCGAATTACTGGGTATACCATTGCAGCAACTGGATGAAATATTCCTTACTAAAGGCGATGTACTGGATTATTGCAACAGCAATAAAACCAAAAATGAAACTTTCATCATACTTGAAAGTGACTATCTCAACCTTTTCCCTGAAAACTATCAGCCACACCGAGAAGGCGTGGAAATAATCGGTATGAACTTTAATGCCATTGACAATTATCGGGCGTATCCTTATATGAGACTGTGTTTTATCGACTACACAAAATATTTTGATGCAAGAGACCGGATAATCAATAATATCAACAATAAAGTTTATCCATTTGAAAATCTCGAATACAACATTATAGATAAATACATTTACATTAAACCTACAATTTAAAGAAAATAATGCTGAAAAAGAACGATATAATTACAACTGAAATCATAGATTACTCCAGCGACGGTAATGGTGTGGCTAAATATAACAATATGGTTATTTTTGTACCATTTACAGCTGTGGGTGACCTGTGCGAAATAAAAATAGTAAAAGTCCTGTCCGGATATAGCTTTGGCAGATGCGAAAAAATTATAACTGCATCATCTGACAGGGTTACACCCGCATGCCCTATCTCCCGTACATGCGGTGGTTGCGATTTCCAGCACATCAGTTATGAAGCAGAGAAAAAAGCAAAACACAATTTTGTAAAATCTGTTTTTGAAAGAATTGCAAAACTCGACTGTGAAATACGCCCTACTATGTCCTGTGATGAACCTGCAAGATACAGAAACAAAGCTCAGTTTCCTGTAGGTTGCGATGAAAAAGGCAAAGCTGTAACAGGTTTCTATGCACAGCGCAGTCATAGGGTTATTCCATGTGAAGACTGTCTTTTACAGCCTGTAGAGTTAAATGAAATAGCACAACGAACTGTTCAGCTTATGAACGAAATGAAAATCAAGGCCTATGACGAAGAAAAACGCTCCGGTGTTATCCGTCATATTTATCTGCGTAAAGCATGGGTTACAGGACAGATAATGCTGTGCCTGGTATGCACAAAATCTGATTTTAAAAACAAAGACCAGCTTTGTGTAGCTTTAAAATCAGAGTTCCCGGATATATCAACAATAGTTATCAATGTAAATAACAAAAACACAAACGTTATTCTGGGCGATAAAAACTATACTATACTGGGAGATGGCAAAATCAAAGACACTCTGTGCGGTGTAGAAGTTGAAATCAGCCCTCACTCTTTCTATCAGGTTAACCATGATGGTGCAGAACAGTTGTACACAATAGCTAAAGATGCACTGGAACTGAAAGGCGATGAAATACTTCTGGACATGTACTGCGGTGCGGGTTCAATCGGCCTGTCTATGGCAGATAAAGTAAAATCGCTGGTTGGCGTGGAAATTATCCCTCAGGCCGTAGAAAACGCCCGAATAAACGCAAGAAAAATGGGACTGAACAATGCACGATTTATATGTGCAGATGCCAAAGATGCGGCAAAAATGCTGCTGGAAGAAAACTTCCTGCCTGATGTCGTTGTTGTTGACCCACCTAGAAAAGGCTGTGATGAAGATACACTGAATGCTATTATTTCTATGAACGTACCTAAAATCGCTATGATCAGTTGCAATCATGCCACAGCTGCACGTGACTGCAAATACCTGAGCGAACATGGATATAAAGTACACTTTGTTCAGCCTTATGATATGTTCCCTCGCACAAAGCATGTAGAGTGCGTAATTCTCTTAACCAAATAATACTATGATAAACAAAGTAGATTTATTTTTCGAAAATGCAGAACTGATTTCAGAAAAACTCGGTATTGTTCCCCTGCTGTATGGCTCGCTGGGGCTTGAATATCTTACAGGGTACAACCTTAATGCAGATGATATAGATATACTTATTCCAAAAATCTATGTCAGAGAAAAATGGCCGATATTTAAATCTCTTCTTGAAGAAAACGGCTATGTACTCATTGATGAAAACGAGCACGAATTCGTAAAATACAATATCTGTTATGCATTTTCCTATATCGAAGATCTCCAACCATTTGCAGGTATCTGTATAGACGAAATTCCTGTTTTAAGCAAAAACAATGTACAGTTCAGACTTTTATCTCTGACACAGTACCTAAAAGTTTATACTGCTTCATCAAAAGATGGTTACAGGATAAATACAAGAGAGAAAAAAGATATAGAAAAAATTTCTTTTATAAAAAATCTTCTCTAAAATATTTAGTACACAATAAAAAAAGCAGGGCTTCTGCCCTGCTTTTCTATTTGTTTTCTTCTATATATTTTCGCCATACTTCAGGAAATTTTTCTCTTACAAATTTTGCATATGAGCAATCCGGTGTGTTTATCATTTCCTTTTCTCTTACATATGCGCCAACCATACCATGCCAGTTTTCAATCCGTTTCTCACTTTTATCTTCAAAACGGCCTATTTTCATTTTACCTTCTTTTACGTACTGCCGAAACAACTGATATGCATCATCTACTTTTGTCACTCCTGTAACTTTCATTGGTGTTGTGCCCAGTCTGGCACATGGTATATTTTTAAAAGGCAGTACATCTTCTTCACTGACTTCTACTTCGTAAATATATCCGCTTACCCCCTGTGATACTTCTTTCAAAGCATCCGGATAGAGTTCGTGATATACAGGCACACCTGTTTCTTTATCAAATCCGTACGGAAACCAGTAATATGGTCTTTCCACAGCATTACAAAGATAAAATGCTGCAACTACGTCAATTGTAGACATATAGATATATGGGCGGTCGTGGTCTGCCTGATGCGGTATCAAAGTCTCTATCTCTGCCGTGTTACTTCCGTGAAAAAGAATCATTTTATTGCTCCTGTAATTTCTTTATTTTCTATGATTATAAATGTCCAGTACTATAAATCAAGAATTGAAATATATAGCCTGAAATGATATAATATGTACACAAAGACAGATACTCTGTGAGTATCTGTCTTTTATTTTATTTCAGGTATTCAGCCAGCAGTCTGTATGTATTTGTCAGACCATCAACATGGCTTCTTTCGTAGCCATGGGAAGCATAAACGCCAGGGCCGATAAGACCGTGACGAATATCAAAACCAGCCTTAAGTGTAACATCTACGTCTGAACCGTAGAATGGGTAAATATCAATTGCATAATCCACTTCTGCAGATTTTGCGCTGGAAACAAGATCATTCACAACATCATAATTGTATGGACCGGCTGAGTCTTTTGAACAGATAGAAACCTGTGTTTCTTTGCAATTAAGACCTGCACCAACACAGCCCATATCCACGCTGATCATATCTTTTACATCTGCAGGGATACCGGCAGCAGCACCATGACCTACTTCTTCATATACTGTGAACATAAGGTATACTTTTCTATTCAGTTCCATTCCTTCTTTAACTGCTTTTGCAAGTGTCAGCAGAATTGCAGCTGATGCTTTGTCATCAAGGAAGCGGCTCTTGATAAAACCACTTTCTGTAATAGTAAATCTTGGGTTTACTGCTACAAAATCACCTGTTTCGATACCCAGTTTTTTAGTGTCATCTCTTGAATAAACTTTTTCATCCAGCAGAAGTTCCAGATTGCCATCGAAACTTCTAGGAGCAGTACCTGCTTCGCGATTTACATGCGTGGATGCATTTTCAATCTGGAAAGTGCCTTCGTATTTCTTGCCATCACGTGTAATAACCCATGCAGTTTCTGTTTCCACATTAGCAGCAGTAAGGCCCCCCAGTGGTGTAACCATAAGGGCACCATTACCCTTCACTGTTTTCACCATTGCTCCCAATGTGTCTACGTGTGCAGCCAGCATAAGGGCATTTTCGCCTTCATTCAGTGCGCAGATAACACCACCCTTATGCAGGGAATATGGTTTGTAACCCATATTTTCAAGTTCTGACGTAAGGTATGCGCATACTTCCTTTGTATAACCTGTAGGACTAGGAATAGACAGCAATTTTTCCAGCTGTACCAGCATATATTCTTTAAGATTCTGTTTCATAAAACTCTCCTGTATTATTATTTATGTTTATTATATTATTACCATAGATTCTTTGCAATACTATTAACAAACATATTTGTTATTTCAAGTATTACTGTTTCACTTACATTTTACATACATTTCACCTTGCATGAATAGAAACTTTACATATCCGATGATATAATTCAAATCGTGTGAAAGTACACAATCAATCAAGACATGTATTTATTTTTAGGAGTATTTATGAGTATATTCAACTTATTTTCCCTGATGGGTGGCCTGGCTTTGTTTATGTATGGTATGGACGTTATGGGAAAAGCTTTGGAAAAGGCTGCTGGCAGTAAACTCAGTTCTATTCTGAGCAAAATGACATCAAATCCGCTGAAAGGGTTTCTTCTGGGTCTTGGCGTTACAGCTGTTATACAGTCATCATCAGCCACAACTGTTATGGTTGTTGGTTTTGTAAACTCTGGTATTATGAGTCTGAAACAGGCTATTGGTATCATTATGGGTGCCAATGTTGGCACCACAGTAACAGCCTGGATTCTTTCTCTTACCGGTCTGCAGGGTGACAGCTTTATTATAAAAATGCTGAAACCTTCTTCATTTGCACCAATACTGGCATTCATCGGTCTGCTGTTGTATATGAGTAGCAAAAGAGATAAAAAGAAAAATATGGGTACTATACTTTTAGGCTTTACTATATTGATGACAGGTATGGATATGATGTCCGCAGCTGTAAAACCACTTAGTACCATTCCACAGTTTCAGCAACTGTTTGTAAAATTCCAGAATCCAATTTTGGGTGTACTGGTAGGTGCAATTGTAACAGCTATCATACAGTCTTCTTCTGCATCTGTGGGTATCCTGCAGGCCCTGTCTTCAACAGGAGCTATTACATTTGGTAGTGCACTCCCTATTATTATGGGGCAGAATATCGGTACATGTATTACCGCTATCCTTTCTTCTTTCGGTACAACAAAAAACGCCAAAAGAACTGCTGCCGTTCATCTGTATTTCAACATTACCGGTGTTATAGTGTGCATGATTCTATTCTACAGTCTCAATTCGATTTTCAGCTTCGAGTTTGTAAATGGAGTTGCTGACCAGAGAGGCATTGCCATTGTACATACTGCATTCAATATCATTACTACTGCTATACTGCTGCCATGTGCAGGTATCTTAGAAAAAGTGGCAATTGCTTCTATCAAAGATGATGAAGAAAAAGAAGAATTTGCACTGCTGGATGAACGTCTGTTGCTGACACCTTCTGTAGCCGTTGAAAGAAGTAAAACAGTTGTAAATGACATGGCCGACATTGCTTTGAAAGGCTTTGAAAAAGCTACATCTGCAATCGTTTCTTATACAGATGAGCTGTACGATGAAATACGTGATATGGAAAAACAGGTAGATAAATATGAAGATAAACTCGGCTCTTACCTGGTACAACTTTCACAGTACAATATGAGTACAGCTGATAACCATGAAGTAAGCAAAATACTGCATGTTATCAATGACTTTGAACGTATAAGCGACTATTCTGTAAACGCAACACATGCTGCAAAAGAAATGCAGGAAAAATCCATTACTTTCTCTGATGAGGCCATGAAAGAAATCGATGTTCTAAAAAATGCAACAGTGGAACTAACTAATATTACTACAGTGGCTTTCAAAGAAAACAATATGTCTGCTGCTGGTGAAATTGAACCTTTACAGCATATAATTAATGAATTGATAATGGAAATCAAAAATAACCATATCAGTCGTCTAAAAAACAAAGAATGTACTATCGAACTCGGTTTTGTTCTTTCTGATGTACTTAATGCATATGAAAGATGTGCAGCACACTGTGCAAACATTGGTATATCCGTTATCGAAGCTTCAAAAGAAAGCTTTGCACCACACGAATCCTCCAGAAACTATCGCAAAGATACACATTCTGCGTATCAGATGAATTATAGAAAATATAAAGAGAAATACTCAATTTTGATGTAAAAAAAACACACCCTTTTACAAGGGTGTGTTTCTTTTTATCAGTAAGTATTTTCAAATTCCTGTTTTACATCTCTGGAGAACAGCTGTGAGAGGGCTTCTCTGGCTTCTGCACCATTGTAAAGAACATCATATACCAATTTTGATATAGGCATTTCTACGTTATATTCGGCAGAAAGTTTCATAAGAGCTTTAACAGTAGCTGCACCTTCAGCCAGTTTAGCGTACGGCTGTTGAGTAATAAACTTCTCACCGAACATTCTGTTCTGGCTGTGTGGTGAGAACAGAGTAGCTTCATAGTCACCAAGATGAGAAAGACCATATGCAGACAGCTCGTTACCGCCCATTGCATTTATCAGACGTGATACTTCTCTGGCACCACGAGCCATAAGTGCACCTTTAAGACTGGAGAGACCTTCACCATCCAGCATACCTGCAGCAATACCGATAACATTTTTTGCAGCTGCGCCAATTTCAGTACCGATGATATCATCCCCCAGATAAAGTCTGATAAGGTCAGTGGAGAATTTACTTACAACATCATTGATAACAGCCTTATCTTCACTGTCCACAACCATACAGTTAGGAATACCAGCCATAAAGTCCTGCACATGACCAGGGCCTACCCACACGCATATATTGATATACTGGCGGATAGTTTCTTTTACAATTGTGGACAGGCGCTCACCTGTTTCACTTTCAATGCCTTTCATACACAGGATAAATGTTTTACCGTGTACATTATACTGGTTGATTCTTTCACAGAAACTGCGCAGATGCTGTGCGCTGATAGAAATTACTATATAATCTGCTCGATCGAGTGCTTTACTAAGATCTGGCTCAAGCACAAGATTATCAGGCAGTTCCAGATAGGAGTTTTTTCTTTCTTTAAGAAGCTGTTCGTAGTCAGGGCTGCCTTCAAGGCCCCACAGGGCTACATTATTTTTACGGCTGTGATATACAGCCAGAAAAGTACCCCAACGGCCTGAGCCTAAAACTGTAACATTCATAAATTACCTCATTTAAAATTATTCATTTACCGGTGTGTCAACTGATGTGGTATACACACTGCCACATGCCGGACATGTACCATCAACAGTATGGCCTACATCGCCACATGTTGGCGGTGGTGTGTATGTAGTGCCGCATGCCGGACATGTACCTTCTGCTGTATGGCCCACATCACCACAAACTGGCGGTGGTGTATATATACTGCCACATGCTGGGCATGTGCCTGCTGTTGTATGGCCTACATCACCGCAAACCGGCGCTGTGTACACATTGCCACAAACAGGGCATGTGCCATTTTCTGTATGTCCTAATGTGCCGCAGGTTGCCCGTGGTGTAGGTGTTACTTCAGGTGTAGGTTCCGGAGTAGGTGTAGGTGTTACTTCAGGTGATGGAGACACTGTAGCTTCTGGAGAAGGAGAAGGTGTAGGTGTAGGTGTCGGAGTCCGTGTAGGTGTCGCACTTGGTGATAGACTAGGTGACAAGCTTGGTGATGGGCTTGGACTCAATGATGGAGATGGACTAGGTGACAAGCTTGGTGATGGACTTGGACTAGGAGATGGTGATGGAGATGGACTTGGTGATGGTGATGGAGTAGGTGTAGGTGTAGGTGTTGCTGTAGCTACCGGTGCTTTTCTTCTTGTAGGAACAGTACCTTTGGATGGACGTTTATCCTCTGTAACGTGTTTGTGGTTCTGCACATATTCAATATATGCCCGATAACCTTTATCGCTCAGATGAATACCATCACTTAAGAAATATTCTGCTTTACCAAAACCATCTTCATCATTTTTAAACACTTCTGCTGTGTTCATAAACACGTAACCTTCATCACGGCACATTTCAGCCAGTGCAAGGTTGAATTCGTCGATATCCTGCATTGTGATATTAGGATAGTTACGTTCTTTTGCAACCGGAAGAACAGCTGCAACGATGATATCTGTATATGGTACTTTTGCTTTTATTGCATCCAGTGCTTTTTTATACATTTCAATAAAGCTGTCTGGATTTGTGCCGCCCGCATTGTTTGTACCGAAGTTGATAATAATTCTGCGTGGTTGCATCATTCCCAGAGCTTCAGGGATAGTAAAGCCTTCGTTATAACCTACAAACCAGATGGATTTGCTGGTAGTAACTGTGTTAATAGGCATACCTGTTACACCCATTGTGTACTGCAGTGAAAGATGACCATAAACAGAAAGGCCTTCTGTATTGGAATCGCCTACAAATATAGTTTCACGGAAATAGTTTCTGTCTTCTATATCTGTAGCAGGGATAATTATATCTTCATATTCTTTGATTTTTTTAGTGTAAGCATCTTCATACTTTTTATCTGCCATAGGATCATAAGAGCCGGATATCACCATGGAATTTTCTGACTGGCCTGATGATTCACCTTTATCTGAACCACCAAGTAAGGCTCCTGCCGCTGCCAAAAGGATAATAACCAGCAGCGCTCCTATTGCACCTACCTGAATTTTTTCTTTTTTATCAAGTTTTGAAAAAACTTTAACTAATTTATTCAGGTTTATTTTCTTTTTTGTTTTCTTCTTTTTAGGATTATTATTTGCCATTTTATGCCTCATTTATTCAAGAATTTCCAGCAGGCCGCATATATTATCTATAAGGGCAATACTGTCATAACCGCTAAGTTCTTCATGACTTCCAAAGCCATACAGAACACCTACAGCGTCCATACCGAATTCCGCTGCGCCGGCAAGGTCATACATTCTGTCCCCGACCATAAGTACTTCTTCCGGTTTGAAACCTGTTTCTGCCAGTACTATATCTATTACATCTTCTTTTTTGCTGATGCGGCCATCCATTGTAGCGCCACCAACAAAATCAAAATATTTTTTCAAGTCAAAATGATCAAGTATAGTATCTACAAAGTTCTGTGGTTTACTGCTGGCAGTGCACAGTATATATCCTTTTTCTTTAAGTGTTTCCAGTACCTGAGGAACACCCGGATAAACTTCATTTTCATAAATTCCTATAGGTGCAAAACGTTCACGGTATTTTGCTACTGCTTCATCTGCACTTTCATCATTTATCAGTTCCACAAAAGTATCTCTTAATGGTGGACCTATATATTTCACAAGGTCTTCTCTTTTTGTTTTTACGCCGAAATATTCCGCTGCATACCGGATGCAGTTTGTTATACCCAGTTCTGGATTGGTAAGTGTACCATCAAGGTCAAAAAATATTGCTTTATATTTCATAACTTTGTCACCGCCTTCATTTAAGTATACCATTTATAACACAAAGTAACAAGCATAAATATATTTCTATGTTCACATTTGGACATATCATTGAATAATATAACCATAAGCGGTAGCTGAATAATACAAACGGAGGTTTCTATGACTATAGACAGCTGTACCAAAAAGGAATATCTGATGAAAAACAGGGCAGGATTTGGCATTATAGAAAATATAAACAACGAAGAATATCTCAATATTGTAGTACAGAATGTACGTGCAATAGCCACTAAAAATATTCGAGCAAACATTCCTTTACCAAGTGTAAACGGTATACTGAATAACTGCCGTGGCATTATCAACTATCCCGGTGAGATAGACACTTCATTCGCCAGTTTCAGAGTAACCGGCGCAAAAGAAGAACTGGTACACTGCGAAAGTGATACTCCTGCAGTAAGAGTAACAATACAGGGACAGATTGTAATACGTTCTATTACTGCAAATGAATGCTGTCCACCTACATATATTGCTATCCCTGTACAGGTGGTTGATGAAGAACTGACACATTTCTATTCAACAAAAGATGGCCAACCTGTAACAGACCTGAAAAATGAACTGGCATATATTGATGGTAGTTGTATGACAGTACAGTTAAACTGCAGCATATACAAAGACACCTCAAGCGCATGCCCAAGATATATGGCAAGAATCAGAGGTAACATTGTTGATAAACTTTGGAAACGCGACACTATGTGGATTGAAGGCATCAGACCATATCCGGCAAATGCACTGACATTCTGCGATAGTTTTGAATCAGATTGTGCAGCTGCCTTCACAAGCGAACCTGATTGTGGTTGTGAAGGTTAACAGAAAAAACGGAAAGGATTATTCCTTTCCGTTTTTATTTATTATCCGTATTATGAAATCAAGTTTTTCATTTATCTGCTCGAGAATTCTGATTTTATCTTTGTTATCTTCTCGCCATAAGTTTGTCTGACTGAATTCAAAACCAAAATCTTCTTTGTCTGCCTGTGACAGGTTTGGTAAATCTTCATTGTTTAAAGCAATAATAAATGGTTCTTTCTTCATAGTTTCACCTCTGTAAATTGTATGCAGAGATGTCATTTTTATTGCAGAAACTCTCGGATTGCCTTTTCCACTTCTGTGACTTCTTCCAGCAATGCGTTTGCAGACATACGCATTGCACCATGTCCCAGTATAATTATCTGTTCCAGACCGTCAGATGTTGCAACGCGCACACGATGGTTTCTGGCTATCTGATGAGTTACTTTTTCTATATACATATCAGCTGTTTCTGCTTCTTTTGTATATACAATAGTAATGTTATGATATTTTGATATTTCACCTACATTGCCTTTTACCTTATAGGCATCAAACACCAGAATTACTTCGCAATGTTTAAAACCTTGATAATTACAAAGTGTGTTTGCCAGTTTATGGCGAGCATCTTCAATATCCTCTTCGGCTATTTTTTTGAGATGTTCCCATGCAAAAATAATATTATATCCATCCACCAACAGAAACTCCCTGTCATAAAAAACAGGGTTGACCGATTTATTTTTATCATTTTTAGGTGCGGATTTCAGAGCCAGATATTTGTCTGTTTTTATTTTGCCGTATGTTTGCTCAAAAATTTTCATTAATTCTTTGTCGGCTTCCAGTGATGAATAATACTGTTCTACCTGACGTGGAGTAATTCGCACCGGGCGCACTTCTTGTTCCTTTTTGGCTTTAAGAAAACTTTCCAAATGCATTTTATTTTTAACATCATCCCATTTTACAACAAAGCCTGCCCCGTGTGTACAGAAAACACTGTCCGGTGTATTATCAAGGTCTGCTTCAGGATTATAATCATACTGCTGTATTACCCGATCAGAATTATGGCATGGCAAATAGCCTTTGAATTGCAATACAATTCTGCCTTTGCCTCTGGTAAAGTTTATAATTTCGCTGCCATAAGAGTTAATTTCACTTACTGGCGCACTGCCGGTAAGCACAGATTTATCCCCATCTGTAAGAGGTGAATCAAACTCTCCGCTCATCTTCTGGATATCAGTCATTACGCGGCCTATATTTTCAGTAGGTACTGTTATCTCAAAATCGTACCATGGCTCTAAAAGCACGCTTTCTGCCTGCATCAGCCCTTGCCTTACTGCACGATAGGTGGATTGACGGAAGTCACCGCCTTCTGTGTGTTTGAGATGTGCCCTGCCATTCACCAGAGTGATTTTCATATCTGTAATCGGTGAACCTGTCAGCACACCCAGATGTGTTTTCTCCTTTAAATGGGTAAGTATGAGACGCTGCCAGTTTCTATCCAGTTTATCTTCGCTGAGCAGTGTATCAAACACAAGACCACTACCCGGTTTACCTGGTTCCATAAGCAGATGAACTTCAGAATAGTGGCGCAATGGTTCGTAATGACCTACACCCTCAACTGTATTTGAGATAGTTTCCTTATACAATACACTGCCAGCATCAAAATCTATTTCCATTCCAAAACGCTGGAAAAACAGGGTTTTAATAATCTCCAGCTGTATTTCGCCCATAAGGCTTAAATGTATTTCTTTCAGCTGCTCTTTCCATTCCACATGTAACTGTGGTTCTTCCTCTTCCAGCTGACGCAGTTTCTGCAGTACAGTTCTTACATCATATTTTTCATCAAACATAACTTTGTATGAAAAAATTGCCTGAAGCACGGAATCCCGGCTGTTTTTTTCCATACCAAGCCCTTGCCCTGGATATGTGTGATTAAGCCCGGTAACAGCACAAACTGTGCCAGCAGCAATTTCCTGCTCTGTTTTAAATTTTTCACCAGTATATAAGCGTATCCGGTTTACTTTTTCAGTATGACTTTCGCCAGTTTTATTTATCTGTGATACAGAATCCTTTACTTTAAGACTGCCACCGGTAATCTTCATAAAAGTAAGACGGTCATTACCATCATAGGAAATTTTATAAACCTTTGCGCCAAATTTTTCGCCATATTCTTTCTGTTGTGCATAACGGTTCACAGCAGAAATAAACTTTTCCAGACCTTCCATTTTAAGGGCTGAGCCAAAGAAACAAGGGAATACTTTTCTGGAAAATATCAGATGGGAGATATCTTCATCTGAGACACAGCCTGTTTCAAGGTACTTTTCCATAAGCACTTCATCAGTTGTGGCACATTCTTCCAGATACACACTTTCATCATCTGTAAAGTCTATACATTCCGCTGACAGCTCTTTTTTAAGCTGTGCAATTACTGTTTGCTTATCCGCACCGGGCAGGTCCATTTTATTTACAAAAATGAACGCAGGTACATTGTAGTTCTTCAAAAGATTCCATAATGTAATTGTATGATTCTGCACGCCATCCAGAGATGAAACAATAAGAACTGCGCAGTCCAGAACCTGCAAAGTACGCTCTGCCTCTGCACCGAAGTCAACATGGCCCGGTGTATCCAGCAGACACAGCTGCATGTCCTCATAATTTATCATGGCCTGTTTGGAAAACACAGTAATACCACGGCTTTTTTCTATTTCATTTGTATCAAGAGCAGTATTACCATGGTCAACACGACCGGCTTTTCTGATGCTACCGGTAAGGTAAAGCAATCCTTCTGACAGGGTAGTTTTACCGCTGTCTACATGGGCCAGAACACCCATAACAAGTTTTTTCATATATCAATATCCTGTTTCAGTTAATTTTACATAATATTTAATTATACCCTATATACGACAAAAATAAAAGCCGTTTATTCAACGGCTTTGTTATATATAAATACAATATTGGTATCTGTGCTGTGTTCCGGCGAATAGGTATAATCCAGTCGATTGAAATATTTTATTTCATCAGCATCTTCTACATGGTTTTCTGCCATATATCGTACCATTTCACCACGGGCCATTTTGCACTTGGTACCTTTTTCCACTAATCTACCATTTATCAAATCAGCGAATGTAACAGTTACAAATTTCACTTTATCCGTAATATATTTTGAAATCACCTTTGAATACTCTTCAGACGCAAGGTTTATCACAACATCACAGCCAGTGGTAACATAATCATAAATTTTATTACCCCAATAATCATACAGATTTTTAAAATCGTCTGTTTTTAATTTCGCCTGCATTTCAAGACGATAAGGTACAACACCATCAAAAGGACGCACCGCACCATAAAAACCGGATAGTATAAACAAATGGTTCTGTATATATTCAAACTGATCATTATCAAAAACCGCAGGGGCCATATACTTAAAAGCTATACCGTCATAAGCAAGTATTGCCGGGGTTATGTTGCGGTGTAAGTCCATGGTATCCAGGCGCCGGCAGTTAAGTTCTGCTATACTGTCATTACATGCCCACAACTTTTTAAGTTCGGCATAATTTTTTGATTTAAGTATATTTTTAAGATACTCTGCTTTATCTACAAAATATGGCAGACCTGTACATTCCAGACTATCCGGGTCTGTTACCATCTTTTTGGCAGGTGAAATAATTATTTTAAGCATATATGTCCCCCAGAAACATTTTATGAATATATTGTAATGTGAACAGACTGTAAAATCAATAGCGCAGATGTTGACAATTTTCTTCTACAGTTGTAGAATAAAATCAAACCACTACAAATGTAGGAGATTTGAGATATGAATAAAAAAGTAAAAAAACTACCTGAAACTGAACTGGAAATAATGCTGTGCCTGTGGGACGCAGGAGAAAGTGTACAGCGCAGTTATTTCAATACAAAATTTGCCGATAAAGGCTGGTCAGACAGTACAATACTCACCATGTTGTCCCGTTTGACTGAAAAAGGTTTTATTACCTTTACTAAAAACGGTAATAAAAATGTATATTCACCCGCTATAAGCAGAGAAGAATACATGCAGGTTGAAAATGCCAGTTTTTTAGGCAGGCTTCATAAAGGTTCTATAAAACATTTTGTGGCCAGCCTGGCAGAAGCTGATTCTTTGTCATCTGATGATATTGACGAACTGGAAAATCTGCTTAAACAACTACGTGAAAAATAGGAGGTAAATTTATGTTTTTTGATTTGGATATTCTTACCCCTTACATAGAAATAATTCTGCCTGTTTCAGTTATAATAGCCATTATGCTTGCACTGGTACCATTTATGGGCAAAAAATATGTAGCCAGAGCCAGATATTTTATATGGCTGATAATCGCTTTGAGATTGATATTTCCTTTCGATATCAACTTAAGTAAAAAGCCTACTCGCCTGATACACGCTACTGTGCCAGATAAGGTAATTATACGAGATAACAATTTCCATAATACCACACCAGGCAACATTGACAGCAGCGATACAGTCGGAAACCATACTGAATCACCGATTGATTATAACAATAATTACAATACAGAAAATAATAACATTGATAATACCATCGTTGATGTTCCACCCGGGGCCGAAGTAACATATACTGAAAGCGGAAATGTGATTGTTAAAAATAATCGTTGGGAAAATCCAGTAGATTTTTCAAAATTTCTGCTTAGTACATTCCCGGTAATACGTATCAGCACTGTAATTGCAAATCTGTGGATTTATACTGCGGTTTTACTTATGATATATCACATTTTGCAGTATTTTACAGTCAGAATCACGCTGAACAAAAATTCTGCACCTGATTCGATGGCTCAACAGCATCTTGATTATTTATCTGAAAAACTCGGTATCCGTAAAGCAATGAAAGTGTATCGTACTTCCAGTACTGGCACTGCAATGATAGTAGGTTTACTTTCACCTGCTATTTTCATACCGGATATTGATTACAGTACAGATGTGCTGGACATGGTGCTGTATCACGAACTTATGCACCATAAACGCAAAGATATATTGTATAAGTTCATTCTGCTGGTTGCATGCTGTATTCACTGGTACAATCCACTGGTCTGGCTGATGGATAGACAAGCTCAGAAAGATATAGAAATTGCTTGTGACGAAGATGTTATAAAAAATCGTAGTCAGGAGTTCAAAGACGCATACAGCAGCAGTATCATCAGCATGATAAAAATGAACTCTAGTAAAAGACTGGCTTTCTCTACTGGTTTTTCTAATGACAAAAAAACTCTGGCAACCCGTTTTAAAAATATATATGATAACAGTATTAAACGTAGTGGTAAGTCTGCCATAGCTTTAATAATAGCACTGTGTATATTAAGTACCAGCCTTATTTCCTGTGCACCAGAAAAGGCTGAGGAAGCCTTTCAGGTACCAGATCAAGCTATGGATTTTATACAGACATACTGTGAATATGAGCGTAGCTATGACTACTGGGATTACGAGAATTTCGGCATGGGTTTCTGGTATTTATACCGAAACAATATGATAAAAGATGAACATATATATCACTATGACGATACAAAGACAGCCGGTTATTACTCTGTACCTTGGGAACAGATGATGGATATATACCAATTTATGTTTGCACGGGAAATGCCTGCAGAGTGGTGGAGCATGTCTGACCAGGTCATCAGCACAAACTGGGCACTGGTACAATATGACCCACGAACACATCTGACTGTACTGGAAACAGAAAAAATTGATGAAAACACATTTACAGTAATTGTAGCCAGAGAAGCTGATGGTGTACCTTTACATCACCTGCAGTTTGAAATGAGCAAACAAATCATAGACTATATACCGGAATATCTGACCGACAGATTTACAGCCGGTGAAGAAATATGGCGTATAAAAAATGTGGTGCAGATAGAAAATATACTGAATCCCAATCCACAAACAGTGGAAATAAACAATATTGATGATTTCCTGTTGTTTGTCGATAATGTAAACACAAACGGTTATTATATCAAAGGTAACACATATCTGCTTAACTGTGACCTTGATTTAGCTGGTATTGAAATTGACCCTATCGGCAGTCTGTCAGGTGTTTATTCCACTTCTGAAAAATACACTGATGCGTCCGGTGGTTTCTGTGCCACATTTGATGGGCAGGGGCATACTATAAGCAATCTGGAAATAATATATGACGGCACTGATAACAGCAAATATAATGGCGGCATAGGTTTATTTACAAATATTGCCAGTGAGGGTGTAGTAAAAAACCTAAATATAGTAAATGCAAATATAGTTTCCGTCAGTGATAAACCTTATGAAGACCATGGCAATAATATAGGCATACTTGCAGGTTATTGCACTGGCACTGTAATAAACTGTCATGTAAGTGGTAATGTACAGGGGTATGCCGGTGTAGGCGGAATGTTTGGGTATATCGGCGGACTTTCCACTACAGGAGATGGTGGCCATCGTGTAAATGGCTATGTAGAAAACTGTACATCCAACGCCACTGTAACAGGCTGTCAGGAAACTGCTCCTTTTGCAGGTATAATTCATTATGCAAAAATAGTGAACTGTTCTGCATCTGGCACATCAACAGGCATAGCCAACCCTTACGATGGTATCTATGATACACAGAAACCATGGCGCATAGCCGGCTTTGGTGGCACTGTAATATGCAGTGAACTGGAAAACTGCCACGCCGATACGAATCTGGTACTGAAAAACACCGCAAGAATTGTAGGTGCATTCTGCGCCACAAGAGAAACATCCTCTTTCAAAGACTGTACTTATAACCCGGTCAAAGCAGGTAATTGGAAAGTTATAGGTTATGAATTTCATAACGGCTGGACCGGTACAGAAAATATAGGCGATGTAAAACCAATAAAACAGTAAAATGTGAGATATATGTAAAGGAACGGAAAAGGCACGGTGTAAAAACCGTGCCTTTTCCCAAAGTATAAATTAATCAGAAGTGGAACAATCCTGTTGATCACATAAAGTTTTACAACATATATATAATATTAAACCTACACTGCTGATCATTGATTACACTTACTATACACCAAAACCACCAATACAATCAAGTAAAAATTAAAAACTTTTATATATTTCTCACAAAAGAGGCATAATTAAACTATGGCTCTTTCAAACAGTTATATTTTATTTTACGTAGTATGTAAGAACGTTATCAGGAACACCCAATTTTTCAATCCATACATTTACGTTTTCCTGAATTTTGCCTTCACCGATAGTTCTTATCAACTTATTAGCCCATTTCCATGCTTCTTTTGCATATCTGTCAGTTGTATCTGCCAGTACTTTTTTAGCTTCTGCTTCGCCTATTTCTTTCATCACTGCATAAGCTTTTTCTACTGCAGCTTTTTCCTGTTCCCACTTGGCTTCCAGCACTGCTTTTGCCTGTCTTACGCCAGGTGCTGTGTTTTTGTAGTCAAACTCTGTAAGGAACTGGACTGTTCTGAAGGCCCACCATGCTTTTGCTGGGTCATATTCAAATTCTTCATCATCAACAAAGAAGTGGGATGCCTGTGCAGCCTGATAGCCCATCCATTCGTAACCTTCAGGAGCTTTTGTCATGGCCACAGGATAGAATGGCACGTAAGGCATCATACAACCTTTAGGGAATGCACGCAGCAGTCTTGTAAGATTTACATCTTCATTGAATTCTACAACGGAACTTTCGATAGTAGATTCATTACAGATAGTTGATGTAGGATAACGATGTGGATGAATTACACAGTTATCAGACAGGTCGTCTACCAAGCCTTCATTATGGGATGTGATAACCCGTTTTACATCATCAACAGTGTATTTCTTTGTTGCTTTCATTGTAAATGGTTTCAGTCCATCTGCAGGCAGGTCAGCGCCTGTAAGCAGCTTCCATGCTGTTCTGGAACGAGGTGGGTTCCACATCATGTCTGCATACTGATATGCTTTTGCAAAGTCAAAGTCAGACCAGTCGCCTTCCACTGCAGGTGTATACCAACCCCGGTTTATAGCATTCTGCACCAGATCTGGAGATGCATAGTAGTTTTCTTTGTCTTCAAAATCAATTTCATGAATTGTGAACCAGTTGGACATATAGTAAACTTCATCATCACCGATTCTTCTTGCAGCTACATTAAAACCTTTTGGAATCTGTACTGCCCATGCTTCGTTCTTATCAGCTACCTGATAGGAACGCGCAGAAATATATCCATATTTTTCTACCAGTTCAGCAATAATCTGTACTGCTTCTCTGGCTGTTTTAGCTCTTTCAGGCACCAGACGACGAATAGCATAACCAAGACCATAATCTTCAGTATTATTTGCAAACGCAATTTCATCAGGTTTCTGATTTATATCTTTAGAAGGACCACAGGCATTTGTCATAACCGCTACACCAAATTCGTTTACTGCGCAGTCAGCAAATGAAATACCGCCCGGACAACGTACTTCTGACCAGAAATAACCATATGTTTCTTCTGGCTGTGGCACAACAGCTTTGCCGTCAGCAAAAGTAATCACTTCTCCAGCTTTGTGTTTTACTCTAGGTACAACATGAAGCTGAACAATAGCATCAGTATCATCCTCATTATGCCCCATGATTACTTTACCTGTTGCTGATGCATTTTTACCGATAATAACTGTACTGCAGTTTGCTCTGTCGATAAATTTCTTCAACCTATTTTCCATAAAACGACCTCCTTGAAAAACATTACTATTAATTTTAATATATCGTATCATTTTAATTAAAGCAAGCTATTTTGACAAATAACAATTTTTTGTTAATAAAAAAGTACGGCTTTTAGCCGTACTTTTAATATTGTTAATTTCTGAATTCTGGGTCGTCATCGTAAGCTTTGCAGTTTTCAAGAGCTTTTGCTTCGCCCAGTACAGTAACCATATAATTTGCCCAATCCCAAGCCTTCTGTGCCTGTGCGCATGTGTACTGTGTCAGGTATTCTTTTGCAGCAGCTTCATCAACAGCTTTCAGTGCTTTGTATGCACCTTCAATAGCGTCTTTTTCCAGTTCCCAGCCAGCTTCCAGTTTAGCCATGCCTTCTTCGATTTTTTCATGTGTACCTTTGAAATCGAAGTCTGTAAAGTACTGTAACAGCTTAAATGCCCAGTATGCTTTAGTTGGGTCATAAACCAGTTCAGCATCATCTACAAAGAAATGTGCAGCCTGTGAAGCCATTGGAGTCATCCAGCTGTAGCCTTTTGGAACTCTGTTAAGAGCCGCTGGGTACCAAGGTGTATATGGACATACACATCCTCTTGGTGCAGCGCGCAGCATTCTTGTAAGGTTAGGGTCTTCGTTGAATTCCACTACCAGACTTTCAACTGTCATTGGGTTACAGATTGTTGTTGGCCAGTAGTAACCACGGTGTGGGTTCTTTGTCAGGCCTTCTGTAAGGTCATCAGCTGTGCCAATATAATGTGCACGCATAACCTGTTTAAGGTCAGCAGCAGAGTATTTTTTTTCAGCTTTTCTGGAGAATACTTTCAGTTCCTCACCTTCAAGTTCCAGACCCTGCAGGATTCTCCATGCATTTCTTGCACGTGTGATATTATGTGGTTCCATTTCGCCTTCCTGATATGCTTTAGCAAAATCAAAGTCAGACCAATCACCTTCAACAGCAGGAGTATACCACCCCTGTTCAATTGCATGTGTAACAAGGTTTGGAGATGCATAATAGTTATCTGCATCATTAAAATCTACTTCGTGAATTGTGTACCAGTTAGGAATATAGTAAACATGGTCATCAGGAACACGTTTTGCAACGATATTAAAGCCTTTTGGAATCTGAACTACCCATGCTTCGTCCTTGTCAGCAATCTGATAAGAACGGGATGAGAAGTAGCCAAATTCTTCAACAAGTTGTGCAATAACCTGTACGCCTTCTCTTGCTGTTTTTGCTCTTTCTGCAACCAGACGACGAATAGCATAACCTACACCATAAGCTTCACGGTTATCTGTATGGCTGCCTGTAGCATCTTTACTTGGACGGCAAGCATTGGAAACAACTGCTACGCCCCATTCGTTTGCAAAACCGTCAGCAAAAGAAATGCCGCCTGGGCAACGTACTTCTGACCAGTAGTACGCATAAGTTTCTTCAACCTGTGGAATCTGTGCTTTACCGTCAGCAAATGTAATAAAAGTACCTGGGTTATGCTTAACTCTTGGCACAACATGAGTCTGTACAACAGCGTCAGAGTCATCTTCGTTATGTGCAAGAAGAACTTTACCAGTTACAGATGCATTTTTACCTACAAGAGCTGTAGAACAGTTACCTTTATCTGTACCCATAAATTCATAAACTAATTTTTCCATAAAACGACCTCCGTTGATATATACTAATATATCTTTATGATTTTAATATATCATTTATCATAAATAAAATCAACAAATTGGAATAAATTTTATTAATTATTAACAAATACATACTTTATACAGTATAAACAAAACTTTATAAAGTTGAACTGTTTATATACAAAAGTAAAAAACAAAATAAATACTTGCATTTTTATAAAGGATGTGGTATTATGATCTAGCAATAAATTATGTGGGGGCGTAGCTCACCTGGGAGAGCGCTTGAATGGCATTCAAGAGGTAGTCGGTTCGATCCCGATCGTCTCCACCAAAGACCGGTTGTATAATCGGTCTTTTTTTGTACATAAAAAAGCTGCCTTACGGCAGCTTTTATTTTATTCTTCAATTTCGATTATTGTACCCGCTGATACTTTGCTGAAACATTTTACACCGCGGGAAAAATCCGGGATAGCCGGGCCGGTACAATGGCACACACCAATGTGTTCAATACCGCTTTCGTTAAAATATTTTATTGTTTCTTCTACTCTTTGCTTGTTGTAAGGGGTCATATGTGTACCGCCATACACAGCATGCACTTTTTCGCCCGGAAAGTGCTTTTTAACGGTTTCAATAATATTCATGATACCATTATGGGCACAGCCTGAAAGAATAACCAGGCCATGTACTGTACGGATAACACATACCTGTTCGTCGCGGGCTTCATCCACTACATAATCTCCGGATGGGGTTTCCATACGCAGGTTTGGTGATATTGCTTCGATACCTCTTTGCACCGGGAAATTGCTTACAAGATAAATATCATCTGTAACCTTGTACAAATCATCTTCTATTACACGCATATTGTATTTGCCGTTTACAAAAAACCATTCCAGCGACATGCCTGGGCCGTTCATTTCCAGATACTTTGTTTTAGGGTCAGTATCTCCGTCAAAGCGGTGGTCCCAGTATTTTCTTACCGGAAAACCTTTGTGCAACAGAATCGGGCAGTCTGCGCTGATAAGGTCGTTTATTGTAGCAAAACCGGCAGAATGGTCATTGTGATTATGACTGAAGGCAACTACATTTACTTTTGTAAGGTCCACACCCAACTGATTTGCATTATGCCTTATGGCACCACGAAGACCGGTATCAAAAAGCAATGTTATATCGCCTTTTTCCACGTATACTGACATACCATGTTCAGCTATAAGATTATCTGAAAGAACCGAATTATCGGTTAAAAACACAAGTTTCATATAATATTCCCTGCTATAACTTAAAATAATACAAAGCTTTAATAAATCAGATTTTAATCATCAATTTCTATTGTAAGACCAGCACCAGTTTTGATATAACAATTTACTTTGTTTGCAAAATCAGCTATTGCAGGGCCTGTACAGTGGCATACTCCAGCGTATTTTATATCACTTTCATTAAAATATTTCACTGTTTCTTCCACCCTTTGCGGATTATATGGCACCAGGTGAGTGCCACCGAACACACCATAAATTTTTTCATCTGGAAAATGTTTTCTAACGGTTTCAGTAATATTCATTATGCCGTTATGAGCACAACCAGAAAGAATAACAAGCCCTTCTTTTGTTCTGATTACACATACTTGTTCATCACGGAATTCATCCAACACATAATCTCCGGATGGAGTTTCCATACGGGATGACTGCCATATCCGTTCAATTCCCCTCTGTACTGGAAAATTACCTACAAGGTACATTCCATCAGCTATTTCATACAAGTCATCTTCTATAATGCGCATATTGTACTTTCCGTTTACAAAAAACCATTCCAACGACATGGCAGGGCCAACCATTTCCAGATTTTTTGCAGCTGTAGGGTCGGTATCCGGGTCAAAACGATGATCCCAATATTTGCGTACATGAAACCCTTTATGCACTAAAATCGGGCAATCGGCGTCAATAAGGTCATTTATATGCAAAAATCCACCTGCATGGTCTACATGGTTATGGCTGAAAGCCACAGCATTGACTTTTGTCAAATCAATGCCCAAATGCTGTGCATTATCTCTTATGACACCAAAATAACCGGCATCAAACAGAAGTTTTGTATCTCCTTTTTCAACATATACAGACATACCATGTTCTGGTGTAAGATTATCTTTAAGAACTGTATTTTCAGTTATAAATGTTAGTTTCATATAATTGACCTCATATATTTTATACAGTCATTATATAATTTAAATCATTGACAAGTCAACGTATAAAAAAATAAAAAAGACTGTCTTTTTCAAGACAGTCTTTTAAAATGCATTATAACATCAGTATTACAGCAGGATACCTACGAATACATTGCAGAATACCAGAGCAACGATTGTCATCAGTTTGATGAGGATGTTGATAGCTGGACCGGATGTATCTTTGAATGGGTCACCAACTGTGTCACCAACAACTGCAGCTTTGTGAGCTTCGGAGCCTTTGCCACCGTGGTTGCCGTTTTCGATGTATTTTTTAGCGTTGTCCCATGCACCACCAGCGTTGGACATGAAGATAGCCATCAGAACACCTGTTACCAGGGAACCAGCCAGCATACCGCCAACAGCTTCTGTACCAAGGAGAACACCAACAGCCAGAGGAGCAGCAACTGCCAGAACACCTGGAACGATCATTTCTCTCAGGGAAGCTTTTGTGGAGATGTCAACACATGCTGCGTAGTCAGGTTTGCCTGTACCTTCCATAATACCTGGAATTGTACGGAACTGACGACGAACTTCTTCGATCATGTAGAATGCAGCTTTAGAAACAGATTCCATTGTGAATGCGGAGAAGAAGAATGGCAGCATACCACCGATCATCAGACCGATGATTGTTGTGTGTGAAAGGATGTTGATTGCTTCGAGACCTACAGCTTCTGCGTAAGATACGAACAGAGCCAGAGATGTCAGAGCAGCGGAACCGATAGCGAAACCTTTACCCATAGCAGCTGTTGTGTTACCTACAGCGTCGAGGGAGTCTGTGATTTCACGAACAGATTCGTCCAGACCGGACATTTCTGCGATACCACCAGCGTTGTCAGCGATTGGGCCGTAAGCGTCAACAGCAACTGTGATACCTGTTGTAGACAGCATACCAACAGCAGCCAGAGCGATACCATAAAGGCCACATACAGCGTAAGAGATGTAGATACCCACACAGATCAGCAGAACTGGTACAGCTGTAGATGTCATACCAACAGCCAGACCGGAGATAATTGTTGTAGCAGCACCTGTTTCGGACTGTTTAGCAATTTTCTGAACTGATTTGTAGTCGCCGGATGTGTACATTTCTGTAACAACACCAATGAGCAGACCAACGATAAGACCAGCAATGATAGCTGCAGCTGGCATGAAGTTGCCAAAGAATACTTTGGACAGAGCGATAGCACCTGCAACAACGATAGCGTCAGCTGTGTATTCACCAGAATTGAGAGCTTTCTGTGGAGATGTACCTTCTTTACATTTAACGAATGTAGAACCGATAACAGAAGCGATGATGCCCAGAGCAGAAAGAACTACTGGGAAGATTGCAGCGCCGTTTTCGATAACAACTGCGTTAGAGTTCTGCCATACAAGACCAAGTGTGATAGCAGAGATGATAGAACCTACATAAGATTCGAACAGGTCAGCACCCATACCTGCAACGTCACCAACGTTGTCACCAACGTTGTCAGCGATAACTGCAGGGTTACGTGGGTCGTCTTCTGGGATACCAGCTTCAACTTTACCAACAAGGTCAGCACCAACGTCAGCAGCTTTCGTGTAGATACCGCCACCAACACGAGCAAACAGAGCGATAGAAGA
>JAFYPL010000016.1 GCA_017547525.1 Oscillospiraceae bacterium
TCTATCACCGCCAGTTGCTTGCTAATACAACCGCACTTGCTTTGATGATAGCGTTTGCGGTTGCTTGGAGTATGGGTGCAATCATTCGTATAGCCCAGTATCTCAAACAAAGAAAACACGAAGAGTGAGATAAATCCCAATTTGTAAAACACTTCCAACACACAAAAATCCTGTCTGTGAGAATACTCACAGGCAGGATTAATTATTTTAAGTTTTGTTATATACTGTTTTATTTTCTTTTTGTGAAAAATCTACATAGTACCATAAATGCCAGAAGGATAGCCGCAGGTATAAATTTACCGCCCGGAAAGGTTACATAAATCTGTTTTGATACCATAACTGTTACCAGAGCAGGCAACCAGCCTACAGTAACTATACCCATCAGAATCATATATGTTCCGCTTGTCATGGCAGTGTTCAGAAATGCCCCTTCTGTAACCAGAGATGTGTAGCCGCCGCTGGCAGTAATTGTAAGTGCTATTGCAAGACCAAACAGTATATAAATTAAAAATACTTTTTTTGCGTTGCTCATTATTTTCTCTTTTCCCTTAATTCTTTAAAAAACTTATCTACCAGAGCGGCACTTTCCATTTCGCACACACCCATGATAGTATCCACACTGTGGTTAAGACCAATCTGGTTTAAATCAGTCAGACCACCAAGACCACCAGCTTTAAAATCTATCAGTGAATATACAACTCTTTCCATACGGCTGTTTATTATGGCACCGGTGCACATTATGCATGGTTCCATTGTAACATACAGAGTACAGCCTTCCAGTCGCCAGCTGCCCAGAGTTTTGCAGGCGTTTTCAATGGCCATTATTTCAGCATGGCCCAGTGCGCTTTGCTGACTTTCTCGGAAGTTGTATCCCTCGCCGATGATTCTGTTGTCTTTAACTACCACAGCGCCTACCGGCACTTCGCGCATGTCATAGGCTTTCTGTGCCAGTTCCACTGCGCGCAGCATAAAATCTCTGTGTGCCATAAAATCCTCGTTTTGTTTTTATTAAAAAAGAGGACGGCGACCGCCCTCTCTAATCAGCATTATGCAAAAAATGTAGCTAGAATATCGTTTACCAGTTTGCCATCTGCTTTACCTTTTACCAGAGGCATCAGGTTTTTCATAATGATACCTTTCTGTTTTGCTTCTGGTTTTTCCAGACCCAGCTGTGCCAGCACACCTGCGATAACTTCTTTGATTTCAGCTTCGTCCATCTGTTTTGGCATAAATGTAGACAGAATTTCGATTTTTGCTTTGCATTCTTCTTTTACATTTTCGTAGCCTTCTGGTGCTGTTTCCATTGTTTCTTTCAGCTGTTTGATTTCTCTTGATACTACAGCGATAGCATCTTCTTCGCTCAGTTCGCCACGGTTATCGATAGCTTTTGATTTCAGTGCGGACAGCAGTGCAGACAGTGCGTCTTTTTTAAGTTTGTCCTTTTCTTTCATAGCAGCCATCATACCGGCGCGTACATTATCCATCATTGCCATAATCTATATACCTCGTTTCGCATATTTTAATATATTTATTCTACTCTATTTTTATTGTTTGTGCAACTGATATTATGATATAATGTAACCAATAAATTAATACAGGTGATATTATGGAAAAAGCTTTGTTTATTAAAAATGAAAAATACGATATTCCTGCAATTGTTAACATTCCGGCAGGGGAAAAACTGCCATTTGTGGTAATGTGCCATGGTACAGCCAGTGATAAAAACGAAGCAGGCAACATGTACGCAGACCTTGCGGCTGCACTGGCCGAAAAAGGTGTGGCCAGCATACGTATGGACTTTGCCGGCTGTGGCGACAGTACTGACAGTGGCATAAACCAGACATTTATGAACGAAGTAAGCGACACTGTGAAAGCTTATGAATATATGTGTGAAAACGAGACAGTGGATACCGGCCGTATGGGCATTATCGGTTTCAGTCAGGGTGGCAGAGTAATGGCACAGTTTATGGACACACACCGGGACAAAGCAAAGGCCGCAGTTTCATGGTCCGGTGCCTGTCACAACGGCATAGGTGTATTCGCCGGCTGGTTTGAAGCTTTTTACGAAAAAGCAGTAAAAGAAGGCTATGTAGCCATGCCGATGGACTGGAGAAGTGATTTTATAGTTCCTCTGCAGTGGTTTGAAGATATCAGAAACACAAATCCAATGGATGCACTGAAAAAATACACAGGACCGTTGCTGTGTGTGGCAGGCAGTGCTGATGTGCTGGTGCCATGTGCCCATGCAGACGAAATAGCCGCCACAAATGAAAAGGCAGAAGTTATAATTTACGAAGGTGCTGACCATACTTTTAATGTGCTTACAGGCGATAAATCCATTGCACAGGATGTAATTACCACAACAGCCGACTGGTTGGCAGAAAACCTTTAAAATCAGCCATTTTATGGCAATAGTTTATTATTGACTTTTGGCGTATTTGTATATATAATTATTGAATAGAGAATTTGCAGAAGTCCCGGTTTATCCAGAGAGTTGTGCCATAGGCTGAAAGCACAGTTAAACTTTTTCTGTAAGGAACACTCTGAAGCACGCTTTTAAGAGAGCCCTTGTCACCGGCTGTAAGCAGGGCAGGCGTATAAATGTGACTTTAACCGGAAAATCAAATATTAAAGTGGGTGTGTTTTTCACACCAATGCGGGTGGCACCGCGGGTATATATTTAGTATAGCTCGTCCCGGAAATTTTTTGACAAAGAGAATTTCCGGGATTTTTTATTTTTTTCAGGAGGAAAAAGAGTATGTTAAGAACACATACATGTAACGAAGTTCGCGACGAACATATCGGCCAGAGTGTTGCTCTGTCTGGTTGGGTAAACACTATCCGTGACCACGGTGGTGTTATCTTTATCGACCTGCGTGACCATTTCGGTATGACACAGGTTGTTTTCCACGATGCAGAAATGCTGAAAAATGTTCATAAAGAAACAGTAATCCAGGTTAAAGGTACTGTAGTTGCAAGAGATGCAGAAACAGTTAACCCTAAACTGGAAACAGGTACTGTTGAAGTACACGTAGAAGAAATGACAATCCTTGGCCCAAGCAAAAACATGCTGCCATTTGAAATTGAATCTTCCAAAGAAACAAGAGAAGACGTACGTCTGAAATACCGCTACCTTGACCTGCGTAACCCAGAACTGCACAAAAATATTGTGTTCCGTTCAAAAGTTATCAGCTTCCTGCGTCAGCAGATGGAAGAAATGGGCTTTATGGATATGCAGACACCAATTCTCACATCATCTTCTCCAGAAGGTGCACGTGACTATCTGGTACCTAGCCGTAAACACCCAGGTAAATTCTACGCTCTGCCACAGTCTCCACAGCAGTTCAAACAGCTGCTGATGGTATCCGGCTTTGACAAATACTATCAGATTGCACCTTGCTTCCGTGATGAAGATGCACGTGGTGACCGTTCACCAGGTGAATTCTATCAGCTGGACTTTGAAATGGCTTTCGCAGAACAGGAAGACGTATTCAAAGTAGGTGAAACTGTTCTGTACAACACATTCAAAAAGTTTACAGACAAAGAAGTAAGCCCAGCACCATTCAAACGTATCCGTTTTGAAGATGCTATGCTGAAATATGGTACAGATAAACCTGACCTGCGTAACCCACTGATTATCGAAGACCTGACAGAATTCTTTGCTGGTGTTGAATTCCCTGCATTCAAAGGCAAACCAGTAAGAGGTATCGTGGCACCATGCGCAGACAGAAGTAAAAAATTCTACGAAGACAGCCTGAAACACGCTATGTCTATCGGCATGAAAGGTCTTGGCTACCTGATGCTGAAAGAAGGCAAATTCAAAGGCCCTATCGACAAGTTCCTGACAGAAGAACAGAGAGCACACCTGATTGAAATGTGCGGCATGAAAGATGGCGACACAGTATTCTTCATCTCTGACGCTAAAAATGTTGTTGACGGTCTGGCTGGCGGCATCCGCAAATGGCTGGGTGAAACTCTGGACCTGATTGCTAAAGACAGATTTGAATTCTGCTACATCGTTGACTTCCCAATGTATGAATGGAACGAAGAAGAAAAGAAAATCGACTTTACACATAACCCATTCTCCATGCCACAGGGTGGTCTGGAAGCTCTGGAAACAATGGACCCACTGGATATCTACGCATACCAGTACGATATCGTATGTAACGGTGTAGAACTTTCTTCCGGTGCTGTAAGAAACCACAACCCAGACATTATGAGAAAAGCATTTGCTATTGCTGGCTACGGTGAAGAAGAAGTTGCTGCTAAATTCGGCGCTCTCTACACAGCATTCCAGTACGGTGCACCTCCACATGCTGGTATGGCACCTGGTGTTGACAGAATGATTATGCTTCTGGCTGAAGAAGACACAATCCGTGACGTTATCGCATTCCCACTCAACGGCGCTGCACAGGACCTGATGATGAACGCTCCAAACGTTGTTACAGACCAGCAGCTGGATGATGTACACATCAATATCGCTGAAGAAGACGAAACACTGTAATAATTAAATATTGCATAAATAAAAGGACTCACCACGGTGAGTCCTTTTTATATTCAATTTTTTATTTTACTGTTCTTCAACGGCATTTAAAGATGCTATATCTTCTTCAATTTTTTCAGTGAGTCGTTTTTTATCGCCAAGAAAATTTATCATTGTACCCAGTAAACAGGCATACTGTGTACTGATTATATTACGGTTAATGTGCATTAAAAAATATGCGGCAACCAGAGCTATAATGCTTATAACCAAAATAACCTGTATGTTTTTGTGGCGGGTATCAATAAGGCTTTTTATATATTCCATATTCATACTTTCTACGGGTACGCACAATGCCTGATACAGTTGTTTAGAGTTTTTGTCATACTTTATACCGGGGATGAGTACAGCCACCATGGCCATAATTAACACAGGATTAAGCTGTAACTTCAAAAACTCTGCAAAAGGGATATGGCTGTCAAATATCGGGTACATAACAATGATAATTGCCATAAACATAGGCAGGTAAAAATGTATGTGCTGTGGTTTTTCCAGCCTTGTTATGGCTACTTCTTTTTTGCGCTTTGCTTCGTTTTTATCGTATTCTTTTCTTACGTCCATAACAAACCTCCTGCAATAAAAATACAGATAACAGTTATCCTGTTATCTGTATTTTAACATATAAATGTGAAAATATAAAGAATAGTGACGGATTGTTTATCAGAATTCTATATGCTCATTCAGTCTGAAAGAGTAAAGTATGCATTTTACTTTTCCTGTGCCAAACAGTTGTTTTGCACCATAGCGGTACAGTTCCAGCTGTTTTTCATAACGGGAGAAAAGAGTGTCCATACTGTGTACATAGTCAGTTTTATAGTCTATTACAGTTATTTCATCTCCGTTCTGCAGTATGCAGTCCATTACGCCCTGTACCAGTACTTCGTCATTACAGTAGATTTCATCACCCAGCGCCATGGCGGCGTTGTAAGGCACCAGAAAGTCTTTTTCTGTGTATACTTTCTCACTGTTAAGTATTTTTTCTGCCACGTCACTGAAAATGAACTTTTCTATGGCTGGTATATCCAGCAGACTGCGGTCTATCATACCGCTGTTTTCCAGACGGGCCAGTTCCACATCAAGGTCAGCCCTTGCCATCAGTATGTCAGTATGCTGGGCAAACCGGTGCATAGCGCTGCCTTTTTCAGCGGCAGATATTTTGTTTTCTTTTATAAAATCCGGTTTCGCCAGTACCAGACGGCTGGCTTTTGCTATTTCACTTACGCTTACCTTTACAGGCAGTTTAGTGCGGGCTTTATGTGGATAAACAAAGGACAGGTTCTCGTTGATTCTGTCAATATCAGCCTGTATGGAAATACGTGTTTCCTCCTGTTGCTGTTCGTCAGATTCTTCCGCACCGGACAGGAAATTTATTTCCACAGTCTGCGGTATGTTTTTGTCCTCTTTGCCACAGGTGTACATATCGGCTATGGCAGGGTGGCCACTGAATGCCGCTACCAGCCACCGTGCGGGGCATATGGCGCTGCGTAACAGGGCAGGGTGAGGCACACCATCAGTGCATGCCACTATTCTTTCCAGAGATGATTCAGAGAAGTTTCTATTATACTCTGCGGATAATACCAGTAAATTTTTACTTCTTGTAAACGCTACATACAACAATCGCATTTCTTCGTTGTACATATTGTCTTTCATAGCCTCTTTTATGGCGTGAATGTTCAGAGTAGAGTTGTTATAGCCAAAACGTGTATTGGCGTACATACCTATCCCCAGACGGGTATCCAGCAACAGTCGTTTCACAGTGTCCTGAGTGTTGAATTTTTTGCTCAGTTCAGGCACAAAGCACACAGGAAATTCCAGACCTTTTGAAGTGTGCATGGTCATAATTGATATGGCTTTGTCGCTTTTCTGTCCTTCAGGATTATTGCTTTTGCCTTTTTCCAGATACATATCTATCCGTCGCAGAAATGCGGCCAGGTCGCTTGGGTGAGTTTTGGCCCAGTTACGGGCAAAGTCTATAAACCATCGGATATTTTCGCGTTTTTCCACACCATCTTCGCTGAAGGAAAGTTTGCTGTAGTAGCCTGTTTTTTTGCAGATGTAGTCTATCAGCTTGTCTGCAGAATATACACCGGCAATATATGTCAGGTCTTTCAGCACGGCCAGCAGGTCTGAGGATTTTTTCTTGTTGGATAAAGCCAGCGCCTTGTACAGGTTTATCTGTGGGTTATCACTGCGGATTTTCAGTATCTCGTCCAGAGTGAAATCAAATAAATCACCGAACATTGTGGCAGTCAGATAAACTTCCTGCAAAGGGTTTGCCACTACACGCATAAGATTGATTATGCACTGTATTTCCGGTTTCTGAAGTATCAGTTCTTCATCACGGACAAAAGCTTCGAATCCCAGTTTCTCCAAAGCCTCTTTATACAGGCCAAATTTGCTTTTATTTCTCATGAGAATAGCAAAGTCGCCGCTCTGAACCGGGCGCAGTGTGCCGTTGTCGTTTATCTGGTAGCCTTCTTTTATCATGCGGCTGATTTCACCGGCCACACTTTCGGCTTCATTCTGCCGGTAAATATTAAACACTACGCCTACGCTGTGATCAGCTGATTTCTTTGTGCGCAGTTCTTCGTGTTCATCATAGTCCACGCCACCGCAGGCTTTACTCATCAGTCGGCGGAAAATATAGTTTACACCTTCGATTACACTGTGGCTGCTGCGGAAATTATGTGGCAGGAATATGGTACTGCCTTTTTCACTGTCATCCAGACCTATCTGTCGTTTATCCAGAAAAATCTGCGGGCTTGCTTTACGGAAGCCATAGATACTCTGCTTCACATCCCCTACCACATACAGGTTGGACTGGTTTTCTTTTGCCAGCATAGTGAAAATAGCGTCCTGCACGTAGCTGGTATCCTGAAACTCATCTTCCATGATATACTCAAATTCATCACGCATGGTCAAGGCCAGAGGCGTTGGTGTGCCGTCCTCATTCTGCAAAAGTTGTAAGGAGAAATGTTCGAAATCAGCGAATTCAAACATTTTTTTCTCTTTTTTAAGGCCAATAAGTATTTCCTGATATTTGAGATACACATTGAACAGTACGTTTACATATCTCCGGGTCAGGTTCATATCAGTATGATACCGTTCACTGTCAAGATACTCCAGAAGGCCGGCAATGTTTTTTACCCGTTTTTTGTAGCTGTCGCCATATATTTTATCGTTTATAACAGTGCTTTCTTCGCATTTAGGCTTGGCACGTCCCAGACTGATAGCCTTGGTAGCTGTAATCCGCTTCAGTTTTTCAATGTCGGATGTTTTTACAGCCTCCATGATTTCATTTGCCTGATTTTTTACCTGTAACAGCCCGGATTCATATCCGTCAAAAGAACTGTCCTGATACAGGCGATTCATTCTTTCTGCCAGATATACCAGATAGTCAGCCTGTATGGCGATACTGTCCATTACCCGGTGGAATGCAGGGCTGTTTTCCATTGTATGGCTACCGTATGCAGCGGCCATCTCTGATGCCGCTTTTGCTGGGTGAGGCAGAGCAGAGAAGAAATGGTCCATCTGGCGGAGAAAACCTCTTACAATATCATCACGGCTGCTTTTGCCGTAAAATGAAACGAAAGTTTTGAAATCCGGCAGAGTGTATCCATAATTCATGGCACGGTCTATGGCCAGGTTGTGAAGAGAGTCACTCTGTGCTTCATCGCATATGGTAAAATCGGGGCTTATATCCAGAGTCTGGAAATTCTCCCTTACCAGCTTTATACAGAAAGCATGGATTGTGGAAATATTGGCTTTCTGCAGGGCAACTTTCTGCATTTTTATATAGTTGTTACCCGGGTCGTTGCGTAGTCTTTCGTTGATGCCTTTTTCAATTCTGTTTTTGAATTCAGTGGCGGAAGCATTGGAGAAAGTGGTCATTACCATTTTTTCAGCAGAAACAGGGCGCTGTTCATCCAGTAACAGATTCAGTGCTCTGGCTACCATCACAGTGGTTTTACCACTACCCGCAGCGGCGCTGACTACAGTCAGTTTACCTTTGTCGGCCATGGCCTGTAGCTGTTCATCAGTCCATTGTGGCATTTATACTTCCTCCTTTTCCATTTTATCAAACTGGTTTTTCTCCATGGCCTTGGTTTTACCATTGTGCAGGCACATAGCAGAATACCGGCACCACTGGCATTGGCGGGTGCCATTGTCTTTTTCCAGAGGCAGGTTATCAAAGTTTCCGGAATAAATACCCTCTGCCATCTGTTTTATTTCATTTTTTACATATTCAAGTATAATGTTGAATTTCTTTTCACCGACTATTTCACTACCAGGTGCTTTTTTAATTTTGTCATCTCCCATTAACAGACCATAACGTCCCCGACGGCTGATATCAAATGCATGGCTTATTTCCGGATTATCCAGAGCCATACCCACTGCAGTGTACAGGTTTTCATCGTCTTTATCGAATTTAAACCGGGCATCGGATGGCTGATATACAACTGCACCAGGTTTTAAAGGTTTGTCGCCTTTTGCAAAGCCGGATTCCAGCAGTGCGCTCATGTACAGCAAAAGCTGTGTGGACAGGCCGTTGTATATTTCGTCCAGATCAAATTTCTGGTTACCGGTTTTATAGTCGATTATACGCAGAAAGTCGCTTTCCTGACCGCGGTATATATCTATACGGTCGGCTACGCCTGTAACATTTACTTTTTTGCCGTCACCGGTTTCGATTCTCAGCGGTGGTATTCTGCCGCCCGGTCCGATTCTTTCTTCAAAAGCAACAGGACGGAAAAGGCTGTTTGCCTGTTCTGACTGAATGTATTCTAGTAACTGCAGTGCATTGGATTTCATATTGTCATACTGGGCGGTGAATTTTACATCGTTGTAAATCTGTGGTGGGTAATATTCCACTATGAATTTTTCCACAGCTTCATCCGCGGCAGTTTTTACTTCTTCCCACGGTGTCTGATAATAATCCTCACCGTATTTTTCCATGACTTTCTGTGCAACGAAGTGCAGATAATCACCGGCTATACGGGCATCAAATTCGGCTTTTTCCAGTGGTTTCACACGGAGAATTCTTTGCATAAAGTACATGAATGCACACTGGAAATAGTTCTGTGCATGAGTTGGTGAAATATTTATACGGTCCCCCAGGACTGTATTCAGCAGGGACAGGTCTTTTATATTGTACTGTTTTGTGCGCAGAGTTTCTGCAGTTATTCCCAAAGACTCCAGCAGCTCTTTATAGCTGTGACGGGTCAGGTTTGTGGCTTGTCCGCTGATATAGTCTGCGAAAAATTCTTTTGTTACCGCATAATCTTCCAGATTCAGAATTACAGGTTGCAGGTTCAGCCCTTCTTTCAGCAACTGGATCTGTGCGCTCAGCATCTGGCGGCTGTCTATGTTCTTTTTACAGCCGGAAATATACAGATACTCGCCTGCACTGGTCAGCGCTTTGTAATAGTACAGATTTTCAAAGCTGAACAGCAGTTCAAAATTGTTTTTCAGCGGATAGTTGTTATCTTTCAGATACTCCCTGTCAGCAGAAGTAATCAGGCCACTTTCGCTGACAATGGCAGGGAAAATATCCTGGGCCGCGCCTGTGATAAATACGGCTTTCACACTGTCCAGTTTCATTCTCTTAGGGTCGGTTATCATAACACAGTCCTGAGTCTGTGGTGCAAAGCCTATCTTTACACCTTCGGCTATCAGCGTGAACAACTGTTCCATATCGGCGCAGGACAGAATGTCCTGACCGGTTATGCTATGAAGTTCATCCAGACATTCCACAGCTGTTTCCCACTGTCGCAAGAGTAACTGACGGTCTTCATCTTTTTCTATCTGTGGGATAATGGACATTATTTTTTCATCACAGCCCAGTTTACAGGCTATAGTCCAGCAGTTTTCCAGTATCTGTCCGCCAGACGGTGTATCTATAGCATAAAAAGGTGCAAATATTTCAGTCAGGTTGTTGCGTATGCCGTTTACAGCATCCAGAACAGGTATTTCACTTTCATCCGGTTGTGGTTTCAGGCCACCAGGGGAAAGGGCAAATTCCTCATTGAAGTCAAAATCATAATCCTGCCATACATACAGGTAGTTTTCCAGTAATGCGATGGTGTCATCATCAAATATTGTCAGGCCTGTTTTCAGCAGAGGCATCACTGTTTCGGAATTCAGACCACCGGCCATTACAGACAGTATACTGCGGAAAAGAACAACAGGTGCAGATGATGATATGATGCGGTTTGAGTCTATAAAGTATGGTATACCGGCCAGTGTGAAACTTTCCTGTAACTGATTTTCGTACTTATCCATCTGCGGGCACACCACGGTTATATCGTTATAGGTAAGACCGCTCTGTACCAGTTTGTTTATCTGTGCAGTTATATAGCACACTTCATCAAACTGATTTCCAAACTCGCTTACAAACACATGGCTGTTTTCAGAATTTTCTGCAGCATAACCCTGCAGGAAGAAATCTACATTTTTCAGGTCATTATTTGCAAAACGACGGCTTTCTCTCAGTACCACTGGTGCGGATATTTCACTGGAGATATTTTTAGCCATTCGTATCAGTTGGGCAGCAGTATTCTGTACAAAGGAAAAGTTGCCAGTACCGCTGGTGGTGTCGTACAGACTGTCACAGGTGAGGGCCACAGTCACATCAATGGCATCTGCCAGCATTTTTTCTATTATTTTCAGCTGCCCATGGCTGAAACTTTCGAAACCGTCTATAAATATATGTGTTCCGGATGTATATTCCAGTGGCAGCACTTCACCCAGTTTATTATACAGGTCTTCGCTGTCACAGAATTTATTGCCCATAAGCCCTGTGTATTCTGAATAAATCAGTGCCAGTTCTTTCAGGCGGACACTTTTGTGAGGCGCATTCTGTGCCAGATTGTACAGAGTTTCCCGGCTGATACCACTGCGTTTGAAATCATCAAAGGTTTCAGTCAGAGAAAAGCTGAAGCCGAAATTTGACCGCTGTCTGGAATAAAGTGACAGCATTTTTTTCACGTTTTCCACACTGCGGCGTGCCATTACAGCCTTGCCGGCAGATGTCAGCATGGACGTGGAAAGTTTTATGTGGTTGGAGTTTACATCACGCAGCAGGGAAGTGAAACTGAAAAGTTCCACCAGATTTGACTGTGTGTCATCCAGCGCAGAAAACAGCAAAGCTTCACCGGTTTTGGAAAATTGTTCCGGTACAATCAGCAGGCATTTTTCGCCCTGTTTGGCCAGAGAAACTATTTTTTCGGTTATATATGTGCTTTTTCCGGTACCCGCAGTACCGATTACAAATCTGAGCATAAAAACCTCTGTTTACTAAAATAATATATTTATTAATTATAGCATATATCTTTCATAACATAAAGCAAATGGAAAAATTTGTACTGGGTGAATAATGCAGGCACAACTGTTAATAATAACCCCAAAAGCGAAAGGGAGTATTGTTATGTTGACAAAAATAGCATTGGCTTTACTGATAATAGGCGGCATCAACTGGGGGCTGATAGGCATACTGAGTTTTGACCTGGTGGCATTTATTTTTGGTTCACAGGCGGCACTTTTATCCAGAATTGTCTACACTCTGGTAGGTGTATCTGCATTGCTGTGCATACCTCTGATGGTAGACCAGGGCACAGGTGCACAGTAAAGTTTATATAAAGTGCTGGCGGGCTGTGCCCGCCATTATGTTTGTTTTTATATAGTGAAATTTGTCTCATAAATATAAACTTTTAAACCATAGTGTCCTTGATTTGTGCTATCATACAAAAATATCGATAGACATGAAATTTCACACAGATTTTACATTCAATACAATATAATATATGATGCAAGATTATGTTATATAAACATTAAAACTATATCTGGTAATTTCGATATATGGGGTAAAAAATGAAAATCAGAGTTGGTATTGATATAGGTAGTACTACAGTAAAAGTGGTAGTGCTGGACAAAAATGATAATGTACTGTATCAGAGCTACGAAAGACATTTTGCCAAAGTACGTGAAAAGGCCGCAGAACAATTGAAAAAAGCAAAACGGTTTCTGAAAGGTGCTCCACTGACAGTGGCTATCACGGGCAGTGCGGGTCTGGGCGTAGCAAAAGCTGCAGATATTCCTTTTGTACAGGAAGTTTATGCCACAGCAGCTGCTGTTAACAAATATGTTCCGCAGGCAGATGCAGTAATTGAGCTTGGTGGCGAAGATGCAAAAATCATATTTTTCCGTGGATCACTGGAAGAAAGAATGAACGGTAGTTGTGCTGGTGGTACAGGTGCATTTATAGACCAGATGGCTACACTGCTGAATGTGGATGCGGCCGAACTGGACAGACTCAGTATGGACCATGAAAAAATATACCCTATCGCCAGCCGATGTGGTGTATTTGCAAAAAGCGATATTCAGCCTATACTTAATCAGGGCGGCAGAAAAGAAGATATTGCGGCATCTATTTTTCAGGCTGTGGTAGACCAGACCATTGCGGGCCTTACACAGGGCCGTGATCTGGATGGTACAATTGTATTTCTGGGTGGTCCGCTGTTTTTTCTGAAAGGTCTGCGTCAGCGTTTTATAGAAACTCTGCAGCTGGATGAAGAACATGGTATTTTCCCTGAAAATGCACAGGTGTTTGCTGCTATTGGTGCGGCAGTATGTTCTGACCAGTATAAAGAAACAACATATGACAGCCTTATTTCCAGTCTGGAAAATGCAGTGACAGCATCAGTGGTTTCCGACCCTATGCCACCACTGTTTGAAACAGAAGAGGAATACAGATTATTCACTGAAAGACATGAAAAAGCCACACCAGCTGTTGTGAATATAGATACATACACAGGCAAGGCATGGCTGGGTATTGATGCCGGTTCAACCACTACAAAAATCGTACTGATGGCTGAAAACGGCGGTATACTTTACAGCTACTACAATTCAAACAAAGGTAATCCGGTTTCTGTAGTAAAAGAACAGCTGGGGATTATCTATGATAAATGCGGCGACAGAATCACCATTGCAGGCTGTGGCACCACAGGCTATGGTGAAGAACTTATCAAAAATGCATTCAGGGCAGACCATGGTCTGGTAGAAACAGTGGCACATCTCCGTGCAGCCAGATATTTCCAGCCGGAAGTTGATTTTATTATCGACATCGGCGGTCAGGATATGAAATGTTTCAAAATCCGTAACGGTGCCGTGGACAGCATCATGCTGAATGAAGCGTGTTCATCTGGCTGTGGTTCATTTATTGAAACTTTTGCCAAAGCATTGGGATATGATATTGCCACATTTGCAAAACTGGGTATTTTTGATAAAACACCGGTAAATCTGGGTAGCCGCTGCACTGTGTTTATGAACTCCAGTGTTAAACAGGCACAGAAAGACGGTGCTTCCGTGGAAGATATTTCCGCAGGCCTTTCTATTTCTGTGGTTAAAAATGCTATTTACAAAGTAATCCGTGCTGCAAATGCTGATGATTTAGGTAAGCATATTGTTGTACAGGGTGGCACATTCCTGAACGATGCCGTCCTGCGTTCATTTGAACAGGAAATAGGCAGAGAGGTTATCCGTCCTACTATTGCTGGTCTTATGGGTGCATATGGTGCGGCACTGTACGCACAGGATGCTGATATGGAAAAAACCACACTGCTGACGAAGGAAGAACTGAAAAACTTTGTACATACAGCACGTCCTGTTACATGCAATCTTTGTACCAATCACTGTTCGCTTACTGTGAATACTTTTGATAATGGCCGTCGCTTTATTTCCGGTAACCGTTGTTCACGCCCTCTGGGCAAAGATAAATCCAGCCTGCCGAATATTTATCAGTACAAGCTGAAACGTCTGCAGGAAATGCAGGGAACAGGCAACGGCACAGGTGCCCGTGGTAAAATGGGTCTGCCTTTCGGCCTGAACATTTACGAAAACCTGCCATTCTGGTACCGGTTGTTTACAGAACTGAATTTTGACGTGGTTATTTCACCAGTTTCAGATAGAAAAACATATCTGCTGGGCCAGAGAACAATTCCGTCAGACACTGTATGCTACCCTGCTAAACTTATGCATGGTCATCTGCAGCAGCTGATAGACATGGGTGTGGAAAACGTATTTTATCCATGTATGGCTTATAACTTTGACGAAGGCAAAGGTGACAATAATTACAACTGCCCTGTAGTTGCATATTATCCGGAACTTCTGGCTGCAAACATGCCTGATGTGAAGAAAATCAACTTTATGAATTTCTATGTAGGTCTTCATCAGCCAAAAGAGTTCGAAAAGAAATTTGCACAGCATATGATGGAAATATTTGGTATTCATAAACGTGAAACTGTGCAGGCGGTAAGAAAAGCGTATACAGCATACAATGCTTATAAAGAAGAAATCCGTACAAAAACCCGGGAATACATAGAATATGCCCGTGCCAATGGTAAAAATATTATCGTAATGGCAGGCAGACCATACCACATTGATCCGGAAATCAATCATGGTATTGATGAACTGATTTCATCATTTGATCTGGTGGTTATCAGTGAAGACGGTCTGTCTCATATTATGGATAAAGAACCAAGAAAAGTCCTGAATCAGTGGACATATCAGACACGTATGTATCAGGCGGCACGCTATATCTGTTCACAGCCAGATATGCAGCTGGTACAGCTGGTAAGTTTTGGCTGTGGTATAGACGCCATTACTACAGATGAACTGCGTGACATACTGGAAGCAGGCGGTAAATTATATACCCAGCTGAAAATAGATGATATTTCCAATCTGGGTGCAGTAAAAATCAGAATCCGCAGTCTTATTGCGGCAATGCAGGCAAAGGAGGAAAAATAAATGGCAGAGCTTATTTACGATGAAACAGGCCGACTTCTGTTTACGGAAGAAATGAGAAAAGAATACACCATACTTATTCCTCAGATGTTGCCAGTGCATTTTTCAATGATGAGACAGATTCTGGAAGGCTATGGTTATAACTGTGAAACTCTGGGTGGCAATCCACGTGAAATCATCGATACCGGCCTGAAATATGTACACAACGACACCTGTTATCCTGCACTGCTGGTAATAGGTCAGCTGATGAGTGCTGTGCAGAGTGGTAAATATGACAAAGATAAAGTAGCTCTGCTTATCACACAGACTGGCGGCGGTTGCCGTGCGTCCAACTATATTCACCTGCTGAGAAAAGCCCTGAAAAAGGCAGGACTTGAACAGGTACCTGTAATTTCCCTGAACCTTTCCGGTCTGGAAAAGAACCCTGGTTTTAAACTGACACTGAATCTGGGTATCAAAATGTTGTATGCTTTGGTATATGGCGACCTGATTGTACTGCTGGCCAACCAGACACGACCATACGAAATTAACAAAGGCGAAACAGACCGTATGGTGGATTACTGGATGAACAAGCTGGTAAAAGAGTTTGAAAGTGGTGTAAAAATCAGTAAAAAGAAAGTTATGGCAAAGATGGATGAAATCTGTGCTGACTTTGCAAAAATTGCTGTAACAGAAAAAAATAAAACCAGAGTAGGTATTGTAGGTGAAATCTACGTAAAATACTCTCCTCTGGGTAACAATAATCTGGAAGAATTCCTGCAGAATGAAGGCTGTGAAGTGGTTGTACCGGGCCTGATGGACTTTATGATATTTAAAATCTACAACCGTGAAGTGGATGTGGATCTTTACGGCGGTAAATGGATCAAAAAGACAATATGCCGTATAATGAAAAATTATTTTGAAGAATATCAGCAGGGTATGATAGATGTGATAAACAAGTATTCTGTATTCCGTGCACCGGGTACTTTCAGTCATCTGGAACATAAGGCAATGGCTTATTTGGGTGCTGGTAATAAAATGGGTGAAGGCTGGTTGCTTACAGGCGAAATGCTGGAACTTATCAGTGATGGTGTAAACAATATTGTGTGCACACAGCCATTCGGCTGCCTGCCAAACCATATTGTAGGAAAAGGCATGATAAGAAAAATAAAAGATGATTATCCTGAAAGTAACATTGTGGCCATAGACTATGACCCTGGTGCCACAAAAATAAATCAGGAAAACAGAATTAAGCTGATGCTGGCCAATACAGGCAAAATGAAACAGTTTGTAAAACCAGAATAAAACAAATAAAAAAGACGAAGGTTTCAGAACCTTCGTCTTTATATTTTTTATCAGTCAGTGTAAATACCGTCTCTTTTCAGCTGCAGATAGTTTACGAAACCTACTATAGCGGCCAGTGTCAGTGCCACCGCAAAAGCAAGGAATGCATAGTTAGGGTTTACGTCAAAAATCAGGCCGGCAAATGTAGGGCCTGCAATCATACCCACACTCTTTGATGTATTGAACAGGCCTGCAACAGCACCTTTTGAAGAGTTGCTGTCGTTTTTCAGCATTACTGCTTGCTGCAGAGGAATGTACATGGCATAGAATGCATAGTACAGCAGTGCAAAGAACATTACAGAAGTCTGGCTAGGTGCCATTACCACACCAAACAGTGAAAGACCTGCCAGCAGGATAGTTACACACATAGCTTTGGAAATATTGAATTTTTTAACCAGCCACAGGTTGATAGTCATGTTGATAGACAGTGAAATAACGCCTACAACAGCTTTGAACAGACCTGAAGAAGATGGTGCAAAGTTGAATTTTGCTCTCAGGAAGTAGTTGAAGTTCTGGTCGAAGCCTGTGGATGCAAAGAATGTCAGCAGTGCGCTTACAAGGAAAACAGTGATTGTGATATTCAGCAGTTTCATGCTGGCAAATGTGGCTGTGAATGGGTTTACATCTTTCAGTGTCAGCTGTTTGGTTGCTCTTTCAAATGTAGCGTGTTCTTTTATCATAAAGTATGTAACAAACGCCATAGCTACCAGCACAGCAAACTGTGCATAGAAAGAGTAGTAAAGGTTGATATCACCTATAAGACCGCCAATCAGGAAGCCGAAAGCACCGCCGATAGCCATCATGGATGAGTAGATTACCAGCAGACTGTTTCTGTCTTCAGCAGGCGCATCCAGTGCGGCAATATATGCCATACTGTTTACAGATACACTGGCAATGGACACACCACCAATAAATCTGCCCAGCACTACCAGATGCCAACTGGTAGCCATGGAGAAGATAATGGCAGAGATACCATAACCTAAAAAGCCGAATGCTGTGGCTTTTGCGTAGCCGATTCTGTCGCCTACTTTACCCCACAGTGCACTTACCAGAAACTGGCCCATGGCCATAGCTGCAAATGCAAAACCAAACATACTGCTGGAACAGTTTATCAGCTGCAGGAATGCCGGTGTAACAGGGTGTACAAAGTTGGAAACAAGGGTATATAAAAAGTAAATAACAAAAAATAAAGTCAGTTTATATTTTGCTATGAGTTTCATAAAATTTCCTCTCTTTTCTCTATCTTGAAATACTATTTTACACCTAACCGGCCGGTATTACAACAATATTTTTATTCCAGTTGTTGCCTGTACAGTATTGATTTTTGCAGTTTTGAAAAGAAAAAATGTATATATCGGCATATCTTGACATTAAGTTCAAATTTTATCGGAAAGAGTTAAAACTTTTGCATAAATCTTACAATTTTTGCATAAAACCCCCTTTGACACTTGAAAAAAGTTATAAAAGGAGTATCATATAATTAAGTAAGTATGATGAGAGAGTATACGTATTTCTGTATCCGGTTTATTCTTTCACACCATTTTACGTAAAAACAACAAGCAAGAGGTAAATGAGATGAACATTCATGGCAAGGACATCAAAATTTTCGCATGTAATTCAAACGTGCCACTGGCAGAAAAAATCGCAGCACAGCTGGGTCTGCCACTGAGCAAATGTGACGTAGGTACTTTCTCCGACGGTGAAATCACAGTATCTATAGGTGAAACAGTACGTGGTAGTGACGTTTTCATTATTCAGTCCACATGTACACCTGTAAACAATAACCTTATGGAGCTGCTTATTATGATTGACGCAATGAAACGCGCATCTGCAGGCCGTATCACAGCTGTAATTCCGTATTTTGGTTATGCACGTCAGGACAGAAAGAGCAAATCCCGTGACCCAATCAGTGCTAAACTGGTTGCTGACCTTATCACAGCAGCTGGCGCAGACCGCGTACTGACAATGGACCTGCACGCAGCACAGATTCAGGGCTTTTTCAACATCCCACTGGATCACCTGGAAGGTATGCCTATCCTGTCCAAATACATTGAAAGAAAAGAACTGGAAGACCTGGTTATCGTTTCACCTGACCTGGGTAGCGTAAACAGAGCAAGAAAAATCGCCAACAGACTTGATGTGCCAATTGCTATTATCGATAAACGCCGTCCAAAACCAAATGTATCTGAAATCATGAACATTATCGGCGATATCAAAGATAAAAACCTGCTTATCATCGACGACATCATCGATACAGCCGGTACACTTTGCAATGCAGCAAACGCTCTGAAAGAACGTGGCGCAAAATCTGTAAGAGCTTGTGCTACACACGGTATCCTTTCCGGTCCTGCAGTAGAAAGAATTGAAGCAAGTGCTCTGGAAGAACTGATCCTGCTGGATACTATCCCACTGGCAGACGAAAAGAAACTTGCTAAAATCAAAGTGGAATCTGTTGCTCCTATCTTTGCACAGGCTATCCAGAGAATTTACGCAGACCAGAGTGTTTCCACACTGTTTAACCTGTAATACCTATGCTTTTAAATAATACAAACGGCAATGATTATCTTATAGTGGGGCTGGGCAATCCCGGCTCTGCCTATGATAACACACGCCACAATATAGGCTTTGCGGCTATTGACTACATCTGTGAAAAAACAGGTACCAAAACCGACAAGGCCAAGTTTACAGCGCTCTATGGCGTATGGAAGTACAAAGATAAAAAGGCTATTCTGCTGAAACCACAGACATACATGAATCTTTCCGGCAATGCGGTAGGTCAGGCGGCCAGATTTTTCAAAGTGCCACCTGAAAACGTAATAGTTATTTACGATGATGTTTCTATGGCAGTAGGCAAGATGCGTATCCGTACCAAAGGTTCTGCCGGCGGTCATAACGGTATAAAAAGCATTATAAGCCACATAGGCGACGCTTTTCCACGTGTAAAACTGGGAGTAGGCGAAAAACCACATCCTGAGTATGACCTGGCCGACTGGGTGCTGGGGAAATTTTCAGATGCTGACAGAAAAGCTCTGTCAGATAAATTTGAAAGTGCATACCGGTCTGTTCAGCTGATTATGGATGGGCAGACAGACAAAGCCATGAATTTATACAATAGATAATCACAGCCGTGAGATACCCTCCCCCGAGGTTATTTCACGGCATATCTTGCTGTCTGACCACGGACGGTAACAGGGAAAAGAATATGGGAGAATCAAAAAAATCAAAACTTATGCTGACAATGGCTATGGTAATTTTTGGTACTATAGGCGTTTTCAGGAAATATATACCGCTGCCTTCAGGCATGCTGGCAATGTCCCGCGGCATTACCGGTGCACTGTTTCTGCTGATTCTGGTGAAAATCGGTGGCGGAAAGATATCAAAACAGGCAATAAAATATAATCTGTTATCGCTGATAGTTTCAGGCACAGTGCTGGGTATCAACTGGATACTTCTTTTTGAAGCATATCGTTATACTTCAGTTGCCACAGCCACACTGGCATACTATATGGCGCCGGTTATAGTTATATTTATATCACCACTGCTTTTTTCGGAAAAAATGACAGCCAGAAAATTTATCTGCTCTATGATAGCGGTACTGGGGATGGTTATGGTTTCCGGTGTACTTACATCTGGAGAGAATATACAGATAAAAGGTGTTGTACTGGGACTGTGTGCTGCAGTATTTTATGCACTGGTGATGATAGCAAATAAATATATCCACGATATTTCTGCATACGATAAAACCATAGTGCAGCTGGCTGTTGCAGCTGTGATACTGCGGCCTTATGTGATACTGACAGGAGAATTTGCATCAGTACAGTTTACAGCTATGTCCGCAGGCATGCTGTTACTGGTTGGTATACTGCATACAGGTGTGGCATACCGGTTATATTTTGGTGCTATGCATGATGTGAAAGCATCTACTGTGGCCCTCTACAGCTATATTGATCCGGCACTGGCGGTGGTTCTTTCAGCCACTTTACTGGGTGAGGGAATGGGTGTAGTTGAAATACGGGGTGCCGCGATGGTACTTGGCGCAACAATGGCCAGCGAAATAACACCAAAAAAGAAAAACAGATATTTCTGATATTTCAGACATAAAGGCTGGAATACAATAAACATATATTACTTTTTAAATCCGAGGAATCCCCATGCTTTTAAAGGAAATAATCCGTACGCCGGAATTCGGCAGACTGATGGAAGAAGTGAATAATTACAAGCACCCGATAGCGCTTTTTGGCCTGTCCCGTACTGCCCGTGCCGCATTTATTGCTGCAATGGCAGAAATAACAGGCAGACATGTGCTGGTACTGACAAAGGATGAGCGCACCACCAGCCGAATGGTAGATGATGTGTCCTTTTTTGCAGAAGGTGCTGAAGCTTTTACCGGTCGTGACCTGACTTTGCGACCACTGGAAAGCTTTTCACGTGAGTATGAGTACCGACGTATAAAAACTCTGGGTAATCTGGTAGGAGGCAGGGCAAAAATTATTATCAGCCCGGTGGATGCTGCTTTGATGTACACCATGCCGAAGGAAAAATTCCTGCAGAATACCCTGACGATAAAAGATACTGACATTATCGACCGTGATAATCTGGTGCAGAGCCTGATAAATGCAGGTTACATCCGCCGTGAAATGGTTGAAGGTGCCGGTCAGTTTGCTGTGCGTGGTGATATTATTGACCTTTATACCCCAGATATGACAGCCCCTGTACGTATCGAATTGTGGGGCGATGAAATTGACAGAATAAATACTTTTGACATAGAAACACAGCGTCGAGCAGAACAGATCAAGAAAGTGCACATTTCGCCTGTAAAAGAGGTGCTTTTTACTGACTGTGATGAAGCACTCGATGCTATAAACAGTTTCAGAAAAACACTGACAACAAAGCAGAAAGAAAATTTCGATACAGCCAGTGAAAAAGAAGTAATCACTCTGGAAAACGGTATGATGCCACGGTCGATGGACAAATATATTTCAATCTGCTATGAAACCAAAGCAACATTGTTTGACTATATGGACAATCCTATAGTTTTTCTGGATGACTGGAGTGCAGTAAAAGAAAGTTATGCTACTACTATATGGCAGAACAATCAGGATATAGAGGCGTTGCTGTCAGAAAAAATAATATCTAAAGGCATGGAAGAATTCTATGCACCACAGACATATCTGGTATCACAGTTCAAAAAGAACGCCACTGTGGTAGCAGAAGATTTTGTCCGCACCACTGCTGATTTTTCACTGTCCCAGATTATTTCAGTTTCCTGTAACTCCACAGCCGGTTGGGGCGGTGAGTACAAGGTGCTGGCAGAAGATATTACAAATATGACCAGTCAGGGATACAAAGTCGTTATTCTGGCAGGTACACCTAAATCTGCGCAGACTCTGGCAGGAGATTTACAGGATATGGGCTTTGATGCTGTGTATATACAGAAAGATACACTGCTGAATCCGGGTGCGGTTGCTGTTGCAGCAGGCAGAACACATCAGGGTTTTGAACTGCCACTGCAGAAACTGTGTCTTATTACCGGCCATAAACGGAATGTACAGGTGCAGAAACCGAAGAAAAAGGACAAAAACGCCCTTACATCCATAGACCAGATTTCAAAAGGTGACTATGTAGTACACCAGAATTATGGTATCGGTGTTTATGATGGCATCCATAATGTAAGCATGCAGGGTGTCACAAAGGATTACCTCCTGATTAAATTTGCAGGTAAAGACAGTCTCTATGTACCTGTAACACAGCTGGACCTTATCAGCCGATACACCTATGCAAAAGACGATGAAAAAGTAACATTGTCAAAACTGGGTGGCGAAAGCTGGAACAGAACAAAACAGAAAGCGAAAAAAGCCACACAGGAAATGGCAAAAGAGCTTATTCAGCTGTATGCACGGCGTGAAAAAGCAAAAGGTTTCGCCCATGACCCGGATACTGAATGGCAGCGTGACTTTGAAGCAAGATTTATATATGAAGAAACAGACGACCAGCTGAAATCCATTGCCGAAATCAAACGTGATATGGAGTCCGGCTACCCTATGGAAAGACTGCTGTGCGGTGACGTAGGTGTAGGTAAAACTGAGGTTGCACTGCGTGCTGCTTTCAAAGCGGTAATGAGTGGCAAACAGGTGGCGGTTCTGGTACCTACCACTGTGCTGGCATGGCAGCATTACAATACTTTCATACAGCGTATGGAAAGTTTCCCTGTAAACATACAGTTGCTGTCCAGATTCCGTACACCTAAACAGCGTGAAGCCACTATCCGTGATATAAATGATGGTGTGGCAGATATTGTTATCGGTACTCATGCGCTGATACAGAAAAGCGTAAAATTCAAACGACTGGGTCTGGTTATCATCGACGAAGAACAGCGTTTTGGCGTTGCACATAAAGAAAAACTGGTGGAAGGTTTCACTGGTGTGGATGTGCTGACACTGTCAGCTACACCTATCCCACGCACATTGTCAATGGCCTTGAATGGTATACGTGATATGTCTACTATTGAACAGCCTCCGGTGGACAGAATACCTATAGAAACCTACGTGAGCGAATATAATGAAAGCATTATTGCAGCGGCCCTTAACCGTGAACTTAACCGCGGTGGTCAGTGCTACTATCTGCACAACAGGGTGGAAACTATAGACCTGTGTGTACAGCGAGTACAGAAAATGGTGCCGGATGCCCGTATAGGTGTGGCCCATGGTAAAATGGACGAAGCTAGTCTGTCTGCTGTATGGCGTCAGCTGATGAATGGTGAAATAGATATTCTGGTATGTACCACCATTATTGAAACCGGTATTGACGTTTCCAATGCCAATACTCTGGTTATTGAAGATTCAGACTACATGGGTCTGGCACAGCTATATCAGATACGTGGCCGTGTGGGTCGTTCCACACGTAAAGCGTACGCATATTTCACTTTCAGAAAGGACAAAGTGCTGAATGAAATAGCAATAAAACGTCTGAATGCCATAAAGGAATTCACAAGTTTTGGTTCAGGTTTCAAGATTGCCATGCGAGATTTGCAGATACGTGGCGCAGGCAGTATCCTGGGTAAAACACAGTCTGGTTTTATGATGAGTATAGGTTACGATCTGTATATCAAACTGCTGAATCAGGCTATTGCCATAGAAAAAGGCGAAAAGGTAAAAACAGAAAAAAGCGACTGTGTAATCGATATTTCTGTGGATGCTTTTATTCCGGATAAATTCATTTCTTCAACTGCCAACAGAATAGAAGCGTACAAACGCATAGCATCACTGGAAACAGAAGATGATGTATCCGACCTGATAGACGAACTGGTAGACCGCTATGGTGATGTACCGGACAGTGTTATGGGTCTGGTGGATATATCACTGCTGCGAGTTCTGGCCGCTTCACTGGGTATTACGGAAATTGTCCAGCGTAAGGAAAATATTATTTTCTATGGTGATAAATATGGTGAAGTGGATATGATGAAATTCCTGAAAGAGGTACCATATAAGATAGGTCTGAGTTCTACAGATAAACCATATATTTCTGCACAGATACCAAACAACCAGCTGCCACTGCAGGTAATGAAAGATACACTGTATAAGCTGAAAGAATGTAAAGCAGAAAAGTAAATAAAAAACGAGGCATCTTATGATGCCTCGTTGATTTTTTTATATTTTATTTACCTTTTTTAGCACGGGAAATAAGTCTTGCTCTTTCAGAGTGGTCCAGAATAGCTTTTCTGATACGCAGACTCTTTGGTGTTACTTCAACCAGTTCGTCAGGTGCCAGGAATTCCAGACATTCTTCCAGACTCATTTTCTTTGGTGGAATCAGACGCAGTGCGTCGTCAGAACCAGAAGCACGTGTGTTTGTCAGGTGTTTTGTTTTACATACGTTAACTGTCAGGTCTTCACCTTTTGGGCTGTAACCTACAACCATACCTGCGTATACAGGTACGCCTGCTTCGATAAACAGTACGCCGCGTTCCTGTGCATTGTACAGACCATAAGTGATGGATGTACCTGTTTCAAATGCTACCAGAGAACCTGTGTTTCTTGTTGGCAGTTCGCCTGTGTAATCTCTGTAACCATCAAAGATTGTGTTCATTACGCCGGAACCTTTTGTATCTGTCAGGAATTCGCTTCTGTAACCGAACAGACCACGGGATGGAATTTTCATTTCAATTCTCATTCTGTTTTCGCCCTGTGGTGCCATGTTTATCAGTTCAGCTTTACGGCTGGACAGTTTTTCGATTACGCTACCCTGATAGTCTACAGGTACGTCAATAACTACGTGTTCGAATGGTTCCATTTTTTTGCCGTTTTCTTCTTTCAGCAGAACTCTTGGTGGGGATACCTGGAATTCGTAGCCTTCTCTTCTCATGTTTTCGATGAGGATGGACAGGTGCATTTCACCACGACCCATAACTTTGAAGCTTTCGCTGGATGTGGAATCTTCTACTCTCAGGGCTACGTCTTTCAGCAGTTCTTTCTGCAGTCTTTCACGGATCTGACGGCTTGTTACGAATTTACCTTCTTTACCAGCAAAAGGTGAATCGTTTACAGCGAATGTCATTTCAACTGTAGGATCGTCGATAGCTACAAATGGCAGTGGCTGTACACAGTCAGGAGCACAGATTGTGTTACCGATTGTTACATCTTCCAGACCGGAAACGATTACGATGTCACCGCTGGATGCTGTGTCTACAGCTACTCTGTTTGTACCTTCGAAAGCGTACAGAGCTGTGATTTTGCCACGACGGCGAACAGTTTCGTCATGCCAGTCACAAACAACTACTTCCTGACCTACTTTTACCATGCCTTTTTCGATACGGCCGATAGCTGTACGGCCTACGAAAGAGTTGTAGTCGATGTTGGAAACCAGCATTGCGAATGATTCTTCTGGTTCTACTTCAGGACCAGGGATGTATTCCAGTACTGTGTCAAAAATAGGTTTGAAGTCTGTACCGCGTACTTCTGGTGAGTAGTTTGCAATACCTTCACGGCCGGAGCAGAACAGCATTGGGCTGTCCAGCTGTTCGTCGGAAGCACCCAGATCCATCAGCAGAAGAAGGATTTCATCAATGATTTCTTTGATACGTGCATCAGGACGGTCGATTTTGTTTACGATGATTACGATGGACAGGTTCTGTGCCAGAGCTTTTTCCAGAACAAAACGAGTCTGTGGCATTGGGCCTTCTGCAGCGTCAACCAGCAGCAGTACACCGTCAACCATTTTCAGTACACGTTCTACTTCACCACCAAAGTCGGCGTGGCCAGGAGTGTCAACAATATTTACTTTAACATCATTGTATGTGAAAGATGCGTTTTTAGCCAGAATAGTGATACCACGTTCTCTTTCGATATCGCCGGAGTCCATAACCCTGTCATTTACTACCTGGTTTTCTCTGAATGTACCGCTCTGCTTCAGCATACCATCAACCAGAGTAGTTTTACCATGGTCAACGTGAGCGATAATAGCTATATTTCTTAAATCTTCTCTTCTCATATAACCTCCACTATACTAAAAAGAACACTATTTCAAAAACATTTACACTTTATGATACTACTAAATTGTCATATAATCAAGATATTTTCGTATAAAACAGAGAATTTTTTACAATTTTATTGTGCAAATATTAAATATTTGTAATATCTGGTAAAAAATTGCCTGTTGTGATGAAAGTCGAGTAGAAACATTGATATTTATGTGATAATCCGGTGTAAAAACATCAATATATTTTGCATTTGCTTTACATATATGCTATAATTAGTTAGTTAAAATATAAGTATTATGGAGAGGTGTGTAATTTTGAGGGTTTTAGGCATTGACCCGGGCTATGCCATAGTAGGTTATGGCGTGCTGGAATATGAAAAAAATAAATTTTACCCTGTGGAATATGGTGCCATCACCACACAGGCACACACCGATTTTCAGGAGAGACTGAAAGAGGTTTTTATCAGTGTGGACGAGGTTATGAAACGTACAAAACCCGACGCACTGGCTATAGAAAAACTGTTTTTCACAACTAACCAGAAAACCGTTATTCAGGTGGCCCAGGCCAGAGGGGTGATACTGCTGGCCGCATCTATGAATGGCATACCTGTTTACGAATACACACCATTGCAGATAAAGCAGTCTGTTACCGGTTATGGTAAAGCTATAAAGACTCAGGTTCAGGAAATGACCAAAAGAATTCTCCGACTGGAAAAAGTACCTAAACCTGACGATACTGCTGACCGGTTGGCGGTGGCTATATGTCACGGTTACTCATATCGATCCAAATTATTTACACAGATAGGAAAAACATTATGATATACAGTCTTACAGGTATTTTACAGGAAAAAACACCTGATACAGTGGTTATAGATGTGCAGGGCGTAGGCTTTGTGCTGGCTGTACCATCCACTGTGCGGGGCGTACTGCCAGACGTAGGGCAGAAATGTACTCTTTACACATATCTTTCTGTGAAGGAAGACGCACTGGACCTGTACGGCTTTGCAGACAGGGCAGAACAGAAAGCCTTCAAAACACTGATTTCTGTTTCAGGGGTAGGACCTAAAGCAGGTCTGGCAATTCTTTCAGTGTTGTCCCCACAGAAAATTGCACTGGCTGTAACTACAGGCGACTATAAATCCTTTACAGCGGCCAATGGTGTAGGCCCTAAAGTAGCACAGAGAATAGTACTTGAACTGAAAGGCAAATTCTCCAACGACTCCATTGCTGGCGTTGAAATGGCTGGTGTGGGTGCAACTGTGCAGTCACGGGGTGCAGTCAGTCAGGCTATCAGTGCATTGGTGGCACTTGGATATAACCAGAGTCAGGCGGCGCTGGCTGTATCAAAACTGGACGGCACACAGGATGTACAGTCTCTTATCAAACAGGCACTTAAACTGATTGCAGGAGGTAAGCTTTAATGAATGTTATCGGTTTTCAGGATGCTGACAGACTGGTCAGCACCCATGCGATGCAGGAGGATAATGAAAACGAAAACTCTCTGCGTCCGAAATCGCTGGCTGAATATATCGGTCAGGAAAAATTAAAGGACAACCTGGAAATATATCTTCAGGCGGCAAAAATGCGTGGAGAGGCACTGGACCACATTCTTCTGTATGGTCCTCCTGGTCTGGGTAAAACCACACTGGCAGGTGTAATAGCAAACGAAATGGGTGTAAACATCCGCGTAACCAGCGGCCCTGCCATAGAAAAACCGGGTGACCTTGCGGCATTGCTGACAAACCTGGAAGAAGGGGATGTACTGTTTATAGATGAAATTCATCGTATGTCCCGTCAGGTTGAAGAGGTGCTTTATCCTGCACTGGAAGACTTTGCGCTGGATATTATCATAGGCAAAGGCCCTTCTGCGCAGTCCATCAGAATAAACCTTCCGCAGTTCACACTCATCGGTGCCACAACAAGAGCAGGGCAGATTTCCAGCCCGCTGCGTGACCGTTTCGGTGTACTTCTGAAACTGGAAATGTACAGCCATGATGAACTGGCTAAAATCATTACACGTTCAGCAGGTATTCTGGATATAGACTGTACTTACGAAGGTGCACTTTCACTGGCGAAATGTTCCCGTGGTACACCACGTGTTGCCAACAGACTGCTGCGCCGCGTAAGAGACTTTGCACAGGTAAAAGGCAACGGCATCATTGATGTGGATATCGCCCGGCAGTCACTGGAGAGAATGGATATAGACTCTCTGGGGCTGGATGCACTGGACAGAACACTGATGAAAGCTATTATCACCATGTATTCCGGTGGACCGGTGGGTCTGGAAACACTGGCGGCAGCCATAGGTGAGGAAGCCATTACGCTGGAAGATGTATGTGAGCCATACCTGATGCAGCTGGGATTCCTTTCACGTACACCACGTGGCAGAATAGTGACAAACCTGGCATATCAGCATTTAAACTTAAAAAATCCAAATGTTCCTGACGGCGGCATAGTGCAGCAGAGTCTGGAGGATTTATAAAATAATAAACAATCACACAATAAATAAATTTGTTTTCAAGGAGAAAAATTATGGGTAGACTTTTTGGTACAGACGGCGTTCGTGGTGTTGCAGGCAGCGAACTGACACCTGAACTTGCTATTAACATTGGCCGCGCTGCAGCACAGGTGCTGACAGGCAAAACAAACCACAAACCGGTTGTTCTTATCGGTAAAGATACACGTATTTCCGGCGACATGCTGGAAACAGCACTGGCTGCTGGTCTGTGCAGCGTAGGTGCAGACGTACAGCTGGCTGGCGTTGTTCCTACACCAGCTATTGCTTATCTGGTAAAAAAATACGGCTGTGATGCAGGTGTTGTTATCTCTGCTTCCCACAACCCAATGGAATTCAACGGCATCAAAATCTTCTCTGGTGAAGGTTATAAACTGCCTGACGATGTAGAAAACGAAATCGAAGCACTTATCCTGGATACACCAGAAAAACTGGTAAATGTTACAGGCGGTGACATGGGTACAGTAAGCAGAATTGATACAGCTGTAAGAGATTATGTAGACCACATCAAAACAGCATGCACACAGGACCTGTCCGGCATGAAAGTAGTATTTGACTGTGCAAATGGTGCATCTGCAGCTACAGCACCAATGCTGTTCGGCGAACTGGGTATTGACTGCACATTCATCGGCACAGAACCAGATGGTACAAACATCAATGCAGGCTGTGGTTCCACACACATGGAAAAACTGACAGAAATCGTTAAAGAAGGCGGCTATGACTGCGGTATTGCTTTTGACGGTGACGCTGACAGATGTCTGGCTGTAGACGAAAACGGTGAAATGATTGACGGTGATAAAATTATCGCTATCCTTGGTACACGTATGAAATGGGAAGGCAAACTGGCAAAAGATACAGCTGTTGCTACAGTTATGTCCAACTTGGGCTTTATGAACCACATGAAAAAACGTGAAATCAACGTAGCTGTTACAGCAGTAGGTGACAGATATGTTCTGGAAGAAATGCTGGCAAAAGGCTACAATCTGGGTGGCGAACAGTCTGGTCACGTTATTCTGACAGACTTTGCTACAACAGGTGACGGTCAGCTGACAGCTGTAAGCCTGCTGAACTACTTTGCAAAAGAAACAGATAAAAAAGCAAGCGACTTCAATGGTTGTTTCTCTAAATACCCACAAGTACTTATCAACGTAAAAACAACAAATGAAGGCAAAGCAAAATATAAAACAGACGAATACATTGAAGGTTTCATTGAATCCAAACAGCAGCAGCTGATGGGTACAGGCCGTGTTCTGGTTCGTCTTTCCGGTACAGAACCACTTATCCGCGTAATGGTTGAAGGCCAGGATATGGATGTAATCAACGAAGTTGCACAGGAAATTGCAGACAAAATCAAAGAACGTCTGGCTTAATTTTCACTGTATCACCACATATTACCAAAACTGACAGATAAAGGATTTTATAATGAGAGCAGATAATAAATGGCAGGATTACAAACTGCTGGATGCTACAGACGGTTATCGTCTGGAAAGCTGGGGCGGAGTTATTCTTGTTCGTCCTGACCCACAGGTTGTATGGAAATTTGAAAAACGCAGCCCTATGTGGGACAAAGCCCATGCTGTTTATCACCGTTCTACAAAAGGTGGCGGTGAATGGGAATACCGTAAAAAATTCCCTGCTGAATGGAATATAGGCTATGACAGCATGACATTCAAAGTAACACCTACAGGCTTTAAACATACAGGTATTTTCCCTGAACAGGCAACAAACTGGGATGAATATGCCCGTATGATTGCCAAAGAAGGCAGAGAACTGAATATTCTCAACCTTTTCGGCTACACAGGCGGTGCAACACTGGCCTGTGCTGCAGCCGGTGCAAAAGTTTGCCACGTAGACGCATCCAAAGGCGTAGTTGCATGGGGTAAAGAAAATGCACAGCTGTCCGGTCTGGATAACAAACCTATCCGATGGATTGTAGATGACTGTATCAAATTTGTACAGCGTGAAATCCGCCGCGGCAACAAATACGATGGTATCATCATGGACCCGCCTAGCTATGGCCGTGGTCCTAATGGCGAAGTATGGAAACTGGAAGACAACATTTTCCAGCTTTTACAGCTTTGCACACAGATTCTCTCTGATGATCCGCTGTTTGTGGCAGTAAACAGCTACACAACAGGCGTTTCCCCTAGCGTAATGGAATATATGCTGGATGTTATGATGAGAGATAAATATAAAGGCAAGGTTTCCGCACAGGAAATCGGTCTGAAAGTAGAATCTACAGGTATGGCACTGCCATGCGGCAGTACAGCATTCTGGAAAAAAGAAGGTCATGAATAATATGAGCGTTATGTTAAGTGCAGAGAATGTCTGGTTCCGCTATTCACAGGAAGGCGACTGGGCACTGAAAGGCATTGATTTACAGGTTGAAAAAGGTGAGTTTGTAGCTATACTGGGCTCAAACGGCTGTGGTAAATCCACTCTAGCCAAACTGTTCAACGCTATCCTTGTGCCTGAAAAAGGCGATATTATTGTGGAAGGCATAAACACAAAGGAAGAAGAGAAACTGCTGGATATCCGCCAGAAAGTGGGTATGGTTTTCCAGAATCCTGACAACCAGATTGTAGCTACAGTAGTAGAAGAGGATGTGGCTTTCGCCCTTGAAAACATGGGCGTACCACCACAGGAAATCCGTACAAGAATAGACGAAGCCATGCAGTCTGCAGGTATTTACAAACACAGGGAAAAAGGCCCACACCAGTTATCTGGTGGTCAGAAACAGCGTGTTGCTATTGCTGGCATTATTGCTATGCGTCCTGACTGTATTGTACTGGATGAACCTACAGCTATGCTGGACCCTTATGGCCGAGAATCCGTAATCAACACAGTAAAAAAATTGAACAAAGAATACGGTATTACCGTAGTACTGATTACCCACTACATGACAGAAGCCGCACAGGCTGACCGTGTTGTGGTTATGACAAAAGGCAAAATAGAAAAAATGGGCACACCTAAGGAAATATTTTCACAGGTGGACTACATGCAGTCTCTGGCACTGGATGTGCCACAGACCAGCGCCCTGGCCCATGAACTGAACAAACATGGTTTTGACCTGTCCACACAGGCTATCTCCATTGACGAATGTGCCGCCCAACTTTATAAACTTCTGGAGGAATAAAAAGTGTCAATATTAAAAATTGAAAATCTTTCCTACACATATAATGAAGGTATGCCGGGTGCCACAAAAGCACTGGATGATATAAATCTGGAAATTGAAGAAGGCACATTTGTAGGTGTAATAGGTCATACAGGCTGTGGTAAAAGTACACTTATCAGCCACTTCAATGGTCTGACGAAACCACAGGCAGGCAGAATCCTGCTGGAAGGTAAAGACATCTGGAAAGATTATGAAGATATCCGTCAGGTACGTTTCAGCGTAGGTCTGGTATTCCAGTATCCTGAATATCAGCTGTTTGAAGAAACCTGCTACAAGGATATTGCTTTTGGTCCTAAAAATATGGGACTGGATGAAGAAGAAATCGACCGCCGTGTAAAAATGGCTGCCCAGTTCTGCGGTGTGACTGATGAAATGCTGGCAGGTTCACCATTTGATCTTTCCGGTGGTCAGAAACGACGTGTAGCTATAGCGGGTATTATTGCTATGATGCCAAAAATGCTGGTACTGGATGAACCATGTGCAGGTCTGGACCCAGAAGGACGAGAACTCATCCTTTCACAGGTTAAAAATTATCAGCTGACTACAGGCAGCACAGTAATCCTTGTTTCCCATTCCATGGAAGATATTGCAAATTACGCAGATAAAGTACTGGTTATGGAAAATGGTCATATATACAACTATGACACTACAGAAAAAGTTTTCCGGGATGCAGAAAATCTTTCCCGCATGGGGCTTGGTATTCCTGATATTACAAAGGTTTTCCTGAAACTGAAAGAAATGGGTGTGGATATAGGTACAGATGTGTACACCATACCTTATGCAGTGAAATCACTGCTGAAATATAAAGAAGCAAAGAGGAGGGGTACAGATGCTTAAAGATATTACAATCGGCCAGCATTTTCCTGGTAACAGCCCTGTGCATAACCTCGATGCCAGACTGAAAATAGTTATCACAGTACTGTTTGTGGTAGTTATGTTCATGAGTACAAACTTCCCGGGACTTATACTGTCTGCGGTATTTGTACTGACCATGTATAAACTCAGTGGTATTCCACTGAAAATGCTGAAAAAAAGTATAAAACCACTTCTGCCACTGATATTCTTCACGGTTGTACTGAACCTGTTTTTTATCACAGGTGAAGTACCTCTGATAAAAATCGGTGCGTTGGAAATTTATATGGAAGCTGTGATTTTCTGTATCGTTATGATTTCCAGAATCCTGCTGCTTATCTGTGGCACATCACTGCTGACTTATACAACCAGTACCATCGCGCTTACAGATGGACTGGAAGCACTGATGAAACCACTGAACAAGATAAATTTCCCTGTTCATGAAATGGCTATGATGATGACCATAGCACTGCGTTTCATTCCTACACTGATTGAAGAAACAGAAAAAATTATGAATGCACAAAAATCCCGTGGTGCACTGCTGGATTCCGGTACATTTATGGACAGAATCAAGGCGCTGGTGCCTATTCTGGTACCACTGTTTATTTCTGCATTCCGCCGTGCTGAAGAACTGGCTACAGCTATGGAATGCCGTTGTTATCATGGTGGTGAAGGCAGAACCCGACTGCGTCAGCTGAAAATCACAAAAGATGATATCAGATATACTGTTGTATGCATGGTGTTTTTTGCAGTTATACTTTCAATGAAAATTTTCTTTAAACGGGTAATTTAAAGTGAACGTACTTATAAAACTGGCCTATGACGGCACTGATTACTGTGGATTTCAGATACAGGATGACGTGCCTACAGTATTTGGTGTGTTTCAGGATGCATTGCTGAAAATACTGGGCCACCCTACAGATATAAAAGGCTGTTCCCGCACAGACAGCGGGGTTCACGCCAGAGATTTCTGCCTCAGTTTTACTACTGAAAAACAGCTGAATCTCCACCGTCTGCCATTGGCGCTTAATGCCAATCTGCCGGCGGATATACGTGTAAAAGAGGCACTTCTGGTGCCGGATGATTTCCACGCCAGATATTCATCAAAAGGCAAAGAGTATACATACTATATTCTCAACAGCCATATTGATGACCCTTTTACAAACAAATATTATTACAAAGTTGCCACTCCACTGGATGCTGACCGAATGAATCGGGCGGCCCGGTATTATGTGGGTACCCACGATTTCCGTTCGTTTATGGCGGCCAAATCAAAGATAACAGACTGTGTGCGTACAGTGCACTCCGCCCGTGTGGAAAGGGAAGGAGATATGGTGAAATTCATCGTATCTGCCGACGGTTACCTGTATAATATGGTGCGCATTATGGTGGGCACTCTACTGGATGTGGGCAAAGGTATTACTGAACCTGAACACGTGAAACAGGTCATTGAAGCTACAGACAGGTCCCGGGCAGGGGCTACAGTGCCTCCGCAGGGCTTGTTTCTTACAAAAGTATTTTACGATTTGTAATAATAATTAAAAATATTACAAAACTATAGGCTAACTGACAGAAAAACTGTCAAAAGGATAGTTAATGAGCGAAAAAAGAATCAGCCGCAAAGAGCTGGCAAGACAAAACAGAAAAAAGAATAAAAAGCGCAAAAACCTGCGCACACTGATGATTATTGCCATAACTGCGGTACTGGTTTATATCACCGGTATTTATGGTGCTTCTCTGGCGTATTTGGGTGACTTTGTGGCCAGCGGGCTGACCTATCTGCAGGTGGGTTCAGGCTTTCCAGTAGAGGATGATTATTCCACATTGTTACAGGGGGGCGATATGGGCAGTGGTCTGGCCCTGCTTACCAGTGACAATTTTCTGGTTTACTCTCCAACAGGGAAAAATGTTTTCAGCTACAGCCATTCCATGAGCCAGCCGGTTATGGATTCATCTGATAACAGGGCGGTAATATACCAGAGTGGCGGTACATCTCTGAAAATAGCAAATCATCAGAATATCCTTTTCCATAAGGAAATGCCAAACAGCATAATACATGCTGATATTTCTGATTCTAACCGTGTGGCTGTAACTACACGATCAGACAGTTATAATGGCGAGGTTGTGGTATACAATTATAATATGGACCAGAGATTTGTCTGGTACTGCGCACGGGGATTCCCGGTGTACAGCCTGCTTTCAGACAGCGGCAGAACAATGGCTGTCTGTGCTGTGCAGACGGTAAATGGCCTGCTGCAGAGCGATGTATATGTGATAGATGCTGTGAAAGGTGTTGAAAAAGTTACCATTTCAGGCGGTGCATATCCGCAGAAAATGATTTTTCTGGACGATGACCGATTGATGCTGGTTTATGCTGATAAACTGGTTATAAAAGATACCCGGACAGGTGAAGACCTGGCAATATACCAGTCAGAAAACGGAAAACTGCTGGCGGTGGAAAACTCCAGCCCTTACATAGCTGTGGCCACAGGTAGTTATACTGGTGGCACATCATCAAAAGTGATAATGATGGCCGTGGATTTTACAGAAAAATTCACAGCAGAAATACCTGAAAAAGTAAAAGATTTATCCGTTTCCCGCTCCAGACTATATGTTTTAGGGGAAAAGACATTATATGAGTATGATTACAGCGGTACATTGTTGTCTTCTTGCAGCACAGGCAGTCTTACTCATGGTCTGGTTACATGGAACGGTACAATTCTTATGGATTCCACTGCACTTACAAAAGTGGAAAAAACAAAAAGTAGGTGATTTACGTGACTGATCCGGCAATGATGATAGATGTTGTTTTTCTTGTTATATTGCTGGTCACTGCCCTGCGTGGATGTTACGATGGTTTTTTCACATCGGTAATGAAGCTGATAGGTACACTGGGCAGTGTATTTGCCGGTTGGTATGTTTCAGACAACTACTCCGGATATATATTTGAAAACTACCTGCGTCGGCCGCTGACAGAACGTTCATATAACTTTCTGTTACAGGCCAGTCAGGATGTAGATATACAGACAGCCATCACTTCTGTTATAGGTAACTGGCCACAGGAGTATATTGATGTTATTATGCAGAAAGCAGAAGAGGTATCATCACATATTCTGGTGCCTGATATGGATTCTGCCATATATCTTGTAAACGAGTTTATAGGTCCGATGGTTACAGCCTGTGTGGGTATAGTACTGTTTCTGACTTGCTTTGCAGCTGTACGCATTATATGTACCGTACTGGCAGGCCTTTTCAGATCAGTGAACAAAGTACCTGTGCTGGGGCTGGCCAACAGAATGGCAGGTCTGGCAACAGGTCTGGTTGCAGGTGGTGTAAATATCATATTATTATCATATGTTTTGAATATAATAGTGATTGTTACAGGGGATGCACTGCCATTCCTCAACGCTGGAATACTTTCTTCCAGCCGGATTATGGGGGCGATTTCTTCCCTGAATCCTTTCTTATAATAAATCTGTTATAAAGGAGATGATTTTATGCTTTGTGAAAGATGCAAAAAACGTCCTGCTATGATATATATACAGTCCAATGAAGGCGGACAGGTGAAAAGCAAAGGTTATTGCCTGACATGCGCAAAGGAACTGGGAATAAAGCCTGTTGATGATATGATGAAGCAGATGGGTATTGATGACAACGCCCTGAAAGCTATGGAAGAACAGATGAACAGCTTTATGCAGGATAATATGGATGAAAACGGACAGTTCAATCTTTCCTCTCTTTTCGGCGGCATGATGCCGGGCGGCGAAGAGTTTGAAAATGACTATGATGATGAATTTGAACAGGGCGGTTCATCCACAATTCCTTTCGGTAAAGAAGAAAACAATAAAGACAGCGAAAAATCTGATAAAAAGAAAAAGAATAAACGTAAATTTCTGGATCAATACTGCGAAAACCTGAGCAAAAAAGCTGCAGAAGGCAAAATCGATAATATTATCGGCAGAAATGACGAAATCTACCGCACTATTCAGATACTGTGCCGCCGTCAGAAAAACAACCCTTGCCTTATCGGTGAGGCCGGTGTAGGTAAAACAGCTATTGCTGAAGGCATCGCACTGAAAATCAGCCGTGGCGAAGTACCACAGAAACTGAAAAACAAAGAAATTTATCTGGTAAACATGACTAACCTTGTTGCTGGTACACAGTTCCGTGGTCAGTTTGAAGCAAGAGTAAAAAGCCTTATCAGTGAAGTAAAGGCAAATGGTAATATTATCCTGTTTATCGATGAAATTCACACCATTACAGGTGCAGGCGATTCTGAAGGTGCCATGAATGCCGGTAACATTCTGAAGCCTGCCCTTTCCCGTGGTGAAATTCAGGTTATCGGTGCCACTACATTCAATGAATACCGTAAATTTATTGAAAAAGATGCTGCTCTGGAACGTCGTTTCCAGCCGGTAAAAGTAGAAGAACCATCCATCAGCGATACTATAGATATTATTACAGGTGTAAAACAGTACTATGAAGCATATCACCATGTGCAGGTACCGCAGAATATTGTGGACCTGACAGTACGCATGAGTGAAAAATATATTACAGACCGCTTCCTGCCGGACAAAGCTATTGACTTGCTGGATGAAGCCTGTGCATGCTGTAACCTGAGACATACTGAAATCAGCGACTGGCTGATGAAAAAAGAAGAGCTGGAAACACTGACAGCTACTCTGGAACAGTTGCAGAATGAAACCCGGCCGGACTATGAACAGATTGCTCATGTAAGACGGAAAATGTTCGGTGTAGAGGAAGAAGAAAAACAGCTGAACGAAAAAGTGAAAAATATAGCAGTTGAAATGGACGATATTGCTAAAGTTATTCAGCTGTGGACAGGTATCAGTGCTGTAAAAGTAAAAGAAAGCGAATTCAACAAAGTAGCTAATCTGGAAGCAAAACTGAAAGAGAACATAAAAGGCCAGGATGAAGCTGTTTCTCTGGTATCAAAAGCTATCAAGCGTAACCGTGCCGGTATTTCCGGTCGCAACAGACCAGCCAGCTTCCTGTTTGTAGGTCCTACAGGTGTAGGTAAAACAGAACTGGTAAAACAGCTGGCCAGTCAGTTATTTGACACTGTTGATCCTCTTATCCGTTTTGATATGTCCGAATTTATGGAAAAACACGCAGTTTCCCGTCTGGTTGGTTCACCTCCGGGTTACGTAGGCTATGACGAAGCCGGCCAGCTTACAGAAAAAGTACGCAGAAAACCATATTCAGTAGTGCTGTTCGATGAAATAGAAAAAGCACATCCTGATGTAATGAATATTCTTCTGCAGATTCTGGACGAAGGTAAAATCAACGATGCCCAGGGCAGAACAGTAAACTTTGAAAATACTGTTATTGCTATGACATCCAATGCTGGCAGCGGCGACAAAGTAGGTCAGACAGGTTTTGGCAGAACAGTTGCTGATATGTCCAGAGAAAAGACTATGAAAGCTCTCAACAGCTTCCTGCGTCCTGAATTCCTGGCACGTATTGACGAAATCGTAGTATTTGACCCACTTACAGAAGAAACTCTTACAGATATTGCAGAACTTATGCTGACAGAATATGTAAAACCAATGCAGCAGAAGGGTATTGTACTCACATGGGATAAGGCTGTGCTGACACTTATCTGCAAAAAAGCAGAAGGTGGTAAATTCGGAGCACGTGATATCCGCCGCGTTATCCGTAAAGAAGTGGAAGACAAAATCGCAGAGATTATTGTAGAACAGCAGTCAGTGGCATCTGTGCACGTATATGCTGATGGCGATGAAATAGCTGTAACTTCTGAAAATCATTAAAAATAAAACCAACAGGTGAAAAGCCTGTTGGTTTTTTATTTATAGGTATACATAAAACAAAAAAACAGATAACCGAAGTTACCTGTCTCATATTGGAGCGGGTGATGGGTGACGGAGGTGAGCGCTGCCGGTGGCAGATAAAGCGAACCGGAGGAAGGGAAAGTTACAAGCAATCAAGAGGACATTCATGTCGTCGCAGAGTGCGCCGATAACTTTTCAGGGGGACCTCTGGTTCGATTCCGTCGGAATACGATATAAAACAAAAAAACAGATAACCGAAGTTACCTGTCTCATATTGGAGCGGGTGATGGGAATCGAACCCACACGACCAGCTTGGAAGGCTGGAGTTCTACCACTAAACTACACCCGCATATTCTGAATAGCAAAAATAATTATACTAATTATTAATATATTTGTCAAGTGCAAAGTACTATATACTACAAATAAAGACACCCATGTGAGGGTGTCTTTATAAGATCAGTGAGAAAATATAATGAAAGGAGAAAATTACTGTTTAGTATCGTCAATAGTTTCTTCTGCCAGTTTTTCAATATTTGTTGCGTATTTCACTGCCTCTTTCAGCTGTGTTGTATCGTCACCTGCGTATGCATAAACTATTGTCTTATCATTTGTTACAGAGATTTCCACATATCCGTCACCGTAACCTGCGATTTCGATGTTATATGTAAGTTCTGTGCCAAACTGATTGATGTCTTCAAACTGGCCGGCAGGGAAGTCAAGCTCCATTATGTAGCTGGTTTTGTTTGATGCCATAACAGCTTTTGTCTGTGCATAGGCTGTCAGTTTACCTTCTTTATCGTAGGAATGCATCTGTGCCTTGCCGTTTTCATCCAGTGTGAAATGCAGGTAATGTCCGTCGCTGGCAGCCCAGTAGCCATCCAGGTCAGTCCACATAGCCAGTACTGTCCGGTAGTTAGGATTTTCTATACCTTCTTCCTGTGGTGCAGGTGTAGCTGCCGGTGTAGGTGCAGGTGTTGGCTGGGTGTCCTGTGGTTGTTCAGTGTCTCTGGAGCATCCGGTCATCAGGGACATTGCGAGAATAATTGCCAGTGTGATGGTTACAAATTTTTTCATATATCCTCCTATGACAGTTTACAAAGTAAAGACACTGTGTAAAAACTGATGGTCTTTTTCTGTCACTTTAATTATATTTTTGAAATATGTTAAAAATTTGAAATAAACGTAAAGAAATTGTGTTAAAACCTAATTTCACAAAAACTACACATTTTACATCAGGATTCGTTTACATATTTGCCGGAAATATGTTCTGGTGTCAGTTCCAGCAGCAGAGTACGGTGCAGATGATTTTTTATTTCGTTTTCTATGTAGCCGTTGTCATCTGTGAATTTATAACTCAATTTTCTGGAAATATCTTCGACAGTGTTTCTATCGTCAATTATTTTTACTTTGCCGAAAACAATAACACTTTTCACGTTCAGTGCCCAGTGGTCGTCTTTGCGATAACCTTTGTCGTACACGCAGAAGGACGCTTTGTCATAGTTTTTCACAGCATCTGTTCTGTGGCTTTGCTGACTGCCTATATGAAAATAAATTTTACCGCTTTCTTCGTCATAAAAATGATTCAGCGGACTGCCATAAGGATACCCATCGTCCCCCAGTACGCTCAGCACACCGCGGGTTTCAGTTTTTAAAAGTTCTATGCATTCTTCCAATGGCATTTTCTGCTTTATTCTTACCAGTTCTCTGAACATAATATTCTCCTTTACAGTTTTTTTATCATTGTGTGTACACCCATCATAGTACCATCCTTCAGGCGAATGGCTTCAGGTATAGTGCCAACAATTTCAAAACCAAATTTTTTATACAAAGCTATAGCGCGTTCATTTTTATCAAAAACATCAAGCTCCAGCTGAGTTATGCCATTTCGGTTTGTCGCAGTATTTATCAGTTCTTCAAAAAATGCACTGCCTATACCAAGGCCCCAATATTCTTTCAGTATGCCCACACCTATCTCACCACGGTGTCTGGTTTTGATGCTGTTATTAAAAGAAATACTGCAGTTTCCTGCAAGCTTACCATCTACGAATGCAGTCAGCATCAGTATATCTTCAGATTCAATGGTGTTGCTGATGAATTTTATCTGGGCATCCAGTGGATAATCATTGAATTCTTCCGGATACCTCATCAGAAAATCGCTTTCGCCAGCAGCCCTTATACGCATCCGCAGCATTTCAGCGGCATCACTTTCCAAAGGCGAACGCAGGATGCACTTTCTGCCGTCTTTCAGTGTTATTTTCTTTGCATCATATCTCATGATTATATCCTCCTGTCCATATCTCTGTACTGTACAGCTTCCAGAATATGGATATCGTTTATCATTTCTTCGCCATCAAGATCTGCTATGGTGCGTGCCACTTTAAGCACCTTGTCATATGAACGGGCAGAAAGGTTCAGACTTTTGAATACACGTTCCAGCACTTTTGCCGCTTTATCAGTTGTTTTACAGAAAACAGACATATGTTTCGGTGGTATGTTACTGTTTGTGTCAAAATCCAGACCTTTATATCTGTTTTCCTGTAGCTGTCTTGCAGCCATGACTCTCTTAAGTATGTCTTTGCTGCTTTCAGCTTTTTCAGTACTGGTCAGTTCTTCCCAGTTTACATCTTCCAGACGTACGTGCAGGTCTATTCTGTCCAGCATAGGCCCACTGATTCTGTTCATATAGTTCTGTCTTTTGGTTAATGAACAGGTGCAAATATGGTTTTCACAACCATAATATCCGCAAGGGCATGGGTTCATTGCCGCCACTAACATAATGTTGCTTGGATATGTCCGGGTATATGAAACACGGGATATTGTTACCACATTATCTTCCAGCGGTGCACGCAAAGCTTCCAGTACATCTTTATGGAACTGTGGAAATTCGTCCAGAAACAACACACCATTATTGGCCAGCGATATTTCACCCGGTTTTGCATTGTGTCCGCCACCAGTCAGAGCAGCTGCAGAAACGGAATGGTGTGGATTACGGAAAGGCCTTTTGGTAATAAGACCTTCATCTTTATCTATGAGGCCGCTGATGGAATACAGCTTTGTGGTCTGCATTGCTTCGCTGCGTGTCAGCGGCGGGAGTATAGATGGTAGCCTTTTGGCCAGCATACTTTTACCGGACCCAGGAGGGCCTACCATCAGTATATTATGGCCACCGGCAGCGGCTATTTCCATGGCGCGCTTGGCTTCTTCCTGGCCCTTTACATCGGAAAAATCCATTATTTCATCATTTGATTCTTTGTGAGCATATGTATGACGATGTATTTCTTCCTCACCTTTAAGCATGGATAACAGCTGTGATACGTTATCTACAGCTATTACGTTCAGTTCTTCCACAATGGCTGCTTCATTTGCGTTGTCACGTGAAACAAAGAAGTGAGTGAAACCGTCCTCCATAGCTTTTATTGCCATAGGAAGTATACCCGGTACACCACGCAGACTGCCGTCCAGTGACAGCTGTGCTGCAAAAGCGTAGTCACTTTTTATTGCTGGCAGGTCGCCTTTTGCGGTAAGTATACCGAGTAGCACTGGCAGGTCGTAAACTGCACCAGTTTTCTTTATATCTGATGGCGCCAGATTAACTGTTATACGGCTGGCAGGGAAAGAAATGTTATTGTTTTTAATTGCACTGCGTACACGTTCCTTTGCTTCTTTTACAGCATTATCAGGCAGACCAACTATCTCAAACCCAGGCAGACCACCTGAGATATGTGTTTCTACTGTGACCACATATCCGTCTATTCCTATAACGCCAAAACTGTAAACTTTGCTGAACATATCTTCACCCCACAGAGTTTTCTTGGGTTTATCATACAATAATTGTACATATTATGCAATATATAGGATTTCTGCCGTGAGTATCAGCGCTCAGATGGGCAGAATACACAATAAAACAGCGTAAATTTATCTACAAATAAGATTGATAGATGTATATAATTATGGTATTCTTAAGGTGTATATTTGCGTTTATCTGTATACATGGGTAACCGCTGTATTAAGTATGGAAAATTTAAAAAACGGAGGCTTTTTATTATGTATAAAAAAGAATACAACCGCTGGGTTGAAACTGTAAAAGAAGATTATCTTCTGGAAGAACTGAATGCAATCGCAGCAGATGACAACCGGATCAAAGAAAGATTCCTGCTGAATCTTGAATTTGGTACAGCTGGTCTGCGTGGCGTTCTGGGCGCAGGTACAAACCGAATGAACATCTACACAGTAGGTAAAGCAACACAGGGTCTGGCAAATTTCCTGAAAAACGAAAAAGAAAACCCAGTTGTTACTATTTCATATGACTCCCGTATCCGCAGTGATGAATTTGCTAAAACAGCCGCTCTTATTCTGGCTGCAAACGGCGTAAAAGTTTACCTGTATGACACACTGGCACCAGTTCCAATGCTGTCATTCGCTACAAGAGCACACAACTCCGACGCAGGTATCATGATTACTGCATCACACAACCCTGCTAAATACAATGGTTACAAAGTATACGGTCCTGACGGATGCCAGATGACAAGCGAATCTGCTGATAAAGTTCTGGCTGAAATCAACAATCTGGATATCTTTGCGGATATCAAAAAAGTTGATTTTGACCAGGCACTGGCTGAAGGCAAAATCGAATACGTTTCTGACGAAGTTAAACAGGCTTACTATGACTGGTGTCTTGGTCAGATGATGAGAAAAGACATCTTTGAAAAAGAACCAATGAAAATGGTTTACACACCACTCAACGGTTCAGGTCTGGTTCCTGTTACTACAGTTCTGGGCAAAGCTGGTCTGAAAGATATCACTATCGTTGAAGAACAGAGACTGCCAGATGGTAACTTCCCAACATGTCCATATCCAAACCCGGAAATCAGAGAAGCTATGCAGCTGGGTCTGGACAGAGTAAAAGAACTGGATGGTGACGTTCTGATTGCTACTGACCCTGACGCTGACCGTGTAGGTATCGCAGTTAAAGAAGGCGACGAATATGTTCTGCTGTCCGGTAACCAGGTAGGTATCCTGCTGACAGACTACATCGCAAAAACAAGAAAAGAACTGGGCACACTGCCAGAAAAACCAATCATGGTTAAATCCATTGTTTCTTCCTCTTTGGCTGATGCAGTTGCTACAGCACACGGCGTAGAAACAATTAATGTTCTGACAGGTTTCAAATACATTGGTTCCGAAATCAAAAAACTTGAAGACAAAAATGAAGCAGAAAGATTTATTCTGGGCTTTGAAGAAAGCTACGGCTATCTGGTAGGTACAGCTGTACGTGACAAAGACGCTGTTGTTGCTACACTGCTGATCAGTGAAATGGCTGCTTACTATCGTTCTATCGGTTCTTCTATCAACAAAGCTCTGCAGGACATCTATGCACAGTTCGGATACTACCTGAACAAAGTTGATTCTTATGAATTTGAAGGTCTGTCCGGCATGGACAAAATGAAAGACATCATGCAGGGTCTGCGTGATGAACCTCTGGCAAAACTGGGTGCACTGGCTGTTGTGGCAAGAGAAGACTACAAAACACTGGTACATAAAGATGAAGTTACAGGTGAAGAATGGCATATCGACCTGCCAAATGCTAACATCCTGATCTACTATCTGGAAGGCGGCCATCAGGTTATTGTTCGTCCATCAGGTACAGAACCAAAAATCAAGGTTTACTATTCAATCAAAGGTAAAGACCTGGAAGAAGCAACAGCTATCAAAGCTGATATCGACACAGTTATCAAAGAAGTTCTTAAATAATAGTGTTTACAGTGAGGCGGTATAAACCGCCTCACTTATTTGCCATAAATAATGTAAAAAAGTTTTTATTTACCATCAAAAAATGCTTGCATTTACCATTGTGTTGTGGTAATATTTTAAGGTAACTATGAACAGGTCGGGGACGGAAACCCCGCCGATATGAAAATGAGGTGAACAAAATGAGAGAAGGCATCCATCCAAACTACGAAGAAGCAACAATCACATGTGCTTGCGGTAACGTAATCAAAACACGTTCAACAAAGAAAAACATCTCTGTTGACGTATGTTCTAAATGCCACCCATTCTACACTGGTAAACAGAAAATGGTAGACGCTGGCGGTCGTGTTGACAGATTCAAAAAGAAATTTGGTCTCACAGACTAATTATATTGCAAAAATCAAGGGCGGTATTATATACCGCCCTGTTTTTTCATAATACGATCAATAATTCTATTTTATAGCCGTCGCATTTATGATGCTGATGGCTGTTTACTGTATCTGAATTCAGGAGTTTATATGGCAGACTACAAAACCGTGGCCGCTGTGGCCCATGATACTATCTATGAAAAGAAAAGTGAATTCATAGGTTATATTTCCCATGCTAAAACCGAACGGGATGCTGTGGCTTTTCTGCGGTCTATCAGAAAAAAACATTATGATGCCCGCCATGCCTGCTATGCATATATCATAAAAGATGAAAAAATAGAGCGTCAGTCAGATGATGGTGAACCACAGAAAACGGCAGGTATGCCTATTCTGGAAGTACTACGCCATTCAGGTCTGGAAGATGCCATCATTGTTGTAGTACGTTATTTCGGTGGCACTTTGCTGGGTACAGGTGGGCTGGTGCGTGCATATACACAGGCAGCCCAGGCGGCTATAGCTGCGGCAGAAATCCTGTCATACAGTCTGTGTGTGGATTTGTCTATAGAAGTGGACTACCCTCTCTACGACAGGCTGATGAATCTGTGTACGAATCATGGAGCAAAGGTTATGGACACGCAGTATACTGATAAAGTGTCTGTGAAAGTGCGTATGATAAGTGGCACAGAAAGCGGTCTGGTAAAAGATATAGAGATACTTACCAAAGGCAGAAAGCCTGAAATCAGCCCGGAAATATATGATATTTTCTGATAAATAAAAATATTTTAAAAATAAAAAGGTATTTTGTATTTTATCCGGTATAAGATATATAAGGGGGTAAAAAGATGGAAAATGTGAGAGAATATCTGCTGGAAGCAGAAAAACAGAACCTTTCTCCTTATGCACAGCTGGCTTGCAATACAGCTGGCAGAAAACACGAGGAAGAAGAATGCACCCTGCGCACCTGTTATCAGAAAGACAGGGATAAAATACTCCACAGCAAAAGCTTCCGCCGACTGAAACAGAAAACCCAGGTTTTTATTTCACCGGAAGGGGACCATTACCGTACCCGCCTGACCCACACACTGGAAGTTACCCAGATTGCCCGCACAATAGCAAGGGCGCTGAAACTTAACGAAGACCTGACTGAAGCAATAGCCATGGGCCATGACCTGGGGCATACGCCTTTCGGTCACGCAGGCGAAAGGGCGCTGAATGTGCTGAATCCTGCTGGTTTTACTCATTATGAACAGGGTGTGCGTGTGGTTGAACATCTGGAAAGAAACATGAAAGGCCTTAATCTGACAGCAGAGGTAATTGACGGCATATTAAACCATACCAAAGGTACATGGCCGTCCACACAGGAGGGCGTTATCGTACGTTACGCTGACAGGATAGCCTATATAAATCACGATATAGAGGACGCTATCACAGCTGGTATCATTACCGAAAACGACTTGCCGTCTGATTGCACTGATTGTCTGGGTCATTCAAAGAGCCAGAGAATTACTACACTGATAACTTCACTGGTGGAAAATTCCGGCAGTGAGATTAAAATGGATGAGGAAACTTTTAATCATTACGATAAACTGCACAAGTTCATGTACCGGAATGTGTACACCGATAGTGCGGCAAAAATCGAAGAGAAAAAGGTGGATAAACTCATAGAAGAATTGTACCGCTATTACTATACAAATCCGGACAAAATGCCGGCTATGTATCAGACTATAGCATTGGCCGAAGGTCTGGACAGGGCGGTTACAGACTATATCCAGGGTATGAGTGATGATTTTGCATCTGCAACATTTGACAATATCTTTATTCCTAAAGCCTGGAAGATAAAATAAAAAAGTATACACATTTCAGTACACACTTTAATGTATTATACAAATATAAAGGAAAGGGGGAGTAAGAATGGCTATACCTGCAGTATATATACAGGAATTGGTAGCAAGAAATGATATTTATGACATAGTCAGTCGCCATGTATCACTGCAACGTGCGGGCAGACTTTACAAAGGTTTGTGTCCTTTCCATTCAGAACGTTCTCCGTCCTTTATGGTGTATCCCGAAACCCAGAGTTACTACTGCTTTGGCTGTGGTGCCGGCGGTGACGTGATAAAATTTGTTATGGAGATGAACAGTCTGTCTTATATTGAGGCGGTGCGTATGCTGGCACAGCAGTGTGGTATGCCTATGCCGGATGAAGATGATGGTCAGTCAAAACTGAAAGCCAGAATACTGGAAATGAATAAGCTGGCGGCACGTTATTTCCATAACTGTCTGAAATCTGATGCTGGCAGAGATGCGCGCAAATATCTGCGTGACAGACAGCTGTCAGATAAAACTATTATCAATTTTGGCCTTGGTTATGCCCCGCAGGGCTGGCAGGGTTTGTGTGACCATCTGAGAAGCAAAGGTTTCACGGATAATGAAATCGTTACGGCTTATCTGGGTGCCCGCAATAAAAAAGGCGGTATTTATGACATATTCCGTGACAGGATAATGTTTCCTATCATAGATTTGCGCGGGAATGTAATAGCCTTTGGCGGCAGAAGAATGGGCGACGAAGGCGGTCCTAAATACCTGAACAGCGGTGATACACCGGTGTTCAAAAAAAGTAACGGTCTTTTTGCCCTCAATCTGGCAAAAAAATCAGGCAAGGACAGTTTTATCCTTGCAGAGGGATATATGGATGTAATTTCACTGCATCAGTCAGGTTTTGACAATGCTGTGGCAACATTGGGTACAGCACTTACGTCACAGCAGGCCCGCCTGATAGGTGATTACGCAAAGAAAGTTGTTATATCTTACGATTCTGACGAGGCCGGACAGAAAGCCACCCGCCGTGCTATGGAAATATTCGGCAAAGAGGATATTTCGGTGCAGGTACTGGCTATGGACGGTGCCAAAGACCCGGATGAGTACATAAAGAAATACGGACGGCAGAGTTTTGAACTGTTGCTGGAAGGCGCAAGTTCGGCATTGGATTTCAATCTGCTGAAACTGAAAAAACAATATGATATAACAAACCGGGAACAGAGGGTAGAGTACCTGACCAAAGCGTGTGAAGTGCTGGCGGGCCTCACTAACCCTATCCAGCAGGATGTTTACTGCAGCCGACTGGCAAATGAAACCGGAGCGGACAAAGCTTCCATAAAAATGCAGCTGGAACGTACAGCGGCAAGACAGAGAAAGCAGAACATCCGAAAAAAAGAACAGGAACTGCTGCATAGTGGCGTAGGCCGGAAGATCAAAGTGGATTACCGCCAGAAAGGCAATACAATGCCAAAAGCCTATGCACAGCAGCAGATAGTATGTGCGCTGGTGCGTGACAACAGTCTGTATAACGACATAGCAGGTCGACTGTCTGCAGATAATTTTACTGACAGTGATATGCGAGAAGTGTTTGTACAGGTGTGCGGAATGATAGAAAACAACATTCCGGCCACTTACACCACGTTGTCGGGCAGAATATCTGATTCAGCTACAGCTGCACTGGCCGGGATATTTGCAAGAAATGCAGATATAATAATTACCGGAAAAGATGTACATATGCACATCGAAAACTTAATTACTGCAAAATTGTCTCAAAGCGAAGCCAGTGAAAAAACACTGGACGAAATGGCAGAGAGACTTAAATTGTTAAAAGAGAAAAAGAAATAACAGGAGAAATAAATCTATGAGCGCAAAAGAAAAGAAAATCACCACACTGGCTGATCTGATGGAAATGGGTAAGAAAAATGGTAAACTCACTTCCGATGATATCGGCCGGTTTCTGGAAAACATGGACTTTGATGTAGAACAGGTGGACAAGTTCTATGAAAGTCTGGAAACAGCAGGTATCAGCATTATTGATACTGTTGAAGATGAAGATGAGATTCTTACAGAAAGCAACATTGAAAAATTTGAAAAATCACTTGCCAGCGAAGGCGTAAGCATTGATGACCCTGTTAAAGTATATCTCAAAGAAATCGGTTCATTCCCACTGCTGTCACTGGATGAAGAAATCGAACTGGCAGAAAGAATCCTGAAAGGTGATGCTAAAGCTAAAAAACGTCTGGCAGAAGCTAACCTGCGTCTGGTAGTTTCTATCGCTAAAAGATATGTAGGCCGTGGCATGCTGTTCCTGGATCTGATTCAGGAAGGTAACCTTGGTCTTATCAAAGCGGTTGAGAAATTTGACCATACAAAAGGCTTTAAGTTCTCTACTTATGCAACATGGTGGATCCGTCAGGCTATCACACGCGCTATCGCTGACCAGGCAAGAACAATTCGTATCCCTGTTCACATGGTAGAAACAATCAACAAAGTTAAAAAAGTACAGAGCCAGCTGCTGCACAAAAACGGTCAGGAACCTAGCGTTGAAGACCTGGCTGCAGAACTGGATATGCCAGAAGACAAAGTACGTGAAATCCTTAAAGTGGCACAGGAACCAATCAGTCTTGAAAGCCCAATCGGTGAAGAAGAAGACAGCCATCTGGGTGACTTTATTCCTGACTACGATGCACCTGTTCCAGAAGAAGCAGCTACACATACACTGCTGAAAGAACAGCTGGGCGAAGTTCTGGCTACACTGACTCCAAGAGAAGCAAAAGTTCTGTCACTGCGTTTTGGTATTGAAGACGGCCGACCAAGAACACTGGAAGAAGTAGGTAAAGAATTCAACGTTACACGCGAACGTATCAGACAGATCGAAGCTAAAGCTCTGCGTAAACTTCGTCACCCAAGCAGAAACAAAAAACTGAAAGACTTTCTTGACTAATTAACGGAGATAAATATGCATATCACTCAAGAAACAGACTACGCCGTAAGAATAGTGTACTGTCTTGCACACTCACAGGGCAGAAAAGATGCCCGTACCATCAGTGAGCAGACAGGTGTTACACTGCGTTTTTCACTGAAAATATTGCATAAACTTGTTCAGGATGGCATGGTGAAATCTTATAAAGGTTCAAAAGGTGGCTATGAAATCGCCAGACCAGCCAGCGAAATCAATATGAAACAGGTTATAGAAGCTATTGAAGGACGATATGCCTTGGCTAAATGTATTGACCCTGAATATATCTGCGAATGGAAAGAAAGCAGAGCCCCTGGCATCTGTTCTTTCAGACGCGAATTCGACCGTATCAGTCAGTTTGTAAATCAGGAACTGGAAAAGGTTACTTTCGAAAAATTATAAAAATTACCGCCGTGGATTTTCACGGCGGTTTTTAATTTACATTAAATAATTTTCATGTATAATGAAAGTATAAAGCGTGCAGGAGGGAAGAATATGAAAGAAAAACATATTGCCGGTCATATCACCGCGGCATTGATTATAATAGTAGGTCTGTTGTCCTTTCCTTATGTCTGGTTTCAGGTGAAAGCAGATGAGTTCCTGAAACATGATTTTCCTGCTGTTGAAAATGTAAGGATAAATATAGATAACTATCAGCTGGACCGTGATGTGGAGCTGACTGACCGGCGCAGTAAAAATATTGTTATCAATGCATTACATAATTATCTGGAATACGATGGTCCTTTATATTATCATGAACCGCTGCAGAGAAACGGCGAGCATCAGATTTACTGTGTGAATATTTCATATTGTGTTGATGGTCACAGCGGTGACTGGATTATATATGCAGGCGACGCTCCGGAATATAATTATATTTACAGCGGCGGAAACTTTGATGCAAAATTCGAAGCAAACAATCAGCTGTTGGATATTATGAGTGAATTTTTTGAAGAATGACATATACAACAAACCACAGTTTTTTGCTGTGGTTTGTGTTGCTTTTTATGGCAAAAAAGTCTGTCAAGAGCTTTTTTATTCTGTCAAAATATTATTATTGACATTTTGACAGAATAAGGATATAATTCTATGATGTATAATAATGGCTACATAGGCCAATTTTACGGATTTTAGCTAAAAATTCAGTAAAAATGCAGAATTTTTACACAAAAAATCTGCTTATTGTACAAAAATCATTTAACTTTGGCAATTGTTGAAATTTTTTGCAAGTTTTTCGTAGTAATTCTGTGCGCAAAAGTTGTAAAAAATTGTACAAAAATCACTTTTTGTATATGGTGTCAAGCCTCTTTATCGGGTAGTAATTCTGTACCAGATGACTGTGGCTGATCCCGTTGCCTTTATACCTATTAGCAAATAATATTTATGAAGGAGATTAAGAAAACATGGCGATTGTAAAACCAACCATGCTTGGTACTACCGAGCGTATGAACTTTGCCAAAATCAATGAAGTTCTGGAAATGCCAAACCTCATTGATGTGCAGAAATCTTCATATCAGTGGTTTATCGACGAAGGTATCAAAGAAGTTTTCCGCGATACAGGCGCTATCGAAGACCACACCGGCACACTGGCACTGGAGTTTGTTGACTACCACATGGAAGAACAGACAAAATATTCAGTGAAAGAATGTAAAGAACGTGATGTAACATACGCTGCACCGCTGAAAGTTACTATCCGTCTGCTGAACAAAGAAACAGGCGAAATCAAACAGCAGGAAAAATTCATGGGCGATTTCCCTAAAATGACAGATTCCGGTACATTCATCATCAATGGTGCGGAACGTGTTATTGTTTCTCAGCTGATTCGTTCACCAGGTGCTTACTTCAAACTGGACCACGACAAAACAGGTAAAAAACTGTACTCTGGTACAATCATTCCTAACCGTGGTGCTTGGCTTGAATACGAAACAGATATCAACGACATTTTCTATGTTCGTATCGATAAAAACAGAAAACTGCCTGTGACAAGCTTCCTGCGTGCACTGGGTCTGTCTTCCAACGAACAGATCCGTGAAGTATTCGGTGACGAAGTAATCATCGAATCCACATTGGCAAAAGACACTACTTCCAACACAGAAGAAGGTCTGCTGGAAACATACAGAAAACTGCGTCCAGGTGAACCACCAACAGTTGAAAACTCACAGACTCATATCAACAACCTGTTCTTTGACCCAAGAAGATATGACCTGTCCCGTTTCGGCCGTTACAAATTCAATAAAAAACTTTCAATTTCCAACAGAATTGCAGGCGAAATCGCTGCAGAAATGGTTGTTTCTCCACTGACAGGTGAAATCCTGTGTGAAGAAGGTACAGAAATCAGCGAAAAACTGGCTATCGAAATTGAAAACAACGGCGTAGCAGTAATGCACGTTAAAAAAGAAGACGGCACAGTTGTAAGAGTAATCTCCAACGGCATGGTTGATCATAAAGCTGTTGTAGGTTTCGACCTTACAGAAGAAGGCATCAATGAAAAAGTTTCTTTCCCAGTACTGAAATCCCTGATGGATGAAGCAGCTGGTGATGTAGACAGACTGAAAGAACTGATGCTGGAAAACCGTGAAGTACTGATTCCTAAAAACATCACTACAGATGATATCTTTGCATCTGTTAACTATGTTACATGTCTTTCACACGATGTAGGCCAGTTTGACGATATCGACCATCTGGGCAACCGTCGTATCCGTTCCGTAGGTGAACTGCTGCAGGCACAGTTCCGCACAGGTATCATCCGTATGGAAAGAACAATCCGTGAAAGAATGGATCAGCAGGACAGAGCTACAATTACTCCAGAAAGCCTTATCAACATCAAACCAGTTGTGGCTATCATCAAAGAGTTCTTCGGCTCATCCGCTCTCTCTCAGTTCATGGACCAGACAAACCCTCTGGCTGAACTGACACACAAACGCCGTCTGTCCGCTCTGGGTCCAGGCGGTCTGTCCCGTGACCGTGCAGGTTTCGAAGTTCGTGACGTTCACTACTCACACTACGGCAGAATGTGCCCTATCGAAACACCTGAAGGTCCAAACATCGGTCTGATTTCTTACCTGGCTACATTCTCCAGAGTAAATGAATACGGCTTTATCGAAGCTCCTTACAGAAAAGTTGATAAAGTGACAGGCCGTGTTACAGAAGAAGTTGTTTACATGACAGCTGACGTGGAAGACAGATACATTGTTGCACAGGCTAACGAACCACTGGATGAAGATGGTAACTTCGTAAGAGAACGTGTTAACGCACGTTACCGCGATCTGATCCTGGAAGTTGCACGTGAAGACGTAGACTTCATGGACGTTTCTCCAAAAATGGTTGTTTCCGTTGCTACAGCAATGATCCCATTCCTTGAAAACGACGACGCCAACCGTGCTTTGATGGGTGCTAACATGCAGCGTCAGGCAGTACCTCTTCTCCGTCCTGAACAGCCAATCGTTGCTACAGGTATGGAATACAAAGCAGGTTATGACTCAGGCGTAGTTGTAATTGCTAAAAACGACGGTGTTGTTGAAAAAGCTACAGCGGAAAAAATTGTTATCCGTACAGGCAAAACAACAACTGATGAATATAACATTATCAAATTTATGCGTTCCAACCAGGGCACATGTATCAACCAGCGCCCTATCGTTTCAGAAGGCGACATCATCAAAAAAGGTCAGGTTATCGCTGACGGTCCATCTACAGACAAAGGCGAAATCTCACTGGGTAAAAACGTTCTCGTTGGATACATGACATGGGAAGGTTACAACTACGAAGACGCCATCCTGATCAATGAACGCGTTGTTTCCGGCGACGTATTCACTTCTATCCATATCGAAGAATATGAAATCGAAGCAAGAGAAACAAGACTGGGTGACGAAGAAATCACAAGAGAAGTTCCTAACGTAGGTGAAGAAGCTCTGAAAAACCTGGACAGCCGCGGTATCATCCGCATCGGTGCTGAAGTATCCAGCGGTGATATCCTCGTAGGTAAAGTTACACCAAAAGGTGAAACTGAACTGACACCAGAAGAAAAACTGCTGCGCGCTATCTTCGGCGAAAAAGCAGGCGATGTAAGAGATACATCACTGAAAGTACCACACGGTGAATACGGTACAATCGTAGACGTAAAAGTATTTACACCAGAAAACTCCGACGAAATCAAACCAGGCGTTCTGGAAGTAGTAAGAGTTTCTATCGCACAGAAACGTAAGATTTCTGTAGGTGACAAAATGGCTGGTCGTCACGGTAACAAAGGTGTTGTTTCCAGAATTCTTCCACAGGAAGATATGCCATTCCTGGCAGACGGTACACCACTGGATCTGGTTCTGAACCCTCTGGGCGTTCCTTCCCGTATGAACATCGGTCAGGTACTGGAAGTTCACCTTGGTTACGCTGCAAAAGCACTGGGCTGGAAAGTTATGACACCAGTATTCGACGGTGCTAAAGAAACAGATATCTTCGAACTGCTGAAACAGGCTGGTCTGCCAGAAACTGGTAAAACACAGCTGTACGACGGCAGAACAGGTGAACCATTTGATAACCCTGTAACAGTTGGTTACAAATACTTCCTGAAACTGCACCATCTGGTTGACGATAAAATGCATGCCCGTTCAATCGGTCCATACTCACTGGTTACTCAGCAGCCTCTGGGCGGTAAAGCTCAGTTCGGTGGCCAGAGATTCGGTGAAATGGAAGTTTGGGCTCTGGAAGCTTACGGCGCTGCATACACACTGCAGGAAATCCTGACAGTTAAATCTGACGATATGGTAGGTCGTGTAAAAACATACGAAGCTATCTTCAAAGGTGCAGAAATTCCAAAACCAGGTATCCCAGAATCCTTCCGCGTTCTCATGAAAGAAATGCAGTCCCTTGCTCTGGATGTACGCGTACTGGATGAAGCAGGCCTGGAAGTAGACCTTAAGCAGACTTATGACGACGATGATGGTAAATCTGATTTCGCAAGTGAAATCGCTACAGAACTGGTAGAACAGGAATCTGATCTGGCAGGCTTTATGGTAAGCGATAACCCTGAAGAAGACTTTGAAATCGACTACACATCACAGACAGTCGCTCCGGTTGAAAGCGATGAAGACGATTTTTAATGCATAATACGCATCAATAAATCTTTATTTGCTTTTGATGATCCGGTGCAGTCACCTGCACCGGGCCAAGTGACATTTTAAGAAAGGAAGTTTTGCTGAAATATGGCACATAATACTTTTGATTCAATCAAAATCGGCATTGCCTCACCGGAACGGATTAGAAGCTGGTCCCACGGCGAAGTTACAAAGCCAGAAACTATAAACTACCGCACACTGAAACCGGAAAGAGACGGTCTGTTCTGTGAAAGAATCTTCGGACCTACAAAAGACTGGGAATGTTTCTGCGGTAAACTGAACAAAAACCGCCACAAAGGTCAGGTTTGTGACAAATGTGGTGTTGAAAGCACAAGAGCAAAAGTAAGAAGAGAAAGAATGGGTCACATCGAGCTGGCAGCTCCTGTATCCCACATCTGGTACCTGAAAGCTGTTCCATCCAGAATCGGCCTGATCCTGGATGTTACACCAAAAGCACTGGAAAAAGTTATCTACTTCTCTGCTTACATCGTAACAGACAAAGGCTTTACAGCTCTTGAAGATAAACAGCTCCTCACAGAAAACGAATACAACGATATGGTTGAACGTTACGGTGAAGATGCATTCAAAGCATCCATGGGTGCTGAAGCAGTTAAAGAACTGCTGGAAAAAATTGACCTGGATCAGCTGGCTGATCAGCTGACAAAAGAACTGGAAACAGCTACAGGTCAGAAAAGAGTTAAACTCTACAAACGTCTGGAAGTTTGCGAAAGCTTCCGTCAGTCCGGTAACCGTCCTGAATGGATGATTCTGGATGTGCTGCCAGTTATCCCACCGGACATCCGTCCAATGGTTCAGCTGGATGGTGGCCGTTTCGCTACATCCGACCTGAACGATCTGTACAGACGTGTTCTCAACAGAAACAACCGTCTGAAAAAACTGCTGGAACTCTCTGCACCAGACATTATCGTTAGAAACGAAAAAAGAATGCTGCAGGAAGCTGTAGACAGCCTTATCGACAACGGTCGTCGTGGCCGTGCAGTTACAGGCGGTACTTCCAACAGACCTCTGAAATCCCTTTCTGATATGCTGAAAGGTAAACAGGGTCGTTTCCGTCAGAACCTGCTGGGTAAACGTGTTGACTACTCCGGCCGTTCAGTTATCGTTGTTGGTCCTGAACTGAAAATGTATCAGTGTGGTCTGCCAAAA
>JAFYPL010000017.1 GCA_017547525.1 Oscillospiraceae bacterium
CATATCCGGGGAGAAAAAATCATCCGGCATATAGCCATCAATCAGTTTTACTGCTTCTTTTCTGTAATCAAATTCATTGTACTGGTCAGAATTGGTATATCTTATTTCCTTTTCTATTTCCCTGTCATCAACAGAAACAGTATATTTTTCTGTATCGAGCTTCATATTTATATAATCTGGCACCATACCCAGAGGAAAAGCCAGCTGGGCAGTTATATCCCTGTCAGTCGGATTATAAAAAGTATACTGTGCAGTAAACATATCTGTATATTGCTCTGCATTTTCCTGCAAACCTTCAAAATATTCATAAGGCTTCTGATAAATATCAAATGTGAGAATTTCTTTTTCCACAGTCAGAGGGCAGTCATCCATAATCACAACACTGGCAGAGTCTGCACCGTACCACACAGACGGCCCTGCATTTGCAGATGCAGTAATTGTGAATAAATTAAATAAAACTGTAAACAAAACAAAAGCTTTAAATATCTTTTTCATATGCATCCCTCCTTATTTTTATTTTATCATAAATAAATTAAAAATTAATTAAGATTAATATACAAAACAGTAACAAAAAAGACAGGCTTTCACCTGTCCTTTATTTTATGGCATATACCACCAGGAATTGAAACCGTGCAGATATGTTCTGGCGCCTTTTGGCATCTGTGTGATGGCGTTGAACACATTGAGAAAATCCCCTGCACCCATACTGATGCACATTGCACCAAAAGTGCCCATTATTTTCCACTGTGGGTTTATCATAAACAGTATGTAGGGCACAAAACCAAACACAATGTTAGGCAACAGACTCATAAATATAAACCTGCCTTTTGTCATATCCTCAGGCCCTGTTACGAACATAATTCCATTTTTTAAATTGGTGTACAGATACACTTCATCCTTGAAACACAGTGCGTGGAGTATTTCGTGTGGGAAAAGTGTAATGTAAGACAGAAAAATGCCCGCTATGCTGAAATTTTCAAAACCACCACGAAGAAATACACCCAGCAATGCCAGCATCACTATGGCTGTGGCAATGCCGTTGGCAATAAGCCCCAGTTTTTTAGGGTCTTCCGGCTCGCGGAATTTCACAGCACCGGGTTTATGGTCACCGTGGGGAATGCTGTTTACATCACCGTCAAATTTTCCTTTGTAATTCAGTTTCATACTTCATCCTTTGTGTAATATTCGTCATCAGACCATTTATGGGGGTTAGTCAGAATATAATTGGCTTTTTCAAGGTAATCAGCATCATTACGGATAATGTGGTCGTAAAATGATTTCTGCCATATAGGTCTGCCTATTATTTTTGAACAGTAACGTTTCATCTGTCCTATCACCACAGACCGCGTAGGGGCGGATATCATCCGCCCGTCACAATCATTTTTTATTTCTAAAATAATGTGGATGTGATTTGGCATTATAACATAATGATTTACAGAAATATTATTATAAATTGTTTTTATATTTTCAATTGCAAATTTTACAACTTCACCCTCATATGACAGTTTTATTTCATCATTCGGGCGGATAATATCCGCCCCTACGCGGGTTTCGTTGTTTTGCCAGAATATATGTTTTTTATCTTTGGTACAGATTGTCAGAAAATATGCACCTTTATTTTTATAGCCATAATTTTCTAATCTGTTTTTCTTTCTGTTTTTATATTCCATTGTTAAAAAACTTTATCCAGCTCTTCAGCCAGCTTTTCTTTCAGCTGCCGGAGATATTCTGGTGATGGTTTGTATTTTTCAGCATACATTTCTTCTTTTGGCAGTTTCCACACAGGGCCTTTTACAGGGCTATCCCCAGCACGGCGTGGGAAAATGTGCCAGTGCATATGCACACCGTTACCCACACCCAGCAGTTCATAATGGAGTTTGTCGCAAGGGAATGCATTGTAAACAGCCTGCGCCACCAGGCTCATTTCTTCCAGAAATTTCAGTTTAAAATCATTTTCCAGCTGGAACAATTCAGTGGCGTGCTGTTTGCATATGAAAACTGTGTACCCTTCAAAGCGCTGATAGTCGCCTATCACAACATAACCTGTTTCCAGCTCGCGTACAAAAAACGGGTTACCGCCATTCTTTGTCAGTTCGATTCTGTCACAAACCATACAGCTATTCATACTAAATCCTCCAGCTTTTCGCAGCCTGTAATCTGCACAGGATGCGGTGTTTTGTATGCATTATTGAAAAACCGGCCTTCCTGCTGCCTGCAGGTGTAGATAAACCCTTTTGTTTTTCCCTGTTTTTTCAGTTCTTCGATTAATTCTATTTTGTCCGTTTTAAGACTATTCTGGACTAATCTGTAATTAATCAGGCCCACAAGACCTTTCTGCAGGCTGTAAAAATAATAATTCATAATACAAATAGTAATATTTTAATAAAATATAAATAAATTGTAGGGGATGGCCCCTGGACATCCCGTTTTGCGGGGCGTCGAGGACGCCGCCCCCTACGTTGTTAATAAAAATTATTCTTCAGTTGTCACTGTATCTTCTGCTGTTTCCACTTCTTCGGACTCAGAGTTTTCTTCTTCATCTTCTCTCATAGTTACAGCAAATGTCACAGCCTTGTCGCTGGCATCAAGGCGCATTACTTTAACACCGTTTGCATAACGGCTCTGTACTGCAATGTCGCTTACGTGCATACGGATAATGATACCACTCATAGAAATCAGGATGATATCGTCATCATCGTTTACAATGCGCACACCTGCAACATAGCCTGCTTTTTCAACGTCAAAGTTTCTTACACCTTTACCGCCACGTGTCTGCAGACGGTATTCGCTTACATCTGTTCTTCTGCCTTTGCCGTCTTCTGTGATTGTCAGCAGTTTTGTGCCTTCTTTTGCAATGCCCATACCAACAACAATGTCATCATCTGTCAGTTCAATAGCTTTTACACCACGGGCGCTTCTGCCAACCAGACGTACATCTTCTTCACTGAACTTGATAGCCTGACCATTTTTAGTTGCTACAATCAGTTCATCTGTACCGCTTGTAATTCTTGTCCAGGCAAGGTTATCGCCTTCGTCCAGAGTAATCGCAATAAGACCAGATTTACGAACGTTTTTGTATTCTTCCACAGGAGTACGTTTAATAATACCCTTCTGTGTAACCATTACAACATTACCTTCGAAACCTTCTTCAGTTGGGATAACGTTTGTAATTTTTTCATCAGGCTGCAGCTGAATAATATTACCGATGTAACTGCCTCTTGCATAGCGACTTTCTTCAGGAATTTCATAGCCTTTTACACGGTAAACTCTGCCTTTGTCTGTAGCAAACATAATGTAGTTATGTGTGCGTGCCATAAACAGTTCTTTTACATAGTCTTCATCGTGGCGGCTGGTACCTCTGATACCACGACCACCGCGGCGCTGTGCCTGATAAGTATCCTTTGGCTGGCGTTTTACATAACCAAGGTTGGAGAATGTAAATATACATTCTTCATTTGGAATAAGGTCTTCAATATCAACTTCACCGCTGATATTTTCGATTTTTGTTCTTCTGTCATCACCATATTTTTCTTTGATGGAAAGAATATCTTCTTTTACCTGATCAAGTACCATCTGGTGATTTGAAAGGAATTCTCTGTAATATGCAATTCTTTCTGCAATTTCAGCCAGTTCGTTTTCAATTTTTTCAATTTCAAGACCCTGAAGTCTTCTCAGCTGCATATTCAGAATAGCAGTTGCCTGCACATCAGACAGTGAGAATCTTTCCATCAGTCTTTCTTTTGCGTCGTCATAACTTTCACGGATGATTTTGATTACTTCATCAATGTTATCACAAGCAATTTTCAGGCCTTCCAGCAGATGCTGTCTTTCCAGCGCTTTTTTCAGGTCAAAGCGTGTTCTTCTTTCCAGAACATCACACTGATGAGCAATATATTTTTCCAGAATTGTTTTCAGGTCCATAATTTTTGGTACGCCGCCATCAAGTGCCAGCATAATTGCACCAACTGTAACCTGCAGGTCTGTCATTGAATACAGATGATTCAGAACAATTTCAGGATGTGCTTCTTTTTTCAGCTTGATAACAATACGCATACCTTCTCTGTCAGATTCGTCGTTAAGGTCTGCAATGCCATCAAGGCGTTTGTCGCTGATAAGTTCATCAATTCTTTCAATAAGTCTTTTCTTATTGACCATATATGGAATTTCATCAACGATGATATATGTTCTGCCGTTTTTGTCAGTTTCAAGGAAATGACGACCACGGAGTGTAATTTTACCTCTGCCTGTTGCATATGCAGAGCGGATACCGCTTCTGCCCATAATTACACCACCTGTTGGGAAGTCAGGACCTGGAATATGTTCCATCAGCTGGTTGAAATCAGCATTTGGGTTATCTATAAGGAAAGCAATACCATCACAAACTTCGCTCAGGTTATGTGGAGGGATGTTTGTAGCCATACCAACAGCAATACCTGTGGAACCATTTACCAGAAGGTTTGGAATTCTGCTTGGCAGAACCTGTGGTTCCTGGCGGGAATCGTCAAAGTTAGGGCCAAAGTCCACAGTTTCTTTTTCTATATCGCGCAGCATTTCATCTGTGATTCTTTTCATTCTTGCTTCAGTATAACGGTAAGCAGCAGCTGGGTCGCCGTCAACGGAACCAAAGTTACCCTGGCCATCAATCAGTGGATAGCGCAGAGAGAATTTCTGTGCAAGACGTACCATTGCATCGTAAACAGATGCGTCACCGTGTGGATGGTATTTACCCAGCACTTCACCAACAGTCTGTGCAGACTTCTGGTAAGCGTGGCTGGCGTCCAGATTGTTTTCGTACATAGCATACAGAATACGGCGGTGAACTGGTTTCAGACCATCGCGTACATCTGGCAGTGCACGGGAAACGATAACAGACATGGAATAGTTCAGAAAGCTGCCTTTCATTTCATGTTCAATGTCTTTATTTATATATCTTGTATTGTCAACTATCATTTAAATTTATCTCCTAAATACTGCTTTACCCAAAAATCTGGCTTGTTACCCATTCTTTCAGGTCGTATTTCTTAACGATTGAAGCACAGATTTCATCCAACTGTGCCTGCTGGTTTTCATCCATATTTCTTCTTGGTATAACCATATAGGCAAAGCCACGCAGGCTTTTTTCCTTGCTTCTTTTCATTACAAAGATATAAAGATGTTTTATTATTTTTATATTTTTGATTAAATCGTAGTCAAAAAATCTTCTCTGTTCATTTGTGAGGTATTCACATTTATCTTCGTAGAAATAAACCAGACCTTTTTCAGCTGTAAAAAACTCAAGTGAGTCTTTATTTTCAAGAAGATGCTGAACACTCATATTGAACTCTCTCTGTATACCCCATTTATAGTTGTATACAAAATGTAAAAGGAACATCAGCCAGAAAAACGCTGGGAAAACAAGAGCCGCAGACATTATCGTTCCTTTAGCTACAAGACCAGCCATAAAAACCATCATTGCAGCTATAACCACAGTTTCTATAACAAAAGCTTTTTTGATACTTTTTTTATAAAGCTGTGCGTCCAGCTCCTGCTCC
>JAFYPL010000018.1 GCA_017547525.1 Oscillospiraceae bacterium
GATTGGCAGTGGCATCAGTTCTTTTGTTTCGTCACAAGCGTAACCGAACATCATACCCTGGTCACCTGCACCACCTACATCGTCGTTTGTACCCAGAGCGATGTCTGCGGACTGTTTGTCAATGGATGTGATAACGGAACAAGTGTCGCAGTCAAAGCCGTATTTAGCTCTATCGTAACCGATTTCGCGGATAACTCTTCTTGCAACTTCCGGGATATTAACATTGTGTGTTGTTGTTATTTCACCGATACATAAAACCATACCTGTTGTAACAGCTGTTTCACAGGCCACACGGCCGTTAGGGTCGTTAGCCAGGATTTCGTCCAGAACTGCATCGGAAATCTGGTCAGCGATTTTATCTGGATGGCCTTCAGTAACTGATTCTGATGTAAAAAATACTCTTGACATAGTTGTCCCTTTTCTTATATGTTGTGCATTTTAAGTGGTAAGATGTATGAATAAACATCAATCAAATAATTGATACATTGTCGAAACAATACTGTTTTTGAGCTTCGTATGGTTTTTAAAAAAGGATTGTTACATGCTGTGATAGATTATCTTCCAAGAAAAACATGTTTTCAATTTCTTTAAGCAGGAGGGATTATTAAACTTTTGATATATTATACCAAAAAATATAAGTAAATTCACAATTTTAACACATTTATACAAAAATCTACAATATGTACAAGAATAAACAAAAAAATTATCAATAATGCTATGATAATAATTGTCGGCAGTTCCTGCACAGATTCGAAATTTCTGTCAATAAAACCGGATATTATGTATCTTCAAAAAAATCATCAAAATCATCGAAATCTTCAATATCTTCAATATCGTCATCATCAACGTTGATAAATATTTTATATACAGTACAGATGAATAATGCACCTATAATTACCATGATAATTACTAGAATTACAGGTATAGCCTTACCCAAAAACATATATAATTCAGGATGCTCTCTCCACATATTTGTTACTCCTTACCTGTAGCTGATACGAATGGTGCCATCAATTATCAGAATATTACAATTAATGATTTTTTATAATTTTAGCATAAACAGAATGCAATTATCCTGATTTTCTTACAAATTTTAAAAATCTGCGATATTCACAAATAAGACATATAAAAATTGTGGAATAATAATTAACCATTATGCAAACCAATATAAAGGTAATATTGCAATTTATACCATTTATTTTTATAATATCACTATAATAACCTCAGGAGTAATCATATGAAAGAATATAATTGCAAGACAACTATAGAAAATGAAATTGATAAAGAATTTGATGATGAACTGTATCCGGAAGATAAATTAACAGTGGAAGATTATGTTAATGATATTATGCAAACTATCGAGAGAAATGCAGACCGTTTTGATTCTTTTTTTTCGTTGAAATCTGATGATCAGTCAGAACCAGATATCTGTGATAGTTACGATTATCTGGATGATGTAATCAGCATATTAAAAAAAGCCAGCAAAGAAAAACGGAACACTACAGCTGATTCTCAAAACCAGGCTTCTTTAGAACAAGACGATAACAGTGGTTGCTCTGATGCTGGAAAACAGAAACAAAATGACAATCCTGATGATAATATTGATATGGATCTGCCTCCTATTACTTTTGATTTTCCGACCGATGAGGAAGAAATTTATTCAGACGATGTAGAGTACTATTACAACTTATATATTTCTGAAAATTGCGAAGAAAACACACATATAGTGGAATTATTTAAGAAAAAGGCTCATAAGCTGTCCCAAAAAGAAAAAAGAATTCTCTCAATGCGTTTAGGTCTTGAAGATGACAAGTTGTATACTTTAGATGAAGTCAGCAAAGAATTACAAATGACATATGAAGACGCTACATTGGCTGAAATAAATGCGTTGAAAAAAATTGAGTCATATTTATATAAACGTAGATTGCTCAAAGATTTTATTGACTAAGATGTGCGATCAGGTTCGAAAGTTTCAAACGGAGGATAAAAATGACCGAACAAAAAATTCTTGAAGCTATCGTGGAGTGCGGATATTTAACAGAAATGGACGATAGCCCATATGTAGCCTTTTATGAAGATGAGGATGGAGATACCAGATTTTTAGATGACGGAAGTTTTGTCATTTATAATATAAAGACCAATCTTAAAGCCTCAGATATACAAAGTGTATACTGCAGCGAAGCTGACACAGGTGTGCCATATATAAATATAACATTGATTAATGGTGATGAACTGCTACTGTGTGCCATACAAAAAAGCTTTTGGTTTGAAGCAGATTATGAATCTTTTAAACAAGAGTTGATTGAAAAGTATGGCGGTATGGAATTTTCTTTTAAGGGAAACATGACCGAGGAAGAAGTTCTGAATAAAATTGAGGAATGCAGCAGCATTACAGAAATGGATTTTATGCCATATGTTGCGTATGTAGAATATGAGGATGGCGATACTCGTTTTGATGAAAGTGGGTATTTAATTATTTATGATATCAAAACATCGCTGCGTGCTGAAGATTTTCTGGCTATCAGATACAAAGACAATGATGACTTTTGTAGAGATCCTTATGTAGCATTCTACCTGACGGAAAATCGTTATTTGGAATTAAAATGTGTTCCAGGTGAAATGGGAACGGCAGATTATGAATCTTTTAAAAACGAACTCAAAGAAAAATATAATATGGGGTAGCTATTTATAACTTGCGAAAAATAAAGATAATATGCAATAAATTGTAATTTAAGGAAAAAACAATTTGTTGACCATAATAATCTGAACATTTAATATAATATTGTAACTGTTCCTTGAAGTTCCTACGAAGTGATGAGGAGAGCGTTCTGCTATTGCAGAACGCTCTTTCTCCATTTAAAGGTTATAGCAATTGTTTTAACAACCATTTTCGTACGTAAACATTACGTACATTTTGATAGAACCCGACTTAAATATGGATATTTGTAACTTCCGGTTTTAAAGATGCCCAACAGATAACGGGACAAACAAGTAGCGTCGGCTCTCGAAAACCCCTTTATTTTACTGGAAATTATAAATGTTCCATCATTTCGAAATTCAGTACGATTTTGTTGCGTACGATTTACGTACACTATGGATTTCTGAAAAAGACAAAGTCCAAAATTCCCAGTAAAATAAAGGAATTCTGGACTTTTATTTCGAAATGCGGACTTCAAGTCCCTTCATCCGCACCAGCACCCATATGTATATGACTGCTGATAAATAATCCGAATTTTTGTGGTAAAATTTGGGTTCGTGTAGATTACACACTTTTGAAATCTTCTGTAGATTTTTATAGACACAATGAAATCAAAGGTTTGTGCAAAAATCTATAATAAATGAGTTCATCATTGACCTTCTATCGCCAATATTCTATTATTAATACAGAACTATAAAAGGAGAAAACTATGGCTATAAATAATTGGTACAAAGACAGAGTGTTCTATCAGATATGGCCCCGATCTTTCAAAGACGGCAACGGGGATGGCATGGGTGACCTTTATGGCGTTTATGAAAAGCTGGACTATATCAAGTCCCTTGGCTGTGACGGCATCTGGTTTTCACCGCTTTATCCATCACCTGGCGTAGACTGCGGTTATGATATTTCAGACTATATGGACATCGCGGAAGAATTTGGCGGTATGGAAGCTTTTAAAAAGGTGCTGGATGGTGCCCACGAAAGAGGTATGAAGGTTATTATGGACCTTGTGGTAAACCACACAAGCGACCAGCACGAATGGTTCCAGAAAAGCCGTCAGAGAATTGAGCCTTACACAGATTATTACATCTGGCGTCCTGCAAAACCAAACGGTAAACTTCCAAACAACTGGGATTCCCTTTTTGAAGGCAAGGCCTGGACTTGGGATGATGTTCGCGGCGAATACTATATGCACCTGTTTGCTATACAGCAGCCGGATCTTAATATGGACAACCCTCTGGTGCGCGAAGAAGTTAAAAAGATTCTCCGTTATTGGCTGGATATGGGTGTGGATGGATTCAGGGAAGATGTTATCACATTTATTTCCAAACCTGAAGGCCTGCCTGATGATAAATTAATGCCTGCATCAAAGGGCATATTTATGTTCAATCACGGGCCACATCTCCACGAATATCTTGAAGAATTCAAACGCGATGTTTTCTCAAAATATGACTGTATGGTGCTGGCGGAAGCTCCTCTTGTAACACCTAAAAAGGCGCTGGAATACATTGATGAAGCAAACAATCCTGTGCTGGATATGATGATACAGTTTGCCACACAGGAAGCAGACAGCTTTATGACCGACTATATCCATATGCCGTTCAATCTGCGTAAGCTGAAAAAGACTTACACCAAGTGGCAGGAACAGCTGGATGGCAAAGGTTGGAATATGCTGTACATCGAAAACCACGACCATCCAAGAATGGTATCCAGATATGGCAGTGAAAAATTCCAGAAAGAAAGCGCCAAAATGCTGGCAGTGTCCTACCTTTTCCAGAAAGGAACACCTTTTATCTATCAGGGGCAGGAAATCGGTATGACCAACTGGTATCCATCTGACCCTGAAATGTATGAAGATGTGCAGACTCGTTGGCAGTATTTCAACGTGGCTACAAACAAATCTCCTGAAAAGAGACTGCAGAGATTGTGGCATGGTTCTCGTGACTCTGCACGTACACCTGTTCAGTGGAGTGACGAAGAAAATGCTGGTTTTACAACAGGTACACCGTGGTTTTATGTAAACGAAAACTATCTGCAGATTAATGTGACACAGCAGGAAACTGACGAAAATTCTGTACTGAATTTCTATCGCCAAGCTGTACAGTTGCGCAAACAGCTTTCCTGTGTGAGAAATGGCAACTACAAAGAATACGGCAAGCTTTCATCATCTTTCTATACATATTCCCGTGAAGATGAAAAAGAAAAAATCCTTGTTGTGTGTTCATTTATCGGCAACGCAAAGAAATGGAATATGCCTGCAGGCTTTGACATTTCCAAAGCAGAACTGATTCTTGCAAACTACGAAAACACAGATGATACACTGTTGCAGCCATACGAAACAAGAGTGTACTACTGGAAAAAATAGAATATCTTTTTAAACAAGAAAGGGCAGACCACAAAGGTCTGCCTTTCATAATTTTATAACAATATTTCAGATTGCCTATGGTGTAATAAGCAGAAAATCAGAGTCTTTGCTTACATACTGGCTGTGTTCAGATACATTTCTTACTGCTCTGCGGTGTATTGATTCCAAAGGGTTCTTCAGGTATTTGCCTTCCACGTTTTTCAGTGCCTTTGCCAACAGCATATTGCACTGTTCTGATGACAAGTCTGCTGGTTCAAGAATCAGTGTAGCAGGCACTTTCGAAGCTTTATAGGTTTCTTTATCAGCTGTGTCGGAACCAACTCTTATTACCACTGCACCAAGTTTTTTGTTCGCCAGTTTTCCGGCGATAATAAATTTGGATATGGTATCTTCTGGTGTGTTGTGGCTTGCCAATGTGTTCTGATAACTTTGGATAAACAGGTCTGCTATTTCTTCAACACCAAAGTTTGATATACCGCTTTCAGTTACAAACTGATGCACTGTAGCGCGTACCAGTTCCCCTAAAGCGAGATTGCCAGACACACCCACAGCCAGCTGTGGTGCCCACTTTTCGATTTTGGTCATATCATCAACCACTTTGCCTGTCACAGCATTTAATCTCTGCTTGTCTGCACACAGAGCGATAAAATTTTCTGAAATTGTTGTGAATACTACTGACATAAAACAACCTCTTTTAATATTGGATATTCTGTAATAAAGTCTATTATAAATAATAGTGGTTAATTGTCTGCTTGTAAA
>JAFYPL010000019.1 GCA_017547525.1 Oscillospiraceae bacterium
ACTGGCAAACCCAAAACGCCCATTCGTAGCTATACTTGGCTGTGCTAAAGTTTCTGACAAAATTGGCGTTATTGAAAACCTGATTGACAAAGTAGACACACTGGTTATCGGTGGTGGTATGGCTTACACATTCTTCAAAGCTAAAGGCTACGAAGTAGGTAACTCCATCTGCGAAAACGACAAAGTTGAACTGGCTAAAGAACTGATGGCAAAAGCTGAAGCTAAAGGCGTAAACTTCCTGCTGCCAGTTGATACAGTAGTAGGCGATGATTTCAAAGAAGACTGCAACTTCAAAACAGTTGACAGCAAAGAAATCCCAGCTGAATGGCAGGGTCTGGACATCGGCGAAAAATCTAGAGAACTGTTTGATGAAGCTATCAAAAACGCTGGTACAGTTGTTTGGAATGGTCCTATGGGCGTATTCGAAATGCCTGAATTTGCTAAAGGCACAAAAGCTGTTGCTAAATCTGTAGCAGAAAGCGGTGCTATCTCCATCATCGGTGGTGGTGATAGTGCAGCCGCAGTTGAACAACTGGGTTACGCTGACAAGATGACACACATCTCCACAGGTGGCGGTGCATCTCTGGAATTCCTGGAAGGCCTTGTACTGCCAGGTATCGCAGCACTGAATGACAAATAATAAATACTATACACAAGGCGGCGCTCTGCCGCTTTGTTGTATTAAAGGAGTTTTATATGAATAAGGAACTGAGAAAAGTTGTTATTGCAGGCAACTGGAAAATGAACAAAACTGCAACAGAAACAAAAGCACTGCTGGCAGAAATGAAAGAAAAACTGCCACAGACTGATGCTACAATTTTACTGTGTGTTCCTGCTATCAACATCGGTACAGCTATGGCTGAAACAGAAGGCAGTTTTATCAACATTGGCGCACAGAACTGTCACTGGGCTAAAAACGGCGCTTTTACAGCGGAAATCAGTGCAGAAATGCTGAATGATTTCGGCGTAAAATACGCTATCGTAGGTCACAGTGAAAGAAGACAGTATTTTGGCGAAACAGACGAAACTGTAAACAAACGCGCGCTGGCTTGCCTTGAAGCAGGCATCTGTCCTATCATCTGTGTAGGTGAAAACCTGGACGAAAGAGAAAAAGATATCACAAAAGATATAATCAGCGAACAGATCAAAAAAGGTCTGGCTGGTTTCACAGCAGAAAACATGAAAAACAGCATTATCGCATACGAACCAGTATGGGCTATCGGTACAGGCAAAACTGCTACTTCCCTGCAGGCTGAAGAAGTGTGCGCATACATCAGAGAACTGCTGACAGAAATGTTCGGCAGTGAAACTGCTCAGGCTGTAACAATTCAGTACGGCGGCTCAATGAACGCTAAAAATGCTGCTGAACTGCTGGCAATGGAAAATATTGATGGCGGTCTTATCGGTGGTGCAAGTCTGAAAGCTGATGATTTTGCAACTATTGTTTCCTGTGTAAAATAAGAGAGGTAATATAAATGAAAAGACCTTTGGTTTTATGTATCCTGGATGGTTACGCATTTACAGACACTGTTGTGGGTAACGCTGTAAAAGCTGCCAACACTCCAAATCTGGACAAAATTTTCAGTGAATATCCACTGACACAGCTGGGCGCAAGCGGTCTGAACGTTGGTCTGCCTGACGGTCAGATGGGTAACAGTGAAGTTGGTCACACAAATATGGGGGCTGGCCGAATCGTTTATCAGGAGTTGACAAGAATCACTAAATCTATCAACGATGGTGATTTTTTTGAAAATGAAGTACTGAAAAATGCTATCACAAAAGCTGTTGAAACAGATAAATCTGTTCATATCTATGGTCTTATGTCCAACGGTGGCGTTCACAGCCACATTGACCATTGTCTGGCTCTGCTGGATATGTGTAAAAAACTGGGCGCTGAAAAAGTATACGTTCACCCATTCATGGATGGACGTGACGTAGCACCTACAAGCGGTGTGGAATTCCTTACACAGCTGCAGGACTATATGACAGAAAACAATATCGGTAAAATCGGTACTGTAAGTGGTCGTTTCTATGCTATGGACCGTGACAACCGCTGGGAAAGAATCGAAAAAGCGTATGATGCTATGGTTCTGGGCAAAGCTGATGTACACGCTGACCCTGTGGCACACCTGAAAGATTGCTATGCAAACGATGTAACTGACGAATTCACTGTACCATTCGTCGTAAACAAAGATGGTATCATCAACGAAGGCGACAGCGTAATTTTCTTTGACTTCCGTCCTGACAGGGCAAGAGAAATCACAAGATGTCTTGTAGACCCTGCATTTGATGGCTTTGTAAGAGAAAAAGCTGATATGGGTCTGAACTATGTATGCTTTACTCAGTACGATGCAACAATGCCAAATGTTGAAGTGGCATTCAAACCACAGAGTCTGGCAAACACATTCGGTGAATATATTGCAAGCAAAGAATACACACAGCTGAGAATTGCTGAAACAGAAAAATATGCACACGTTACATTCTTCTTCAACGGTGGTGTTGAAGCACCATACGACTATGAAGACAGAGTACTGGTACCATCACCAAAGGTTGCAACATACGATATGCAGCCTGAAATGAGTGCAAAAGAAGTAACTGACAAACTGATTGAAAAAATCGATACAGGCAAATATGATGTTATCATTCTCAACTATGCGAACTGCGATATGGTTGGTCACACAGGCGTATTTGATGCCGCTGTAACAGCTGTTGAAACTGTAGACGAATGCGTAGGCAGAGTTTACGAAAAAGTTATGGCTGAAAACGGCGTACTGCTGATTACTGCAGACCACGGCAACGCAGATAAAATGGCTGAAGAAGACGGTGCTGTATTTACAGCACATACTACAAACCCTGTACCATTCTGTGTAGTAAACTATCCATGTGCACTGCGTGAAGGCGGTGTACTGGCAGATATTGCACCTACAATGCTGCAGATTATGGGTGAAAAACAGCCTGCTGAAATGGACGGCAAAACACTTATCAACTTTGCATGTCATAACTGCTAAAAACTTTAAAAGACTACAGAAAAATCTGTAGTCTTTTTTATTACATAATAAAAAAGCTACGGTAAAATACCGTAGCTTTTGTTTATTCATTAGTAGCTGTTGCCTGTAGCTGCGCCATTGAGAATTTTAATAGCAGAAGATGTACCCAGTCTGTCAGCGCCCAGAGCGATGAATTTTTCCATGTCATCACGTGTGCGGATGCCGCCTGCAGCTTTGATTTTGCATTTGCCTTCGCAGTATTTTGCAAACAGTTCGATGTCAGCAAATGTAGCACCTGCTGTAGAGAAACCTGTGCTTGTTTTGATGTAGTCAGCACCTGCATCTGTTACACATTTGCACAGAGCGATTTTTTCTTCTTCTGTCAGCAGACATGTTTCGATGATAACTTTCAGGATTTTTTCGCCTACAGCTTCTTTAATCTGTCTGATTTCTTCTGTGATGTATTCCCAGTCAGCATCTTTTGCACGGCTGATGTTGATAACCATGTCAACTTCCTGTGCACCTTTTTCGATAGCATCTTTAGCTTCGAAAACTTTTGCAGCTGTTGTCATAGCACCCAGAGGGAAACCAATAACTGTACATACTGGAACTTTATCGCCCATGATTTCTTTTGCGTATTCGATAAAACCTGGATTGATGCAGATAGATGCTGTTTCGTTTTCCATAGCTTCTTCACAGATGCGTTTGATATCTGCTTTTGTAGCGTCAGCTTTCAGAAGAGTATGGTCAACTCTTGCAAGAATTTCTTTATTTGTCATAGTAACCTCCATAAATCACATTTATAATGTTAAGTTCATTCTATCACAATAACAACTTATTGTCACTCTTTTTTTATAATTTTATCAGGCGTGAAATATTATCTATTGTAAGCCTTAAATTCTTATGGGCATTGACCGCCGCCTGCTCCATAGTATGTGGTACAGGGTTAGTGGAAAACACCGCTGTCAGCCCCTGGCCATATGCATCCTCAAAGCCTTCTACCATACTTCCGACCACCGCTATAACAGGAACACCGGCCGTTTTAGCCCTGCGGGCAATGCCTACTACAGCTTTTCCGGACAGACTCTGACTGTCTATCCTGCCCTCGCCCGTTATAATCAGGTCTGCATTTTTTATCGCGCTGTCAAAATTTATTTCATCCAGTATCAGGTTTACACCTGCTTTAAGACTGCCACCCATGAAAGCACAGACACCGAACCCCATTCCGCCTGCGGCACCTGCCCCGCTAATGGTACTATAATCTTTTCCTGTGATGTCGCAGGAAACATCTGCTATATGTCTGAGGTTTTCATCCAGCGCTTTTACCATCTCTTCATCGGCACCTTTCTGCGGCGAAAAAATGTACGCCGCACCGTTTGCGCCATAAAGTGGGTTGTCTATATCACACATAGCCAGCACTTCCACATTTTTCAAAAGGTTGTCCGTCAGCGAAGTATCAAAGTTTTTTACACATTTCAGAGTTCCGCCGACAGGTATAAACTCACAATCTTTTTCATCGTAAAACTTAACTCCCAATGCAGAGGCCATGCCTGCACCTGCATCATTTGTAGAAGAGCCTCCAAGGCCTATAATTACCTTTTCTGCACCGTTTTCAACCGCGTGGCGTACCATTTCACCTACGCCATAAGTCGTGGTTACAGACGGATTTTCCCTGCCTGCAGCCTGTGGCAATGAAGCACACATGGCCATCTCAATTACAGCTGTACTTCCTTTGCGTGCGTAATATACAGGTATATCTTCCATAAAAGCATTTTTTACGCAAATATCAACTTTTTCGTACCCGGTAATCTGTAAAAAGCAATCAACTGTTCCCTCTCCGCCATCCGCCAGAGGCAGTGGCACTATCTGACAATCAGGAAAATGTTGGTTAAGCACATCTTCAGCTATATGGCAGAATTCACCGGCCGTTATCGTGCCCTTAAAAGAATCCGGTATCAAAACTATTTTTTTCATATTTTTACCTGAAACATCACATATCTTCAATTAAGACATGCACTGACTTTTTTATATTCTGAAGCATTTCATAATTCTTTCTTCGGTCCCCAGCACCAGCAAAGTCTGGTCAGAATCAAAAACTGTATCCGATGTTATCGCAACATTGAGTTTTCCTTCTTCGCGGATAGCCAGCACATTTACATGATAATTTTTACGCACATCAACCTGTGTGATAGTTTTTCCAACCCATTCCGGTGGGGCTGAAACTTCCATTATTACATGACCTTCACCAAGGTTGATATAATCAAATATTTTTTCAGAGCTATATGTTATGGCTGTCCATGTGCCCAGCTGTTTTTCAGGGTAAACCACATGGTCTGCACCATTTCTGAGCAGAAATTTTTCATGTACATCGCGTGTGGCACGGGAAACCACCAGTTTGCCGCCCAGTTCTTTAAGCAGTGATGTTGTTTCAAGTGAAGACTGGAAATCATCACCTATGGCAACAATGCACACATCGTAATTTTTTATGCCCAGAGAATTAAGAAAATCTTCATTTGTACTATCACCTATGACAGCATTTGTAACAAAAGGAAGAGATGCCTGTACTTTCTCTTCATCCTTATCCACCGCCATGACTTCGTGACCGAGTTCGTTAAGCTTAACAGCAATATGGCGTCCGAATCTGCCAAGACCTATCAATAAAACTGATTTCATAATATACTCCTTTTAACCTACTGTAATTTTTTCCAGCGGATATTCAGCACCGCCATTATTTATACTTTTTACTGTAGCAAAAATAATTGTCAGTCCGCCTACACGGCCGAAATACATAAGTGCAATAAGTACAAGACGGGAAACCTGTGATAATCCCGGTGTGATACCGAGTGTAAGTCCCACCGTACCGACTGCAGATGCTGTTTCAAACAGGCAAATCATCATAGGCAGGTTTTCCAAAGTGCTTATAACTACAGCACCTGCCACGCATAAAGTTACATACATAAGAAAAATAGTTGCCGCGTTTTTGATTGCTTCTTCCCCTATGCGTCTGCCAAAACAGGAAGGATTTCCTTTTTTACGGAAAACTGATAAAGCAGTAACCGCCAGAACGGCCAGCGTAGTTGTTTTCATACCACCTGCTGTGGAACCCGGGCTGCCACCTGTAAGCATAAGTATAATATTTACCATTATGCCGGATTCAGTAAACTGTGTCATATCCACAGTGTTAAAACCTGCTGTCCTTGTAGTCACAGACCGGAAAAGAGATGCCCACAGTTTTTCTGCCAAAGTCATTCCATCCCACGCTGGTTGTGAAAATTCAAAAAAATAAAAATATAAGGCAGGAACTACAATAAGTGCCAGCGATGTAACAAGAACTACTTTTGTCTGCATGCTGTATCGATTGAATCTAAATCTGTGTTTCAGCAAATCCTGCCATACCGCAAAACCTATACCGCCTATAATTATGAGTAGCATAACAGTTATGTTTATTATTCTATTACCGGTATAATCCACAAGAGATGAAAAATTGCTTTTTACGCCCATCAGGTCAAAACCTGCATTGCAAAAAGCTGAGATACCATGGAAAACTGAATACCACAGGCCTTTTAACAGACCGAATTCCGGTATAAACACAAATGAAAACGCCAAGGCCCCCAGTAGCTCAATCAACAGACTGCCTTTAATAATAAAACCAGTCATTTTTACTATACCACCTACCTGCTGTGCGGAAATAGCATCCTGCATTACCTGTCTCTGATGCAGGCCTATTTTTCGGCCAGATGCCATGGAAATAGCAATGGCCATAGTAACTACCCCCATACCACCGATCTGTATAAGGCATATAATAACAAACTGTCCGAATGCAGACCAGTATGTGGCTGTATCTTTAACTATAAGACCCGTTACACAAGATGCACTGGTAGATGTAAACAATGCATCAGCGAATGAGGTCCATTCTCTCCGCCGTGAGGATATTGGTAACATTAACAGTATAGTGCCAACCAGTATCATCGCCAGAAAACTGAATATGATTATCTGTGATGATGACCATTGTTTTTTAGGTTTTATATTGTTCATTATATCTCCGATTTATTTATTAATTTTAATTTATTATACACCTCTTTTGCACAATATTAAATTATCATTTCATGTAAAAATGTGAAATTTCTGAAAATATTAAATTCTCAAGTATTAGTAAAACGGTTATAATCCTGACAGAATCCCTCGTTGTGACTATTATTGCATATACTACGGCGATTTGATAGAATAAGCTAAACGATTAAGATGAATTTGAATTTGTCGAACAGTTGAATACTTTATGAATCTGTATCTTTGACAACCTTACGAACTCGATGCTAATACATTTGCATATGAACAGATTAAAAAGATTCATGGAAAATCAGGCTGAAACAACTGTTTATTCCCTTGCAGCCTGATTTTCAGGGAGGAAAGTATATGTCTTTGATAAATATACAAAATCTCACATTTTCCTATGATGGCACCTATGACAATATCTTTGAAAATGTGTCTTTTCAGCTGGATACCGATTGGAAACTTGGATTTACAGGCCGTAATGGCCGTGGTAAAACCACCTTTATGAAATTGCTTTTGGGTAAATATATTTACAGTGGAAAAATTTCCGCTTCTGTCAACTTTGAATATTTCCCATACAAAGTAAAGGATAAAAGCACTGTTACTATTGATATAGTTGAACAAATTTACCCTGATTACGAATATTGGCAGATAGCAAAGGAACTAAACCTTCTTTGTGTGGATGAAGATGTACTTTACCGCCCTTTTGAAACCTTATCCAACGGGGAACAGACCAAGGTGCTTTTAGCAGTAATGTTTTTAAAGGAAAACAGCTTTCTGCTTATTGATGAACCTACAAACCACCTTGATATGCAGGCAAGGGAGATTGTAAGCAGATATCTTAACGGTAAAAAAGGCTTTATACTTGTTTCCCACGACCGAGCTTTCCTTGACGGCTGTGTGGATCATATTTTATCAATCAATAAAACAAATATAGAAATTCAACAGGGTAATTTTTCATCCTGGATGACAAACAAAGAATTGCAGGATAATTTTGAACTTGCGGAGAACGCCAAGCTGAAAAAGGAAATCCGCCGTCTTACTGAAACCGCGCAGGAAAAAGCAAGGTGGTCGGATGCCGCCGACAGAAGAAAAGTAGGTATAGACCCCAATAAAGTTGACGGCAAAGGCGGATACAGACCTATGCAGGCGGCTAAAGCTGAAAAGCTTATGAAACGCAGTAAAGCCATTGAAAAGCGCAATGAACGCGCAATAGAAGAAAAGTCCAAACTGCTTAAAAATATTGAAACCAGCGAAGATTTAAAGATTACGCAGGAAAAATACCACACCAGACAGATGCTGTATGCGGAAAATCTTTCAATCAGATATAACGGCAAAACAGTTTTTGAAAACATAAACTTTGCTGTCAACAAAGGGGACAGAGTTCTTCTTAAAGGCAAAAACGGCAGTGGCAAAAGCAGCATCATAAAACTTGTTACAGGAGAGGACATCGCATATACAGGTACGTTTGAAAAAGGTACAGGTCTTAAAATATCCTATGTGCCGCAGGATGTATCAAATATAAGCGGTAATCTTTCCGACTATGCAAAACAGCATAATATTGATGAAAGTCTGTTTAAGGCTATTCTTCGCAAGCTGGATTTTTCCCGCATTCAGTTCGAAAAGGATATGAAATCCTTCAGCGAAGGGCAGAAGAAAAAGGTCGTTATAGCAAAAAGCCTGTGCGAAAAAGCGCACATTCATATATGGGATGAGCCTATGAATTATATTGATGTTATTTCCCGTATGCAGATAGAAAAATTATTAATGGATTTTGAACCTACAATTCTTTTTGTGGAACACGACAGCGCCTTCTGCGAAAAAATTGCAACCAAAACAATAGAATTATAAAACTAATAAAATCCTCCCTATGAGAAATCTCACAGGGAGGATTAGCTATTTTATGAAGATTCACCCAAGTCAGGTCTTTCATATTTTATAAAAGTCCACATGCCTGATTAACGGAGTCTCTCTCATCACATCATCAAACATCATATCGTCAACACTGACAGCTATATTATATTTTTCATCCGCCGATGGGAATATGACATAAAAGTACCCCATTTCATCCTGAGCAAATGAATATTTACTCCAATCAATAAAATCCGGGAAAACTACATTTTCAGGCGGTTTACTGTATATTTCATCATATACTATTTGACCATCTTTATATTTTTGAAGCACCTCTGAAGCCATTTCTTCGTATATCAGCCTTCTTACACTGCCACCCGGCATAACTGATTCTTTTATATCTGCTATAAGCTGTTCTCTTTTCTCGTCTGTAATTACATAAATCTGTTCCGGTGCCCAACCTGAGTTCGCAAGTGTTCTCAGCCAGTTTTCATCTATAACCCCTGACAATAACTGCTCTTTTACCCACTGGCGTACCTGTGATTCTGACATTCCTTGCATATACAGTCCGATTACTGTGTCATATCTGGTTTTATCATAATACTCTTTCAGTTGGTTATCATCAAAAATCAACTGATTGGCATATTCCATGAAATAAAATGCTTCTTCATGTTCTGCATCATACAATTTATCATCTATCTGTATATGACAATTATCAACTGAAACTATCTGAACCGTACCATCGTAATAATAGATGTTTACTTTTACACCTATTATCACATCACTTTCCCTTGGTTCATTTGTGCGCCGGTGCAATTCGAGTTCTTCTATGGCATCAACAAAACCACTGATATCTGTTACAGTTACACGCCAATCATCATCTTTACGGGTAAGGTAAATGCTTTCGATTTCCCCGGCTTTCAAATCATCAAAAGGCTCGTGGTCAAAAAGTACATATTTATACATAAAAACAGCTGTTGCCAAAACGCTCAATACGACAGCAATGGATTTAAACTTTTTCATACTACGCACCTCCCTATATTTATATTTTAACATAACTTCCAACCAAATAAACAGATTTCACAAAAATAATACAAAAAAACAAGGCCCGGGGGACCTTGTTATAATTATTATACGTGATGCACATGTTCCAGTGATGTAGCCAGAATATCCCGCACATGTTCATCGTCCAGTGAATAGTATACGGTTCTGCCTTCCTTGCGCTGTTTAATAATACGGGCAAGTCTCAGGCTTTTAAGCTGATGGGAAACCGAAGATATTGACATATCAACGCAGGAAGCTATATCGGTTACACACAGTTCCCTGCCTTGCAATGAAAGAATTATCTGCAAACGTGTGCTGTCACCCATAATTTTAAAAAAGTCAGCCAGTGAGCCAATGGCATTATAATCCGGCATAGTATTTTTAATTGCCTCAACATCAATTTTAGTTGTCATATTTATCACCTTCACTTTATGAAATAATTTAACCATCTAAACATATATTTGTCAATAATCACGGTTTGAACAAATATACATATTTGTTCAACTGTTCAAATAAAATTGACTTATTTTGCCTGCTTAAATTCCTTTGTAAATTGTCTGTTTATGTTGACAATAGTTTGTCATAAAGATATAATAAAATCAAACACTTGAACAACTGTTCAAATATACAAATAACCTATTATCGGAGGAAATCACTAATGAAAAAAGTGTACAAAATTGATGTTGACTGTGCTAACTGCGCAAGAAAAATGGAACTGGCTGCAAACGAAACTGCCGGTGTTAAAAAGGCTGTAGTAAACTTTATGACACTTAAAATGGAAGTTGAATTTGAAGAAAATGCTGACCCAAAATCTGTTATGCCAACAGTTCTGGAAAACTGCAAAAAAGTAGAAGATGAATGCGAAATCTTCTTTTAATTTTACATAATTAAAAAAGGTGAGATTATATGAATAAAAAGCAGAAAAAAATGCTGAAAAGGATACTCATCTCTTCTGCTATGATGATTATTCTTGGCTTTCTGCCTCTGGAAGGAATATTGAAATTCGCTCTTTATATGGTGCCTTATTACACAATAGGTCATGACATTTTGCGAAAAGCTTATCTGGGTGTTAAAAACAAACAGATGTTTGACGAAAGCTTCCTGATGGCCATAGCCACTGTGGGGGCAATCCTACTGGGAGAATACACTGAAGGCGTTGCCGTTATGCTGTTTTTCCAGATAGGCGAATGGTTTCAGAGTTATGCCGTAGGCAAAAGCCGTCGTAATATCAGCCAGCTGATGGATATCCGTCCTGATTATGCAAACATTAAGGACGAAAACGGCAATCTTGAACAGGTAGACCCTGATGAAGTGGCTATCGGTACCATAATCGTGGTTCAGCCTGGTGAAAAAGTGCCAATTGACGGTATTGTTACAGAAGGTTTTTCAACGCTCAACACCAGCGCCCTTACAGGCGAAAGCCTGCCACGTGACGTGGACGAGGGCGATGAAATCATCAGTGGTTGCATAAATATGACTGGTCTTCTGCATATACGTACCACAAAAGAATTCGGCGAATCAACTGTTTCCAAAATTCTGGATATGGTTGAAAATGCCAGCAGCAGAAAATCCCGCAGTGAAAATTTTATTTCCAGATTTGCCCACTACTACACACCAATCGTGTGCTACTGCGCACTGGCATTGGCAGTAATACCGCCGGTAGTGCTGTTAATATTAGGCCATGAGCCTATGATGGGTACATGGATATACCGTGCACTGACATTCCTTGTTATCTCCTGCCCTTGTGCTCTTGTTATCAGTATACCGCTCAGTTTCTTTGCCGGTATAGGCGGGGCCAGCAACGCAGGTGTATTGGTTAAAGGTTCCAACTATCTGGAAGCACTTTCATACGCAAAATATGTTGTGTTCGATAAAACAGGTACCATGACACAGGGTGTGTTTGAAGTAAGCGGTATACATAACGCAACTATCCCTGAAAATCAGTTGTTGGAATATGTTGCACATGCTGAAACCTATTCTTCTCACCCTATTTCCAAAAGCATACTGAAAGCTTACGGCGGACAGGTTGACATGAATCGTATAAGTGATGTACAGGAAATGGGCGGTCATGGTATCGTTGCCAGAGTAGATGGTGTTGAAGTTCTGGCTGGTAATGATAAGCTGATGAAAAAATATGGCGTGGAATTCGTCCCATGCAACCTGACTGGCACAGTAGTGAATATTGCACTGGATGGAAAATTTGCAGGTTATATACTTATTTCCGATCTGATGAAACCAACATCTGCCCAAGCAATAAGCCAGCTGAAAAAATCAGGCATAAAGAAAACTGTTATGCTGACCGGTGACACCAAAGCAGTGGCTGAAAATGTGGCTGCTGAACTTAAAATAGACATAGTTCACAGCGAATTATTGCCTGGTGACAAAGTGGATATGGTAGAAAAACTGCTGAACGGAAAATCCCGGAAAGAGACATTGGTATTTGTAGGTGATGGTATAAATGATGCACCTGTTCTTTCCCGTGCAGATATAGGTATTGCAATGGGTGCTATGGGCAGCGACGCTGCTATCGAGGCCGCTGACATAGTGCTGATGGACGATGATCCACTGAAGATCGTAAAAGCCATAAAAATAGCCAAGAAATGCGTTGGTATCGTTTACCAGAACATTTACTTTGCAATAGGCGTAAAGGTACTGTGCCTTATTTTAGGCGCTGTAGGCATTGCAAATATGTGGCTGGCAATATTCTCTGACGTAGGCGTTATGGTTATTGCTGTTCTCAATGCTATAAGAGCGCTTAACGTAAAAAATCTATAATAAAAAACTAAACTCCGTATCTGAAGATACGGAGTTTTATATATTTATTTTTCCACAAAGGCAACGCCTACTGTACCAGGGCCCATATGAGTGCCGATTACACCGCCGATTTCAGAATGAATATATTCAAAATTCATTCCTTTGGAGCGTAAGAATTTTTCTAACCAGTACATGTGTTCCTTGCTGTCTGCATGTGTGAGAATAACAGGAAGTTCATCATTTATTTCTTTAGCAGCCATTGTTCTGTAGATTCTTTCAAAAGCACCACGCATACCACGTTCTGTGCCCACTGGTGTGAATACGCCATTCATGAAAGCAATCATATTCTTCATCCCCAGTCTGCCATCAGCAAAAGGACCTGTCTGCTGTACTCGTCCACCACGCACAAGACTGTTCAATGACTGTACTACAGAAATCGATTTTACTTTTGGAATCAGGACATTGAGTTTTTCAACTATTTCAACAGCTTTTTTTCCATGGTCACGCATCCGGCATGCGGTACGTACCAGTACTTCCAACCCCTGTGAAAGGTTGTAAGAATCCACTATATGTATATGTTCATAATCACACATATTCCGTGCTATACGTGCAGCCTGCAGCGTGCCGGAAGAACGTGATGAAATACCTATATAAATTACTTCATCGCCCAGTTCTTTATGTCTGTTAAAAACTGATAGGAATTTTTCAGGTGAAGGCTGGCTGGTAATAGGAGATATTGTGCCCGCGCGCATTCTGGCATAAAAAAGTTTTTTCATTATGCCGCCAAATCCGTCATTATATGTAGTATTACCAAATGTTACTGTCAGTGGAACTACTTCAACATCCAGCATAAGGCTTACTTCTTTTCGCATATCACAGGTAGAGTCTGTTACGATTACTGTACGGATAATATTCACCCCTTCCTCATAAAATAATCATTTTACCATCAATCAATCATACTATAAAAGACAGTATTTGTCAATTGTAGACAAAACAAAAACCACCCTGTGAGGTGGTTTTCATTATAATATATCATATTATTTTATAACATAAGCTACTGCAACAGCGCCCGGACCTATATGTGTACCGATTACACTGCCCAATTCACCGTAAAGCATATCATAGTTAATACCGTTTTCAAGCATATACGCTTCAAAAAGCTGCATGTTTTCTTCTGGTCTGGAATGGAACAGAATGAACGGTTTTGTTGTGTCAATATCTGCATCTTTCACAATATTGCACAGTTTATCAAAAGCACCTTTCTGACCTCTGGCTGTGCCGATGGAAAGCACCGCACCATCAGCAACTGCGATAAGTGGTTTCACGCCTAAAGCACCACCGATAGCACCAGCTGTACGGGATACTCGGCCACCGCGTACAAGATATTTCAGTGTATCAACGTATGCAAAAATTCTGATTTTTGGCACAATTGTTGCCAGTTCTTCTGCAATTTTTTCTGCTGTCATACCATTGTCACGCATTTCGCATGCCAAACGTAACAGAATTTCAATACCTGCTGTAGCAGAAAGTGAGTCAACTATATAAATATTGTCATAATCACACATATCTTTTGCAATGCGTGCAGACTGAACTGTACCACTGAGCACAGAAGAAATACCGATATATACTACGTGGTTGCCCTGTTCTTTATGTTTTTCAAAGAGTTTCAGAAATTCTTCAGGTGAAGGCTGGCTGGTTGTTGGGTTTTCGGAACTGCTTTCCAGCATATCAAAAAATTCACTTTTTGTAATATCCACACCATCACGGTAACTTTTGCCGCTGAAATTTACAGTCAGTGGCACTGCTTCTACGTTCAGTTGTTCCAGCTGCTGATATGTAAGGTCACATGTTGAGTCTGTGATAATTACTGTTTTCATAATATTCCCTTCTTTGTTCATAACTTCGTCATTAAATTATTTCGAATATCGAAGTATCCATATTATAACCATCATTTGTGATAAAATTGTTAAATATTTCTATATCGGAAGCATTTTTATTTCTGCTGTTCATATGCTGACAGAAAATCTTCCAATTTTATATATTTATAAACATACTGGCCTGTAACCGGATTCTGCTGTGTATAATCAGCCAGTATTACCTGACCTGTAGCATAAAGTACTGCAAAACCTATTTTGCCTTTTGCAGCTTTATCACTCCGTTTTTCGAATGGTTGTACCCATCCCTGACGCAGTGCTGTAGTAATAACTCTGAAATTCGTATCCGGCACATGGGTAAACCCAAACAGTCGTCCTGTATTGTCGGTTACAATCCTGTCTTTTACCATCTCATCACGCAACAGGTCTTTATCTACCCCCAGTTCGTTTGTAGCATACTCGAACATAAGGCTGGCATATTTTTCAAGTGATGGGCTCTTAATGCCTGTATCTGCCACAAAACAGCCGAATTTATAGAAGAAATCAAAAGCCGACATGTTACTGTTATTTATCATGAAAGGCACTGAAAACGGAAATTTACCGCTGTTCAGCAGACGTTCCACTGCATCTTCACATTTTTTCAGTTCCAGCAGGTCATTATATCCTATAGTATCACAGCTTACCACCTGATAAGGCGCATAATTCCAGCTACGGTAATTATATTTTTCCTTTTCTTTTTCCAATGTTGAGCCTTTCAGCAATTTTAAGAAACCAAGCTGAATAACATTCGCATTTATTTCATAAGCCTGATTAAAGCTGGCAGCAAAGCTGGCAAAATCTTCGTAAGGCAGACCTGCTATCAGATCTATATGAAGATGTATATTGCCACCTGATACAATCTCCTTCAGATTATGTACCAGTTTTGGCATATCTGTACGGCGATTTACCGCTTTCAGCGTTTCTACATTGAAACTCTGAAGACCCGCTTCAAACTGGAAGAGACCCGCAGGCACCGTTTTAAGATAGTCCAGAGTAGACTGTGTGAAAAGATCAGTTTCCACTTCACAATGGAAAATCACATCCGGTGGTATGGTGCCTTTTTCTCTTTCGTCCGTAATAAATCTGAATATCTCAAGTGCACGTTTATCATTACAGTTAAATGTTCTGTCTACAAATTTAACTGTTTTTGTGCCGGAGTTTGCAAGAAGAATAATGTTTCTTTTACTTTCATCCATGTCGAAGAATCTTACTGATTCATCTCGGCCTGACAGGCAGAATCCACAGCTGAAAGGACAGCCACGACTGGTTTCCAAATAAACTATTCTGCCATTGAGTGCATCCAGATACTCCTGAGTATAAGGATTTATGTATTCACAACATGGGCCTGTGACAATTGTTTTGGTTGGAGTGAAAAAGTCATTTTCCAGCATAGTCATAAAAGGAGTTTCACCTTCACCCTTTATTACCCAGTCCACATAATCATTTTTAAGTAACGCCTCTGCATCATAGCTGGCTTCCGGTCCGCCCAGAAAAATTTTGATATCCGGATTTATCAGTTTCAGAGTATGTGCTACTTTATGCACGTACTCCACATTCCATATATATGTGGAAATACCTACCACATCAGGTTTTTCCTGACTGACCATGGCTACGATATCTTCCACATGATTGTTTATGGTGCTTTCCACCACTTTTACATCATGAACAGTGTTTATTTTTTTTGCTGCAGCCAGCAGATACCATACGCCCAATGATGAGTGTATGTATTTACTATTAATGCTACAAAGTACAATTTTCATATTTTAGCTCCAAATAGTTTTATACTGACTATTTTATCACATATAAACAAAAATAGGAATACAAAAACCGCATACCCGAAGGTATGCGGTAATTAATTTGGTATAATTTTAAATTATTCAGCGTCTACTGCTGCCATGTGTTTGATGAGTTCGAGAACTTTGCAGGAGTAACCCATTTCGTTATCGTACCAGGAAACCAGTTTTACGAACTGTTCGTTCAGCATGATACCAGCTTTAGCATCGAATACAGATGTGTGTGTTTCGCCGTAGAAGTCGGAAGAAACAACTGCTTCGTCACAGTAGCCGAGGATGCCTTTCATTGGGCCTTCGGAAGCTGCTTTAACTGCTGCACAGATTTCTTCGTATGTTGTAGGTTTAGCAAGTCTAACTGTCAGGTCAACAACAGAAACGTCCAGTGTAGGAACACGGAAAGCCATACCTGTGAGTTTGCCTTTCAGTTCTGGGATAACCAGAGCACATGCTTTAGCTGCACCTGTAGAAGATGGGATAATGTTGCCTGCTGCTGCACGACCACCTCTCCAGTCTTTTGCAGATGGGCCATCAACTGTTTTCTGTGTAGCTGTTGTAGCATGAACAGTTGTCATCAGACCTTCAACGATACCGAATTCGTCGTTGATAACTTTTGCCAGAGGAGCCAGACAGTTTGTTGTGCAAGAAGCGTTGGAAACAACTGTCATATCTTTTGTGTAGTTTTCCTGGTTAACACCAACTACGAATGTAGGTGTTTCTTTGTCTTTTGCAGGAGCGGAAATAACAACTTTTTTAGCACCAGCTTTGATATGAGCCTGGCATTTTTCTGTTGTTGTGAATACACCTGTAGATTCTACTACGTATTCTGCACCAACTTCGCCCCATGGAATTTCTTCTGGGTTTTTGAATGCGAAGAATGGAACATCTCTGCCGTTAACTACCAGTGTACCTTCTTTGTGAGAAACTTCACCTTTAAAACGACCATGGATTGTGTCGTATTTTGTCATGTATGCTGCGTAGTCAGGTGCGATGAATGGGTCGTTTACACCAACAACTTCGTACAGATCTGGGTTAGCCATTGCTGCTCTAAATACCAGACGGCCGATACGACCGAAACCGTTAATACCAATTTTGATTGCCATAATAAATTACCTCCAATATATTATACCGTTGTATGGATTTTTACCTGTTAAAAAATTAACTTTTCGTACACATTATATAATATTGACGAAAAATTGTCAATCTTTATTTATGTAATAATATCGCATTTATTTGTACTATTATTACACAAACCGGCTATTACATACAAATATATATTATCATACATATAATATGTAGTAAAGTGCCTATATATACATATCAATACATATTATACTCATTTAAGTATATAATAACCTTTACTTTAGTGTTTTTTTATTGTAAACTTATTGTGTATCTTTATTTTTCGTTCAAACGTGACGAAAGAAAGTGTGATGTAATGAACGCAAATCTCAACATGCCTTGTATCGTTTTTGACAAGGATTTCAATATAATCAGCGCTGACAAACAGTTAACTTCGGAATATCCTTTCCTGTGTGACAGTGACTATATGCGCAGTATTTTTGACGGCGTAGATGTAAGTGATCTCTCTTCCCTTACACTGCTGAACACTGTTTTTCAGTCTGATATCCGTCTGGCTGCCCTTTCGCAGGATGACACTGTAAAATGTTATATTCTCAATTCTGATACATCTTATGTTGCGGCACGCCAGAACATAGTAAGCTATCAGATGCGCGAACCTATATCCAGTATATTCGCCCTGTTGCCTATCGTTACTGACAGCATCAATAATAATGACAGCGATAAAGCCATAAAATATCTGGATAATATTTACTCCAAATCCTATAAACTGCTGCGAAACGTAACAAACATTTCTCTCGCTTCCAAAATCATAGACGGAAATGCTTTCAAAGCTGAACCTGTAGATTTATCCTCGCTGATGAACAGCATTGTAACCAGTGTAAAAACCGTAGAAAGTAATGTAACCATAACTACTGATATCGAAGAAGATATAACTGTAACTGCAAACGTAAATTTGTTGACTACAGGTATCCTTAATCTTTTTGCAAACAGTTTTGATTACAGACAATGCGATGACCTTCAGATAAAACTTACTCTTAAAATCAAAGACAAAAAAGCTGTATTTACTTATAGCGATAACAGTAAAGGGATAAAAGAAGAAATATTGTCTGATGTATTCAGACCGTATTTTTCAAAAGACCCATATATTGACGGCGAGGCTGATCCATCTCTGGGGCTGGGGTTGTTTATAGCAAAAACCGCATTCAATCACGCCGGCGCGGGCTTACTGTTAACCAGCAAATTTGGAGAAGGTGTAAAATACACAGCTTCATTCCCACTGAATAATGAGTATGTACACGCTTTCAGAAGCAGTGCAACAGACCTGTTGCTGAATAGATACAGTGATGTATTTATTCAGTTGTGCGACAGTTGTAACCTGCCTGGCCTTAAATAATAGCTATTATCATAATAAAAGCTCCCCTGTACGGGGAGCTTTGTTTTTATTTTGGTGCTTTGTAAACTATCTTGTTACCTGTGGATCTTTTTTTACCGTCACCTTTAAATGTAACTTTACCTGTTTCTTCCACACGGGATATCACAGCTGTTCGTTCTTCAGTATATTCAGGAACAGGGGCAGCCTTTTTTACCTTTGCAGGCGGTGTGTATTCCTGTACTGGCTGTGTATGCTCAATTTCTTCCCGTGGATGCATAAAATGGTACTCTTCTTCCCGCTGCTTTTCACGCTCTTCTTTCCGGGCAAAAAGCATTTCTATAGCCGCCTTATCTATGCTGCCTGTAGGCATTTTTTCAAAACGGTTACCATTCATTTCCTGTGCAGGATTATTTTTTTCAACCGGTGATGATTTTGGTCTGTAGGATTTAACAGGCTGTTCTTCAGGCTCAGCCACTGCTGATTTTTCTGGTGTGATCATAAATGCTATAAACAGTGAGTACAGACCTATTACAGCAAAACCTGCATTATACAGCTGCTGTGCGAAAGATGATGTGTCGTTTACCATATTGCCTATAATGGCAGCTATAGAACCTGTACCGGCAAAAACAAAGTTAAGCTGTGATGTGATATACAACATCATTTTTGAAGTTTTATCCGGAACAATAACATTTTTGAACAACATTGTGAAAAAAGCCAGCGCAGTAACACCAGCCAATGTTCTCATCATAAACTCAGTGTCATATATAGTTTTTATTTCATATACAACCGCATTGAGACATACGCCCACACACATAAGTACCACAAAAATCATTGGTACAATTTCACTTTTTTTACCTTTGAGATGGTTTATGCCCAACATAACAAGGCCAATACCACCCAGAACTTCCATGATGTGGTAACCGATAAAACCGCCGTAACGGAAACAGTTTACAGATGCAATAATACCACCTGCAATGAAGAAAAATCCTGAAACGTAACCAAATATACCTACCGGCATTTTTTTCTGTCTTTTGCCGTTATTGTTGCCTGAAAACATGATTACACCACAGCAAACCGCCATAACGCATACTACGCCCATCATTAACCGTGATGTTACAACAGGGCTGCCGGTAATAAATCTGGTAGCTGTATCAGTCATAGCTATAATTTCAAACAGTCTTCCGGCAAAGAACAGCGCCGATACGACCGTAAATATTACATTCAGAATTGTTGTCATAATATCTCCCTCGGTATATTTTCATTTATAACCAAATACACTTTATTATCAGCTGACATGCAGCGTCAGAATAATGTATCTATTTTAATACAAACAAAGAAAAAATACAACCGTCTTTACAAATATGACTGATTGTTCACAAAAGGAGTTTTATGAAAAATTTTCTGGCCGTATTTCTTTTAATTTTATCCATGAACATTATTACACCTGTGATATATTGTAAAATTTATGATAACACTCTATCCGATATTTCCCCCGCTCCCGCTGCTACTTTTACTCCTGTCGAAACAGCCGAAAGCAAAAACATTACTGTTATCGACAGCAACACCGGTCAATTGCTGGAGCTGTCTCTTACTGATTATCTTATAGGTGCGGCCGCCTGTGAAATGCCAGTAACATATGAAGCCGAGGCCATTAAAGCGCAAATGATAGCTATCCACAGTTACTATGAATATTGTAAGCGCAATCCCAGGTATCTGGAAAACGATTACATATCTGTGGATGAGAGCAGAATGCAAGGTTATGCCAGCACCGCACGCCTGCAACAGTACTGGGGCATAAATTATTATGACTATTACAATAAATTTGCCAGATGTGCACAAGAAGTAAAAGACATGCTTCTGACGTATAATATGGAACCTGCTCTTACTACTTATTACGCAGTATCCTGTGGGAAAACCCGGAGCAGCCGGGAAATGTGGGGACAAAATCTGGACTATCTGACGACTATAGAAAGCACTTTTGACGGAATAAGTGATGATTATCTGCAGATGAACAGTTTTACCGTAAGTGAAATGTATACAATACTTAAATCTACTTTTCCATTCCTTGAAATAGAAGAGGATACACCTGAAAAATGGTTTGGCAACATTATTTACAACGAAAGCGGATACACAAAATTTATTCCTGTTGGTACTGATAACATACCCGGTGACCAGTTCAGGACAGCATTGAACCTGCCATCCTCATGCATAATGATATTCTTTGAAGACGGGAAGTTTTCTGTGGCCACAAAAGGCTATGGCCATGGTGTCGGTATGAGCCAGTTCGGAGCAAACCAGTTAAGTCAACAAGGCAAGACATATAAAGAAATTCTGTCATATTATTACCCCGGGACCCAACTGAATACGCTGTAAATAATCAAAAACGATGTGCAGGTTGTAAAAGACATAAAAATTGGCTATAATATACTTATCAAAATTCGTTTATAGAAAAGGAGATAGGTTTATGCTTTTTAAAGAACCTGCACTGCGGCTGAAAGACAAAATGATTGAATTCAGACGCGATTTTCATTCTCATCCTGAAGTGTCTTTCTGCGAAGAAAGAACAAACGCTGTAATCAGAAAATTTCTTGAAGACAATGGTATCGAAATACAGGAAGTAGATGCTGGCTATTCCGTAGTAGGCCTTATCCGTGGTGGTCACCCGGGTAAAACATTTGCACTGCGTGCTGATATTGACGCCCTGCCAATGCCCGAACTGAATGATGTACCATATAAGTCAACAGTGGAAAACGTAATGCATGCATGTGGCCATGATGCTCATACTGCTGCACTTATGGGCGTTGCACTGATGATAAACGAAGTAAAAGACCAGATGCATGGTAACGTTAAACTGTTGTTCCAGGCTGCTGAAGAAAAAATTCCTGGCGGTGCAAAAACACTGGTGGAAAAAGGCGCACTGGAAAACCCATACGTAGATGTTGTTATGGGTATGCATGTAAGCAATCAGCTGCCTGTAGGTAAGGTAGCATTCGGTGCTGGTCCTGGTGCTGCTGCTTCCGACACATATAAATTCAAAATCATAGGTAAAGGCGGCCACGGTGCTTCTCCTCATACAACAATCGACCCCATTGCTATCGCAGCATATTTCATCACCAGTCTGCAGTCTATAGTTTCCAGAAATGTGGAACCGGTACAGGGTTCTGTAATCACTGTAGGCGCTATCCATGGTGGTACAAAAGAAAATATAATTGCTGATGAAGTTGAAATGCTGGCAACTGTACGTTCTCTTGATGAGGAAGTACGTGCACTGCTGCACAGACGTATTCAGGAAGTATGCAAAGGTACTGAACTGACATACGGATGTAATGTGGAATGGGAAGTTGAAATGGGCTATCCTGTACTGATTAACGACGGTGACTTTATCAAAAAATATGCTGTACCTAGCTGCGAAAAAGTTGTAGGCGCCGAAAACATCATCGAAATCAAAAAATCCGGTATGGGCGGCGAAGACTTTGCATACTATCTGCAGCAGAGACCAGGTTGCTTTGGCTCACTGGGTTCAGGTAATGCTGAAAAGGGCCTGACTGTAGGTGGTCATAACTCAATGTTTGATCTGGATGAAGATGCAATCTGGAGAGGTGCAGCTTGTCTGGCACAGGCAGCATGGGACTACCTGGAAGAAAATAAATAATAGTTTATAATCAAATTATAACGTTAAAAAGACCGGCCTATGAAGGCCGGTCTTTGATTTGTATTTATTAAATTTTATCAGCCGGTATAAACATCCGGATCCACTGTAAGTGTAAGCTGATTTGGCAGGTACTGTGAAGAAATAATTCTGTTTTTGTACGCCATAGGTGTCTCACCTGTTACCTTTTTAAACGCCTTGCACAGGTAGTTATCGCCTGAAAAACCAGTCTGAAGCGCAATCGTATTCAATGGCAGTGATGTCTGTGTAAGTAACTGTTTTACAGCATCTATACGCACTGTAGTCAAATATTTACCCGGTGTGGTACCTGTGTGTTTAAAGAACTCTCGTACCAGATGGCTTTTGGAAATCTGCAGTGTCTGTGCCAGTTCTTCCACACCATACACATTGGAATAGTTTTCCTTGATAAGGCGAACTGCATCAACAATAATCTGGCTGGCAATAACTGCTTTTTTATCACCATTGGAAAGTGTATTCAGAATTTCAAAACTGATATTTGTAATATACAGTTCACTGAGAGAATCATAACTCTGGACTATCTGCATAACCTGCTGTGGCAGGAATGGTGCAAAAATACCGCTGGTAACAAACCCTGTCCCCACTTCTTTTGAGTATTTTTCTGCAATGATACCATTGATATTGAATCCCATGACCTCAGCACCTGATTCAGGATACAACACAATATCACCACCGCAGCACAGAATCTCTTCTTTATTAACTTGCAACATTGTACCATTACTGTCAGCGGTACAACTGCCGTTTACTACCAGAAAAAGATTTATACCATTGTGGTTATATTCTATTTTATTGTTGCCCTTCTGATGTACTACATAATCTGTGTAGCAATATTTTCTAATATCAAAGCTCATTTTGTCACCACAGAGTTCTTGTTTAATTAAATAAGGTTATAAATTTAGTATATAACAAAGAGTTAAAAATATCAATATTTTACTATACCTTTTGTTTATTTATTTTACTGATTATTGCCGAATTTTGTTGATTTTATTATAAGAACAGCAAAATCACACCATTTCGTCACATACATCATATGATTGAACAAACTATTTTTTTGTGTTAAAATTTATCTGGTGATAAAAATGCATTATGTTTATATACTTAAATGTGCAGATAATACTCTGTACACCGGGTGGACTACCAACATAGAAAAACGAATAGCCGCCCACAACAGTGGCAAAGGTGCCAAGTACACCAAAGGTCGCGGTCCCGTGGAATTATTTTATCTGGAAACTTTTGAAGAAAAAGGACGGGCACTGAAACGTGAGGCTGAGATAAAAAAATTACCACGCAACAAAAAAGAATTACTGAAAAATATATAAAACCGATAACCATGATGGTTATCGGTTTTATTTTTATAATATTACACATATAAGACCCTGACAGCCTTCGTTTACTACCCTCTCCACTGTTTCCACTAGTTTACTGCGTGCGTCTGCGGGTATGTTCAAAAGTTTTGCATTAAGCCCCTGATTCACCAGTTCTTGCAAAGAATTTCCAAGCAGATTACTCTGCCATATCTCCAATGGGTTGTTTTCGAAATTTTTCATCATTGACTGAACCATATCTTCGCCACTGGATTCATTTCCTATGATAGGCGAAACTGTTGTGGTGATGTCAGCTTTCAGTATATGCATACTTGGGGCAGATGCAGTGAGTCTGATACCATATCTGGAACCTTGTTTTACCATTTCCGGCTCTTCCAATCGCAGTTTATCAACCGACGGCATTACTATACCATAACCGGTTGCTTCCACCTGCCGCAGTGCCGGTGCAATGATATCATATTGTTTTTTTGCATCCATCAGTTGCTGCATCAGTTGCATCAGAGCCCAATCATCTTTCACATCTGTCCCGGTAATAGACTGCAGTGTATCGTAATATATCTCTCTGTCCACTGTCATATCCAGTCGGACACATCCAGTGCCATAATCAATACCTGCACAGGATACAGCTGTTATATATTTACATTCTGATAATGACCTTACCGTATTTTCAATCCGACTGATTCTATCCGTTGCTGAAAATTTTTCTTTCAACAAGGCAATAATTTTTTCTTTAGGCCGGAAGTCTTTCTGTTGCATAGCCAGCCACTTAGGGAATGAAATTTTTATTTCTTTTATCGGAAAACCGGTAAGCATCGCAAACAGTATTTCTTCTATTTTTTCTTTGTCTATCCGAGTACAATCAGCTACCACAACAGGCACACCGTGTTTCCCTGTTATTTCGTCTGCGATTTTACGTGTAGCAAGCGAATCCGGTGTGGCTGAGTTAAGAACTACCACAAAAGGTTTTGCCAGTTTTTTCAGCTGGTTTATAACCATGTCTTCAGCCCGAATGTAATTCTCTCTGGAGATACCGCACACTGTACCGTCGGTAGTTACAACAATACCTATAGTTGAATGGTCAGTAATTACTTTCCGTGTGCCTATCCGTGCTGCTTTTTCAAACGGTACAGCTTGTCGGTGCCATGGGGTTTTCACCATTCGGGGGGCACCATCTTCAGTATCACCCCGGGCATCCGGAATCATGTATCCAACACAATCCACCAGTCTTACTCTCAGATTGTTGTTCCCATTCAGTTGTATTTTCACCCCTTGCCGCGGTATATACGCCGGCTGTGTGGTCATCACTGTGCGCCCTGCTGCTGACTGTGGCAATTCATCTATAGTGCGCATTTTTATTTCTTCGTCAGCGATATTCGGTATTATGAGAGTTTCCATAAACTTTTTGATAAAAGTACTTTTTCCACTGCGTACAGGACCTACAATTCCAATATAAATATCTCCGCCAGTACGTTTTTCTATGTTGTCATAAATATCTGTCATAATACACTCCTCACTGCCCGAAAGATTGAATAATCAGCACGCTGTCATCCCCGAGAATTTTGCCTTCCAGGGCATTTTCGTCCATTATCATCTGTATATCTGATTTATATCTTTTAGCTATATCAAACAGCTTTTCTCCGCGTTTACCATAATATATAACCAGCGCTTCTTCTCTGGTGGTATCAGGATTATCTGTTTTTTCATCAAACTCTATCAGGGCGTCAGTACTTTTCCGGCAAAGTATAAAACCTTCGACAGAAATTTCTGTTTTTGCCTTGAGTACGTCACCTGATACCTGCATATAACACCGGCCTGGATTAACAGTAGCAAAACATCTGATGTCATATGGAATATCCTTACCGATTTCTATAGTCACTTCTTCTGTTTTGGTCAGACACTCATATTCTTCCCGGCTGTTTTTTACTATGGCGCTGAAAGTAACCGCGGTCTTTAATTCTGTCTTACCATTATTCTCCACCAACATCGGAGAAGTTACCATCGCAGTACAATATATTCCTTCATAACCCCTTCCTGCAGTATCTTCTGTTGATACAGCTATCTTTCCGCAGACAGGTATGATTCTGGAGTCGTATGAAACCTTCCGACGATTACTGCTGTACTGATATTGTCTGGAAAATGCATCGCTGAGTGCTATTACACTATTTTGTCGGAAAACCCTTGTATCTGCCTGAGCAGTCACCATACATCTGATTTTGTTCTGTTCATTGTCTGAAGTAACTGTAACTCCCATAACAGATATTTCGGCAAAGGCTGTATCGTTTTCTCCTGCGCCCGGTATATCCACCATCTGGTTACATGAAAAAGTTTTAGTCAGCCTGTGTATTTCTCCTGTATCATCAGTTGAGTATATAATTTCTGTTTCTATATCACCTTTTACATTTACCCTGTCCGGATACATCCGAATGTTCACTGATGACGGTACAGCTGAAATATGAATTATCTTATCTGCTGTATGTCCGAAATTTATTTCATCTTCCAGTGAAAACTGCCTTATTCCCCGTCCGCAAAGGCTGAAATAATTTACTTCTTCGGTTTCACTGCATGCCGTTGTTGAATTTATAGCAGTGGCTATTCTATGCTGACGGGCGGTAAACGCTTTTACTGTAAACTGATACATACCACGGCTTTCTATTCGGTTTGAATTTACTGCACGGGTGTTAATATACTGTGATTCACCTTCGATAACAGCAAAATACGGATTCTGTACGCTTTCTGTCAGTTCTATCTGTTTCCGAAATGGTATTTTCTTCGAAACAGATGTCAGGCGTGATGGCACAGCAGACTGATAAAAAACCTCCAAACGGAAGAATCCTTCTATAACCAGCCTGTTGCCATTTATATATTTTTGTGTAATAGTGTGCTTTACAGTACTGGAGATAATTTTAAAAACCGGCATGTCATAATCTGCCAGTAACATTTCCTGTTCCAGTGGTAATTCGAATACTGTATCCAGAAAAGCTGTTGTAGTATCCAGAACGTCCCATAATATTTTATCAGACATAATATGTCCCCTTTCTGTGCGCTGTATATTCTTCTTTTAAATTCATATTCACAGCAAAACAACAATATTACTTTCGAAAATGATAAAAAAATATACCCACCAGTTGGCGGGTATAAATTATTCATATTCTAAAAATATACTTCAGAATCCCTCTCAGCAATTTAGGGCTTTTAACAACTACAACCTTCACTACAATCGCCTCCTGCTATATATTACGCAGGGAAGTGCCTGGTTGTGATTATTTTTTCAGACCTTCGCGGATAAGTTTGATTTCATTGTAATTTTTCTGCATCTGTTCCTGTGTGCCTGCCAGCAGGTTATCACAGTATTTTGTCACAGAAGCTTTCAGCTGTGCTGCCTGCTGCTGTGCTTCAGATGTGATTGTTTTGGCTTTTGTTTCAGCCTGAAGCACGATTTCTTCACGGTTAAGCAGTGCACGTGCACGTTCTTCCGCAGTTTTTACCATTTCTTCGGCTTCTTTTTTAGCTTTTGCCAGAATCTGTGTACGATCCTGAACAATAGCTTTTGCCTGCAGAATTTCCTGTGGCATATTCCGTCTGATATCATCAATAATATCTCTGGCTGTGTCTACATCAACCATGCGTTTACCGCCAGAAAGAGGAACGCTCATACCTTCTTCCAGAATTTCTTCCAGATTAGCAAGCAAAGTTTCCAATGATACTGCCATTTATAGTCTCCTTAATTATTTACTTGGTTTGATTCTTTCCAGAATGTCATCCTTGATTTCAGGCAGGACAAATTCTGTGATGTCTCCGTCAAATGCTGCAATCTGACGAACAATTGTGGAGGACAGGTACATATATTTCTGATTTGTCATCATAAACATAGTTTCCAGATCCGGATTGAGGATTTTGTTTGTCAGTGCCTGCTGGAATTCATATTCAAAGTCTGTTACCGCACGTAAGCCTTTGATAAGCGTATGTGCATTCTTCATTTTGGCATAATCGGCAACCAGACCTGTGTAACTGTCTACTTCCAGATTAGGAATGTGTTTTGTAACACGTTCTATCATTTCTACTCTTTCTTCAGTAGAAAAAGTAGGATTTTTGGTAGGATTCACAAGAACAACAGCAATAACTTTATCAAAAAGTTTGCTGGATCGTTCCAGAATATCAACATGACCTTTTGTTACAGGGTCAAAACTACCCGGACAGATTGCTATTTTCATTCTTCATTCTCCTTGACGAACTTTGTAACCAGTACTTTACCATACTTATACTGTTTTTTCTGTTCAAGGCCCCGAATTTCTTCTTTCAGGGACCAGCCCAGTTCACTTTCTGCCATTATTATACCACCAGGTGCGGTAATTTGGTAGACTTTTTCCATAATTTCATCCAATATTCCCATGTTGTATGGAGGGTCAAGGAAAATCAAGTCAAACTGATCTTTTGTGGTACGGAGAAAATCCTGAGCAGACATATTTACTACTCTTGCTTTATCAAAAAGTGAGCATGCCTTTACATTTTTTATAACTATGTTTGCAGCATCACGGTTACTGTCCACAAACACCGCCTGCTGTGCCCCACGGGACAGGCATTCTATCCCCATCTGACCGCTGCCAGCAAAAAGATCCAGTACCTTTGCACCCGGTACAACAAACTGTACAGAAGAAAAGATACCTTCTTTTACTCTGTCAATTGTAGGGCGTGTAGACAGACCTTCCAGGGATTCCAGTTTAGTTCCTCTTGCTGTGCCACTGATTACTCTCATTGTATTAAATTCCCCTCCTCATCATAGTGGAAATACTCATATATATTTCTGGCATCTTTATATGTGATGCCCTCAGCCTCAATAAGTTCACCCATTTCGGCTGCTTTGATATTTGCTACTGTTTTGAATTTTCTCATCAGACTTTCTGCTTTTTTCGGGCCTATTCCCGGTACTTTTGTCAGTGTTACTGCATAAGATTTATTTTTCCGGGTGCGGCGCTGATATTCAATAGAAAAACGATGAACTTCATCCTGAATCTCTGTAACAAATTTAAATATGCCTTTATGCATTGCTATGGCGATTTCGCCATCACGGCCTACCATTGCGCGGGTTCGATGTTTGGAATCTTTTACCATGCCAAATACCGGTACATCCTCAAATGCTGTACCTGCCAGCACTTCCAGTACGCTGGACAACTGGCCTTTACCACCGTCAAGGAAAATAACGTCCGGCTTTATACCGAACTGGCCCGGAGTTCCTTTTTCAAACTCGGCCACTCTACGGGACAAAGTTTCTTGCATTGAGCCATAGTCATCCGTACCAGCTATTGTTTTCATTCTGAAAGTACGGTAACCGCTTTTTTTCGGTTTACCATCTTCAAATACAACCATACCTGCCACGCTTGTACCATCACCCCAGTTGGAAATATCGTAACTCTCAATAGTGTGTGGTGGATTCGGAAGCCCCAACATATTTGCCAGTTCATCAAGAAAACGCAGACTTTTATCCAGGCGTCCTGTTTCCCTTGCCAGTCTTTCAACTGCATTTGTATAGGCCATTTTTATGATTTTAAGGTTTTCTCCTTTATGAACCATCGCCACATTAACTTTGGTTTTGCTTTTCTTACCGATATATTCAATTATATCTTCATCCATAGGCATGGCATCCAGCATAACATTTTTAGGTGGTGTTTCTGTAGCATAAAACTGCACCAGAAATTCATCACGCACATCATCTGTGCTTTCTTCACCAAAGAAAATATGTTCTTTTTTATCCATCAGTCGGCCACCACGGAAACGTAATACGCTTACACAGCAGTTTTTACCACCGCCCGCTATAGCAATGAAGTCATGGCTTTGCAGATTGTCATTTACTACATTCTGCCCGGCTGACAGCTTCTGTATAGCTGTTATCTGGTCACGAATAAGTGCTGCTTTTTCAAATTCAAGATTTTCTGCAGCATTTTCCATGTTTTCCTGAAGGACTTCTATTATTTTGTCTGTATCCTGTTTTATAAATCTGACTGCACTGTCAATAATCTCATTGTAGTCATTCTGACTTATACGACCGGTACAAAGCCCCATGCATTTCTTAATATGATAGTTAAGGCATGGTCTTTCTTTACCGAAATCGCGTGGAAATACACGGTTACAGGTAGGAAGACGGAATATCTGCTGTGCTGTAGCCACCATTTCCCTTACTGCAAAACTGGACATATATGGTCCCAGATATTTACTGTCATCCAGCACCTGAAATTCGGCAGTTATACGTGGAAAAGGTTCTTTTGATATTTTTATAAAGTTATAGCCTTTATCGTCCTTTAACAGGATATTATATTTAGGACTGTGCAGTTTAATCTGACTGCACTCCAAGGTGAGGGCTTCAAATTCAGAGTTGGTAACAATAACATCGAATGAAAATGCATTTTCCACCATTTTCCGCACTTTAGGCAAATGATCAGCATTTTCTTTGAAATACTGGCTTACTCTGTTACGTAACTTTTTGGCTTTACCGATATAGATAATAACATCGTCTTTGTCACGTATAATATATACACCCGGCAGTTGCGGTAATGTTTTTGCTTTTTCAAACAGTTCCCGTTTGTTCATCTCTCATCCCCCTTCCCGATTTGTATTGATTATACCACATATGTGTGATATAAATCTGTACTTTTTAAAAAATCAGATAAAAAAAGCCGCCAGGCTGATAAACAGTCGGCGGTTTTAAAATTTAAATTAGTCAGCGAAACCAGAGTTAACCAGTTTTACGAGTGCTTCTACTGCAGCTTCTTCATCCTGACCGTCAGCAATAACTCTGATTGTTGTACCGCCAACGATACCCAGGGACAGAACGCCCAGAAGGCTCTTTGCGTTTACTCTTCTTTCTTCTTTTTCTACCCAGATAGAAGATTTGAATTCGTTAGCTTTCTGGATAAAGAAAGTAGCTGGACGAGCGTGTAAACCTACCTGATTTTCAACTGTAACATCTTTGTAAAACATTATATAATCTCCTCATATATAAAATGATTTAT
>JAFYPL010000020.1 GCA_017547525.1 Oscillospiraceae bacterium
AGGCAGAGAAAGTATAAATCTTACACAGCATAATTGGACAAGACCTTCTGCAAAAGCATATCATTGCGAAAATTGTAAAAAGGTAATTGTTGATTATTCAATAGAAATTGAATAAGTTTTGATTTGGAGGTTCCAGATGAAAGATAAATGGCAGAAAATAATAAATATAGTCACACTTGTTCTGCTTATTGTATGTGTTGTAAGAATAAGTGGAATGGAAAAAGAATTAGGTCAACTTAGAAATACGGTAAACAACACTCAAAGCATGCTCCAAAGCAGCATAAATTCTATCAGCAGTAATGTACGCTATGAAATGGAGCAGGCAAACAATCTGCTAAGTGACAGCAGCTGGAATACAGGCGGACTGGATATGGAAAATAAAACAGCAACTTTGTATTGCTATGTTGTACCGAAGGTTTATAACCCTGATAAAACTGTTGCGACTATAATACACAATGGTAACGAAATACCAATGACTTTGGAAAACGGCAGATATGTTGCGAAATTTGCTGTTCCGCTTTTTGATAACTGTAACATTGAAAATGTACGGTTTAAAGAAGATGGAACAATCCGCACACAGCAGCTTAACTGGAGCATTAATCCAAGATATGATATGGTACCTACTCTCTATGCGAATTTCTCTGGAGAAAGCAGACAGAATTATCAAGGTGATAAAATAACAAGAACTTACAAAGGTGCTGTGGAAATCGATTTTGAACACAAAAATTTTGTAAAAGAAATGGAAGAAGTTGAAGTTGTTCTGATTGTGAATAATAAAGAGCAGTGGAGACATAAACCTGTTCTTGAAGAAGTACATAAGGATGACTACGTAACAATCTATATGGCAGACATTGAATATAGCTTTGACCTCAATAGGGGTGATACTGTAAAAATGTATACCGAAGTTATTGATGAAAATGGCTGGAAATACCGTAGCGTATTGGAAGACTGCACCATAAGTGATAAAGGCAACCCTATCCATAATAGAGAGCATTATCACGCAGAAGCTGAAATCTATGATGCTGACGGAACACTGCTTTTTGACCCATATACATACTAATTATTTGATTTTCCTTTTATGAGGAGAGTGAAACCATGAAAAGAAAATGGCATGTTATTTTGCTAATAATGTTTATAATTATAAGCGGTGCGAGTTTTCCTATATATAATTTAACAAAGCATTATACAATCTCGTTGACTGGCATTTTACTGTACCTGAACATATTTTGTTACATAGAACTTGGTATATATGAGAAAAAGATACTGAAAAGTTGGGGTATGAAGAATGCTGCTATTACAAATTTAGGGGTCATTTTACTCGGTATGCTGTGCAGATATTTGTTAGAATTTGGAGAAGTTTCAAACACATATAATTTTACAATCCCAAATATCATTTTACATATTTCAGTAACGTTTATGATAAGTATGCTTTCTTATCTGCTGTATAAAAAAACTGAATAGAACGAGTTTTAAAAGGAGTATATGTATGAAATGTCCTTTTTGTAATACAGAAATGCTTCACGGATACTTAAATTGTGGCAATACAATTTGGAGTGAAAGAAAACATAGAATAAGTACAAACCCTGATGGCAAAGAGAAATTTGCATTGCGCTTGGGAGTTACTATGATGTCTCCGCATCAAATAGAGAGTGATTGCTGTCCAAAGTGTAAGAGATTGATTATTGATACATCTGATTATGAAAACAATCTCGATTAAACGAGGAGTGTGATTATATGAGAAGGATAGTATTCCATGACCTTGCTGACTATCTGCGACACGGCAGAGAAATTGAATTCGCTTACAAGGGCAGACAATATTCTATTACAAACCACTCTGGATTTTGGTATCTGTGCGATGATACAGACCACATTCTTTTGGAAACTGTTTGCCGATTTGAAGACAAAGAAGCTCTTGTATCAAGAATCGCTGTTATCATTATTGACGATTTAACAATAGAGCAAATGTTTGATAAGCAGGTATATGACACAGGAAAATTAAGCATTATTTGATAACTTTGAATAGTTCGAAGAGATTGACATATTGCGAAAATAGGTCTATTATATATACAAATAAAGACAGGGGCGCTGAGGGCATCCTCGGCTGAGATTGGAGCGAAATGCAGTTCCAGGTCACCTTGAACCTGATACGGATAATGCCGACGTAGGAAGTCATATTATAAGATTTGTTACAGGAAGCACCGTAATAGGTTGCTTCCTGTTTTTGTTTCTACAACTTAAAATGCAGGGGAGTCTGTGTTGTCAGGCTGAGAGGAAGGAATCACCTTCGACCCTTATACCTGATATGGATAATGCCATCGTAGGAAGTCAAAATAATGATTGAATATACGGAGATATCCAAGTCGGGTATCTCCGTTTTTTGTTGCAATTATCAAGAAAAGAGGTGCTGGCTGAAAAGAATATACAGGCAGAGGGGGAGCGCCCTGTGCTTTTCGTAAAGCGATGGGAACCTGTGTTTCAGGGTGAGAGGATACTTTTGAGTATCGACCGCACAAAGCTTTTGTGCTTTGTTCAGTTTTATAATACGAAAAGAGGAAAAAACAATGATTAGAACTAAACAGACATTAAGAATGACAGTACTTGCTATGCTTATCGCACTTGGAGTGGTAATATCTCCATTTTTGCGAGTTGAAGGTATGTGCCCTATGGCTCATTTTATAAATATTGTGTGTTCTGTGCTTATGGGGCCATGGTATTCACTTTTATGCGCTACTTTAATCGGTATCATACGTATGCTGATGATGGGCATACCACCTATCGCACTTACAGGTGCAGTGTTCGGTGCATTTTTATCAGGTGTATTTTACCGCTTGTCAAAAGGAAATATTCTTTTTGCAGTTGTTGGTGAAGTATTAGGCACAGGCATTATCGGGGCAATAGCTTCCTACCCAGTTATGTCCATTTTATGGGGTAAAGAGGGATTGAGCTGGTTGTTCTATGTACCATCATTTATCTGTGGCACTTTGATTGGTGGTAGCATTGCACTGGTATTTCTTAAAAAACTTGCAGCCAATGGTTTGCTTAAAAAATTTCAGGCTATGCTTTCAGACAGTGTTTATGAAGATAAAATCAGCCTTTTCAGCAATGCAGCGTGCATTGCAGCATTGGGTGCAATTCTGTATGTAGTTATCGAAATTCCAACAGGTATCTTTAGTCTTACTTCTCCTGTATGGCATATAGTGTCCAAAGGATGTATAGCTGTATCTGTTACAGTTGCGATTGCATATTATGCAATTAATAAAGTCAAAAAGGAAAAATAATATGACAACTGATTTAATAAATAACATTCGCAAGAAAACAGTGTATAAGAATCCTCTTATCCACTGTATAACAAATCCTATATCAATAAACCAATGCGCCAATGGTGTGTTGGCTGTAGGTGCAAGACCTATGATGGCAGAACATCCACAGGAAGTGGAAGAAATAACACAGGTATCAGACGCATTGGTACTCAACATCGGTAATATTACTGATGCCCGTTTACAGTCCATCAAATTATCTGCCCAGACAGCACAGAAGAATAATATACCATTCATAATAGACGCTGTGGGAATATCTGGGTCACAGTTAAGGCGAAACTTTACAAATGATTTTATAAGGTTGTTTAAACCCACAGCAATCAAAGGGAATTATTCTGAAATCTATGCTCTTTATGATGAAGAATATATTTCAGCAGGTGTTGATGCGGATGAAGCATTGAAAGTGGAAAACGTAAGTAGAACTGCTATTAAACTGGCACGAAAATTTAACACTATGGTTCTTGCCAGTGGTAAGACAGACATTGTAACAGATGGTAAAACCGTTATACATATAAACAACGGTGTAGCACAGCTGGCTAAAGTTACAGGAACAGGCTGTCTGCTTGGTGTTATGTGCGGATGCTATTTATCGGTTGATAAAACTGTGTCTGCATTGGTTACCGCTTGTGCAGTACTTGGTATATGTGGTCAGCTGTCCGAAACTGAAAAAGGAAATGGTACATTCCTTATAAATCTGATGGATAATCTTTCTGTTGTTACGGACTTTCAGATAGAAGAATTATTGAAAATAGAGGTGAAAAATTATGAAGAAGATTGATACAACCTTGTATCTCATTACGGACAGCACAGGATTTTCCGAAGATGAGTTTCTTTACAGAGTTGAAGAAGGTATTAAAGGTGGTGCCACATTACTGCAGTTGCGTGAAAAAGATAAAACCACCAGAGAATATATAGCTCTGGCAGAAAAAGTACACAAAATCTCCCAAAAATACAATGTTCCGCTTATCATTGATGACCGTATAGATGTGGCTATGGCTGTAGATGCCGAAGGTGTCCATCTTGGGCAAAGTGATATGCCAGTGAACATTGCGCGTAAAATATTAGGCAAAGATAAAATTATCGGTGCAACAGCAAAAACGGTGGCACAGGCAGTTGAAGCTTATGAGAATGGTGCTGATAATCTGGGCGTTGGTGCAATATATCCTACAACCACAAAGGTGAAAACAGTTCTCACTTCCGTTGAGATTCTTAAAGAGATTGTAAAATCAGTACCAATACCTGTAAATGCTATTGGTGGCTTGAACAAAGAAAACATTGATGTTCTGAAAAATACTGGCATTGCTGGTATATGTGTTGTTTCTGCTGTTATGAAATCAGAAAACCCTCAAAAGTCCGCAAGTGAAATAAAAGAACGTTTTCTTGAAATGAAATAACGGGATAGTGATATAAAGGAGAAAGATTATGTATACAGCATTGACTATAGCTGGAAGCGATTGCAGTGGCGGTGCAGGAATACAAGCTGACATAAAAACAATGACCGCTAACGGTGTTTATGCTATGAGTGCTATTACCGCACTGACAGCACAAAATACAATGGGTGTATATGGAGTAATGGAAAGTTCACCAGAATTTTTGGCAAACCAGCTGGATTGCATTTTCACAGATATTTTCCCAGGTTCAGTAAAAACAGGTATGTTGTCATCATCTGCATTGATTGATGTAATATGTGATAAACTGATAGAGTATAAGGCGAAAAATATAGTGGTAGACCCTGTGATGATATCAACAAGTGGCAGTAAACTTTTATCTGATGATGCGATGGATATATTGCAAAGAAGATTGTTGCCGTTAGCTACAGTTATCACACCCAACTTACCCGAAGTACAAGCTCTTTGTGGCATTGAAATTAAAGATGCAGATGATATGAAAAAAGCAGCACAGGTACTTTATGAAAAGTTTGGCTGTAATGTATTGGTTAAAGGCGGACATACAGTTAATGATGCAAATGACTTGTTATATGACGGTCAAGACTACACTTGGTTCTATGGAGAAAGAATTGATAACCCTAATACTCACGGTACAGGATGCACACTTTCTTCTGCCATTGCTTCCAATTTGGCAAAAGGTAAAGACTTAAAAACCGCTATAGAAAATGCGAAGAAATATATTTCGGGAGCCTTGGCGGATAATATGAACCTTGGCAAAGGCAGTGGACCATTAAACCACGCATTTAATATTAAAGATTAAAAAATTACAAATTATAAAATTTAAACTGTTCGATAAATTTCAATAAGTCGAACAGTTAGAAATATTTGAATTTGACTAATAGTTGAAAGGCAAAAAATATCACGTTTATTTAGCTTGAGGGGAATAACATGAAAAAGAATTTTATAATTGTAGCTGTCTTAATTGGTATAATCGGTGTTTTCAGCTATATAAATCGAGAATACTGGGTAGAGGATGATATACACAGCAGAGTGATTTATGATTTTGAAGAGGTTGTTGCTAATCCTGACAAATATCCAGATTACAGCATAGAGGTGTTTGCCAGTCACTCTGATTTTATAGATGAAATTATTGCAGATGAAACTATCAATAATGACGCTAAAATTAATCTCTATTTTCCACCTTATGACGATGAAGAAAATATGGTGTATGCAAGATATAAAGATAAAGTAGCAGTCACAAACAAGTACAGTATATCTCCGATTTATTACATAAAATTTATCAAAGAAAATGGAAAGGTTATAGGAATCGACAGTATAACTGCTGCTGGTATAGATTTTACAGATGACAAAATCAACCGAAGTTTCAGTGGAGTAATGCTATATTTGAATGAAAGTAAATCAGGGATTTTTCAGAATATTTATGGTAATTTTTATGATAATGCCAGTACTGTTGCTAAACAGGATGACACTGAAACACTTTATAGAATAAAATACACTTTGTCTGGTCAGCCTTATCCTGATAATTCAGTAGCTTTTTCCACCATGCGTGGTATATATTTTCAGTTTAAATAAAAGGCGAACTATGTTAATAACAATGTTTATTATGTTCGATATATCCCAATTTGACGAATAGTTAGACAAATCCCAATTTTCCCAACAAAACAAACAACCTCCCCGTGAGATTCTCACAGGGAGGTTTTAATGTTTTACAAAGCTTCACCAAAGCTTCTTTTATTTATATTTAATCATGTCTTATTGCGCTAAGGGCAGTGATTTTAACAGCACGCACTGCCGGTACATAACCTGAAATTATACCTACAAAAGTAGAGAAACCTGTACCGAACAATGCCAGCCACAGAGGTATGATGGAGATAGCTGTATCGCCACCACCCATAAGTGAAGCACCTACTGTATTCATAACCGCCGATAATCCATAACAGATTATCAGGCCTACAACGCCCCCCAGGAAACCTATTGCCGCTGCTTCTGCAAGGAACATATTTTTTATGTCCTTCAGTTCACAGCCCAGTACTTTCATAACGCCTATTTCTTTTGTTCGTTCATAAATAGCCATAGTCATGGTATTTGCAATACTAATGGCAGACACCAGCATAGCTATACTGCCCAGACCGCCCAGAATCAGCTGTATCATCTGCGTCTGTTTTTTCATTTCGTTACGGTAACTGGTTGCAGACCATGTATTGTACCCGTAAGATTCTATGGTTTCTATTACCGCATCTACGTTATCTATATCATTCACTTTTACAAGTGCCTGGTCATATTCTCTTTTTTTGCCTTTGTTTTCATCTCGGATATCATTTTTCTTCATGTACTCCTGTTCCAGAGCAATCAGGTCCTCAATATCCATAATAATGCCTGAATAAGTTTCGTAGCCTTTTGATTCGTCCTGTTTTATAACGCCGACTATATTCAGAGTCTCCTCCATAACTACAGTTTCGCCGTTTTCAGTGTATGTGTATCCCTGAATCTTTATTTCATCTTCAAATACATCCACGAATGGTTTCGGATACACACCATTTTCATCAGGTATGGCATCTATGTAGTTATTAGGGTATTTTTTGCGTGTATTTTCAAAGTTATACGCAAAAAATTCACCAACTACTACAGTAAAATCTTTATCGTTTTTCTGTGGAAAACGACCTTCTACCAGTTCATAACCATAAACCTCAAGAGCCTCTCGTTTGATGCCCCTGATGTTCCCCCATGAACGATATTTGTCATTATTACCACTTACCAGTCGTGAATTGAAATAGCGTGGCTGATACAGTGGTGTGGCGACACGCACATCTTCTATAGCCATAAAACCATCTATCACTTCGTCAGTCAGTGGTTCCACATCACTGTTACCGCTCCAGTTATATACTTCTATAAGTGTAAGGTCGCCCATATTCTGCAGCATATCATCATAACTTTTATCCAGTGCCACACCAATGGAAACCATCATAACAATAGAACAGGTACCTATAATTACGCCTAATACTGTAAGGAAAGTACGGCCTTTGCGGCGTTTAAGGTTATCAAAAGACAATCTAAGTAAATCAGATATCTTCATCTTCGTCCTCTAATTCTGCCTTTCTTTTTACAGCTTTTTTCTTTTTCCAGAAGAAGAAACCGCCTGCCGCTGCCACGGCCAGGACACCAATCACTACTGCAGGTGATACTGATGGTTCTGGTTCTTCAATTACAGGGTATGTGTATGCAGGTTCATCCCATACATACTCTTCCAGTACTTCTATGGTAAATTCCTGTTCCATAGTATATTCTGTACCCTGTGCGTCTTCGTAAGTGATGAGAATTTTACCTGTAGCTGTGCCGGTCTGTGAAGCTGTAAAATCAAATGCTGCTTCACTGCTGGCACCCGGTGTAATATTACCTAAAAATTCCACTTCATAGGCTGTAAGTGTATCACTTACAAGCTCTGCTGTTACATTATAAACTGTTGTTTTACCTTTATTTACCAGTGCGGCTGAAACATAGCCCTCATTACCCATATACATTTCCATATCAGCTGTTATGCCCTGTACAGTGAATCTTGTAGGCTGCTGAACATTTATGGATATATCCTGTGTGGAAGTAAACTGAGTACGTTTACCGTTTACAAACGCTTCAAAAGTGTATACCAGCTGCACTGGCAAAGATGTTATATCATTTGCAACACCCCGTGCCACAAGGTTAAATGTATGATTTATAGTTCCTGATTTGCCTACTTCGCCAATCAGTACCTGACTGTTGCCATTAGCCATATTGATACCATTTGGCAGGATGATTTTCACGGAAACATTATCCAGTGAAAGGTTTGAACTGGTGTTTGTAGCAGTGGTAACCAGACTGAATGGTTCACCTATAATGGCTACTTTGCCATAATCAGCATTGTTGAGGATAACAGTTGGAGCAGGAACATCGTCTGTTGCCTGTGTAACTGAAAAATTCAGAGTCTGCTGTGGATATGGCAGTGGAATATTGTTGCTGGCAAGAGGATTTGATCCGTAACCTGTATATGCAACTGTAAAGCTGAAATCAGGTGTACCGCCCAGATATGTAACATCACGGAATTCTACTGTATAACAGAGTGCGTTGTATGCACCTGAAATTCCGTTCACAGTAACATTTTCACGTATTCTGGATGTGATATTACCTGAATAAGGAATTGTGAATGAACCCTGTGTCATTGTTACATGGATTCTGTCAGTCTGTGAATTATTTGCAATATTGCCGAAATCTTCAGCTTTTACTCTTTCATCAATTACTGTTACTGCAACTATTACTTTATCACCAGGTTTTACCTGTGCCAGAGGGTTACCATAAGTATCTACCACCTGATAGTTGGTTATATAAATTTTATCGTTGGGCACAAAATTTCTAGGACAATCCTTATCCATATGAGAATCACCGTGCTGAGTGCACTGTGACGGACATGCTGTAACGAGATGTCCCGCAAGACCGCAAAGAGTACATACTGCCTGATGACGTGGACAATCAGTATCTTTATGCTGTGTACCATGCTGGGTGCACTGTACAGGGCAATTATCAGTTACATGGCCATTTTCACCACAAAGAGTACACATCAGATGGCGTGTACAGTTTACATCAAGATGTGCTGTACCATGTTCTCTGCATTTATTTGGACAATCCAGATCTATATGTCCTGCAGTACCACAAAGCACACATATCTGTTCTTGTACAGGTTCTGGTGTAACAGTTGTTTCAGTTACCTGTTCGACTGCATCCCGCAGTATTTCGCCATCTGTGGCATATGCGCTCACCGCAAAAACATCGCCACAGAAAGATAACACCATAACCATGGTCATTATCATACTCACAATTTTTTTCATATCAAGCATTTTCATCATTTGTATCCTCTGCTTTTTCTTTAGTGATATTTTTGTCCGGTTCAGTATTTTCAGATGTAAATGTTTCTGTTTCGTCATGCTGTGCAAGCAGAAGATCTTCATCAATAATACTGATCCCGTCACGGGTGTCCGAAACTATCCGGCCATCTTTCAGGGTTATTACCCTTCTGGCCATTTTTGCCAGTTCTGGATCATGGGTAACCATTACAAAAGTAATGTTGTTAGCCCGTGATATTTCCAGCAGCATTTTCATTACCTGCTCGGTTGTAGCACTATCCAGATTGCCAGTAGGCTCATCAGCGAAAATAACCTTAGGTTTTCCTACGAAAGCTCGGGCAATACCTACTCTCTGCTGCTGACCACCAGATAACTCTCCCGGTTTATGATCCAACCTGTCGCCCAATCCCATTTCTTTTAACATTTTTCGGGCTTTTTTCTCTCGTATTTTTTTATCTATGCCCTTAAACATAAGCGGAAATGCTACGTTTTCCACCGCTGTCAGCGTAGGCATAAGATTATATGACTGGAATATAAAGCCTATATTCTGCTGACGAAAAATCGCCAGTTCTTTTTCTGTCATTTTGCTGACCATTTTACCGGCTATACTTACTTTTCCCTTTGTCGGCTTTTCCAGACCAGCCAACATATTCAGCAAGGTTGACTTACCACTACCGGATGTACCTACTATACAGCAAAACTCCCCTGGTGGAATGTGCATACTGATATTATCCAGAGCTACAACCTTTTCTCCACCTACTTTATATACCTTTCTCAGGTTCTGTACTTTTATCATTTTTTCACCTTTTAAAAAGTAATTTTATCTGTATTTATATATTTTTCAGTATATCACAGATAATGACACAAAGCAATTTATGTGTTACAATAGTGACATAATTGTAATCGGTGCAGTGTAGTATCATCAGTTTATACTTCACTGAAAATTATACGGTTAATAGGTGAAAAAATTGCGAATTTTTTTATATGTCCTTTCTCTGATATTCATGGTAAACAGCGTTGTCCTGATAATCAGAAAAAGTTTTACACTGGGACTGGCTATACTGATATGCATTTCAGTATTCCGGTTTGTACTTGGCAGATATCTTGATTTCTGGCTTGCTATAACACAAAGCGGCATCGGGTTTATTATTAAAATCCTTTTCCTTATGGGTGTCGGATTTTACCTGTCATTATGTATTTATGTACTTTCTTTTGCACACAACAGCGCAGAATATGACGAAAACGCCATAATCGTTCTGGGCTGTGGGCTGGAAGAAGATGGCACACCTGCACCTACACTGAAAAACAGACTGGACGGCTGTCTGAAATATTTCGATAAAAACCCTGACTGCTATGTGGTGGTCACTGGTGGTTACAGCAGATTCAATAATACCACTGAAGCTTCTGCAATGAAAAAATACCTAACAGAAAAAGGCGTACCTGCCGACAGAATACTTACCGATGAAGGTGCCACCAACACAAAGGAAAATTTCCAGAATTCTGTGAAATTACTGAAGGAAAAAGGAATTTCCACTGACAATATATGTTATGTGACAAACTCCTTCCACATTTACCGACGGGGCGTGTACGCTGATATGTGTGGTTTCGAAAAAATAACTGCGATAAGCGTTAAAACTGATGCTGCAGTTTTTATACCTGCAGTCCTCAGGGAAGTCTGTGGCGTATTGCGGATGAAAGTATTTGGTTATTAATTGGAGGTTTAAAATATGAAAACTTTATTTAAAAATGCAAACCTGATTGATGAAAATGGCGACGTAAAAACAAATCTTGACCTGCTGGTATCTAATGGTGTAATTGCTGATATCGGCGAAAACCTGTGCCGGGATGATGCTGAAGTAATCGACTGCACAGACAGATTTATTACTCCTGGCTTTGTTTCAATGCATTGCCATACACCTATGAACATTTTCAAAGGCATCGCAGAAGATGTTCACATTGATGACTGGTTCAACAAAGAACTGTGGCCTTATGAAAGTAAAATGCAGGATGAGGACATCTATTGGGGTGCAAAACTGGCATGCGCTGAAATGATAAACAATGGTATTACAGCATTTGCAGACCATTATTTTAAAGGCCACCTTATAGCACAGGCCTGCGAAGAAACAGGTATCAAAGGTGATATTGCTTGGACTATCTTTGGTTTTGGCGGCGACTGTAGTGAAGAGCTGGCACGGGCCACAAAATTCTGTGAAGATTATAGAGAAGCGCCTCTGGTAAATCCAAGAATGGGACCTCATTCACCATATATGTGTTCACCTTCTGTTATGAAAGAAGTAATAGATAAAGCAAACGAACTGGATGTAGGTATTCACCTGCATGTAAGCGAAACCAAAGCTCAGGTGGACGCCAGCAAAGAACTGCATGGTGGCAAAACACCATTTGAGGTTGTTAACGACGCAGGTGGTTTTGACCTGCCATGTATTGTAGGCCATGGCCTGTGGATAGAAGAAAGCGATATCAAATATGTAAACGATAAAACTGTATTTGCAGTATCACCTAAAACATATACAAAACTGGGCATGGGCGCAGGCGGCCTGTGGACATATAAAGATCAGCTGAATATTGCATCTGGAAACGACGGTTCTGCATCCAGTAACAGCATTGATGTAGTTGAACAGATGCGCCTGTTTGCACTGCTGGGTAAATGGGATGATAATGCTGAAGGTTTTACACTGAAAGAAATCTGGAGATACATGATGAATGGTCATAACTATCTGAATTTCAACAGTGGTAAACTGCAGAAAGGCTATGCTGCTGACCTGAACGTATTCAATCTGAATACAGTGGCTACAGCACCAGTTTACAACCCACTGGCTGCTATCATTTATTCATCCGTTCCATCAGTAAACATTACTGATGTTATGATCAACGGTAAATTTGTGAAACGTGATGGTAAGCTGGCGTTTAATGAACAGGAAATAATCACAAAAGCAGCTGCATGTGCAAAAGAAATTTATGCCCGCGGCAGAGGCGTTACAAAACTTTATTTCTAAATCAGTTTCAGAGGTAATTTATGATAAGATATTTTGAAAATCAGGATAAATACGGAGTTCTGGAACTGGCTGCTCAGTATAACGGTGATGATTTCGATCTGGGTACATTTGCGGGTATGTTTGACAATATAGTAAACAAAACTACTGATGATATCGGTATAGCTATACTTCATGCCGGCGAATATCTGGGATATTGTACTGCAACAACTTCAGATAATACCGTTACTGTAAATCAGCTGTACATAAAACCTGAATTCCAGAAAAAGAAAGTGGCACCACAGGTTTTTGACTTTATTGAAGAAAATTTTCCGGATTATAATTATCGGGCAGTTATTCCAACGGATAATGCAGTTGCTCTCAAAGTATTTTCCAACCGAGATTATAAACTAATAACCAAATAAAACAATGTTATTATAAAAAATAAGCATAACCTTGATTTTTCGCAAGGTTATGCTTTTATTTTTTAATTTTACTTTATTTAATTTTCAAACCTTTATCACGTAAAGTCACAACACTTTACAGTTGTATCATTTTGGAAGCTTATCTAAATCCAACTGAGCATAGTCCGTTACATACTGATCAGCTATATTTTTCAATTCATATGTACGTTTTTCATTAACATCGTAGATACATACTGAATAAAATCCTGCTGTTTTTGCTGTAGTAGCTGCGTAGTAAGCATCTTCAAACACTGCTACTTCTTCTGGTTTTTCTGCACCGAGACGTTCCATGCAATAACGGAATGTATCTGGATCGTTCTTTTCTTTACCAAACTGACGGCAATGTAATGTAAACTCGAAATATTTATCAAGGTCATATTTCTGCAGTACAGGCTCCATAATGTTACGGTCTGTAGAAGAACAAACGCACATTTTCACGCCCTGTTCTTTCAGTTTATTCAGAAGTTCTTTCGCACCAGGTTTAAAATCGATTACTTCTGCATACTTTCTCATCATGAAATCTATGCCCCACTGACGGAATCCTTCCGGTGTAAGTGAGAAGCCATATTCAGTATTAAAAAAGTGACACAGCGCTTCAACCCAGTCACTGCCTATCCATTCATTTTTTGATAATTTCTTAATATTTTCTTCTTTGATACCATTTTCGATCAGAAATGCTTTTTCAAAGCCGCGCCAGTAGCCCATGGAATCAACTATAGTACCATCAAGGTCAAATATTGCAAATCTCATAACTCTTCTCCATATCAATGCATTTTGCAGGTTTATTTTAACACAATAACATTGATAGGGCAACTATATAGAAGATTTTTTAAATAAAATCTTCGAACTTATCAGCATACTCCTGTAGAGTTTTTACAAACACTTTTACGTGATACCCGTCAGTCGTTGCATGATGGCATGTCAGAGATAACGGCATCAACATCCTTTCGCCTGCCTGATAAAATTTACCTGATTCAACAGACGGAAAATAATAGTCTTTGTTTTCATATGTATGTACAGCGAAATGTTTGAAAGACAGCCATGGAAGGCATGATACTGTATATGCATTTTCAGGTGGTACAATCCCGACTTGCGCAAGGATACCATGCTGATCTTTATACTTTTTCTGATTATCACTGTAATCCGCATAAAATTTCCTGAAATCATCATTATATACTGTCCACATAAGTGAAAAAGTCTTATCATCTTCGTGAAACACTGCATATAATGGCGTCAGAGTATTATAATACCCTATCTGGCCATCTTTTTTTGCCATTTTAAACTCTAGCTGCTGATTAAGCACTTTTGTAACTAACCACAGATATGCAGGATAAAATGATATCCCATGCGATTTTGTCATCCGATGCATATGTGTTATATCAATATCAACAGTGAGTGAATATCCCGTAGGCGCCATCTGTGAAAAATACCAAAATATCTGGCCTCTGTTCCACTGCTGAATATCTATAGGTGTAAACTTTATTTTATCGTCCATGATAATCTCCTTTTATAATACCTATTCACTGGTTGTATTATAATCTTCACATTCGGCATACTACAATGAACTCTCCGTAGAGTTTTAAAATAAAATTGCACAAAAAAACAGGGGATCCCTCCCCTGTTTTAAATTTTTATGCTTTTTTCTTCTTTTTGCTGAGTACAGTAAACATAACAACAATACTGATACCAACAACAAGGAATACAAACCATGGTGTATAAGTAAGAACACCTGTCTGACCAGATGCAAAGTCATACAAATAACCACCCACAGTATTGCCAAGGAATGCGATAAACACACCTACCAAACCCTGGAAGCCGTAGTAACCGGCAACTTTACCCGGACCGGCAAATTCCGCCACCTGTGCACTCTTTACAGGCATATACAGTGCATGACCGATTGCATAAACGATACAACCTATGTAAAGCATTGGAATATTAACAGCAAAGCCCAGTAAACTTACACCCATTGTGTAAAGCATGGAAGCAATACCGAATATCCGGTAGTTATTAAATTTCTTTTTAAAGAATTTTACCATAGGCAACTGCAGTGTGATACCTATGAGAGATGCCAGTGTATACATGAAACCTACAGAATAAGTTGGGTCAATAACACCAAGTTTTACCGGAATTGTAAGATCTCTCTGCAGAATAATGAATGAAGCAAAAGATGTGATAACCAGGAATTTAACAAACGGTTTATTCTTTGCACATTCCATAATGTTACCCACGATACCTGCTTTTGCTGCTTCTTCATTTTTCAGGTTAGGCAGACATACAAAACTAACAACAATAGCCATTACGTACAGACCCGCACAGATAAGGCACATTACTCTGAAGTTAGAGAAAGAAACCAGAATAGAACCAAGTGTAGGGCCAATTACGTTACCACTGCTGTCCAGCATGTTGTAAATAGAGAACATTCTGGCGCGGTTTTCATCATTACTGATAGCATCATAATACGCAGTGCTGGCTGGCAGGAAAAGTGCACCACCAAGACCAATCAGCGCACCACCTATAATGAAAAGAATGAAATCATCAGCAAATGCAAAAATAACAAATGCCATTACTCGGGTAGTGATACCCATAATCATTGTGTTTTTACAGCCTATGATATTACCAAGAGGACCGCCGAAAACCATTGATATATTTGAGCTGATTTCACGTGCACTGGCAAGATAACCTACCAGCACAGCTGTAAACATTTTTTCATTATACAGGTAAGGGTTCAGCAGTGGGAGCAGCATATAAAAGCCCAATCCCAGCAGTACTGTATTCAGGTGAAGCGCAAACTGCGTAGCTTTTGATTCAAATGAACGAACTCCCATTTAATCACCCAATTACAGAGTGATAGCAGCGTTCAGAGCGATTTCCATCATGTCACGCAGGGCAACCTGACGAGCTTCAGCACTGATAGCTTCGTGTGTTACGTTGTTGTCAGAAACTGTTACGATACATGCAGCATTTTTGCCCAGATAACGTGCGTTTGCAAACAGAGCAAAACTTTCCATTTCGCCAGCAACGATTTTTACTGGTGGTTCTGGTCTTTCGATAGATGGATCAGAGTAGAATGCATCACCGGAAGCGATAGCACCAATATGGATTTTTTTGCCAGCTTCTTCAGCAGCTTTTTTCAGAGCTTCGTTGATAACTGGAGATGGGTCAAACAGATTTTCTTCATAACCGAATGCATCCAGAGCAAAGGAAGAACGGCTGTATGCTTTGTCAGCAAGAACAACGTCCAGAATTTTAACATCTGGCTGGCTTGTACCTGCGGAACCAATTCTGATGATGTTTTCTACACCGTAGAAGTTGAACAGTTCGTAAGAGTAGATAGCGATGGATGGAATACCCATACCGGAACCCATTACGGAAACTTCTTTACCTTTATATGTACCTGTAAAGCCCAGCATACCACGTACGTTGTTGAACTGTTTTACATTTTCCAGGAAGTTGTCAGCGATAAATTTAGCTCTCAGTGGGTCACCTGGCATGAGAACTGTTTTAGCAATTTCGCCAACTTTAGCAGTATTATGAGGAGTGCCTTTAAATTCTGACATAATAATTACCTACTTTCTTAATGTTAAATTGGTCTTATCATTCAACTGGTTGCCACAATAAATTGCGGCAACCAGGAAAAAACAAAATATTTTTAATTATTTGAGAATCTGTGGCAGAAGGCTTGGAGCGTCCAGATCTGCTTCTACGCCCAGGTATTCAGCAACTGTTGCGCCGATATGTGCGTAAGATTTGATTGTACCGATGTTACCTTCTTTAATATTCTTACCGTAAACGATAAGAGGAACACATTCTCTGGAATGGTCTGTAGATGGTGTGCCTGGGTCGCAGCCATGGTCAGCTGTGATCATGAGAACGTCATCTTCTTTCAGCAGTGGCAGCAGTTCAGCCAGCTGTTTGTCGAAGTCTGTTGCAGCCTGTGCATAACCATCAACGTTGTTTCTATGGCCATAAACCATGTCAAAGTCAACCAGGTTGATAAATGCCAGACCATCGAAATCTCTCTTAGCCAGATCGATAGTAACATTCATACCTTCTGTGTTGTTAGCTGTTTTGATTTTTTCTGTGATACCGTCGCCATCAAAGATATCGTAGATTTTACCTACACCGATAACATCTTTACCTGCTGCTTTGAGATAGTCAAGAACAGTTTTCTTTGGTGGTTTCAGTGAGTAGTCATGACGGTTTTTAGTTCTTGTAAATGCACCTTTGCCTGTGCCAAGGAATGGACGTGCGATAACACGACCTACAGCATGAACACCGGATTCTGTCAGCATGTCACGTGCCATCTGGCAGTAATCGTACAGCTGTTCAACAGAAACTACTTCTTCATGTGCTGCTACCTGGAATACAGAGTCAGCTGATGTGTAAACAATCAGGTCGCCTGTTTTCATGTGTTCTTCACCGAAGTCATCCAGTACCCGTGTGCCGGAGTATGGTTTGTTACACAGAACTTTACGGCCAGTCAGTGCTTCGTATTTTTCAATTACATCTGCTGGGAAGCCATCTGGATAAACTGGAAGAGGCATGTCTCTTTCAACACCGGAAATTTCCCAGTGACCAATTGTTGTGTCTTTACCATTGGAAGCTTCGATAATTCTTGCGTAAGCTGCCTTTGGTGCTTCAACTTTTTCACCTGCTTCTACATCATCGATGTTGAAAAAGCCAAGTGAACCCATTACAGGCATATCAAACTTGTCACTTTTTGAAATAGAGAGAAGTGTGTCACTGCCTTCATCGCCGAATTTTTCTGCGTCTGGTGCTTTACCGATACCGAAGCTGTCCAGAACGATCAGAAATACTCTTTTTTTGTCTGCCATAATAGTATAATCTCCTTTTTGAATATGTTAATAAACCTAAAGTTCATACATAGCTGTATTATACATCTTTTCATATGTTTTGTATAGTACTTTACAAACATAAAAAATAAATATTTATGAACGAAAAATACATATTTTGCTCATTTTACAACTATTTTCTATGGCAGAATACCGAATTAGCGGTTATAATAATGATGAATTTGTTATATTTTAAACAAATTCAGTTTTACAAAGAATTTAAAAGTACGTTTATCATATACAGGGGGATTTTTTATGAGAAAAACCAAAATTATCTGTACTCTGGGTCCATCCACAGACAGCCCAGAAATAATGAAACAGCTGATGCGTGAAGGTATGAACGTTGCACGTTTCAACTTCTCACACGGCACACATCAGGAACATCAGGACAGACTGAAAATGGTTCAGAGATGCAGAACTGAACTCGGCCTTCCAGTTGCTGCTATGCTGGATACAAAAGGTCCTGAAATCCGTGTAGGTCTGTTCAAAGATGGCCCTATCTATCTGGAACAGGGTGACAGATTTGTTCTGACTACAGAAGAAATCGAAGGCACAAAAGAAAAAGCTCACGTACGCTACAAAGACTTCCCAAGAGATGTTAAAGTAGGCACAAGAGTTCTTTTTGATGACGGTCTTATTGAATCTATCGTTGAAGAAATCAACGGTGAAGAAGTAACTGTAAAAATCATGAACGGTGGTAAACTGTCCAACAATAAAGGTGTTAACGTACCTGATGTTAAACTGTCTATGCCATTCGTAAGTGAAAAAGACAGAAGCGATATTATTTTCGGTATTGAAAATGGCTATGACTACATTGCTCTGTCATTTACAAGATGTAAAGAAGACGTTCTGGAAGTAAGAAAAATTCTGGAAGAACATGGTTGCACATCTATCCGTCTGATTGCTAAACTGGAAAACCTGGAAGGTGTTGAAAAAATCGACGAAATTCTGGAAGTTGTTGACGCTGTAATGGTTGCTCGTGGTGACATGGGTGTTGAAATTGACTTTGCAGAAATCCCAAGAATCCAGAAAGAAATCATCAAAAAATGTTTCAACTCTGGTAAACCAGCTATCACAGCTACACAGATGCTGGACTCCATGATGGAAAAACCACGTCCAACAAGAGCTGAGGTAACTGACGTTGCTAACGCTATCTACGATGGTACATCTGCTATCATGCTTTCTGGCGAAACAGCTGCTGGTAAATATCCAGTAGAAGCAGTTAGAACAATGGCTGCTATCGCACAGGCTACAGAAAACAACATCGACTACAACGCTGAACTGCGCGCAAGAGACTACGGCACAGGCCTGTCAATCACTGACGCTGTTGCTCACTCTGCATGTTCTATCTCCATGGACATTGGCGCTAAAGCTATCGTAACTGTAACACAGTCCGGTTACACAGCAAGAAACATTTCCAAATATCGTCCAGGTCTGCCAATCATTGGTTGTACAGATACTGAACAGACATGCCGCCATCTGGCACTGTCCTGGGGTGTAACACCTGTTCTGATGAGCACAGTAAGAAGTACAGACGAACTGATTGACCTGTCTATCGCATCTGCTCTTAAAGAAAAACTGCTGGAAGATGGTGATACAGTTGTTGTAACAGCTGGTGTACCTGTAGGCGTTTCCGGTTCTACAAACATCCTGAAAGTTCAGACAGTAGGTAAAATCAGCCTCGGTCATCTGAAACTGTAATAACAAATAACTTACGGCAAGGTAACTTACGTTACCCTGCCGTTTTTATTTTTGCAGCGCATACACAAATTTATACATCTGTGAATAATATAACTTCACGGAGGTATTATTATGAGCGAAATTGTGATGAATGAAAACAATGTAAATATACTTCAGGACGATGAATATGTACAGCCGGGCGCAACTCCACAGTGGCCCGGATATATACTCACTGTGGGAAGCACTGGTATAAATGTTTCTATTATGCAGTCTTACCTCAATGCCATACGCCGGCAGATGTACCCTTCCATTAGTTACCTTTCCGTGGATGGCATATATGGTAACAACACCAAAAATACTGTAATGCAATATCAGGGACTCAGCGGATTGAAACAGGATGGCATTATAGGCCAGCTTACATGGAATTCTATAACTGAAGATTACGCTTCCCTGCCCGTTTCACCAGAAAATATTTACCCCGGCAGTCCGCTACGCCCCGGTGATTCCGGTATTGAAGTACGAAATATGCAGCTTAAACTAAACCGCCTTAACCCGGTATACACAGCAATAAACTACCAGTCTGCTGACGGAAAATACGGCACAAACATGACAAACGCAGTACGTCGTTTTCAGGGACAGTTCAATCTGACAACGGACGGCATAATCGGAGAAAAAACCTGGAATAAAATACTGGAAGTGCATACAGGTGTAGCAGTTAATAACAATACTGCTGTTTCCTCATCATATCCTGGCTATGTGCTGAATACCGGTTCTTCAGGTGACAGCGTAAGGTTTATACAAAGTTATATGAACTACATAAACAGCCACTACTCATACGGATGGCCACTGCTGAGTGTAGATAGTAAATATGGTCAGCAAACTAAAGAGGTAGTGAAATTATTCCAGACAAAATATAGTCTTAAAGCTGATGGAATCGTAGGAAAAGACACCTGGCGGAAGATTATATCAACTTTCAATAGTGTAATATAAAAAATAAAGGCCCCTGACGGGGCTTTTATTTTTTATTGAATTACAGAACTCTGAGAACAGATTTTACATTAAAACCAGCCAGTTTTTCTTCCAGCTGTTCCTGTGTCATTTTTTCTGTGATAAATGCTGTTTCTTCGCCTACAGCAACCAGCTGTACTTCGCCAAATGCAGCTGCCACTTTTTCTGCAGTATCGTTTGTTGATACATAAAACTGCTGTGCAAACTTTTTATAATCTGCAACCATTTCCGGTTTTTCAGCACCCCATACTGGGTAAACCGTACCAGTAGATTTTACACATTCCACAATATCATTCACAACTGCACTACCTGTAGGAAGGCTGCCTGCACCGCGGCCATAAAACGCCATTGTTCCTGCATTATCAGTTTCCAGCTGTGCTGCGTTAAACACATCATTTGCGGCAAAAAGAATACCATTATTAAACACTGCATGTGGTGCTGTAACGATATACATTTTTTTGTCTTCTGTACGTTTTGCAACACCCAGCAGTTTGATGCAACCACCAATTGTTTTCAATGTATCTACATCTTCTATTCTTACGTTTCTTATGCCCTCTGTGTGTACATTTTCAGGCATAATATGATTACCATAAATAATATCTGCAAGGATACAGATTTTGCGGCATGTGTCGATACCATCTACGTCTGCGGATGGGTCTGCTTCAGCATATCCCAGTTCCTGCGCCCGTTTCAGTGCAATATCAAATGACTGTTTTTCTTCAATCATTTTTGTGAGGATATAGTTTGTAGTACCATTGAGGATACCTGCTACAGAATTTACTGTATTTGCTTCCAGACAGTTACGTACACCATGAATAACAGGAATCGCACCACCTACTGCACCTTCAAACATAAGATTTACATTTTTTTCTTTCGCAATATTCATCAGTTCAAAACCGTGTTTTGCAACCAATTCTTTATTGCTGGTAACTACGTGTTTGCCTTTCTCAAGAGCTGCTTTCACGTAATTATACGCCGGATTTGTACCGCCGATAGCTTCAACAACCACATCAACCTCTTCATCGTTTTCGATAGTTGCAAAATCCATCACAAATTTTTCTTTATAGTCCACATCATAATCGTGACGTACAAGTACATACTTCAGTTCAAGTTTTTCGCCCGCCAGTTTTTCCAGCTGTTCAGCTTTTGAAGACAGTATATTCACTACGCCAGTACCTACCACACCGTGGCCCAAAAGTGCTATTTTTGCCATATTAATTCTCCTGTGTTATTTATTCGGAATATCTTAATCTATATCCTATCATACACTGTCATTTTTAGCAATTAAAAAGGGCTATTTCATTCTGAAAATTACAGGCTTCATCTCATTATCCAGCACATGAAATTCCCATCCGTCTTCCTTGAGTGTTGTTATTATCCTGTCCAGTGCGGATACCGTAGTATTTTTTGTATAAGAGTCGTGCATGATTACAACCGCACGTTCTTTACCTTTACAACCATCAATCACATTTTTATAAATGGCATCAGCACTCATTCCGGCGGCGCTGTCACCGCTTTCCACGTTCCAGTCAAAATATATAAATCCCCTGCGGATCATTTCCCGGACTATATCTTTTCTGGTAGATTCATTATAGTTGTTGACGCTACCTCCGGGAAAACGAAAAATAAATGGTGCATAACCAGTATGAGTCTGTATGTAATCATAACATTTACTGAAATCCTGAAGATAATTGTCAACACTCCGATAGATTTCTTTATACTTATGAGTAGCTGAATGAACACCGATAGTGTGACCTTCCTGTACTGCCTGTATCATAAAAGGTATGTATTCATCTTTATTTATCACAACAAAAAATGTAGCTTTTATATCGTGCCTCTTTAATATTTCCAATATTTCGCCTGTGCGAGGTGACGGGCCATCATCAAAAGTGAGATATACTTTTTTACTCATATTCACATCATCTTCTTCCCGTAAAGTTTCTACCCGCTGTATGCTATGTGATGAAAACACAGGGGCGTATGTATCATGATAATCAAGCTGGTAGGAAAAAATCTGTATGGTGCGTTCAAAATCATCTGTATACACCGGCAATAATCTGCCCCGGGTATATCCAATACATATAAAAAATATGATGGTATAAACTGCTACGGGCAATGTTTTTTTATTCATATTATCACCTCGGTTTATAGTATTCGTTTTTCATTCATAATATTCGATAATGTGTTTGCAAACTACAAAAAATGATGTATAATTAAATAATAACATGATATTAAACACAACAAGAAACAGAGAGGAAAAGACAAATGGAATTACTGAAAAATAAAATTCTTACTGATGGTATCGTACGTGAAGGCAATATTCTGAAAGTTGATAATTTTCTCAACCATCAGTTGGACATTGAATTTCTGAATGAACTGGGCAAAGAATTCTACCGTATTTTCGGTGATAAAAACATCACTAAAATTCTCACAATCGAAGCATCTGGCATTGCTATCGCATCTGTAACTGCGCAGTATTTCAAAGTACCTGTTCTTTTCGCTAAAAAAGCTAAAAGTATGAATTTGGATGGTAACCTCTATACATCCTCAGTTAAATCATATACATATGGTAAAGAATACACTATCACTGTAGCTAAAAAATTCCTGAATGAAAATGAACGTCTTCTTATCATTGATGACTTCCTGGCAAACGGTGCTGCACTTACAGGTCTGATTGATGTAGCTAATCAGGCTGGTGCATCTGTAGAAGGTCTTGGCATTGTTATCGAAAAAGGCTTCCAGGGCGGCGGCGACAAACTCAGAGAAGAAGGTTACAACCTTCACAGCCTTGCTATTGTTGACAGCATGGATGACTGTAATATTGTTTTCAGAGAATAATTAAAGAACGTATACATATACCCGGAGGTTTTTATGAAAGTTTTATTCCTTGGCAACAGCCACACATTCTTTAATGACATGCCACAGATTTTTAAAAACATCTGTGATGAAAAAGGTAAAGATGTAGAAGTAGGCATGCTGGCACACCCAGGCGTTACATACGGCTGGCACTATAACCAGTTTACTGACCTGCGCTTTGCCCTGCTGTGGGGTGGATACGACTACATCGTAATGCAGCAGGCTGCTCACTCTCCTTGTCCAGAAAAAGAAGAAACTCTGGCTGATGCTGGCAAAATCATCGAACTGGCAAGAGCAAATGGCGTAACTCCTATCCAGACAATGCCATGGGCGGAAAAAAGAGATCCTGAGCATCAGAAAGGTATGTATGACATTTACAATACTCTGTCTGAACAGTATGGTGTAAAACTGACAGTGGCTGGCAACGTATTCGAAGATGTATTCAACAACTACCCAGAAATTGATATGTATTACGAAGATGGTGAACACGCTTCTCCTTATGGTTCTTACACAATCGCTATGGCTGCATACGCTGCTATCTTCGGTGAAAGCGTAAAAGGTCTGAAACCTGAAAGCTACTGCACATATAAGCCTGGTTTCGTTGTAATCAATGATAAAAACGAAACTCCTGTTACTCTGGATGCAGAAAAAGCTGCAAAACTCCAGGAACTGGTTGACAAATACGAACTGAAATAATCCATTTATAAAGGCATCTGCTTTATGCGGATGCCTTTTACATTTTTTTACGGTTTGTACATTGAACCCATTTACAAAGTATAATATAATATATTTATATACAATTCGTGTATCGTTTTATAACAATTCAAGGAGGAAAACATGAAAGTATTATTTATAGGTAACAGCCATACTTATTACAATGATATGCCACAGATTTTTGCGGATATCTGTAAAGAACGCGGAAAAGACGTGGAAGTAGCTATGCAGGCACATCCTGGTGTTACTTATGGCTGGCACTATGGTCAGAAAACTGAACTGCGTTTTGCGCTTATGCATGGTGGATTTGATTATGTTGTAATGCAGCAGGCCGCCCACTCACCTTGCCCTGCCAAAGAAGAAACTCTGGCTGATGGTAAAAAGATAATAGAAATGGCAAGAGCAAACGGCGTAACCCCTATTCAGACAATGCCATGGGCAGAAAAGAGAGACCCAGACCACCAGAAAGGTATGTATGACATTTACAACACTCTGGCGGAAGAAACAGGTGTTAAACTGACAGTGACAGGCAATGTATTTGAAGACGTATTCTACAATTACCCTGAAATCAACCTGTACTGGAGAGACGGCGAACACGCATCCCCATATGGTTCTTATGTAATAGCAATGGCTGCGTACGCCGCTATATTCGGTGAAAGTGTAAAAGGCCTGAAACCTGAAAGTTACGAAACCTTCCCTGTAACAGAAGAATCATGGAGTGAAATACGGGAAGCTTTCGCAGCATTAGGCACAAATCCTAACGACCCTGAGTTGCAGGCCGCTGCAATGGCAAAATATAAAGAAAACGTATTCTCTGTGGACTCCAAAGAAGAAGCAAAATACATGCTTGATCCTGAAAAAGCCGCTAAACTTCAGGAACTGGTAGATAAATGGGCTTTAGGAAAATAGTCCGTATAAAAGTGAAACCACCCATACGGGTGGTTTTATTTTATTTCATCATATCATCTACAGCATTCTGCCCCGCCATAGCTATTTTTTTACCTGTACGTTTCATGTTATTCATTGTTTTCTGAACAGATTTATTTTCGCTCATATACATGGCACCTGCAGTAACCGCCATAGCACCCACTGCCGCGCCTACAGCCATATTTTTTACGGCTTTCATCATTCTGTTTTCCATATTTTCACCTCTTTTATTATTCTGTTTTTATTTTGCACCAGAAAATACAGAATATTCGTAATATTTATTTAAAAACTTTATTAACTCTCAATGAATTTTCCGTCATAAATTTTCTTCAGATTTAACAAAAATCCGGTTTATTGCTACAGAAAATATTTATATACTTAACTCATAAAAATTAAGGAGAAAGAATATGAAAAACGAAAAACTTACGGTAAAAGACATGACAACTATTGCTTTGATGGCTGCTCTTGTCTTTGTGGCAACAAACATTAAAATCGACATTCCTACCCCATTGGGGAAAACCATGGTACATATGGGCAATATAATATGCGTGCTTTCCGGCATGCTGTTCGGTCCTCTGGCCGGAGGGCTTGCTTCCGGCATTGGCAGCGCAATTTTTGACCTTACAGACCCTATATTCGCGCCTGAATTCTGGATTACATTTATTATGAAATTCTGCATGGGCTATATTGCAGGCAAAATTGCTTTTACCGCAAAAAAATCCAAAGCAAAAATAATACTTGCAGCTGTATGTGGCATATTTTCTTACAGAATAATCTACATATCAAAAGAAGTAGTCCTTCACTATTTTATACTCAAAAGCCCATGGGAAACAGTGCTTGGTGTACTGGTTTCAACAAACATTATCAGTATTATCAGCATGACATGGAACATTATAGCTGCTGTGTTGCTCTACTCTATGCTCACACCTCACCTGGAAAAAGCAGGTATTATAAAAGATTATACTCCTATGACTAAAACCAAATAACAGGAAGTGCCGCTGTAAATATAATTATAGCGGCTTTTTTCTTTTATATTTCTTATATTATTGACTAAAAATGTCATATAGAGTATTATATTCTACAAATATATTTTTAATTTGTGAACAAACTGTTAACAATCAGTGTCAGCAAATTTTCTATATTTTACATACAGTTAAACAATATATTATATCAATGTATTATAATATATTTAGAAAGCAAGAGGTATATATATGACACCAAAGAAAGCTTTATGTATACATAGCATGGCCACAGTTGGCCGTTCCAGTACTGCTGTAATAGCACCTGCACTGGCAGCTATGGGAATACAGCCTGTAATGCTTCCAACGGTAGTTCTATCTACACATTATGGTTTTCAGGGTGTTGCAAAGCAAGACATGACTGATTTCTGTTTTGAAGCACTGGAACATTATAAAAAACTGAATCTGGAATTTGATTGTGTATACAGCGGTTTCCTTTCTTCTGTAAAACAGCTGGAACTGGTAAAAAACACCTATGCTCTAGCAAAAACTGGTATCAAGCTTTGTGACCCTGTAATGGCTGACCACGGAAAACTGTATTCTTCCATTACCGATGAACTGGTTAAAGGGTTCAAAGACTTATGCATGGCAAGTGATCTGATTACACCTAACCCTACAGAAGCACTGTTACTGCTGGACAGAGAGTACACTCAGCAAGTTTTCACCAGAGAAGAGGCTGCAGAAATAGCTATTGCACTGGGCGAAAGATATGCTGATGTTATTATCACCGGTACAAAATTCACAGACGGTAGCGTGGCATGTGTAGGTTACACACAGAAAGAAAAAGAAGTTTTCTTCATCGAACTTAATTATCTACCTGTATCTTATCCTGGTACGGGAGACCTGTTTGGAGCATGTATGGCGGGCTTTATGACAAATGGTTCTTCTCTGAAAGAATCCTGTGAAAAAGCAGCCAGATTTATCGAAAACGTGGTAGCTGAAACATACAGCACCGGTGAAGAAACCCGATATGGTGTTCACATAGAACCAATGCTGAAATATCTGACAAACTAAGAAAAAGAGAGAGTATTTTATTATGAAAAAGAATAAATCCAGAGAACTTGCATACATCGGCCTTATGGCTGCACTGGTGTTTGTAACCACAAACTTCATCAGCATCAAAATTCCTGTGGGCGGCGGCCAGACACAGATTCATGTAGGCAATGCTATGTGTATTCTTTCCGGTCTTCTGTTTGGACCTATCGCTGGTGGTCTGGCATCCGGTATCGGCAGTATGTTCGTTGACCTGCTGAACCCAGCATGGGCACCAGAGTTCTGGATTACATTTATTATGAAATTCGTTATGGGCTTTATTGCAGGCCTTATTTCCCACATGGGTAAACAGACAAAAACTAAAAACCTTATTGCTGCTATTCTTGGTGCTGTAGGTTATGTTGTATGTTACCTGACAAAAAACTACATCAAAGAAGCTATCCTTTTACAGCAGCCTTGGGAAACAGTTTCTGCTATTCTGATTACAAAAGGTGTGGCAAGCTTTACAAACGCAATGATTGCTATGACTGTATCTGTTATCCTGTTTAACATTCTGCAGCCAGCTCTTAAACGCGCAAACATTTTAAAGGACTAAAATAAAAATGAAAAATATAAATATTGTACTGTTTCAGCCTCAGATTCCGCAGAACACAGGCAATATAGCAAGAACCTGTGCAGCAACAGGTGCAAGGCTCCACTTAGTGGGGCCTCTTGGCTTTGTATTGGATGATAAGAAACTGAAACGCGCAGGTCTTGACTACTGGGACAAACTTAGTGTAAAATTATATGAAGATATAGACGAATTCTATGAAAAGAACAAAGGTGGCAAATTTTACTATTTTACTACCAAAGCTGTAAACAGATATACTGATGTTCAGTACGAAGACAATTGCTATATTGTATTCGGTCGCGAGGACAAAGGTATTGACGAAAATATATTGTTCAATAACAAAGAAACTTGCGTGAGAATGCCTATGCTTCCCCGATTACGCAGTCTGAATCTGTCCAATACTGTAGCTATAGCTACTTACGAGATATTAAGACAATGGGATTTTGAAGGGTTTGAGACCGTAGGGCATCTGACAACGTACGAATGGGAGTAATTAATTATGTATAACATAAAGATTATTACTGACTCCGGATGCGATATTCCTGTAAAAGCAAAACTGAAAAATGTGGATATTATGGGCTTTTACATTACTACCGAAGATGGTAAAAGTTATGAAGAGCGTATAGATATTTCCAATAAAGAATATTATAAAATTCTGGAAAACTGTGATAAGATACCATCTACTGCACATATTACAATGATGCGATATGGCGAAAAATATGAAAGCCTCGCCCGTCAGGGAGTAACTGATATCGTAGTAGTAACAATCAATGCAGGTGCTTCCGCCACATATAACGCCGCTGTTATGGCAAAAGACCTTTTTTACGAAGAAAATCCTGACAGCAACGTAAACATATATGTTGTGGACAGTGTTTCCTATTCCGTAGGTTACGGCTGGCCTGTGATGCAGGCAGACAAAATGATCGACGATGGTATTTCACCTGATGCTTTGGTTACATTCCTGAAAGATCAGTTCAGCAAAACTGAAATCGTTTTGGCTGCGTATACTCTCAAATTCATGAAAAAATCTGGCAGAATATCTGCCGCAGCTGCTTTCGCTGGTGAAATGATGGGCTTAAAACCTGTTGTTCTTATGAAAAACGGCGAAACAAAAGTGCTGGCTAAAGTACGTGGTGACCGTCTGGTTATACCTGCACTTATCCAACAATTCAAAGCAAGAGCAACTGATACAACACATTATGTAATAGGTTATACCGATGAGGAATACGGTAAAGAACTGTATTCCGCCTGTGTAAAGGAACTGGGAGTTCCACCTGTACTTTCTGTAGAACTGGGTAGTGCCGTAGCTACCAACGCCGGCAACCACAGTATAGGAATTATGTATTACGCAGGTAACTGACGAACACAGAAGCCTTCAAAAGCTTTTCTTCTGTGCGTTTCCAAAGCTTTAGGAATTAAATTTTTCAATTCCTGGCCGGAACGCGCAGTTCCGGCTTTTAATTTTATATATTATATTAAGAGGAGATTTTATGAATAAATCAAAAAATATTTCAAGACAGGCAATGATTGCCGCTATGTACACCGTTATTGGCCTGATATTTGCGCCTTTATCCTTTGGCACAGTGCAGGTACGTTTCAGTGAAACACTCACACTTCTGCCTGTTTTTGCATCATCCAATATATGGGGTGTAACTTTAGGTTGCCTTATCACAAACATCATCGGCCTTATGACAGGCGCAAATATCCTGGGGAGTCTGGATATCATTTTCGGTACTGCTGCTACATTTTTTGCTGCTGTACTTACATATCTTTTCAGAAAAATTCGCATTAAAAACATGCCTATGCTTTCTGCCCTGCCTCCTGTTATAATCAATGCGGTTGTTGTAGGTTGGGAATTATGTATAATGATTAATGGAAGTTTCAACCCTGTGGTTTTCTGGGCACAGGCCATCAGCGTAGGTCTGGGACAGGCTGTAAGCTGTATGGTTTTAGGTGTACTTATGGTAAGAATCATCGAAAAACACCCTGCACTGAAAGAAATGATGACAAAATAAAATTTAATCAGGCTATAATGTACACAGCCTGATTTTATACATAACAAAAAACAGATGGCTTTAAAGCCATCTGTTTTAATTTCTTATTTTTTTTCAACCATTGCGATATAAAGTTCATCCAGCTGTTTCTGTTCTACTGTGTCAGGACAACCTGTCATCAGTTCACTTGCATTCTGAACTTTAGGGAATGCGATAACATCACGGATAGAATCTTTTCTGCCCATCAGCATGCAAAGTCTGTCAAAGCCGTATGCCATACCGCCGTGTGGTGGTGCGCCATATTTGTAAGCTTCAATCAGGAAGCCGAAGCTGTCATGCATTCTTTCTTCTGTGAAGCCAAGAATTTTGAACATTCTCTGCTGCAGGTCAGGGTTGTTAATACGGATAGAACCGCCACCAAGTTCAACACCATTAAGAACCATATCGTATGCTTTAGCACGGCATGCTCCTGGATCTGTTTCCAGTTTTTCGATATCCTCATCTTTTGGCATTGTAAATGGATGATGTACTGCTACGTAGCGGTTTTCTTCCTTGTCAAATTCAAACAGTGGGAAATCTGTAACCCACAGGAAATTAAACTGTTCTGGATCAAACAGTTCGAATTTTTTAGCTACTGCCAGACGGAGTGCGCCCAAAGCAGCGTATACTACGCTGTTTTCTTCGCTTGCTACAACCATCATAACGTCGCCTGTTTCAGCGCCACATTTTTCTCTTGTTGCTGCGATTTCTGCTTCTGTCAGGAATTTTTCGTAGCTTGATGTAGTGTTTTCAGCTGTCATTCTTGTGTATGCCAGACCTTTTGCACCATAAGTTTTAGCAACTTCAACCAGTTTATCGATTTCTTTTCTTGTCAGTTTATCTGCCAGACCTTTTGCAACGATACATCTTACGCTACCGCCGTTGTCGATTGCATTTCTGAATACAGCAAATCCTGTATCTTTAACACATTCTGTCAGATCACACAGTTTCATTTCAAAACGTGTATCTGGTTTATCTGAACCATAGTTATCCATTGCATCTTTGTAAGTCATGCGTGGGAATGGAAGTGGCACATCAACATCCAGAACTTCTTTAAATGCTTTCCGGATAAAACCTTCGTTCATTGTCTGGATATCGATTTCATCAACATATGCCATTTCGATGTCAATCTGAGTAAATTCAGGCTGGCGGTCAGCACGCAGGTCTTCGTCACGGAAGCAACGTGCCAGCTGTACATATCTGTCATAACCAGACAGCATCAGCAGCTGTTTGTACAGCTGTGGAGACTGTGGCAGAGCAAAGAATCTGTTTGGCTGTACACGAGAAGGAACGATATAGTCACGTGCACCTTCTGGTGTGGATTTAACCAGGATAGGTGTTTCGATTTCAATAAAGTCGTTTGCATCAAAGTAGTCACGTGCAATTTTTGCCAGACGGTGACGTACGATGAGACCTTCGTGAGCGTTTGTTCTTCTCAGGTCAAGGTAACGGTATTTAAGACGAAGTTCGTCATTTACATTCACGTTATCTTTGATTTCAAAAGGAGTTGTTTCAGCTTTTGAAAGGATCTTCAGTTCTTTTACCAGAACTTCAACTTTACCTGTAGGAATGTTATTGTTTGGGCTTTCTCTCAGTGCTACTACACCTTTAGCCATCACAACAAATTCACCACGAATCTGTTTTGCTTTTTCAAATGTATCTCTAGGACATTCATCATTGAAGTTCAGCTGGATGATACCTTTTGTATCTCTTACATCGCAGAAGATAACTGCACCCAGGTCTCTGCTTTTTGCAATATAACCAGCAACTACAACTTCCTGACCTACCATTGTTTCATTGATAGCTACGGAGTAGTGGGTTCTACGCATATTGCCCATTGTTTCCATAAATAAATACCTCTTGTAATTAAATATATTATTTCAGCTGTTCGCTGATAGATTTTGTCAGATCAAGGTTGATCTGTTCTTTTGTAGCCATATTTTTTGCAACAGCTGCTTTGTTTGCGATTTCTTCATCACCCAGAACAACTGTATATTTAGCGCCAACTTTGTCAGCGTATTTCATCTGTGCTTTCAGACTACGTGCCATCAGGTCAGACTGTGCGCGCAGACCTTCTGCTCTTGCTTTTTCAGCCATAGCAAAAGCAAATACTTTTGCGTCCTCACCGATATTTGCAAAGAATACGTCAGGCACACTGTCATCGCCCAGAGAAATACCTTCTGCAGCCAGTGTCAGCAACAGTCTTTCAATACCCATACCGAAGCCTACAGCTGGTACATGGTTGCCACCCAGTTCTTCAAACAGACCATCGTAACGACCGCCGCCACATACTGTACCCTGTGAACCGATACCATCGTATACAAATTCAAATACAGTTTTTGTGTAGTAGTCCAGACCACGAACGATTTTTGTGTTTATAGCATAGTCAACACCCATAGCGTCCAGAGTCTTTTTCAGGCCTTCGAAATGGTCGTGACATTCATCACACAGATGTTCAATAACTACTGGTGCATTTTTTGCGATTGCAGAACATTTTTCTTCTTTACAGTCCAGCAGACGCAGTGGGTTCTTTTCAAAACGTGCTTTACAGTCTTCACACATACCACCTATGTGTTCTGCAAAGTATTCTTTCAGCTTTTCATGATATTTAGGACGGCAGTTTGGACAGCCGATGGAGTTAATGTTAAGTTTAACTGCTGTAAGACCCAGGTCTTTCAGGATTTTAGCGCCTGTAGCAATTACTTCTGCATCAGCAGTATAGTCATGTGCACCGAAAAGTTCGATACCCAGCTGGTGGAATTCACGCAGACGGCCAGCCTGTGGTTTTTCATATCTGAAGCAGCTGAGAATGTAGTAAGCTTTCAGTGGAAGACCTTCATTCAGGATACCTTTTTCCAGTACTGAACGAACAGTTGATGCTGTACCTTCCGGACGGAGAGTAATACTTCTTTTACCCTTATCTTCAAAAGTGTACATTTCTTTGTTAACGATATCTGTAGTATCGCCAACACCACGCAGGAACAGTTCTGTATGTTCAAAAGTTGGTGTTCTGATTTCTTTAAAACCGTACTGATCAACAATTTCTCTCAGTTTATTTTCCAGCTGAATCCATTTATAGCTTTCGTATGGAGAAACATCCTGAGTGCCGCGAGGGCCTGTAATTTTCTGTGCCATAATAATCTCCCCTTTGCAGTATTTTTTTACGATAAAACTGCAAAAATATATTTTTATCTTCCGTTAATTATACTACAAAGTACTCTCATACGTCAACACAGACAACGTTTTATTATATTAAATACATTGGATGAATAATTGGATCATGCTGATTTTATAGATCTTTATATCGGTTGACAATCAGTCAGTAAAATTATACAATTCCAGTATTATAACAACAAAGGTGCACCATGGAAAAATATATTGTAAGAGATAAAGATTTTTACCGTAAACTGTATGCTATAGCTATGCCGTTGGTAATGCAGAATTTAATAAATGTAGCCGTTGGCCTGCTGGACACCATAATGCTTGGACAGCTGGGCGAAGTAGCTATGAGTGCGTCCAGTCTTGGCGGGCAGATCGGATTTATGTTTAACATTATAACAGCCGGCCTTACTTCAGGCGCAGGTGTGCTGACCAGCCAGTATTGGGGCCGTGGTGACGCAGAATCTATAAGAAAAACAATGGGTATGACATATAAAATATGCTTCATCATATCCGCGATTTTCACATCAATAGCCCTTATCATGCCAGAGTTTGTAATGGGTATTTTTACAAACGACGCTGATATAATTTTCTATGGAGCCAAATATCTGCGGGTTATTTCGCTGACTTATCTGTTGAGCGGTATAACAATGAGCACACTGAATATGCTACGCACTGTGGGAACAGTAAAAATCTCACTTTATGTATATGGTATATCCTTCTTTGTAAACATATTTTTCAACTATGGCCTTATTTTTGGTAGATTCGGAATGCCGGAAATGGGTGTTGTAGGCGCCGCACTTGCCACTGTAATCGCACGATTTGTGGAAATGTGTATTGTGCTTATTTACTTACTGAAATTTGATGAAAAAATCAATTTCAACCTTGGTTATCTTAAGGACAAAATTGACAAACAGATATTTGAAATTTATATCAGATATGGATTACCTGTGCTGTTTAACGAAGTATTGTGGACGCTTGGCAGCAGTGTACTTTCAATTATAATGGGGCATCTGGGGAAGGAATTTGTGGCTGCAAACAGCATCTGTTCCGTAATGTTCCAGTGTATTACAATGTCCACTCATGGTATCAATGGTGCAGCAGCTGTGATGGCCGGCAACACCATCGGTGAGGGCAAATATGAACAAGCCAGAAAGCAAGCTCTTACCCTGTTTATTATCAGCATAATTGTAGGTATATGTAACTGTGGTATAACTCTTGTATTCAAGGCACCTCTTATCAGTTTCTATAATATAACACCACAGACTCAGCAGATAGCACAGGAAATGCTCAGTGCTATGGCATTTGTAAATATTTTCCAGGCTGTGTCCAGCATAAATATGTTTGGTACATTGCGTGGCGGTGGAGATTCTACCTTCGTAGCTGTAACGGACGTGGGCAGTATGTGGTTACTTTCCGTACCATTGGGTTGGATTGCAGGGCTTGTACTACACCTGCCTGCAGGCGTAATCTACGTGTGTCTCAAAGCTACAACAATATTTGAATGTTTTGCATCAGCCTTCAGAATTCTATCCGGTAAATGGGTAAAAGACGTTACACGAACAGATCAATCGACCTGATAAAGTCGTAATTACTGATAAAATATATAAACAAAAAATCCCATCCGTTTTACGGATGGGATTTTAATATTTTCTATTATTTTTCTTTTACCATTTTCAAAATCTGAATAAGCAGTGTTGGTATAAATGCAAGACCAGCAATAGTCAGAATCTGTGTTCCTGTCAGTACAGAAACTTCAAAAAGTGAGTGCATGAATGGTACAACAAGTACAAACGCAAGCAATACTACACCTACAAAAAAGGCTGCTATGCTCCATTTGTTACTTGTAAAGCCAATTTTAGACAATGAGCGTTCACTTCTGCAGGTAAATCCATGGAACAGGCGAGCAAGTGTAAGTGTTGCAAAAGCCATTGTGCTTGCTGTCATAGCATCCACTTTGAGACCTGAATAGTATGCTGTCATTGTTACTATAGAAATAAGCATACCGTAGAAAGCCAGTTTAAGTGAGAACTCTTTTGTAAGTATTCCCGTTTTTGGGTCTCTAGGTTTGTTTTTCAATAATGTTCTGTCTGTTGGTTCCATACCAATTGCCAATGCAGGTAAAGAGTCAGTCAGCAAATTGATAAACAATAAGTGAACCGGCGCAAATGGTGAATCCAGCGCCATTACGGAGCAATACAATACAGCGATAATTGCTGCAAGGTTACCTGACAACAAAAACTGAATAGCGTTTATTATATTTCTGTAAACATTGCGGCCGTTTAATACAGCTTTGATAATAGTTGCAAAGTTGTCATCTGCCAGAATCATTGCTGCTGCATCTTTGGATACTTCTGTACCTGTAATGCCCATTGCAACGCCTATATCAGCCTTTTTCAAAGCAGGCGCATCGTTTACACCATCGCCAGTCATTGCAGCAATATGACCTTTGTTCTGCCATGCGCTGACAATGCGGATTTTATTTTCTGGTGAAACACGTGCGTAAACAGAAATTCGTTCCAGTTTTTCTGCCAGTTCTTCTTCAGACATAGCGTCCAGTTCCTGGCCCGTAATTGATATATCACCTTCTTTGAAAATACCAATCTGTTTTGCAATAGCTGTTGCTGTAACTTTGTGGTCACCTGTAATCATTACAGGACGGATTCCGGCACCGATAGCATCTGCTACAGCCTGTATTGTCTCTTCTCTAGGTGGGTCAATCATCGCAACAAGGCCTACCAGAGTAAAGTCTGTTTCATTTTCAAGTGATAAAGTTTCGTTTCTTTCAACTTCTTTATACGCAAAAGCAAGCACACGCAGACCGTTTTCTGAAAACTTTTCATTCTGATAAAGATATTCTTTTTTATCTTCATCTGTAATTGGTCTTTCACCATCTTCAGTAGCTATGCTTACAACTCTGTCCAGCAGTACATCCAAGGCACCTTTAGTCAGCACTGTAGAAATGCCGTGAAGATCAAATTTTGTACTCATCAACTTACGGTCAGAGTCAAATGGCAGTTCTTCTGTTCTTACTATAATATTTCTTACATCTTCTTCAGAAATACCAGCGTCGTTCAAACCGGCACGTCTTGCCATATTCAGAAGCGCTGTTTCGGTTGGGTCACCAATATCTTTACCTGTACTGATAGAAGAGTCATTATTCAGAATAGCTGTATAAAGGAAGTATCTGTGAAGCGGCATAGAGATATCTATATCTTCAGGTTTCATAACCTTTCCGCCAACATAAACATCTGTAACTGTCATTTTATTCTGTGTCAGTGTGCCTGTTTTATCAGAACAGATAACAGAAACACAGCCTAAACTTTCAACCGCTTTTAATTCTTTCATAATGGCATTATCTGATGCCATTTTTCTTGTACCCATAGCTTGAACAATAGTAACAATGGAGCTCAGAGCCTCAGGAATAGCCGCTACAGCCAATGCAACAGCAAACATCAGAGAATCAAGTATTGGTTCGCCCTGCCAGATACGAAGAGCAAAAACAAGTGCACTGATAATCATAATTACAACAGCAAGTTTTTTGCTGAAGTTATCAAGGCTGATCTGAAGAGGAGTTTTCTTCTCTTTTGTTTCATTCATCAGGCTTGCAATTTTGCCCATTTCAGTCTGCATACCCGTGCCGGTAACCAATACCTTTGCACGTCCATAAGTAACAAGACTACCAGAATAAACCATATTGATTCTGTCGCCCAGTGCAACATTTTCTGGAATATCCATTTCTTTTTTATCCACATTTGTGGATTCACCTGTCAGGGAACTTTCGTTTACCTGCAAAGAGTAATTATCCAGAATTCTGCCGTCTGCAACAACCATATCCCCTGCTTCAAGCATAAGAATATCCCCAGGTACAACATATCGGGATTCAATCTCTTTTCTTACACCATCACGGATTATTTTCGCATGTGGGGAAGAAAGCGCTTTCAGCGAATCCAGAGATTTTTCAGCTTTTACATACTGAACAGTACCCAGTATTGCATTTAATATGATTACGGCAAAAATAACAACTGTGCTTTCCACATTGCCTGAAATCATGGAAATAATTGCTGCTGCTATCAGGATGATTACCAATAAGTCTGCAAATTGTCCCAGAAATACAGATAAAACACTTTTTTTGTCTGTCTCTTTAAGGACATTTTCACCTTTTTCAGCAAGAATCTGCGTTGCTTTCTCTTCAGACAAACCATCTTTGTCAGGATAAAGTTCAAACAGTTCTTCTTTTGTCATTTGATATATTTCCGACATTTTTTCTCCTTTCAATTACGGTGCACATATAATTTAAGGTACAAAAAAAGAGCCTTTTTGCGTACACCGATGCATACCCAAAAAGTCTCATTCAATCGAAATCACCTAACAACCGGTCTGAAAATCAGACGTACTGACGACTGTTAGGACATGCGAAAAGCATGCAATTACTCCCCTTTTGTGATGATACTAGTTTAACATATTTTCAGAATATGTAAAGTCCATAAAGCGAATTTAAATAAAAAATTTTATTTAAATATTTTAATAAATAACTTTCAGATATTTTCAGTATTATTTTACAACTTCGGTATTAAACAAAAAGCCACTGTGTACATGTCACAGTGGCTATAAATTTATTATCTTGTATTTTTTGGGTTAACAATATTACGCCAGTCAAGGTCACCGCGTTCCAGACCATGAATCAGTACTTCTGCAGTAGCAATATTTGTAGCCACTGGAATATTGTTTTCATCACAGAGACGCAGCAGGTTTTTATCACTTGGTTCACCTGCTTTAGCTGTGATAGGGTCGCGGAAGAACAACAACATATCTATTTCGTTATACTGCAGGCGTGCAGCAATCTGCTGATCACCACCCTGTGAGCCGCTGTAAAAACGATGAACTTTCAGACCTGTGGCCTCTGCAACCATTTTACCTGTAATACCTGTAGCCAGGATGTTATGTTTTGCGAGAATACCGCTATAAGCGATACAAAACTGTACCATCAGTTCTTTCTTTTTGTCATGTGCAATAAGTGCTATATTCATTTTCAACCCTCCATTTATTTATATGATAATTTGTACATCTTTACCCATCACTCGCTGTGCAATAGCAGAGAAAATCTGTTTTTCCTGTGATGATATCAACAACTGTTCGCCTTTGATGGCGTTTACTGCTATCTGACGGGACATAGGTATTATCCCCAGCATTCTGGCACAGGTACGATCAATAATTTCGTCCATATCCGCAAAACCAGAATGACGGAAAGTCTGCTGAACAAATTTGTTCACTACCAGTCGAACATCTTTCACACCGCTGTTGTACATTTCATCAGAAACCAGACGGCCATCACGGACACTTATTATATCCGGGGTAATAACTATTATTCCCATGACCGCTGTGCGGCATGCCGCCTGAAACGGAGCACCGAGACCAGCAGCGGTATCAATGATGATATAATCAAAATCACTGTACACACTATCCGTTACCTGACGGAAACGTGAAAAATCAGCGTTGTAATCCCTGTATGGTGCCGCAATTATTTTCAGATTTTCTGTGTGGGGGCTGGTAATCATTGCTTTATTTACATCGCAACGATTTTCCAGTACATCACCAAGATCATAGACTGCCTGCTGGCCCGTGCCCGATATTACATCGATGCTCCTCAACCCTGCATCCAGTTCTATAAGTAAGGTTTTCTGTTTATTCAGTGCCAGTTCAGTAGCAAGATAGGTAGCAAATGTACTTTTGCCTGTACCGCCTTTGCCGGATGCTATCATAATTATTTGTGCCATAGCAACCTCCCGGACTGTAAATTAAACAAATACAATGTCAAAACATGACATCTTTCTAGAAAATAGTATATCACAAGGATAGGCAATATACAACATTGTTTACAAAAAATCGTTTATTTTCTACCTGTTTTCGAAACTATTATTGTGCAATTTGTGTATTTTGACGAGCATCTTTAACCTCATAATATGCTCTGAACACATTCCGCACACCATAAGCAAGGTTGTAACCGTTACCACCTTTTTCTGCGATTATTGCCACAGCAATTTCAGGGTCTTCGACCGGACCATAAGCCATAATGGTGGAGTTGTAAAGGTCTCCCGGTACCTGTGCAGTACCCGTTTTGGACGCAATTACATACGGCAAATCGGAAAGGTAAATTTTAGCATTACCTTCTGTAGAAGCCATTATCATACCCTGTTCAACAATATCAAAAGCGTTATTGGTATTTTCTGTCTCTGACAATACTGTTACTGGTGTTTCATAAATAATTTCTGAACCGTCATATTTAACTATGCTGTCTACAATATGGCTGGCATAACGCACGCCTTTATTCGCTACAGTAGCAGCATATGTAGCCAGCTGTATAGGCGTAATAGCTGTATCAAGCTGACCGATGGATGCCTGAATTACGTTACCCGCCTGCCATGTACCACCTAACCGCTGTGTATATTCAGGACTGGAAAGTCTGCCCTTCTGTTCGTTAACTTCGATACCTGTCAGTACGCCAAGGCCAAGACTATGAGCCGATGTATTTACAGTATCGATACCCATACGTCTACCCAGATCATAGAAGAAACAGTTACAGGAAACCTGTAACGCCTGTTTTACATTAATGGTTCCGTGGGCTGTATTATTGGCACATCCCGGAGGTGTACCACCCCACTGTGAGCTGGTGTAGTAAGTATACACACCTGTGCATCTGTAAGTGAAATTTTCATCTATAATGCCTGACCGCAGTGCAGCTGTGGCTACATTTACTTTAAAAACAGAACCAGGTCTGTACAAGCCCTGTAATACACGGTTAAAAAGCGGAGTATCTTTATCTGCTACATACCGGTTATAATTTTCAGTATAGTCATTCAGGTCATATGATGGGTAGTTACACAGCGCAAGCACCGCACCGGTTTTTACATCTATAACCGCCATTGTTGCAGCAGTACATTCCTTACCCCAGCCAGCTGAACGTTGCTGAAGCATAGCTACCTGATCTGCCAGTATCCGGTTTGCCTTCTGCTGGAAGTCATAATCTATAGTCAGACGTACGGTAGCACCCGGTTGTGGCTGCTGAATCACTTCCATATCAGTGATTTCACCGTAAATATTTTTTTCGATCTGCACTACACCATCTGTGCCTTTCAGATAGCTTTCATATGCCTTCTCAAGGCCAGATTTTCCCAGCGTATCATTAAGTCCGTAACCCTGACTTTTCAGATGCTCATATTCTTCTGCCCATATAGGCCCTACCGTACCCAGCAGATGCGGCAATAATGTACCATCGGAATAATACCTTTTACTGCTTTCAGTTATTTCCACACCGGAAAGTTCTCGTGACAATTCTTTAAAGATTGTAGCTGTCTGTACAGATACATCTTTTGCAACATCAAAGGGATAAGAAGCTGAATACCCTTCTCTTTCCATTGTATAGCGTATACCGCCGATTATACGGCGATATTCTTCCGGCACTTCTTCAAGTGAATAACGTTCTGTGAGTTTCGCTATTACGTCCCGTTCAGTAGCGTACACAGCCAGTTTCAGTGTATCACGCAGACGCCCGGTTTCTACCTGTTTTTCTTCGATAAATGTATACGGATATTCTTTTGACATAGGGAGAATATCATTCAGTTCTTCGCCCTGTGAAATAAGAATTTTTACAGTTTCCAGTATTCTCTGATTCAGCATACCGGATGGCATATACGCTTTGTTCAGGGTCACATCGAAAACGACCTGACCACCGGCAATAGGTACACCATTCACATCAGCAATATCACCACGGGCTGCCACAACAGTCTGATTTATACGTGTAGTGGAGTTGGATTTACTGTAATATTCTTCACCGTCTATAACCTGAAACTGCACCAGTCTCAATGTGAAAGCCACAAATATAGCCGCTATGCACAGTACCAGTATATTCAGTCTGGTTTCCAATATTTTTTTCACGTTTACCTCGCATCAAAACGCATAAAGCGCAAACTGATATAATCGATAAAAATATAAAATATCTGACTGAACAGCGCACTGTATGCACTGATCAGAATAACATTTCTAAAATAAAACGGCAGTAATGATGTGTAATCCCCGCCCATAACATAAGCAAAGAAAAAGTCAACTGAAAGCATTACTGTCATGGCAACAAACGAAAACAGGTAAAAATTTCTGCGGCTTGGATGGAAAAAGAACTTCACCGCTATCATACCTGCCACACATGCCAGCAACAGCTGTATGGAAAATGTTCCGACTATTCTTCCGCATGAAAGATCTGTAAGCAGACCTCCGGTAAGATAAACCAGGCCAGACTGCCAGTTTTCATCCAACATGGAAAGAGTAATACAGAACGGCATAATCAACACCGGCTTTATTCCGAAAACAGTCATGAAGCCCGGTATTGACTGCAAAATATATAAAACAAAAACACTAAAACAGAGTATCCCGTATTTGAAAACCTGTTTTACAATAATCTCTCTTCTGTCCATTACAATCCTTTTATCAGTTGAAATCTGTAATTATAAAAACAAACTTTACGTTTGCAATATCAGCTGCAGGTTTAATTGTAGCTGATTTTGAATTGCCTGATTCTTCTATAGTCACATTTTCCACTGTCCCTACAATCAGGTCTTCCGGGAAAATAGTACCATAACCAGTAGTACTTACAAGATCACCTGCCACCACTGTGGTTTCTTTTGGCAGGTAATACATTGTGCATGTACCTTCTTCACTCAAGTCATAGTTACCGCTTACAATACCTATGTCCCTTTCGCTGCCAGCAAAGCATCCCATGCTTACCGCAGGACTGAGAATAGTAGAAACTTTGGAAAAATTAGGACCTGTTTCCACCACTACACCTATTACGCCATCTGCGGACATAACTACGTCGTTTATCTCGATACCATGAGAACTGCCTTTATCAACTGTGAAAGAATGGAATTTATCCATACCATCGCGACCAATAACACTGGCGGACACTGTAATATACTGTGATATATTATCCACAATATTAAGCAATTCTTTATATTCTTTATTTTCCAGAACCTTCTGGTCATAATCCAGCTGTTTCTGCCTCAACTGATGCAGTTCCTCTTTCAACTGCTCATTTTCCCGGATTATCCGGTCTATATTAAGATTTCTGTCTGCCCATTCATCCAGCTTATTGTCAGCAGCAGCGCCCAGTTTCTGGAACGGTACAGCTATAGCTCCCATAATATTCTGTGGCAATGTAGTCAGCTGACCTGTAGTCGCAGCATATGCCATAACACCTGCCAGCAAAAGCAAGGCTATCATCAGCGCTTTTGTTATTTTGGAGTTAATATTCACCTGTATTCTCCTTTAAAAGAGTAAAAATCAATGTGAGAAAATATAACAAATTTGCAAGCCTTAAAATAAAAGCTTGCAAATTGTAAATACGATTAGATTGTTCTGTTGTTTTCCTGGAGAACTTCTCTCATTGTGTCCATGTGATCCAGTACATGACCTGTACCGTTAGCAACACAGTCCAGTGGATTTTCTGCTACATAAACATCAATACCTGTTTCTGCACAGATCAGTTTGTCGAGACCGCGCAGCATAGCACCACCACCTGTAAGTGTGATACCTCTGTCAATAATGTCAGCAGCCAGTTCTGGTGGAGTTCTTTCCAGTGTTTCTTTAACTGCTTCAATAATTTTTTCCAGACTTTCACGGAGGGCATCTCTTACGTCTTCAGAAGAGATAATAGCATTTTTAGGCAGACCGTTGATAAGGTTACGGCCTTTTATTTCCATAGTGAGGTCTTCGTCCAGTTTGTATGCTGTACCTATTTCAATTTTAATTTTTTCTGCAGAACGTTCACCTATCAACAGATTGAATTTTCTTTTGATGTAGTTGATAATAGCCTGATCAAATACATCACCACCTGTTCTTTCACTGCGTGAAGCAACGATACCATTCAGGGAGATAACAGCAACTTCACTTGTACCACCACCGATGTCTACAATCATGCTACCAGCTGGTTCCTGTACAGGCAGACCTGCACCGATAGCTGCTGCCATTGGTTCTTCAATAATCATAACCTGACCAGCACCTGCGCTGATAGAAGCTTCTCTAACCGCTCTTCTTTCTACTTCTGTAACGCCAGATGGGATGCAGATAACTACTGTAGGTTTGAAAACCAGTGCAGAGCCACATGCTTTTTTGATGAAAATTTTCAGCATAGCAGCTGTTACATCAAAGTCAGCAATAACGCCGTCTTTCAGTGGGCGTACTACCATGATAGAGCCCGGTGTTTTACCGATAACTTCTTTAGCTTCGTTACCTACAAATTTTACTGTGTCATTTTTTGTGTCAACAGCAACAACGCTTGGTTCACGCATGATAACGCCTTTGCCTTTCATGAAAACCAGAGTGTTTGCTGTACCAAGGTCAATACCTATACTTTTGTTCAGTCCAAACATATTTCTTCTCCTTATATATCAATCTATACTCAGTTGTGACTTAATTTAATATCAAAAAATTGTATTACTATTAAAGTACAGAACATTTTATCATATATCGTACAAAAATTGCAATTACAATTTTGTCATTTTCACCAGTTTTTACACTATATTTAAAAATTTTAATAATTTTTTAAGTTTTTTGACTGGTAAACCTACGACAGTATAGTAATCTCCGTCAATTTTGTCAATGTATTTCCGGCCAAACTCCGTCTGTATGCCATAACCGCCCCGTTTATCATATGGCTCTGAAGTTTTCACATACCGGTCTATCATATCTTGCGGTATATGGCGGAAGCATACCTGTGTAGTATCGCAGAAGGTATACATGCTACCTTCGAAATATACACTTACAGCTGTGTGGACATAATGAAAATGGTCTGACAAAGCTGAAATAATGCGACGGGCATCCGCTTCATCCACAGGCTTATCGAGTGTTTCACCATTCAGATCCACCACTGTATCACTGGAGATAATCACAGCAGATGTGTTTTTCAGCTGATTCAATGATGCTATGCATTTATCTTTACTTCGGCGTATAGCTTTCTCTTTCGGAGAGTAAAGCGGATATTCTTTTTCTTCAGTATTCGGTGACATCCGGATAAATTTTTCCGTGATATCAGACATCAGCTGACGTCTGCGTGGTGATGTGGACGCGAGATAAATATCCATATTTTACCTCGCTCTGTTATACACAAACACAGCCAGGATTATAGCTATAATCTGCGCCACTGATACAGACATGGAAAAACCAAATGTAATTTTTACTATAATCAGATCCAATACCGCAGGATTTGTAGCGGCAAAACCTATGGTTTTTGCATAACCCAGCCATGTAAGACCCGGTACTCCTATACATACGTTACCTATAAGGGAACCAACGATAATCCCAGCCAGAAGATAAAATAAAAACATAAATGTATTTTTCATAACTTTTAAATATACTCCCAAAATATTATGGCGAATATACCAACGGATATCCGCCATAACAATGTTTTATAACGATGCTTTATAATAAAGTCCACGTGTGAAATCAGAACCCAGAGGCTGGCCTGAAATAAACTTTTCTGTTACTTTTGCAGTTTGATTTCTGCTTTCCACAGTGAAATTAAGTGAGATATAGTCAGCATTTATATCTGATTTTTTATCTCCCAGATACAGAGGTATAGCATTGAATATTTCCCTGTATCCGGCGATTTTTCCGTGGCACATCAATGGTAGCTGCATGCCTTTTCTGTCCGTTATGTAGCCACGTCCGTTACACTCTGCACATGTTTTTACATTGTGTAAAGGACACGCCTTTACAAGCATTACCGGTATGTGTCCATAACCGATTACCATGGTCTTAACATCACTGGTAATTCTTGCTGTCTGGTCAAGAGTAATTTCCGGACTTATAGTAACAGTTTCTACTCCCAGAGCCTTGTATTCCTGCGCTGAAAGGCTGTTTGAAATATTCAGTGTGAAGGATGAGAACACCTGATTACCTTTTACTATAGGTATGTGACCTATATTCTGTACACAGAATTTTCCAAAGCCTAATGCTTTTGCCTCTTCTACAAGAGCTGCTATTTTTTCTTCTTTACCGAAAATATCTCTTGAAAGTTCCAATACAGTTTTGTCCTTAATTTCCTGTGGTACTTTTTCATATTCTTCCAGTGGTAATGTCACGAACTCATAGTTACAACATAAATCCATAGGAATCTGAGATACTGTTTCGAATCTTGCAACCAGTTTATTTTCTCTGTTCACTGATACAGGGGCATCGATTTCATAATCATATACTGCCCATGGTGTTACCTCTTCCCTTTTTGCCAGCAGTTTTTCTGCAAGTGTGCGGCGTGCGGCATTTATTGCTGAAAGCGGCATATATTTACCATTGATAATATTCAGCTGTACATCTTCCATAAAGAAAGGAGTACCACCCAGCTTTTCAAGAGACTTTGTAAGTGACAGTGAAAAGTCTTTGTCAGTATCCATAAGTTCCGCCTGAATGGTTTCACTAAACGAATTTTCGCCATCAGTGATTGTAAGTGTACTTTCACCTTCTGCCATGTCAAATATGAACTTTACAGGTACATACTGTCCTTCACGGCGATAAAGTTCGCGCAGTTTAGGCAGTGTATCTTTTGTACGCCGGCTGTCTTCTTTGGTACGCACACCAAAAGCATTTTTATCAAGTTTACCTTCAAGGAAACCATTAGTAAAACCTGAACGGCTGAATGCATCTGCCAGAAGCTGTTTATCAAACGGCTTATTATCAAGTGCTTTTTTCGCGTTGTCAACTGCAGCAGCCACATATTCTGGTGTACGCAGGCGGCCCTCTATTTTAACACACTTAACACCCATTTTTTCAATGGCAGGAAGCATTTCCATAGCACAGAGGTCTTTCAGACTGAGATGATTATCATCCATATTTCCACGTGCTGACATAGGCAGACGGCACGTACCGGCACATCTGCCACGGTTACCACTGCGACCTCCCAGATATGCACTGGCATAACACTGGCCTGAAAGTGACATACAAAGAGCACCATGGACAAAAATTTCTGTTTCGATGCCACAGTTTTTTGTAATGTGTTCAACCTGTTTCAGAGTAAGTTCTCTGGCAAGAATAACACGGGAGTATCCCATTTCTTTTAGTTGCAGAGCACCTGCCAGATTATGCACAGCCATCTGTGTGGAGCCATGAAGGTCAATATCTGGCCGGACTGATTTTATTATTTTTGCAGCAGCGAGATCCTGTGCGATAATAGCATCCACGCCACAGGCTGCCACTTGCTTTACTGTTTCTTTGAATTCTTCCAGCTCCCTGTCATACAGGATAGTATTTAGGGTAACGTTTACTTTTACATTTCTGGCATGACAAAACCCAACAGCCTTTTTCAGCTCTTCAAAGCTGAAATTAGCTGCTGAGGCACGTGCATTGAAACTTTGCACACCAAGGTAAACCGCATTTGCACCACTGTATACAGCGGCGATAAGGTTTTCCATACTACCTGCCGGTGCCAGAATTTCTGTTCTATTAGTCATTATTACCTCTTTGATTTTTGAGATACTGAATGTCTACCTTCAGTTTTTCCAGTTCCATTTTTACTTTTTCTGCTTCGAAACGTGCTTTGTTCGCATCTTCCAAGTATTCTTTTACCTGTGTACGCATATTGTCAGCACCACGGTTGGATTTTTCCAGTTTATCCAGATATGTCAGTGCACAGATTACTGCTGCTGCTGTAATGGATGCAGATGGACTCCGTTCCAGAATAGCACGCATATCATTATCCAGTGTGGATGCCAGTGCCAGCACATTTTCTTCGCTGTCTGTGGAATTTATCACATAGCTTGTACCTGCTATGTTCAACTTGATTTTATTTAAAGGCATTTTTAATCCCTCCAATATTCCTATATATAGTGAAACTTAAGTCATTATAGAGTCAATTTAAATTAATAATACTATATATCGCATTTATAAGCAACAAATTTATATAAATTTTTCAAAAAAACAGTTGCAACTAAGGGGAGATGTATATATAATTAGTATGTATGACTGTAACATTGTCATACATTTAACATAGTTTTTATAGTTTATATTATAAATACAAAGCAAATCTAAGAAAGGAACTTTATAACATGCACTATAAAATTACTGCTAAAGAATTCGAAAGCATGATCAAAGACACTCTGCTGCACGAATTCTCAACAGATGCTGAAACTGCTACTTATGAAGATATCTACAAAGCAACCGCTTTCAATGTAAGAAAACTGATGAGCCAACAGCAGAAACAGTTTATGGCAAAAGCCAATGGTAGCGGCGCAAAACAGATTTACTATCTCTGTATTGAATTTCTTATGGGCCGTAGCCTGAAAACAAACCTTTTTAATATGGGTCTGAACGAAGTTGCTTCTCAGGCATTCAAAAGTCTGGGCGTAAACGAAGAAATCATTTTCGAATGCGAACCAGATGCTGGTCTGGGCAATGGTGGTCTGGGCCGTCTGGCAGCATGCTACCTGGATGGTATTGCAGCTGACAGCTATGCAGGTGGCGGTTACTCCATCCTGTACGAATATGGTATTTTCAAACAGAAAATTGTAAACGGCTGGCAGCAGGAAATGCCAGACAACTGGCTGCCAGGTGGTCAGGTTTGGCTGAAAGCTCACCCAAGCCAGGCTATCGAAGTAAGATTTGGTGGTCACATCGAAGACAAATGGTTTGATAACTATCACCACACAATCCACAAAGACTACACAAGCGTTATGGCTGTACCACACGATATGTACGTATCCGGTTACGGCTCTGAAGGTGTTTCCAAACTGAGACTGTGGCAGGCAAAGAGCCCTACAATCGATATGGAAAGCTTCAACAGAGGCGACTATCTGGCTGCTATCAAATCTGGTAGTGACGCTGAACTGATTTCAAAAGTTCTTTACCCAAACGACAACCATCTGGAAGGTAAAATCCTGCGTCTCAAACAGCAGTACTTCCTGTGGTGTGCTTCTATCAACGATATCGTTAACCAGCACTTGGCAAAATACGGCAGCCTGGACAACCTGGCTGACAAA
>JAFYPL010000021.1 GCA_017547525.1 Oscillospiraceae bacterium
TATCCGTTGGCGTTATCTGCCAGGACGGCCGTCCATTCCATGGTCCATGCCACGCTCGTTTCAACTTCGCTTGCCCACATACATCCGTTGTTGAAGCATTCGACAGACTGACAAAATACGTTATCAACGCTGAATGGTAATTTGTTACTGAAAAGTCAATATCAAAAAAGGTACGCTCCGGCGTACCTTTTTATTTTGGTCTGTATTATAAAAAAACAGCCCCGGATTATCCGGGGCTGTTTTGTATTCAGGCAGGTTTTAATTAACCTTTATTCTTTTCTTTTGATTTCAGGTATGTGAGAATACCGAAAAGTGTAGCGAGGGCAGATACCATTGTAAATACCCAGTTGCTTGTGAAACCTGCTACCATATAGCCTACAACACAAGCCATTGCTACTACCATAGAGTATGGCATCTGTGTGGAAACATGGTTTACGTGGTTGCACTGTGCACCTGCACTGGCCATAATAGTTGTATCAGAGATAGGTGAAATGTGGTCACCGCATACAGCACCAGCCAGTATAGCAGCGATAGCAATAACCAGCAGTGGTGAACCTTCTGCAAAGATTTCAGTAGCGATAGGAATCAGAATGGAGAATGTACCCCAGCTGGTACCTGTAGCTGTAGCCAGACCTGTAGCAATCAGGAACAGTACTACCGGGAAGATACCCAGTGAGATTGTTGTGCCTTCCAGTGCACCGGCAACAAATTCACCTGCACACAGCATGTCGGAACAGAAACCGCCCAATGTCCACGCCAGAATCAGGATGATTATAGCGCTTACCATCATCTGGAAACCTTCAGGAATGCATTCTGCAAACTCTTTGAAAGAAATAACTTTTCTTGGGATATAGAGAATAAATGTAAATACCAGAGATGCAAATGAACCCAGAACCAGACCCATGGATGCATCACAGTTCGCAAATGCTGTGATAAAGTCAACGCCATCAAAGAAACCGCCTGTGTAAACCATGCATGTAATGCAGGATACAATCAGGAAAATTACCGGCAGAACAAGGTCAATAACTTTACCTTTGCCGCTTACTGGCAGTTCTCTTTCGCTGTGGTAGCTGGAAGAACCGCTGTGCAGGTCGCCTGTAGCTTTTGCATTGTCTTCGAATTTTTTCATAGGACCGAAGTCAAAACCTGTAACTGCCATGTACACAACCATGATGATTGTCAGCAGTGCGTAAAGGTTAAATGGGATAGTCTGCAGGAACAGGGCAAAGCCATCACCACTTGTATAGCCGGAAACCGCTGCAGCCCATGAAGAAATAGGTGCGATGATACAGATTGGTGCCGCTGTAGAGTCGATAAGGTATGCCAGTTTAGCACGGGAAATGTTGTATCTGTCTGTTACAGGGCGCATAACGCTACCAACTGTAAGGCAGTTGAAGTAGTCATCAACAAAGATAAGTGCACCCAGACCGAATGTAGACAGCATAGCGCCACGGCGGGATTTGATTTTTTTGTTTGCCCATTCACCGTAGGCAGCGCTGCCGCCTGCACGTGTCATAAGAGCAACCATAATACCCAGGAAAACCAGGAAGATAAGAATACCGATATTCCAGCTGTCACCCAGTTTAGAAATCATAACCTCAAAAATAGCTTCCGTTGTAGCAACAGGTGAAAAATTAGCGTACAGCAGTGCTGCTGACAGCACGCCGATAAACAGTGACATGTAAACTTCTTTTGTAACCAGTGCCAGCGCAATAGCGATGATAGGTGGCACCAGAGACCAGAAAGTACCTACAAAGTTCATAATAGTCTCCTTTTCATATAAAGATATAAAATATATTTTCCAATAAAATTGCGATAGTTCTAAAACAAAAAGCGTGGTACGCACAGAATGCATACCACAGTCAATAAAACCCATGCGGGTAATATTATAACTTTAGATAGCACTCCACTTTCGTGACAGTCCGTTACATATTCTGCAACAGCCCAGCATCCGTTATCTGAAGGGATAGTCGGAAACTTCGGCACAGCGCCCCTTTCACCTTTACGCCTTCACGTTTTTACAAAGGTTACTGATGAGCTATGCTCCTCTATCGAAACTTTATTACTGACAGAGTGTACCACATTGACAGACAAAAGTCAATCTTTTTAACCAGAGAAAAACAAAACAGTTGAATAGCCGTTTATTACCATTCAACTGTCATATAAAATATCTTGTTATCGTACAAAGTTTGTTCTCTGTGGTGCTTCTTTTTCAGGCAGACCGTATTTTTCTTTCCCCAGTGCAATTGACTTCATAAGGAATGTCATATTGGCCGCCAGTGTACGTGCCTGCTGCAGACCTTCTGGGTCCTGTAACGCCTCGCCCTGTGCTGCACCGTGAACACCATTCCAGTACTGACCGGATGCCACAGGCATGCCGCTGATAGTGAAGTACTTATTCAGCATATCAAAAGTAGTGGTCTGCCCGCCACGGCGTGCCACAGAAATAGCCGCACCGACTTTCATTCTTTTATCAAAACGTGATGAATAGAACAGGCGGTCCATAAATGAAACCACCGTACCATTTGCAGACGCATAGTAAACCGGTGTGCCAACCACCAGACCATCACAGTCTTTGAGAATATCTGCCGCTGTGTTTACCACGTCATCAAACACACAGCGACCTGTCTGGTAACATTTTGTACATGCGATGCAACCACGTACATCTGCTGTACCCAGATTTATAACCTGTGTTTCCACACCTTCGCTGTGAAAAACCTTTATCATTTCTTCCAGCACTATAGCTGTGTTGCTGTCCCGGCGTGGACTGCCGTTTACAAGTAATACTTTCATGATTTTACCTCTTTATTATTAATATATTCATTATAACATATATCTGTCTGTTTTCACAGCCGCCGTTACAAAATCAGGGAATTTGTATACAAAATCACACCTTTCTGATATAATATTCTGTAACTACATACAGCACATATCAGGAGGCGGCTATGAAAATACTGGTTATAAACGGCAGTCCGAAAGGAAAATATTCCATCACTTGGCAGACTGTAAATTATCTGGAAAAACTGCATCCGGAGCATGAATTCACCACAATACATGCCGGTCAACAGATAAAACGTCTGGAAAAGGATTTTTCTTCTGCTGTGGAAGAAATGGTAAAAGCTGACCTGATACTGTTTTCATATCCTGTATATACTTTTATCGCACCATACCAGTTACACAGATTTATAGAACTGACAAAGGAAAGCGGTGTTGACCTGAGCGGCAAATTCGCCACACAGATTACCACATCAAAGCATTTTTATGACGTGACCGCACACAGATATATCCAGGACAACTGCTGTGACATGGGTCTAAAATATATCCGTGGATTGTCTGCAGATATGGATGACCTGACCACAAAGAAAGGTCAGACAGAAGCCGAAAACTGGGCAGAACACATGTTCTGGTGTGTAGAAAAAGGCTACTGTGAACCTGACTCTACCCTGAATGCTGTACACACACCGGTAATGGCTACTGTACCTGTTGCTGAGGATAACAAATCCGGTGATGTGGTAATAATAACTACCGCTGCAGAAGATGATGAATCGCTGAACCGGATGACTGACCGATTCCGTGCAGTACTGCCAGCAGCCACAAGAGTGGTATACCTGAACGATTATCCGTTCAGTGGCGGCTGTCTGGGCTGTTTCAACTGTGCTGTTGACGGAAAATGTATATACAAAGATGGTTTTGATGATTTTCTCCGCAATCAGCTGCAGACCGCACAGGCTATCGTTTACGCATTCACAGTAAAAGACCATTCCATGGGTTCACGTTTCAAACTATACGATGACAGACAATTCTGTAACGGCCACCGTACAGTAACAATGGGCATGCCTACAGGTTATCTGATAAGCGGTGCGTACAGCAAGGAGTCCAACCTGCAGATGATACTGGAAGGCCGTGCGCAGGTAGGCGGCAATATTCTGGCAGGCATCGCAACCGACGAAAGCGACACTGACAGCGCAGTGGACATGCTGGCCGCAAATCTCGCCTATTCTCTTGAAAATCAGAATACCACACCGCAGAACTTCTACGGCGTAGGCGGTATGAAGATTTTCCGTGACCTGATATGGCAGATGCAGGGCATGATGAGGGCTGACCATAAATTCTACAAAGCTCATGGCCAGTACGACTTCCCACAGAAAAAACCGGGACGAATGATTGCTATGTACCGGGTGGGCGCAATGCTGGCAAACCCTAAAATAAAAGCAAAAATAGGCAACAACATGAATGAAGGCATGCTGATGCCGTACAAAAAAGTACTGGACAAAATTCCTGATAAAAAAACCAAATAAAATATATTCCCCGGCAGGATTACCCGCCGGGGTTAGTTTTATATATTCTGTTTTTTTATAATCTCTTTTATTGTACCTGCATCAACCATACCCATTGATGTACTGTACAGATAAAGGCGCCCCATAAGTGAATCTGGCAGGCTGAATTGTGGAGATTGCTGAGGATAAAAACGATTAAGATAAACCACATCACCTTTTACACAGGCGGCAAACATCATATAGTTGTCTTTTTCCATTGGGTGGTTAAAACTGATAAACCACTCCGCATCCATATGTTCTATATTTATACTCAGACCATCTTCACATTTTTCGGCTTTTACAGGTTCCAGCTTGCGTCCGCAACAGAACATACTTGCACTGCCTGAAGAAAACATAATATTTCCGCATACAGGGCAGATATAAAATTTTGTACGTGCCATATTGCCATTATCAGGGCGATTAGGACGTATTTCGCCTTCCAGTATCCGTCGTGTATCTACGCCCAGAATAACGGCAAGGTCAGATAAAAGAGAAGTGTCAGGTGCACCCAGGCCACATTCCCATTTTGACACTGTTTTATTCTGTATACCCAGCGCATCTGCTATATTTTTCTGCGTCAGCCCTTTTTCTTTTCTCAGCTGTGCTATCAGCCGGCCTGTTTTCATGCAATCCATGGTATTCTCTCCTGCTCCTATAATATTTATATTTTACTATTTATACCGATATCATCTCAATCCACGGTCCGTGGATATATAAAAAGAACAGCCGTGTGGCTGTTCTTTTATTGTATACGTCAGTTACTGCCCTGCCTCACCAAACAGCAGCTGTGCCCTGTCAGTACCCCGGAATTTTGCCGGAAAAAGAGCATAGTAATCCATTTTCATCAGAAACTTCCTGGATTTTACCGGGCATTTTTTTGCCTGTGACAGCATCTGTTTATACATCTGAAGCATATGTTTTTTATACATACCACCGTCAGCAACATCATCCGCCACAAGGTTATACAGTTCCAGACATTTTACCAGATAGTTTTTCATCGTAAGGAACGTAAGGTCATGCCATTCTTTCTCTGTAAAATAATCCATTCTGTCCTGTAAAAATGGGAAAATATCCAGCATTTTTTCGCTGAACCCAGCAGAGTTCATTATACTGCCTTCTCTTTTTGTGTAGAAATACAGTGGTTCATAACACACCGCCATATTTTCGCACTGGCTGGCAATATGATGGATAATACCTTCGTCTTCATTGAGTTTGCCTGTTTCAAAACGCAGAGTTTCGAATATGGATTTATGGTACATTTTGCCCCAAACAACCACATACACCACTTCCATCGGTGTGTACAGGCGCAGGAAATAGTCGCGCTGTGGAATAATTTCGGTATTGTACAGGCGCAGTGGCACCGGTATCATTTCAACCGGTGTGGTTTCGTCATTTTGGGTAAAACCACATACAGACAGTTTTACATCATTGTCTGTACACATTTTCAGCAGGTTTTCCACATACAGCGGTGACACACAGTCATCACTGTCCACAAAGCATACATACTCACCTGTAGCATTATCCAGCCCCATATTACGCGGACCGGAAGGACTGTAGTCATTTTCTTTTTCAAAATATTTTATACGGCTGTCTTTTTCGCACCACCATTTACAGGCCTGCCGGCTGTAGTCAGTGCTGCCGTTGTTCACCAGTATTATTTCTATATCCTGATAGGTCTGTGATGTCAGGCTGTCCAGACATCTGTCCAGATAAACTGCAGTATTATAAACAGGTACAATTATACTTACTTTCATAATATATCTCCCTGAAAAGGTTATTTCTTGATAATTATATCATTATTTAGTATACTTTCAATAGAGGTAATTTCTATGAAAATGTTTGATTATGAATATGATATAGTTACTATAGCCGGCGCTGACCGTCAGTTTCCACAGGTAAAACCTGAACAGCTGATAGTAATGGCCGACAGCGGTAATAAATTTGCTGATTTCAATACAGGTGCCATGAAAGGCAACAGTGAATACATTGTTTTTCTGGAAAAAGATGCTGTTATCACAGACCAGTCCCTGAAAGAAATGGATAACTACATCCGTAATGCCAGTGAAAATGTAGCAGCATTTGAAATGCACTGTTTCCCTGTGGCTACAGGTCAGCACTACGACCCGGCCAGTCTGGAAAAGAACGTATTGTCCGGCGGTGCCATAGTTATAAACCGTAATGCCATGGTGAAAACAGGTGGCTTTGACCAGAGATTTGACGTACTGGCATACATCGATCTGGCATGGCGCCTGCGTGCAAAAGACTGGAAAATACAGTATTGTCCGAAAGCCAGCGTATACTGGGAAAAACCAGTGAACGAAAAGCACGAATACATCTATGGTGCCTACGAAAGACTGTTTCTTGGCTGTAAATGGGGCAAGTATCCACAGATGCAGCAGGAATACATGCAAAAAATGAAAAATCCACGCCATTTTCCGGGCGTAAGAAAAGAACTGCGGTCACTGTACATGATGCACTTTCTGGAAAAAAGAAATTATAAAGCCGTGGATACAGATGACTACAGCATAGCTGACTTTTCCCCTACTTACGGTCCATGGCGTGGCGAAATGGCTGTAGCACAGCTGAATAATAATCCGAAAGTATCTATAGTGGTACGTACACACAAAAGACCGGAAGTACTGCGCAAGACACTGGAAAGTCTGCGTCACCAGATATATACAAATCTTGAAATAGTTATTATCGAAGACGGTCAGCCTACTGCACAGCAGATGGTAGAAACCGATTTTTCAGATCTGCCTGTTGTATACCATTCCACAGGAGAAAACGTAGGCCGTGGCAGGGCCGGTAATATCGGTATAGAAATGGCCAGCGGTGAATTCGTATGTTTTGTGGACGACGATGACTACTACTATGCAGACTATGTGAATACATTCCTCTATATGTTTGAACAGAATCCACAGGCAGATATGGTAATCAGTGGCGGTATGGCATATAAAACCAACGTGCTGTCCATTGACCCATACGAATTTACTGTGGAAGAAACCTACCCTATACTGTTTGACCACATTACCCTGATGGATATGTGTGTGCGTTGCCGTATACCAATGCCATGCGGAATGTTCCGCAGGGAAATGTACGAAAAACGGGGTGGTATGCGTGAAGATATAAACGGTGATGAAGACTGGGCAATGTGGCTGAAATTTATGGCCAAAGGCAACAGAATAAGCCGGTATGCACCGGATATCAACCGTGCCATGAGTCTTTTTGGCTATCCAGCAGACCGGGCAGCCGCAAAGAGACGCGAAGAAGAATACCGGGTATACGATAAAATCATGCTGTATGATGAAAACATGGTATTCACAGTCCACGGCAGTGAAATAGCAAAATGGGAAGAATATGTACAGGCTGACATAGGCCATCTGAAAAACATAGGCGCACTCAAGCAGTTTATGAAAGAGCTGAAGCCTCTGGGATCAGCGCCGCTGGAATATAATACCGATGGTGAAAACACCTTAACTGCCGGCCAGATAAACAGCTATTACTATTATCTGGTACAAAAATACGCAGAATAATGGTAGGAAATTAAAATTTACAGGCGAAAAAATTGATTTTCGCCTGTAAATACAAAAAAATATCAAAAAAGTATTGACAAAACACTAAACTGGTGTTAATATTATTAATGCATTAGCGCTAGTAGCTCAGCTGGATAGAGTGCTTGACTACGAATCAAGAGGTCAGGGGTTCGAGTCCCTTCTAGCGCACCATAAGAACGACTAATCCGTAAGGATTGGTCGTTTTTATTTTTCAGTAAAAAAGGGCGAGAACTCTCAACATCATACAGACAAAAAATCAAGGAACAGTGATATACACTGTTCCTTTTTTATTTTTAATCTATATCCTTTGTTGCTACTATCCGGCTGCCAAAAATATTTTCTGCCAGAATATCACCTGTTTTTACCGGTGCCTGTACTGTCATACCACGTATAGCAGCCATAACCTGCGGTATGGCTTCTTTAGGTACCGGAGTGGCAGTTTTTACACTTACCATACAGTCTTCCCTGTTGGAAACACGTACAATGGATGTAATGGTGCGCACTGGGTGTGTACATTCGTCTATGGCATATACCTGTCCACGTTTACATGCATGACCTGTAACAGTCAGGTTATCTTTTTCGCCGGATACAGTCAGCTGACAGCCACGGGGACATATAATACATATCAGTTTTCTGTTCATAACATCCTCCTTACAGCTGTTCAATCTCAACTGTTATTTCGCCTGTACCCAGAAGGCCCGGGCGGATAATCAGTTTTTCCATTTCGCCTGGTGCTGTTTTCAGTTTTGTGGCGGTAGCAAGTATGGTTTCACCCTGACGGGCAGTGATTCTCGCCTTGCCGGATGGCTGTGCCACACGCATAAACAGGCTGATTTCGCCTGTAGCATTCCGGTTAATATGCTGTGGGATAACATAGCGTACGCCACCCACTGCCTTTACCGGGATATATTCGCCTGCCTGCACACCATTTTTCACATAATCAGCCGCGCCACAGCCTGCACGCTCAGCTTCGTCAGATACATAGTCCACAAGGTCATGCACATGGAGTACATTGCCCCGGGCAAATATACCTGATATTTCTGTATGGCAGTTTTCATCCACTATGGCACCACCTGTAACTCTGTCCATGGAGATGCCTGCAGCTATGGTCAGTTCGTTTTCTGGCACAAGGCCAACAGATAAAAGCAATGTATCACACTCGATATATCGTCTGGTGTCAGGTATTTCCCTGCGATTTTCGTCTACCTGTGCTATGGTAACACCTTCCAGACGTTTCTTACCATGTATTTCCACCACGGTTGTGCCGAGATACAGCGGTATATCGTAATCTTCAAGACACTGTACAATATTTCTGGTAAGACCGCCAGAGTAAGGCATAATTTCGCATACTGCCTCTACCTTTGCGCCTTCCAGAGTCATACGACGGGCCATAATAAGACCTATGTCACCACTGCCGAGGATAACCGCTTTTTTACCCGGCATATAGCCGTCAATATTTATAAGTTTCTGCGCTGTACCTGCGCTGAACACACCTGCAGGGCGTGTGCCCGGTGTATTTAATGCGCCGCGACTGCGTTCACGGCAGCCCATGGTCAGCACAACTGCCCCGGCCTGTATCTGCACGATTCCTTCACGTCCTGTGGCAGTAACTATCCTGTCCTGTGTAACAGACAGTACGGTGGTACCTGTGTATACTTTTATGCCTCTTTCAGCCACTTTTACTGCGTACACTGTGGCGTATTCAGGGCCGGTAAGTTCCTGCCCCAGTTTATGCAGGCCGAAACCATTGTGTATACACTGGCGGAGAATACCGCCGGGAGTATCTTCACGGTCGATGATAACCACATCTGTCACGCCCCGGTCATAAGCTGCTACAGCCGCCGCCATGCCTGCAGGGCCGCCACCAACGATAACTATATCATGTTTAATCACAGCTACTCCCCCTTTACAGTTTGTGAACAGCAATATATGAACTGCCGCCGTTTTTGGTTACGGCTGTCATATCAGTACCTGTATGCTGTGCAATCAGTTTCATAATATATGGCGAACAGAATCCACCCTGACAGCGTCCCATGCCGGAACGTGTACGGCGTTTTACACCATCCAGATCCAGCGCCACTGGCTGACGGGTAAGTGATTCCATAATTTCGCCTTCGGTTATTGTTTCGCAACGGCATACTATTTTGCCGTAGGCCGGATTTTCGGCAATAACCTTATTCTTCTGGTCCATATCCATTTTACTGAAAGCCAGAGGGTCTTCTCTGGTACCATTCCAGTTTTCTTTTTCAGTCAGTTTCAGCCCGGCCTGTGCCAGCATATCCACCACATAAACAGCTATGGATACACAGCATGTAAGCCCCGGTGAATCAATAGCGGCAACATGGGCAAATTTTTCCACTTTGTCAGACATTCTGATAATAAAATCACCACCATCAACAGATGAACGCACGCCGCTGAAGGATGTGATAACCTGACGGAAGTTTACACCCGGCACGCTTTTGGCCGCCAGACGCTGTATTTTTTCCAGTTGCTGGGCGGAAGTGAATGTACTGTCACCACTGTCTACAGCCTGTGCTGTAGGACCTGTAAGCAGGTTTCCGTGAACGGTAGGTGTCACCAGTATACCTTTGCCCTCTTTGCCCGGTGTCTGGAATATGGTACGGCTTACACGGCCGCCTTCTGATTTATCCATCAGCATATATTCCCCGGCACGTGGGTTGATAGTATAAAAACCATCCCCTGCCATAGCAGCTATTTTATCTGCTGCACAACCAGCACAGTTTATAAGGTATTCACCCTGCACTGTCTCTCCATTTGCAGAACAAACTGTAAAAAGGCCATCCGTTTTTTCTATTTTATTTATTTCAAAATTTCTTTTAAGGGTCACACCATTGTCCATGGCGTTTCCTACTGCAGCTATGGTAAGACTGTACGGACATACAATACCGCTGTTTTTTATAAGCAACGCCTTTGTAATCTGTGTAGAAAGAGCTGGTTCCAGCTGTCTGGCCATGTCACCGGTGATAACTTCCAGACCTTCTATGCCATTTTCCAGACCACGCTGGTACAGCCGGTCTACTGCAGGCTCTTCATCCGGGCCGAATGCGCACACCATGGATTCATTACGGCGGTGTGGTACGTTCAACTGACGGCATGCTTCAAACAGCATAGGGTTGCCTATGGCGTTCAGGCGTGCTTTCAGTGTGCCCGGCACAGGGTCATGACCACCATGGATAATGCCGCTGTTGGCTTTTGTGGCACCGCAGGCCACGTCGTTTTCTTTTTCCAGCAAACATACAGACAGATTGTATCTGGACAGTTCTCTGGCTATCATACCGCCGGTAACACCAGCACCAGCAATAAGAACATCGTATCTTTCCATAGAATATCTCCTTTTCAGTAGGATTTTCTCTTGATTTTCATTATAGAACTACCTGTTTTACATGTCAACAATCTACATCCAACCGCACACTGCATAAATCTTCCTGTTTTGTAAATACTATCACCATAACAAATACAAAAGGAGATTTATATATGCGTGCAACAGGTGTTGTGAGAAGAATAGATGATTTGGGCAGAATTGTTATTCCGAAGGAGATACGCCGTACAATGCGTATGAAAGAAGGAGACCCTTCATATACATCATTGACAGTAGAGGAAAAATTCATATTCGCTATGTACCAGTTTCAGCAAAGATGTATGGTGCAGAAATAGCAATACATAAAATCGCCTTGAAAACAGGGCGATTTTATTTTTTTCTGAAATTGA
>JAFYPL010000022.1 GCA_017547525.1 Oscillospiraceae bacterium
AAGATTGAATATCAAAGGATACATTAGAAAGTCTAAAGAAACTGCTGTCAATCAAGGCTCAGAACACTCTGTTTTTCCTAACGTTCTTAACCGTAAATTCAAGGCAGATATGCCTATGCAAAAGATTGTTACTGACGTTACTTACATAGAAAACAAGGGCAAATGGTATTATTTGGCCTGTTTTATGGACTTGTTTAATAATGAAATTATCGACTATGAATTTGGGGATAAATTCGATAATCTTCTCGTTATGAAACCAGCTCAAAGGATTCTGGCAAAAAGAAAGAGTACCGAACCCCCTATCATTTTCCACAGCGACCAGGGTGTACAGTACTCATCAGCAGGTTATTCTAACCTGCTTAAATCTTACAATGTTACTCAAAGTATGTCAAGAGCAGGTGTACCAAGAGATAATGCTGTCATAGAGTCCTTCTTTGGTAGATTCAAAGATGTTTTATCATCTCATTTCCAGTATCAGATGTGTGATGATATACGTTCTGCTGTCGACCATACGATTTTCTATTTCAACTACATTAAACCTTTAAGAAAACTTAACAAAAAAGCACCAGTCCAATATCGCATTGAACTGGTTGCTTAATTTTTCTTTTTCGTGTCTACTAACTATTGACTATTTCACTTTGATGCTGTGCCTTTTTATTATGTCTATACTGAAAATTAAGAGATTCTTAATAATTTATAGTGTATAATTAAAGTTAGATATATGAGATAATGCAAACAGAGGTGAATATATGTACAACATTCTTATTTGTGATGATGAAAAAGATATTGTAAATGCATTGAAAATTTATCTGACAGAGGAAAATCACACTATTTTTACAGCTTATAACGGCAAGGAAGCGCTGGACGTTATCCACAGCAACGAAATACACCTTGTACTTATGGATATAATGATGCCACAGATGGACGGCATACTGACACTGTCAGCTATTCGCCAGAATTACAACATACCAGTAATATTACTATCCGCAAAAAGCGAAGATACAGACAAGATTCTGGGGCTGAATATGGGTGCAGACGACTATATTACCAAGCCTTTCAATCCAGTAGAATTACAGGCAAGGGTAAAAAGTCGGTTGCGCAGATACACAAAGCTAGGCAGTAAAGTAATTGACGATGGTAAAATAACCATTGGTGGTATTTCTATGGATGACAGCACTAAAACAGTAACCTGTGACGGCGAGGATGTATATCTGACACCAACAGAGTTTGAAATTCTGCGTCTGTTTATGCATAACCCTGGTAAAGTGTTCTCTCCTAAGGAAATTTATACAAAAGTATGGAATGATGCGCCATACGGTGCTGAAAACACCGTAGTTGTACACATAAGACATCTGCGTGAAAAACTGGAGATAAACCCAGCCGAGCCACGCTATCTGAAAGTAGTGTGGGGTCACGGCTATAAAATGGAGAATGGTAAATGAAAAAGATAATAGAAAATGAAATTACCCGTGGTTTGCTGATAGCACTGTTGGGTGTAGATATGTTTATTACTATCTGTCTAGGGTCTTATCTGTTTGAACGATACAACATCGGGCATATAGATGTACATCCATTTGTAACTGGATTCCTTATAGTTATCGGTATGTCATTATTCGCCCTTATAATGCGCAGTGCTGGTCATTACAAAGGCAGAGAAATGATAGAGCCAAACTTTTTCGACCGAGTACCATTGGGTATTTATTTACTGGCTGACGGCGGTATTATTTTAAGCTTTACTGTTGCATTAAGTTATGCCATAAGAAGAATTTACGGTTTTGAACTGATATTCTTTCTGCTGGCCGGCATCTATCTGGCGGCAATATTTATGTGTATGTCTATTGCAGTAAGATGCAAAACAAAAACATTGTTTACAAATACGATGATATACATAATCTGCCGCTTTTTAAAAAATTCAGTTTTGAAAGCCAAAGACAGCATCACCTATTCTATTTCAGCTTTGCCTTATATATGGCAGGCCGCCGATATTATAGCTGCTGTATTCCTTTGGGAGATGTGGTATTGGATGTATAGGCGCTGGGACAGTAGTGTATTCATTATGTGTTCAGTTATTAAAGCTGTAATAGGGTTGCTTATCTGTGCCAGATATGCTATTTCTTATCAGGAAATCCGCAAAGGTACCGAAGAAATAGCCGCAGGCAACACCGACTATAAAATAAATACAAATAAAATGCCAAAATCTATGGCACAGCAGGCTGAAAAATTAAACAGCATCAATATCGCAGTATCAACTGCTGTGGAAAAACAGCTGAAAAGTGAAAAACTGAAAACCGAACTTATAACAAATGTTTCACACGATATAAAAACACCACTGACATCTATAATCAACTACATCGACCTGTTAAAAAAAGAAGAACTGCCTTCACAGGCAGCAGTAGAGTATATGGAAGTACTGTCCAGACAATCTGACAAACTGAAAAAGCTGGTGGAAGATTTGGTGGAAGCATCAAAGGCATCAACTGGCAATATTCCAATTAATCTGGCAGAAATTAATCTAAATCTATTGATTAACCAGACAGCTGGCGAATATACCGACAAAGCTGAAAAAGCCGACCTAACTCTTGCAATAACTATGCCTGAAAGTGATGTTTGTGTTCTGTCTGACGGAAGAATGTTATGGCGAATTTTTGATAATCTTTTAAATAATGCCTGCAAATATTCACAGTCTGGTACACGTATATACATAAACTTGGAAACTGTTGACAATATAGCACAGATTACATTCCGAAATGTGTCCAAAACACAGCTGAATATTTCTCCTGATGAACTTATGGAGCGTTTTGTCCGTGGCGATTCTTCCCGTAACACTGAAGGCAGTGGTCTGGGGCTGAATATCGCCCAGAGTCTGACCCAGCTTTTAGGTGGTGAAATGTCACTGCATATAGACGGTGACTTGTTTAAAGTTGTGCTTACTTTTCCAGAATTAAAAATATAAAAAATTAATGTCATTCCAAACAAGGCAAGGAATGACATTTTTTGTTGAAGTATTTTATTTTTCATCGTTCCGGTACAAAACACCACACACTAAACTGGTAAGAGGTATTGTCAGCAATATACCCAAGCTACCTGCAACTGCCTGCAGTAATTCCACCAGAATCATTTCACTGTTAAACAGAAGCAATGGTGTAGAACTATTATATGCCGCCAGAAGCAATGTAACAGAAAGAGAGGAACCGATATAAGCCAGAATCAATGTATTAGCCATAGTGCCCATAATATCACGGCCTACTACCATACCACTGCGTGTAATCTGTGCCGCTGACATATTGCCAGCCTGTTCTTTCATTTCTGCAAGTGATGAAGACAGAGACATAGACACGTCCATAATAGCGCCTACTGCACCCAGAATAATTGCCGCAAAGATAATCGCACGCAGGTCAATCGGTTTTTCACTGTTTAAAAACAGCAGATACATCGAGTCTTCTGTTGTAAGACCTGTCAGCTGGCATACAGTGTTTGCCGCAACAGTGATTACACCCGCTGCCAGCACACCGCTGGAACAACCTATCATAGCTGCC
>JAFYPL010000023.1 GCA_017547525.1 Oscillospiraceae bacterium
AGATTTGCAAACTCTGTGTGGAAGTGTCAATTCGCCGCACTGTGGGCATTTTACGAATGATGGAGCTTCGAGTTTCCAAACATTTGATCTTCTTTTATCTCTTCTTGCTTTTGAAAGTTTTCTCTTTGGTACTGCCATTTTAAGCACCTCCTCTAATTATTCATCATTATCCAGTAATTGTTTTAAGATTAATAACCTTGGGTCAACTCTTTCTTCGAGCTGACAGCCACAATTCTCTTCCTTTGGTCTGCCACATTTAGGGCACAGTCCCTGACAATCCTCTTTGCAAAGCATTGTGGATGGGATTTCCAAAGAAAGTTCTTGCAATACAAGCTGTTTTACGTCAAGTATGTTGTTGCTGTTCACCGGGATTTCGCTATCCGGGTCTGTGAGGTCCGCCGGAGTAACTATAAATTCCTGTGTAAAGGAAAATTCCTTATCAAACAGCTTTAAACATTTCGCACAGCTGCACTGGGCCGTTGCCTGTACAGTAAGCTCTATGAATGTTTCGCCACTACCTTTTTTCAGAAACAGTCTGGTTTTTACAGGCTGTTCAAAGGCCGCATCATAGCTGACATTCTCGTTGGAAAAATCAAATTCCAAATCAAGCTGTTTTTCAGTCTCACCACGAGTGAAGATATTGCTGAGATTAACTAACATAAAGCACCTCATAGGTCACTTAAATATTATATAAAGCTTTGTACATTTTGTCAAGGAAAATTTTTGACAAAACGACGAAGTTTTGGGCTTATTTTTAAATATTTTTACTCACAATAAAGGTGGCGTTGTTACGGCCACCTTTATGTAAGTTCAATAGACGATTAAGTATTACAGGTATTTTTTAACGTTGTCTGTCAGTTCTTCTTCTGCAGCAGAAACTGTAACTACTACCAGTTTGTCAGCAGAGATAGCATCGATTTTGTCCAGCAGATTGCCCAGAGCTTCCAGGTCTTTGCCGCCTACTTTAAGCAGACCATCAACGTAAACCTGTTCGATGTCATAGTTGCCTGCGAGAACGCCTGCAAAGAAGCCATAGAATGTATTGAAATCAGCGATTTTGTATTCGTCAACATCAATCAGTCTAACTGCCGCGTTGATGTTATGTGTTGCCTGCATTGCTTTTTCGATGCAAACGATGTTACCTTTAACAGAAGCAAGGTTTTCGTTGATCATGTCGATGAGCTGTTTTGTTTTACCTGAACCTTTAGGACCAGTAATTAATTTAATCATAAGAATACACTCCTTTATTTTACGCGTAAGCGTTATTCACCTAATTTTTTCAGCAGTTCGTCACGCTGAGCTTCGTAGCCTGGTTTGCCCAGAAGAGCAAACATGTTTTTCTTGTAATCTTCAACGCCTGGCTGGTTGAATGGGTTTACGCCCAGCAGGTAACCGGAGATTGCACAAGCTTTTTCAAAGAAGTAGATAGCCCGACCAAGGTTTTCTTCATCTTTGCCATCCAGTTCAACAACAATGTTAGGAACGCCACCGTCATTATGAGCAAGAATTGTACCTTTCATTGCGTTTGCATTAACAACGGACATATTCTGATTTGCCAGGAAGTTAAGGCCATCAGCGTTTTCTGGATCTTCTTCCAGGAAGAAATCCTGTTTAGGTGCTTTGATGTCGATAACTGTTTCAAACATTGTGCGGCTGCCATCCTGTACGAACTGACCCATTGAGTGCAGGTCTGTTGAGTAGATAACGGATGCAGGGAACAGACCTTTCTGGTCTTTACCTTCACTTTCGCCATACAGCTGTTTGTACCATTCGTTCATCAGTGTCCAGTCTGGATCGTAGCAAGCCATCAGTTCAATAGCTTTGCCTTTGCGCAGAAGAATGTTTCTTGCTGCTGCATATTTGTAACAGTCGTTATCAGGTGTGCATGTTTCATATTCTTTGCATGCTGCCTGTGCGCCTGCCATGAGTTTATCGATGTCGAAACCGGCTGCAGCGATAGGCAGGAGACCTACTGCTGTAAGGACGGAGAATCTGCCACCTACATCGTCAGGGATTACGAATGTTTCATAGCCTTCTTTGTCAGACAGAGTTTTAAGTGTGCCACGAGCTTTGTCTGTTGTAGCATAGATACGTTTTGCAGCTTCTTCTTTACCATATCTGTCTTCCATGAGTTTTTTGAATACACGGAATGCCAGAGCGGATTCTGTAGTAGTACCGGATTTGGAAATAACATTCACTGAAAGACGTTTGCCTTCGCAGAGTTTCAGGATGTTGTTCATGTAGTCAGGGCTGATGTTGTTACCTACAAAGTAAACTTTCAGATCGCTGAGATCATTGTACTGTGCAGAGCCCAGATATTCGATAGCAGCACGTGCACCCAGATAGGAACCACCGATACCGATTACCAGCAGAACATCACTGTCACTGCGGATTTTTTCTGCAGCTTTTTTAATTCTTTCGAATTCTTCCTTGTCATATTCAAAAGGAAGATCAAGCCAGCCAAGGAAATCATTGCCTGCGCCTGATTTTGCGTGCAGTACGTTGTGACATAATTCAACCTGTGAATAAATATTATCAAATTCAGCCTGTGTTACAAAGCCATTAAGGTATTTACCGTTAAATTTTACAGCCATATTTTCCACCTACTCTTATTTTAGATAAATAGTGACACTTACACTTTTTACTTTCTATAATCATACAATAGTAAACATGTAGTGTCAACAATTTTTCATTGTTTTTGGTTTTTTTGTCACATAGATGCAACCTTATCTATCATTATTGTAAAGGCTGTAGAAAAATCCATTCTCACTGTATCTTTAGACAACAATATGGGATATTCTTTTATTTTCCCCTGTGACCCATACAGTGTTAAAGCGCCCGCTTTCATACCTTTATACATAGGTGCAGATATATATTCCGGCAACTCTATTTCCACTGTCAGCCGGCTGGTGGAGCCTTTTACAAACAATAGTTTATCCGGTGTTTTACATTCTATAGGGACGTTTTTTTCTACTCCCAGTTTGACAGGTATGTATCCCGGCAGATGGGAAATATCCGGGAAAGAACGTGTTTCAAAGTTCGTAAACCCGAAATCCAGCAGTTTTTTCGCCGCTGAAAAACGTTCCCGGCTGGAGTCCGCCCCCAGAACAACTGCTATCAACGACATATTTTCTCTTGTTGCTGTCGCGCATATACACACCCCAGCTTTGCTGGTAGTACCGGTTTTCAGTCCTGTTATGCCGTTGTAGGAACGCAACAGTTTATTTGTATTCACCAGCTGGGTTTCACCACCGCGCAGATAATCCATCCATATGGTGGTGTAGTCAAAAATCTCCTGGTGCTTCATCAGTTCTGCCGCCATAATGGCTATGTCCTTTGCAGTGGAATAATGACCATCAGCATCCAGACCACAGGCATTCACAAAATGAGTGTTTACCATGCCCAATTGTTCTGCTTTTCTGTTCATCGTATCGCAGAATGCCTCTTCAGTACCGCCTACAAGCTCAGCCAGCGCTACCGCCGCATCGTTAGCTGAAGATACTGCTACTGCTTTCAACATTTCGCCTACGGTAAATATTTCCCCCGGCTCAAGCCATACCTGACTGCCGCCCATGGAAAAAGCATGTTCCGAAACAGGCACAGTGTCATTTATGGTGATTTTACCATCATCCAGCGCCTCCATTACCAGCAACATTGTCATTATTTTTGTAATTGATGCCATAGGTAACTGTTCATCAGCGTATTTCTCGTACAATACCTGCCCTGTCCGCTGTTCAATAAGAAAAGCCGCTTTGCATGGTACATCAAAATTTTCAGGACCTGCAATTTTCTCCACGAAACTGTCAGCACCTGTCATAACAGCAATAATATCCGTCGAAAATACATTCACCGTTTCGTTTTCATATTCATCAGTATTTTCTTCTGTCATATGTATCGCAGCCGCACGCGGAGCTGCCGCACACATAAGTACAACTGCACACAAAATATAAATCAGTCTGTCTTTCATAAAATACTCCTCGCTTTTTTAATACTTATGCCATTGTAATGTAAATTATTATATATTGCGGATTTTGCCAAAATTTGATATTATATTATGATGTAAATAAACTTTAAGGAGATAGTATGAAGGTTTGTTTTTTTACACTTGGTTGTAAGGTAAATCAGCAGGAAACTGCTGCTATGATAAATATTTTCAAAAAAGCCGGATATGAAATAGTCCACGGCGAAGAAGCCGCTGATGTGTACGTAGTAAACAGCTGTACCGTTACACTGAATGGCGACAGAAAAAGCATTCAGTGGATAAGACGTGCCCGCAGACAGAACCCGGATGCTGTAATTGCACTGTGTGGTTGTATGCCACAGGCTTTTCCACAGAAGGCAATCGATGTGGAAGAAGCAGACATCGTTATAGGCAGCAAAGGCAAGGGTGAAATACTGAATCTTGTAAATCAGTTCAGAGAAAACAAGGAACGACACATCGATATAATCCCTCATAGTGAGAGAGATAAATTTGAAGAACTGGCCAGTGAAACTGACGCACTCCATACAAGAGCATTTCTGAAAATTCAGGATGGTTGCAACAGAGAATGTGCTTACTGCATCATACCTAAAGCCCGTGGCAGAGTAAGAAGCCGCCCTGTGGACAGCATTGTAGAGGAAGCAAAGAAAATGGCCGCTGCCGGTCATAAGGAAATCGTGCTTACCGGTGTAAACATTTCCTGCTATGGTCAGGATCTGGGTAACAACGTATGCGATGCAATTGAAGCTGTAGCAGAAATAGATGATGTTAAACGCGTACGTCTGGGCAGCCTGGAACTGGACCTGTTCACAGACGAAATGCTGGTAAGAATGAGCAGAGTTGAAAAATTCTGCCCTCATTTCCACCTCTCTCTTCAGAGTGGCAGCGATAAAACACTGAAAAACATGAACAGACTGTATGATACACAGCTGTACACCGATATGATGAACAGACTGAGAGAGTTGTTTGACAAACCAAGCTTTACCACAGATATCATCGTAGGTTTTCCACAGGAAAGTGACAAAGACTTTCTTGACAGCGTGACTTACATGCAGAAATGCAGATTCATGCGTGTACACTGTTTCAGCTACTCACAGCGCCCTGGTACAAAAGGCGCAGAAATGTCTGGGCAGATAGACAACGCCACAAAATCTGAACGCAACAGAACAATGACTTACAAATCTGAACAGGTGCGTGACAGCGTATATGAAGAATATATCGGTTTTGAAGAAGAAGCTCTTCTGGAACAGAAAACAACAGACGGATATTTCACAGCCTATACAAAACGATACATCCCTGTACTGGTTAAAGATTGCGGCTATTCTTCCGGCGATATTGTAAAGGTAAAACTTACTGGTATCAACGGCAGCAGAATGGACTGCGAAGTAATCGAATAATATAATAAAAAAGCATCTTACTGACTACAGTAAGATGCTTTTAATTTTTATTTAATAGATATGTGATAAATTATGCCATTGCTTCCACAAGATGGAACTGTCCTGTTGTCTCATCCGGCACATAAAGTCCTGGTACAGCACTGCCACCTTCAAAGAGAGTGCCATAGTCTGCATTGAACTTTTCATTTACCGAATGAATGAAAACACAGTTATAAGTGGTTGTAAGATTTGTCCACAGGTCTTCCGGGGATATTGTTACGGTCCATATATCACCATCAAAATATCCGCCCTCTGTTGCTGAAAAGCTCCAGTCGCCCCATGTCATTACAGGACTGCATTCATATTTACCCTGCCAGAATTCATAGCCATTGGTACCCGGTGCAATATAGGCCATCATTGTGTAACCTTCTGTATTGCGCTGTATCAACCGGCTTTCCTGCATGTAAATATATCTGCCGTTATATATATCGTTTACTGTCTGCTGACGTGTTGTGATATTATGCAGTAACTGCATAGGATTCAGCATCATTATCGCCACTGCCATAATCGCCACAGTGTAAAGTGGTTTTGCATCTGAAAGCCTTTCACATATAAACGCAAATGCGGTAACTACAGCCCCCATCGCAATTGTACGCAGATATCTGTCATATGATGCCAGATTAACTGCCTCATACTCTGAGAACGAGAACAGATATGATACCAGCATACCTGCTACAAATATAACAGTAACCATAACAATTCCTGCACCTGCCCAGATATAGCCACTGTCTTTTTTACCCATAAAATTAAGCGCAATAAGTATTATTGCAGTAGCCAGAGTAAAAGCAACTGCTGTAATGCCTTTATCTCCTATGTAAAATACAGCAGTATTGAACAATGCATCTTTGTACGCAGATAAAACCTGATATCTGTACCGTGGTGCTGTGCCATTGACCAACTGCATAAATGTGGTAGGTGTAAGTGAGTCAAACTCAAATATTGGGTTAATATTGTGATAGTTAAGAAATGCCGACCATGAAATCTTTGTTATTATACCGGTCATAGAACAAATCGCCAGCGGCGCAAACTTTGTAACAGCTGCTTTTATATTTTTCACACCAGCAAATGAGTGTACAGCCATAACTATCAGCACTGAAAGCGCAAGACCGAAACCGGATGCTTTCAGTAATGTCAGGAAAACGAAAGTCAATGCAAAATCCAGATAGAAAAACACATCCCTTTCATAGGCCAGACAGATATGCAGTAAATGTCCCCATACTATGCCTAAAAGCAGGTCTATGTAGATTGTATGGAATGTTTCGGCGCTTACGATATTCAGAACCAACATGAAAAGTGCTATCGTGGTGGCTGATGTGAATATATTACGACTTTTTCGGATAAGTGGGAAAGCAAATACTATGGCCATTATATTGGCTGCATGGAAAATACGGCTCTCTGCAAAGACACCACATATTTTCATAAACATATACCGGTAAAGCCCCTGACCCGGCGGGTAATCCAGAAAGGCGGCCGTGGTAAGACCGGTATTACCGAAATTATCAAGAGCATACATATTTTTTACTATAAGGCCCCAGTGAGTAAACTCATCCCACTGTGATATAAGCATACCCAGTTGTATGCGCCAGAAATATACAAACACTGCGCCAAAAAGTATAGTGTTTATTACAAGCTGTGTATCTGGTTTAAGGCTTTGTCTTTTTTTAGCCAGCACATATACAAATCCTGCCAATGGCAGAATACAGATAGCCCATACACCATATTCAAGTATACCTGCATAACCAAAAATATACAGAAATGTTACCTGTCCCATGACAGTGACCGGCAGACAATATGCCATATTTTTGCCTGAAAAAACTGATAGCAGAAACGCCCAGGCCCATATTACAAAAAAAATCAATAATATATCCATAAAACCTCCGTCCATAAAGACGTATAGAATCAATATCGTTTACAGCAACAATTTACCACATTTTTATAAGTTTTACAAGAATGTCCGAAACAGGTACATATCTCTGTTTATGCACTGAATATCCAGTATTTTCAGTGGTTCTGACACAATGGCAGTAACTGTCATTACCTTGACTTTTTATACCTATATTTATATAATGTACTGTGTATGCAATGTCGTATTTTTTTACTTTACATAAATGAGAAGGGCACCTGAAAAGGTGTAAGGATTTACTGATGTCATTCAACTCGTACATATTCATATTCCTTTTCCTGCCGCTGTCACTGGCCGGATATTTCGGAATGAATAAACTGAAACTGTATTCCCCTGCAAAGATATTCCTGATACTTATGTCTTTCTGGTTTTACGGATACTTTAACCCGTCTTACCTGATAATCATGTTGGCAAGTATCGGTCTTAACTACTGCCTGTCCTATGTAATGCTGAAAAGTACCAAAGAAATGGTAAGAAAAATCGCACTGGTAACAGGTCTGGTATTCAACATCGGCATATTGTTCCACTTTAAATACTATGACTTCTTTGTTTCCAACATAAACAGCGCCATAGGTACAAGCTTTGCCATGAAAAACCTGGTATTGCCTCTGGGTATCAGCTTCTTTACTTTCCAGCAGCTTTCCTATGTAATAGACAGCTACAAAAAAGAAGTACCGGTTTACGATATATTTGACTATTCACTGTTTGTAACATTCTTCCCACAGCTGGTAGCAGGTCCTATCGTACTGCACAATGAAGTGGTACCACAGTTTGCAGACAAAACAAAGAAAAAGATGAATGCCGATAACTTTGCAAAAGGTATAATGGCTTTCAGCTTCGGCCTGGCTAAAAAAGTACTGATAGCAGATACTCTGGGCAGAATCGTAAACTTCGGTTTTGCTGATATCGCATCTCTGGATGCTACAAACGCTTTTATAGTAATGCTCAGCTACACACTGCAGCTTTACTTTGACTTCTCCGGTTACTGTGATATGGCAACAGGTATCGGCTATATGTTCAACATTGAACTGCCGATGAACTTCAATTCACCATATCGTGCCACAACTATTCTGGAGTTCTGGGACAGATGGCACCTGACACTGACAAGATTCTTTACCAAGTATGTTTATATTCCACTGGGCGGCAGCCGCAGAGGTAAAATCAGAACATACATAAACGTGTTCATCGTATTCCTTGTAAGTGGTATATGGCATGGTGCAAACTGGACATTTATCGTCTGGGGTATACTCCACGGTCTGTTCAGCGTATTTACAAGAATTTTCAAAAAGGTATTTGATAAAATACCAAAAATTATCAACTGGATTATCACATTTACTTTTGTAAACCTGACATGGGTTATCTTCCGTGCAGAAAGCCTGACACAGGCAGGACATTTTTTCTCAAGACTGTTCAGCGGTATACGTGGTCCTGTAACTGATGGCCTGCTGCAGTCTATCGCACTGCCTGAAATCACAGCCCTGAACCACTTTATATTCATAGACAAAGGCATCACAAATCAGTTCGTACTCTATTTTGTTACAGGTTTGATTATATTTGCGTTTATTGCAAGTATTTTCTTCAGAAACACAAATGAAAAGCTGAAAAATTTCAGACCTACACTTCTGTATTGCCTGATTACAGCCTTCCTGCTGGCCTACTCAGTGATTTCGCTGTCCGGTATCAGCACTTTCCTCTACTTCAACTTTTAGGAGAACAGAATGAATTCTAAAAAGTTTATTGCAATTACGTTTGCTTTTACCATACTCCTGCTGAGTATGGTAGCAATTCCCATAATAAAAATTGATCCTTTCTTTCACTACCATAAACCAGTGGAAGGTCTGGAATATTACATAAACTTCGACAGTCAGCGTTATGTAAACGATGGCATTATAAGAAACTTTGATTATGATGCTATGATTATCGGTACATCTATGACTGAAAACTTTTGCAGTACAGACGTAGATGGTCTTTTCAATGTGAACAGTATCAAAGTTCCATACTCTGGTGCATCTTTCTGTGAAATTGGTCAGAAAGTGGAACTGGCAGCAGAAAAAAATGAAAACCTGAAACTGGTTGTACGTGGTCTGGACTTTGTAGGTGTAAATGAAGAAAAGGACTATATGGCTTATGATGAAAGTTCTTACCCTACATATCTTTACAATGACAACATTTTTGATGATGTGAAGTACGTGCTTGATAAAGAAGTGTTATTCAGCACTATTTTATACCAGGTTATTGAATTCACTGAAGATGGCGGCAAAACACCTTCGTTCGACGATTACTGTTCATGGTATAACCGGGTAACCTTTTCAAAAGAAGCAACATTGAAATCTTATACAAGACCTGAAATTTCCGACGAAATCAAAGTTTTTGATGAAGAATACAAACAGCAGGTTTATGAAAATGTTATGCAGAACCTGGTAAATGTGGCAAAAAATAATCCGGACATTGAATTTTATTACTATTATACACCATACAGCATAATATATTTTGACAGAGAGATGCGTAACGGTCATTTCCTGCAGGGCATAGCCGCTGCTGAATACGCAACTGAATTGATGCTGGAATGCCCAAATATCAAACTGTTTTCATTCTTTGATAATTACGAACTTATCTGCAATCTTGATTTCTATAAGGATATCATCCACCACAGCGAAGCCATTAACATACGGATACTGAAATGGATGCGTAATGATACGGGTCTGCTGACAAAAGACAATTACAAACAGCATTTCGAAGATATGCGACAGTTCTATATGAGCTACGATTACGAAAACATCTTTATCGAAGATATTTCCGCAGACGAAATAACAGCATAAAAAATAACCCCTTTGGAATTTTCCAAAGGGGTTTGTTTTATATCTGTGTAATTGTCATATCTGGGAATTTATTATGACCCAGCCAGCGTGAATGCCACGGTGCATCTTCGTTTATAGTTTCTTCTATCTCAAAGAAGAATATATCTGTAATTGAATCGTACTCATCCACTATTTTTTCATTTACAGTAAACACTGTGAACGAACCTATATACTTACCTGACGCAAGGCTGGAAAGATCCATTTCAACATCATATGTATATTCCTGACCAGCTACAACGTTGATGTTCTTTTCAGATGTGATGGTACCTACAGGAACCAGTTCAGAAGATTTGATAATCATTCTCAACATTGCATTTTCTACTGTCTGTTCAGCTTTGATTTTAAAACGCATTCTTATAGGTTCTTTGTTATCAAATACTGAAAAATCTTTATTCATAATCTGATAGCTCATCAGCTTTACAGTAGGTTTCATGCCATCAAAACGTGGTGTATCGCTCAAATCGCCGAAAATTGTGTCACTGCCAATGGCGCCCAAATAAATTTCGATAGCTTTATCAACATCACCGTCAAAAATCACTTTACCTTCATTAAGGATAATACAACGTGAGCACAGCTGTTTTACAGTGGCCATATTATGGCTTACATAGAGAATGGTTTTGCCGTCGTTAGTGGCGGCATCCAGCATTTTATCCAGACATTTTTTCTGGAACTTTGCATCACCTACAGCCAGAACTTCGTCCATAATCATAATTTCGCTGTCAAGATGGGCTGCAACAGCAAAAGCAAGCTTTACGTACATACCACTGGAGTATCTTTTTACAGGTGTATCAATGAAGTCCGCACATTCACTGAAAGCAATAATATCGTCCAGTTTGGAGTCGATTTCTGCTTTTGTCATACCCAGAATAGCACCGTTCATATAAATATTTTCACGGCCTGTCATTTCACCGTTAAAACCTGTACCTACTTCCAACATACTTGCTATTCTGCCGCGAAGGATTATTTCACCTTCTGTAGGACCTGTTACTCGTGTAATCAGTTTCAGCAGTGTGGATTTACCTGCACCATTTGAACCGATAACACCGATAGTTTCACCTTTGTTTACAGTAAAACTTACACCATTCAACGCCATGAAGCTATCGCCTACTTTACGGTTTTCCTGACCGATCATTGTGTTAGGATCTTCTTTTTTACGCAGGCGAGCCCAATAACTTTTCAGGTCCTGTGCCAGACTGCCTGTGCCGATAACACCCAGTCTGTATCTTTTCTTTAAGTTTTTAACCTCGATAATAGGTTTCATCTATATACCTCTTTAAATTGAATCCACAAAATTCTTTTCCATTTTGTTGTACAGTACAACGCCGCCGAAAGCAACAGCTACTGTAACAATCAGTGAATAAATCCACCAGCCTGTGAGGAAAGTACCATTACCTGCCAGACAGTAGCGGAAATTATTCACAACAGCTGTCATAGGGTTCAGCAGTAACAGTGTACGCAGCGGACCGCTTACAGTTTCCAGAGTGTAAACGATAGGTGTAAGATACATCCACATCTGCAAAATAAGACCTGCAGCCACAGCAAGGTCACGGTATTTAATAGTAACACTGGAAATGATAATACCTATAGCTGTACCAAAAAGGGCTGTCTGAGCAATAATCACTGCCAACAACAGGAAGTATGGTGAAAAAGAAACACCTTCGGCACCAGTTACAAGGAAGCCAGCGTAAACAACAACCAGCATAACAAACTGGATAAAGAAATTGATCACGCTTGTAATCATCTGGCTTACCGGTACTGTAAGACGTGGGAAATATACCTTGCCAAAAATATGTGCATTGTTCAGGAATGTGCTGGATGTGCCGGACACAGATGATGAAAACAGCATCCATATAGTATTACCTGACATATAGAACAGGAACTGTGGCATACCATTTGTGCTGAGACCTGCAAACTGACCGAATACAACAGTGAAAACCACACTGGTTACCAGCGGGTTCAGTACCAGCCACAGTGGGCCCAGTACTGTCTGTTTATATATCAGAGCAAAATTTCTCTGTACAAACAATTTTATAAGGTCTTTATATTTAAGAACTTCTTTCAGATTCAGGTCGTACCATTTGGTTTTTGACCTGATAACAACTTCGTAATTTTCCATTGTATCTCCTATTTAAGGGCATTTTCAATAATAGATGCCACATATTCAGGTGTGGCTGTATAATAAAGGTCTTTCACCTGTGCAAAATCCAGATGACTGCCTTTGCTTGTCTTTATGAATTCATACAGTTTATCATTCAGCATATCACCTGTATATTCAGGCAATGTAATCTGAAGCGGATATTTTTCAAAATATTCCACATCAGGTGCATCAGCTATTTTCTGTACATTAACTATAGGTTTACCTGTAGCAAAATAGTCAAATATTTTACTTGGTACCATATTGGAAATAGCATTACCTATATTCAGCAGCATATCTGCTTTGTATGTGGCGGCAACGGCAATATTGTTAGGCACACCAGGGTGTACAAATATATTTTCAGGATGTTTTTCAGCCCACTGGGTAACTTTTACACCCTGCTGCGGTCCCAGGAAATATACTTTTACTGACGGATCCTTTTCAAATATTTTTTCAAATGTGGACAGTACATAATCAGGATTTCTGAAACCGTCATCCATTGTACCACAGAAAAGGATATTTGTATTTTCTGACTTGAAATCAAATGGTATCTCTACATTTTCCGGCTGTTTCCGCGCCAAAACCGGGAAATCTATCCCCATAATCTTTTCTGTATATGGCGCATAACTAGGATGCTGTGAATACTGTCTTGCCAAAACACGGGTAGTCAGTACATTGTCAGCTTTGCTGATTATATCTGTTTCATCAGCTATCTTCTGTTCTTTGTTTTCAACAGTCCATGTTTCATGCAAGCCGTGAGGGTCAAACTGGTAATACATCTTTTTGATTGGCAGGTTTGCATCAAACAGAAGTTTAGCTTTATCAAAAGGATAACAAAAACCAATGAAAGCATCTATTTTTTCAGCTTTTATAAGTTTTTTAACTTTTTTCAGATAATTTTTATCTATAGTTTTGTATGGATACCCTGTGCTGAGTATAAACACCCCCAGCGCATTTACAGGATGTGAAATAATAAACTTCAATATAGTTTTTCGTATTTCTGATTGAGGTAAATTTTCTACCGCTTTGTCAAAATTACGACTTGATTCTTTCAGCCACCTGCTTATGCCCCAGGACTGCACTACTGTGCCAGCAGAGGTAACCCTGTAAATATCATCATCATGGGAAACACCGGTAACATAACATTTATGGCCTTTGGCTGCAAGAGTGTCTGCCAGAAGTATTTCTATATTATTATTTGCAAAAGGTACACTGCTGAGAAAACCAGCAGAAAACAAAATATTCATAATTACTCCCGATTATCCTGCAAAATCGTCAGGATATTTTTCCTGTAACAGTCTTTCATGTTCTTCTATCTGCTGCAGTGTGAAACGTGGTCGTGTATTTTCGTGTGAATAGAATATAGTGTACGGTGGTACATCTTTGCGAACAACTGCGCCTGCAGAAATAACACTGCCACGGCCGATTGTAACGCCTTTCAGTATAATTGCACCTGCACCTATCCATACATCGTCTTCAATCACAACAGGCTGGTCATTGTTTTCCAGTTTCATTTCGTTGGTAACGTTACGCATATATTCGCCCAGCAGATCAATGCGGTGATCACCTGTGATAATAGTTACATTCGGGCCGGTCATTACATAACGTCCGATTGTAAGAGGTGCTTTACCGGCATAGATAACGTTGTTTTCACCGATATAAGTTTTTGCCCCTATATACATATTTTCCCTGCCCTGCAGTGAAACATTTCGTGCTATAACAACATCATCGGCTTTATATCTGAACGGAGTGATGAGCCCCATTTTTATCATTATTTTTTCTTTAAGACTCATTGTCTTTTCTCCTGTCAGTTCTGAACCGCATCAGTAAATGGTGTGATATCTTCAAATGTGGCATGTTTGTCCACTTTTGCCAGATTTTCTCTTACTGCTTTCAGTTTTTCCGGATTAGTGATGATTTCTTTCAGCTTTTCATAGATGGAATCTTCATCGTTTTCTGCAATGAAGCCTGTTACATCGTCTTCTACCTGTTCGTAAGCAGAAGCAAAATGACTGATCATTACAGGAGTTTCCAGAATCATAGCTTCTGCAACACTCATTGGCTTACCTTCATAATAAGACTGCAGTACAAAAAGATCAGCATTGATTGTGTACGGATGTGGATTTCTCTTTTCACCAAGGAGAATCACTGTATCTTCAACACCGTATTCTTTTATCCAGCCTTCCATCATTTCTCTGGAAACACCATCGCCTACAAAGTACCATTTGAATTTCAGGCCATCAGCTTTCAGACGTGCGGATACACGTACTGCACGGTCCAATGCTTTTGAAACATTGTCCAGACGGCAAACTGAAATAATATCAAATTCACCTTTTTCAAATGTAACTGTTTCTTCTTTGGATTTTTCTATTATTTCTTTTACTACCAGAGTGTTAGGAATGCATATTGCTTTATCTGCAAGACTTGGAATAGCTTCCTGGAAAGATTTTGTGGTAGCCTGTGATACAAAAGCAATTTTGTCTAATCCCTGCAGTGCGATTTCATCTGCAAATTTGCAGAAACGTGCACGCTGGTAGTCCGGATGGATATAACCTATCTTTTTCTTTGCTGTTACCGCATTTGCCAGGAAATATGATGTATAACCTTCTTCCCATGCAATAACGCAGTCATACTGTGAAAGGTCGCATTTTTCGGTATATTCCATAACATAGAGTCTGTTAAGTGTCTGACCGAAGAAAACATTATTTCTGTATACTACATCCGGATCATCTTCGTGTTTTTTGCGGTATCTTCTCTGCTCCACAAAATGAGGGGTAAAGAAAAGACGAACAGCTTTTTCTATTTTACCCATACTACGGCGTGGAGTATTGTTGTACACAATATTCACAAAGGAAGTGTCCATTTTGTCTTCATCGCCTTTTTCAAACAGCATCAGGTCTACTTCTATACCCCGTGCATTCAGGTGTTTCAGCAATGGCAGAAGACTGCCTGTAAAACCGCCTGTAAAAAAGCGATATGATAAAATACATATTTTCATCAGTTTTCTCCTTTCAGGATGGCTACCGATATATTATCAGCAATTTTTGATGCTACGCTGTCAGCAGTGGCATCTGAGTAAATTTTTTCCACCTGCGAAAAATTCAGATGGTTATTTTTTGAATTATATAAAAACTGTCTGATTTGATCTGAATCAGCAGTTTCATTTTCTTTCAATGTAAATGACAAAGGATATCTGTCAAAATAAGGCTGTGCAGGGCAATTATCTATTTTCTGCACATTAAGCACCGGTTTACCCATGGAAAAATAATCGAATATTTTACTTGGTACCTGATTATCTACTGTGTTTGATATATTTACCAGTACATCAGCTTTTTCCATAGTGGCAAAAGCCGTATCCAGGTCTACCTTTTCCACCGGGATAACATTCTGTGGATATAATGCAGAAAACCCTGTCAAAACCGGACTGCTGTTTGTGCCCATAAAATATATTCTTATCTTTTCACCGGCATCAAACAGAGGTCGCATGCTTTCCAGCAGATATTCCGGACTGCGATACTGATCCGCCACAATCCCGCTGAAAAGTAAGTTTATATAGTCACCGTCAAAGTTTACAGCTGGCACGCTGTCTGACGGAATATATTCTTTTATATTCGGGAATTCTACAGCTGTAATCTTGTCAGTAAAACCTCTGTAATGATCATTGTCGTTATACTGCCGTTGCAGTACAGGTGTAGTAAATACATGCTCTGATTTACTGAAAGCATTTATTTCCCGGTCTATAATTTTCATACTGCCATCAGGATTATCCAGACGATGCAGTCCCCATGGATCCAGTTGCCATATAAACAACGGCACCGATAAACCGCCATTAACTACAGTCTCTGTAGCATTTATAGGCTTACATACACATACAACACCATCAGGTTTATACTTTTCCACCACCTTTTTTATCTGTGAAAGATAACGTGGCTGTTCGATTTTTTCCCTGTAAAAAGCTGTGTATCTTATAAACTGAAACCGGCTGGCCATCGGATGTTTTTTCACAAACCGGCTTCTGGCGGTGTTTCTGTCCGCGCTGTTCTTTACAAAGTTCTCAAACTTTTCACTGCTTTTAACAACAGGAATTACAGCAGGTAATCTTTTTATAACTACGCCTGAATCTGTTATTTCTTCACCCGGGAATGCACTGCATACACCGGCAACAATACATTTGTGCCCCTGCTGTACAAGCTTTTCAGCTATCTGCAATACAATTTTTGTATTGGCATTCAGGCTTTTTTCTATTTCGCCAACTGAAAAAAGTATTTTCACAGTCATTCCCCTTTCTTTTTATCTCGCTATAAATCTGCTGTAAATTTTCACCAGCAGATACAACGGTGTATACAGCCTGTACTGGAGTAAAATCCAGAACAGCTTAACCTGAAATTCCACACAGGACAAATCTTCCTTTGTGAATGAAAAATCAAGATTGTTATTTTCTGTAGTAGCTTTAAGCCATTTTTTAACATCAGCAAGAGAAAGCGAATCTATCTTCTTTTTTACCACCGCTGAAAACTGAACCACAAAACGCACATTACATCTGCGGGATGTTTCTTCAACAGGTATACCCAGTTTTTCACCTATGGCACAAACCTCTTTTTCAAAATTCTTCAGGGCAGGTACAGTATAATCATGTACGATATTAGAAATCGAACCTGCAGTTTTGCGGTAGTAATAAAATGGTATATTCAGTGCTTTTGCTCGTTCTGAATGTGAAAGGTACTCAATATTAAAGAAATTGTCTTCACTGTAAATTTCGCTCATATTTCGCACTTTCAGGGCATTGGCATCTATAATGCTTTTTCTGTATACAGACATACACATACTACCCGTTACTTCCACACCTGCACCCAGGTTTGAAACTATCGGCAAAATAATATTATTCCGTATTTCCTCTTTTGTGTAAGCTGATATTTCGGCAATATTTCTCACACTGCGGTTGTTGATATCGTCATTGAAAAAACGGTAACAAGTGCAATATACTGCATCGAGATTTTCTGCTTCCATCTGTGCAATAAGAGTAGAATACATTTCTTTGTCTATTACATCATCACCATCAACAAATGTGATATATTTGCCGCTGGCATATTTCATGCCCTCATTACGGGAAGCAGCCGGACCATCCGGATGAAAATCAACCACAGTAATATTTGTATATTTTTCGCTGTAGCTGTGGCAGATCTGTGCTGTTTTATCTTTGCTGCCCGCATCTACAACTATAATTTCATAATCAGTAAATGTTTGTGCCAGTATGGAGTCCAAACATTCCTGCACATATTTTTCATTATTGTAAGCTGTCACTATAACTGACAGCTCAGGAGTCAGTATTTTCTGCATATTTTTTTGATAAAGCGCAGGCAATATGCGCCGAAAATAAGTATTTTGTTCCTAAGCGGCATTGACGATGCCACAACTTCTTTCACATACAATGAGTATCCCTTCCAGTTGGAAATAAGATTTTTATCTACATTCCTGCTGTATCCATCAGGGAGATACTCTGCAATATACACAGCTTCATTGAACCAGCGCAGTTTGTACCCAGCCATGGCTATTCTGTTCCACACCAGTGCTTCCGGCACAAACTTTTCTCCAGCAAAGGAAGGAAAAGGAAACTGTTTTAAAACATCCGTACGGAATATTTCACTTTTATCGCCTTTTATATTGTACTTGTCTCTTTCCAGACTGGTAGCATCTACATACTCCCGTTCAAAAGTTTCACCCAACAACTGACCATCTTTTGTGATTATTGTACCTGACACACCAATTATATCCGGCTCATTATCGATTGTACGCAGCCATTTTGCGCATATTTCAACGCTTTGTGGCACCAGCATATCATCACTGTCCACTATCCAGAAATAGCGTCCTGAAGCGTTTTTGACGCCCTCGTTTATAGCTCGTTGCTTACCACCATTGGGTGTTTTGAAATATGTGATATCAAAATTTTTTTCTTCCGTAACCCACTGCCGGAACAGGTCTTCTGTGTTATCTGTACTGCCGTCATCCACTACCAGCCATTCAAAATCCATATCTGTCTGTTTTCTCAGTGAATCATAAAGGGCAGGCAGAGTATAAGCCCTGTTATATGTAGGGGTAAATATTGTGATAAAAGGCATAACAATCACCTTTCAAGATAGAAATTCTGTAAAAAATCTGCAGTTTTCACTACGTTGTACGGACAGTTCAGCAAATCCTGTTTATTAACTGGATGCCGCTGTGCGCACAGTATTTTATCTGCCCATACTTCCCGGCTTTCTTCCAGAGATATAAACTGCATATTATCTGTAATCTGCGCCAGAGACGGCACTGCTGTGCTTGCTGTACAATAAAGTCCTGCACACTGGGCTTCGATAAGCACTATGCCCAGACCTTCATGATGTGACGGCATAACAAAAGTATCCATCGCCTGTAAAACCTGATGCACCTTATCAGTTGTGCCGTAAAAAATGACATCGTTTTCAAGTCCAAGTGACTTTACTTTTTCTTTTGTTTCGTTCTGCAAATCACCAGCACCTATAAGCAACAGTTTTGCATCCCGTCTTTTTTCTTTTATTTCTTTGAAAACATCTATAAGAAAAGAATGGTTTTTCTGATGTGCAAAACGACCTGTATGGCCCACAATAAAAGCGTTTTCCAGTTTCAGCTTTTTGCGGATTTCTGTCCTTTTTGCTTTATCCGGAAAATATTTTGCCACTTCTATACCATTGTAAACAACAATAGTTTCTTTTCCTTTTTCACCAAACATCCAGTCAGCCGCTTCCTGCGAGCATGCAAAACGATGTGTACAGTTTGGCTCTATCATTTTTCCATAAAAGTCTTTAACCAGCTGATAGACAATACCGCCTTCATTCTGGGTATTATGACTATGGGCAATTCGTGTTTTCACACCGGCCTTTCTGGCAGCCTTCATAACACTGCCGGAAAATTTATCCATATGAGAATGAACTATATCATACTCCGGATGTAATCTTAAAAAATTATCCAGATTTTTCTGATAAGCAAATGGACCAACCTTTGTAATAAAAGGTATACGGTAAACGATACCACCCATTTTCTTTATTTCTTCATCGAAAACACCAGGCAGACTTGTAAGGAAGTCAAACTGCACTTTTGTGCGGTCTATATTGCGGTAGACATTCATCAAAAATGTTTCATAACCGCCATAATTCATGCCTACAACACAGTGGAGAACTCTTATCATAACTGTACCTGCCATTCCCGGAAATATCGATTATTATGGCATAAAGACGCAATTTTACATAATAATCCTATTTTAAACAGTATACCACCTGAACAGGTAAAATACAAGTAATAAACCCATATACAGCTGTGTAGCAGAAACAATGCAGCATATAAAAAAACTCCTGCTACGGCAGGAGTTTTTTATTATTCAGTTGCAATAACCTGTTCTGATTCAGGTACAGGTGTTGTGTACACTGCACCACACACTGAACATGTACCATCTACTGTGTGACCTACATCACCGCATACAGGAGCTGTGTATGTGCTGCCACATGCAGGGCATGTGCCATCTGTTGTATGACCTGTAGCGCCGCATACAGGAGTTGTATACGTACTTCCGCATGCAGGGCATGTGCCATCTGCTGTGTGGCCTGTAGCGCCGCATACAGGGGCTGTATATGTGCTGCCACATACAGGGCATGTACCGTCTGTAGTATGACCTGCTGTACCACATGTAGCCGCTGGTGTAGGGGTAGGCTGTGGTGTTGCTTCAGCAGCCGGTTTTACTGTAATTGTATGTGTGGCAGTGTGACCGCCTACTGTGCATGTGATAACTGCAGTACCGGCAGAGTTTGCAATTACTGTACCATCCACAACGGCAGCAACAGCTGTGTTGGAAGATGTCCATGTAGCAGTTTTATTGTCTGTTGTGTCTGCAGGGCTGTACGCAACCGTAAGCTGTACATTGCTGCCTTCCACAGTTTCTGACGGACCTGTAATTGAAATACCTGTCAGTGGCTTTGGCCGTGTTACATTGACAGTATGGCTTGCTGTGAAGCCATCCAGTGTAACTGTAATTGTAGCTGTACCTTCACCTGTTGCTGTCACAACGCCTGTTGATGAAACTGTAGCTACTGCTTCATTGGAAGAAGTCCAGTTCGCATTGTTTTTGTCAGCCTGGGCGCCATCTGGTTTAAGAGTAAGGGCAAGCTGTGCAGTTCCACCTTTCTGCAGATTACTTTCACCTGAAACAGCAATACCTTCCAGGCTCTGGGAAACTGTAACGGTACAGAATGTGTAAATCTGGCCACCAAGAAGAGATGCATATATTCTGGTCTGTCCGCCTGCAACAGCCTGAACATTACCCCAGTTATCCACTGTGGCTACCTGGTTATTGTCAGACCACCATGTGATAGTAGCATCACCTGTGTATCCACCTGTTGCATAAGCTGAAAGCTGTGCAGTGCCGCCTTTATTCAGTGTGATGGATGATGTGTTCATCCGGATGCCTGCTTTCGCAAAATTAGCAGTAATTATAATTTCAGTTACATTATCGTCCACTTTTGGAACTGTGAATTTAACTGTAGCATCTGTAGTAGATGTAAGGCCCGCATAGCTACATGTCCAGCCAGTGAATACACCGCCATTTTCAGTAATAGGCACAGCTGTAACAGCTGAAGATGTGATAGTGCGTTTGATTTTCTGTTCCACTTCACCTTCTATTCTGCCTAATGTAGGGTCTGAAGATGTAAAGTAGATTCTCACTCTTGTACCACGAACTGCCAGTGGATCCTGACTGATAACACCTGTAGGTGTTTCTTCTCTTTCAGGTACATCTTTCAAAGGCTTAGGACGTTTGTCTTCAGTGATATAGGCGTGTGTACGGAAATAATTGAACATTGTATCCATACCAATTTTACTCAGATGAACACCATCACCTATAGTATAGTCTTTTTTCGCAAAACCTGTTTCTTCATCTTTTAGAACTTCGGTAGAGTTAAGGAATTTATATCCCTCTTCCTTTGCAAATTCAGCCAGAGCTTTATTGAATTTATCTATTACCTGCATTGTAACAGCCAGATTTTCGCGCTGTTTGTCAATAGGTGGAATAGAGTTGATTATAATATCTGCATGAGGCCATTTTTCTTTTATTGCATCAAGGCCCGTTTTGTATTTTTCGATGAAAGTTTCCGTTTCGTAACCGATGGTATTATTAGTACCGTAAGTTATGATAATACGCTGTGGCTGAATAATCTCAACCGCATCCGGTACAGTGACAGCATCTTTCATACCTTTGAAATATGTCATTTTCAGGGTAGGTATATGCTGTACCCCCATAGAAACTGCAGCCACCACATTATCCCATGTAGTATGGCCATACATCATGGAACGCACAGTGTTGGAGTCGCCTATAAACAGAGTTCCATCCAGATACTCCTGACCTGCATCATCTGTTTCCATAAGAATTGTATTGCCCAGCTGATCTGTATCAAGAGCCTCCCGGTTTTTATCGTAAGACATATCCACTTCGTTTTCTACGTAATCATCTTCCACATCACCGGAACCACAACCTGTCATGCAAAAAGACAATGTAAATCCCAGTATCAATATCATCAATATTTTAATTACAGCACCAGTTGATTTTGTAAACTTTGTACTGTAATTTTTATATTTCATTTTAAACATGTTCTATACCCCGTAAGTATTAATCCGAATACTATCATACTACATTTTCTATCAAAAATAAAGGAATTAAACATAAATGTTACTATTTATTTATAATTTGCAGATGTTTATTGAGTATCTTTTACAATATATAAACTTAAATATTGTGCAGTGTCTCCAAAATGCAGTAAGCCACCTGAAATTTTGTCTTTAAGCCACCTTTGGGATGTTTATAAACAAAGTTGTCGTTCAGGTCAGCGGCAGCATTTTTGAGGCTGTTTTAACGGGTATAAAAAAATCCCCCGGATAAACCGGGGGATTGAAATTTATTAAATCAATTTGGCTTAGATAAGCTCAATGATTGCCATTTCAGCAGCGTCACCACGACGTGGGCCGATTTTGATGATTCTTGTGTAACCACCGTTGCGGTCTTCGTATTTTGGTGCGATTTCATCAAATACTTTTTTTGCTACTTCTTCTTTAGTAATGTAGCTGTATACCTGTCTTTTTGAGTGCAGAGTATTTGTTTTGCCGAGTGTAATCATTTTTTCAGCCACTGCTCTAACTTCTTTAGCTCTTGTAACTGTTGTTTCGATTTTACCGTTTTCGAACAGGTAAGTTACCATAGCTCTCATCATAGCTCTGCGGTGGTCGCTTGTTCTGCCGAGTTTTCTTGTGCCTGGCATGTGAGTCACTCCTTTACTATACTATATATAGATTAATCTTCTTCTTTTGGGAACTTGTAGCCAAGAGAAGCCAGCTTCTGCATAACTTCTTCAAAGCTCTTTCTACCGAGGTTGCGAACTTTCATCATTTCGCTTTCGGTTTTGTTCACAAGATCTTCTACTGTGTGAATACCTGCTCTCTTCAGGCAGTTGAAAGAACGAACAGACAGATCGAGATCTTCGATTGTCATGTACAGAGTGCTTTCTGCTTTTTCTTCGTCTTTTTCTACCATTTTTGGCAGGGCAACATCATCTGACAGACCTACGAACAGGTTCAGATGTTCAGTCAGAATTCTTGCGCCGATACTCATAGCTTCGTTAGCATTGATTACACCGTTTGTCCAAACTTCGATTGTCAGTTTGTCGTAGTCTGTAATCTGGCCAACGCGAGTATTTTCAACTGAGTAGTTAACTTTCAGAACAGGTGTAAAAATACTGTCTGTAGGAAGAACGCCCAGTGTTGTGTATTCCTGTGATTTTTTGTTTTTATCACCTGGAACATAACCGCGGCCTCTGTCGAATGTCAGTTCCATAACCAGTTTAGCACCTTCGCTCAGTGTAGCGATGTGGTGATCTGGGTTCAGGATTTCAATTTCAGCATCTGTTTCGATGGAACCGGCTGTAACTTCGCAAGGACCTACTGCATTGATGCGAACAGTTTTTGCTTCGTCACAGAAAAGTTTTGCTGTGATACCTTTTACGTTCAGAACAATGTCTGTAACGTCTTCTTTAACGCCGTTGATGAATGTGAATTCATGGAGAACGCCGTCAATTTTGATGCTTGTAACAGCAACACCTGGCAGTGAAGAGAGAAGAATTCTTCTCAGTGAGTTGCCCAGAGTGATGCCGAAACCTCTTTCGAGAGGTTCAACAACAAATTTGCCGTACTGTCCATCTTCGGATAAAACCGCTGTTTCTATTCTTGGTTTTTCGATTTCTATCATTTGTAAACCCTCCTACTATTATAAAACTAAGGCTGCTTTTATAATTGCATTCCCGTGCGCGGGGTGGGTTATTTTGAGTAAAGTTCAACGATGAGCTGTTCTTCAACATCAAGATCGATTTCGCTTCTTTCTGGCAGACGGTTGAAAGTAACTTTCATATCGTTTGCATCGAAAGACATCCACATTGGAACTGG
>JAFYPL010000024.1 GCA_017547525.1 Oscillospiraceae bacterium
CGGTTTTGGAGACCGCTGCTCTACCTGCTGAGCTATACCCCTAAGTAAGTTGCTTGATTATAATAGCACATACTCATCAAAATGTCAACAAAAATATTGCAAAAATTTTATATTAGTGATAAAATTGTTCCCGTTGGTTTATACACATATGTTTTATATATTACTTAAGGAGTTACTATGGAAAACAAAAAAGGTATTCACTATGGCTGGTTCATAGTGTTCTCATGCTTTATGATTATGTCCCTGTATCTGTGCATCGTTATGAACTGCTCTGGTCTGTTCCTTATCAGCGTAACAGAAGAATTCGGCATTTCCAGAAGCCAGTACACACTGAATACAACTGTTATTTCTGCTGCGATGATGATTGTTTCAATGAATGCAGGCAGAATTTTCTCTAAATTCAGCGTTAAAAAAGTTATGATGATTTCTTCCATCATTCTTCCAATCGCTTATTTCTTCTTCTCAAAAGCATCAAACATCTATATGTTCTATGCTATCAGCGCTATCGTAGGTCTTGCACTTGGTCTTTGTGGTATGGTGCCAATGAGCACACTTATCACACGCTGGTTCAATGAAAAGAAAGGTCTTGCAACAGGCCTTGCATTCACAGGCAGTGGTCTTGGTGGTATGATTCTGCAGCCAATTATCGGTAAACTTATCGTAAACGTTGGCTGGAGAAATACATATGCTATCCTTGCTGTACTTATGTTTGTGCTGGTTGTTCCTTGCACAGTTTTCATTCTTAAAGATGACCCATCTGAAAAAGGTCTGGAACCTGTTGGCGGCAAACCAAAACAGGTTGAAAATGCACCTGTTGCAGATGACGGTATGACACTGGCAGAAGCAAGAAGAAAACCATATTTCTGGATTTTCCTTCCACTTGTTACAATTTCTTCAGCAGCAGCCTGTTCTATGGTTCAGAACGTTTCACCATATGTTACAGACCTTGGCTTTGACCCAACAGTTGCAGCCAGCCTGTCTGCTCTCAGCCTTGGCATCCTGGCAGCCTGCAAAGTTCTGCTGGGCCAGATTTACGACAAAAAAGGTTCTCTGTTCACAACTGTAATGAGCCTTATCTGTCTTGCAGCAGCTGCAGCCTGCTATGGCTCTGCTGTAAACTCCACATTCCTGTACGCAGGTATTGTTATCAGTGGTCTGGGTATTGCTTACACAACAGTTGGCTATCCAATCAACACACAGTCAATGTTCGGCAAAAAAGATTACAGTGCTATTTATGGCAATGTTGCCAGCTTCTCATCCATCGGTACAGCTATCGGTTCACCAATCACATCTATGATTTATGATGCAACAGGCAGCTACCGTATGGCCTGGTTTATGTGGGCAGCAGTAAATGCTGTTGCTGTGGTTGTGTTTATCACACTGCACAAAATGGCAGAGAAAGATAAAAAATAAACAAAGTTTGGGCACCTGCAGTATTTCTGCAGGTGCCTTTTTGTACAAATTACAGAAAATATGGTATATTTTTTGACTAATTGTATAGAAATCTTATATTTAAAAACTAAAATATATCTATAAAGTAGAAATTTGTGATTTAATCACGGTTGTCTTGTGCTAACTGATAGTTTTGTTATATAATATATCTGTAATAAAATATTTATTACATATTCAATTATTAATCAATTTAACATAAATAAAAGGAGACGACATTATGCCTCAGATGCACGAAAACTGGTATAGCTTTAAACCTGCAACCTGGACAACACAGGTAAACGTAAGAAGCTTTATCAAACACAACTACACTCCATACGATGGTGACGAAAGCTTCCTGTCCGGCCCAACAAGAAACACTCTTGACCTTTGGCTGCAGGTAAGAGACCTGTCCAAAGCAGAAATCGCTGCTGGCGGCGTTCTGGATATGGACACAGAAGTTATTTCCACAATCACTTCACACGGTCCTGGTTACCTGAACAAAGATATGGAAACAATTGTTGGTTTCCAGACAGACAAACCATTCAAACGTGCTCTTATGCCTTATGGTGGTATCCGTATGGCAGAAAAAGCTTGTTCTGACAATGGTTACAAAGTAGACGAAAAAATCAGCGAATTCTTCTCTGTTCACAGAAAAACACACAACGCTGGTGTATTCGATGCTTACACTCCAGAAATGAGAGCTTGCCGCTCCAGCCATATCATCACAGGTCTGCCAGATGCTTACGGCCGTGGCCGTATCATCGGTGACTACCGCAGAATTGCTCTGTACGGTATCGACAGACTGATTGAAGACAAAAACGAACAGAAAGCTACAACAGAAAAAGTTATGAGCGAAGACAACATCCGTCTGCGTGAAGAACTTTCTGAACAGATCCGCGCTCTGCAGGACCTGAAAAAAATGGCTGCTGGTTACGGTTTCGATATTTCTCAGCCTGCTAAAAACGTACAGGAAGCTATCCAGTGGACATACTTCGGCTACCTGGCTGCTGTAAAAGAACAGAACGGCGCTGCTATGTCTCTGGGCCGTACTTCCACATTCCTTGATATTTACGCACAGCGCGACCTGGAAAACGGCGTATTCACAGAAGAACAGATTCAGGAATTTGTTGACCACTTCATCATGAAACTGCGTATGGTTAAATTCGCACGTACACCTGAATACAACGCACTGTTCTCCGGCGACCCACAGTGGGTAACAGAATCCATCGGTGGTGTTGGCGTTGACGGCAGACATCTGGTAACAAAAATGTCTTACCGTTACCTGCACACACTGGACAACCTGGGCTCTTCCCCAGAACCAAACCTGACAGTTCTGTGGTCCACACAGCTGCCAGAAAACTTCAAACGTTACTGTGCAAAAATGTCCATCGAAACATCTTCCATCCAGTATGAAAACGATGACCTGATGAGATTTACACACGGTGATGACTACGCTATCGCTTGCTGCGTATCTTCCATGAGAGTTGGTAAAGAAATGCAGTTCTTCGGCGCACGTGCTAACCTTGCTAAATGTCTGCTGTACGCTATCAACGGTGGTGTGGACGAAGTATCCAGAAAACAGGTAGGTCCTAAATACAGACCAATCACAAGCGAATATCTGGATTACGATGAAGTAATGGAAAAATACGATGCTATGATGAAATGGCTGGCTGAAGTTTATGTAAACGCACTGAACATCATCCACTACATGCATGACAAATACTGCTACGAAAAAGTACAGATGGCTCTCCATGACAGAGATGTAACAAGATGGTTTGCTACAGGTATTGCTGGTCTGTCCGTAGTAGCTGACTCCCTGTCTGCTATCAAATATGCAAAAGTAAAAGTAATTCGTGACGAATCCGGTTTCGCTACAGATTACGAAGTAGAAGGCGATTTCCCTAAATTTGGTAACGACGATGACCGTGTAGACACACTGGCTAAAGAAATCGTTCACAGATTCATGGAACACATCAGAAAAATCCCTACATACAGAAACGGTATCCCTACAACATCCATTCTGACAATCACTTCCAACGTTGTATACGGTAAAGCTACAGGTTCTACACCTGACGGCCGTAAACGTGGTGAAGCATTTGCTCCAGGCGCTAACCCAATGCACCGCCGTGATACACACGGTGCTGTTGCATCCATGGCTTCTGTTGCAAAACTGCCATTCATTGACGCACAGGACGGTATTTCCAATACATTCTCCATCATCCCTGGCGCACTGGGCAAAGAAGACAGAATCTTTATGGGCGACCTCGACATCGAACTGGACTGCCGGACAGGTGCTTGCGCAACACCAACACTGTTCGAAGGTCTGGACGCTGAATAATCATAAATTGGAGGAATAAACTATGATCGCATCAAAACCTCAGATTGATAACCTGGTTAACCTGCTGGACGGCTACATGGCTAAAGGTGGCCACCACCTGAATGTAAACGTTTTCACAAAAGAAACTCTGCTGGATGCACAGGCTCATCCTGAAAAATACCCACAGCTGACAGTTCGTGTTAGCGGCTACGCTGTAAACTTTATCAAACTGACAAAAGAACAGCAGGATGAAGTTATCTCCAGAACATTCCACGACAAAATCTGATTATGAATGGTTATATCCACTCTATAGAAAGCTTCGGCACTGTTGATGGTCCGGGACTGCGCTATGTGGTATTCTTTCAGGGATGCCCTATGCGCTGCCGGTACTGCCACAACCCTGATACATGGCAGCCTGAAAAAGGCGATGTGATGAGTGCTGAAGAAGTAATGGCCGGTTTCCGCAGAAACAAAAGTTTCTACGCAAAAGGCGGCATCACAGTAACGGGCGGCGAACCTTTACTGCAGATAGATTTTCTGACAGAACTGTTCCGTCTGGCTAAAGCCGAAGGTGTGCACACCTGTCTGGATACATCCGGTATCACATATAACCGGGGCAACGCCCCATATATGGAAAAACTGGACAGACTGATGGAATACACTGACCTGATAATGCTGGACATCAAACATATAGATGATGAACAGCACAAAAAACTGACAGCTCACAGCAACAAGAATATACTGGAATTTGTACAGTATCTGGACAAAAAAAGTATACCTGTATGGGTAAGACACGTGGTAGTACCGGGTGTTACAGATGACCCTGTTTACTGGCAGCAGCTGGGAAGATTTATGGCTACTGTGAAAAATATAAAAGCTCTGGATGTACTGCCATACCATACAATGGGTGTGAAAAAGTACGAAGAACTGGGAATCGAGTATCCGCTGAAAGATACCCCTGCCCGGGATAAAGAGCTGGCTGTAGCAGCAAGAAACACAATTATAGCTGCTATGAAAAAAGCAAGAGCTGAAATGATATAACATAAAAAGGCACAGCAATCCACTGTGCCTTTTGTTTTGTTATAAAGTAAATCCACCATACCTACAAAGTCATACATGCGGCACGCTTGTACACATCACCACCAAATGTTAAAATACGGATAGATAAATTTGAATTTGGCGGTAAGATAGATGAATTATATTAGACAAGCAAAATATGATGATATAGACAGAATTGCAGAAATTTTAGTGTTCAACTATAGACTAAATTTTTATCCTATATTTCGTAATGATGGTTTCTATTTCGAAGAACTAACAGTTGCTAAACAAAAAGCTAACTATGAGAATGAGTTGGACAGCATTTGGGTTTATGATGATGGTGTTGTAAAAGGATTTATTCAAATAGAAAATGCAGAGGTCAAAAAATTGTTTGTAGAGCCTGCACTTCAAGGAAATTCTATTGGAGCGGAATTGTTGGAATATGCAATATCCAAAAGGAATGTCAAATTTTTGTGGGCTTTAGAGAAAAATACAAAAGCAATAACGTTTTATAAGCGACACGGTTTTAATATAACAAATAACAAGAAATATGAGGAAAATACAACAGAATTTCTTGTTCGTATGGAGCGACAAATTACAATCTGATAAGCAACTAACCGTATACACGAAATAAAAAAGCCAGAGGCAGTTATGCCACTGGCTTTTTTTATTATCTGTCCCTTTTATATCATTTGATAGTTATGTTCAGTTTTGCGTTTTCATCAGAAGTACCTGTGGTGAATTCATTTGCAGAACAATACACATACACAAAATGTCCCTCACCCACCGAAACTGTCCCATTGCCAATGAGGACTGGTTCTGCAACCTGCCTGATGTATCGGAAACCATCATCAAATGCCTCATCCATTATATAGATACACCATTCCACAGCATCGGAATTTTCCGAAGTGAAGGTATATTCAGCCGGTTCTTTTGCCCCGTCTATAAGTTCAACAAAGCCTGCACTGTAAAAGCAGTCCTTTGCGCTGATTGTTGTGAATAACTTTTCTTCTTCATAAGTATCAGTAGTTTCTGATGGCTTGCTTTCTTTTTCACCACAAGCAACCAATACCACACTCATCATAAAGGCAAGCAGAAAAACAACGATTTTTCTCATAGCCGATTCTCCTTTGATAATATTTATAGTAAACTCTATCACCAAAACAAAGATTAGTCAAATTACGCTTTACCTCACATTCTTCACCACTTTACTCCCCTGTTCATTACAACAATAAATAAAAACCCTCTCTATGAGATTTTCATAGGGAGGGTTAACTGTTTTTCTAATCCTGTAACAATATTCTTCTGTATGTTTTTTCGAATTTTGGTGTCAGCACCATAAATACTATTGTCATTATAAGTATTGCCGCCGCTGTATCGCTGAGAAAATGACGGCCCATAATCATACGGCTGAAAGCTGTAAGGAACGCATAGCCATAGCAGAATATAAACAGTGGCAGTTTAAGACCACGGGCAAATTCAAACAGGAATGGCAGCAGCAACAGTATTACAATGCCCATTGCGGCGGCTGTATGGCCTGACGGGAAGCTGGAGCCAGATGAGAAAAACACAGGGCGGAACCATTCTGCAAACACATATTCGCCACCTGTGATGATATCCTCATATCTGTCGCGTCCAAACAGGATTTTAAGGCTGAAAATCACACCAAGATATGCAACCATATATGTAAGTGCAAATCCGCAAACAGCCTGAATACGGCGTATTACAGGGCGTTTGAAAGTGCGCATCAACAGGAATATTGCAGCTGACGCAAAACCACCGATAATGCCGCATATGTATGGGTTAACTTTGCGCATAAACTCTCTGGCCACCAGATGGTCGCATATCATATAAGTAAATGCACAGCAGGATGCAATCAGCAGAAAAGATCCCAATGCAAAACTGCCCATACTGCCTTTTCTTTTCATCATCATTGTTGTGCCCCATACAGGCAGAAATGCGTATATAGGTATCCATGATGCGGCTTCAAACCATACACCGAAAAAGCTTTTAGGGTTGTATACTGTGTCTGTCAGAACCCAATCATATTTTGCACCGGCAACCAGGCCAGCTATGCATATAAGGATTACCCGCAGATATCCCCATCTGTATTTTTTATTTATCATAATATCTCACCTTTTGAAACTGATAATAATATATTATTCCAAACCGTCTTTTACGTCAATCTTAAAATCCGGATTAAACCATACTCTTATAAAAAATAAAACCCGCAGACTTACGTCCGCAGGTTTTACGATGGTGCCGGTAGTCGGGGTCGAACCGACACGGTATCACTACCACAGGATTTTGAGTCCAGCACGTCTGCCAATTCCATCATACCGGCATGCTTTATAGCCCTATTATTATACTACCATATATGATAATTGTCAATGTTTTTATGGATGTGGGTACATCCGACAATATTCATCATACAGCATGGAATAAAGACAACTATCCAGTATACGCCCATCCCAATGGGTAAATTCATGGCGAAGAGTACCTTCGTAAACAAAACCGCACTTTTCTATTACTCTTTTTGAACGTTCATTATGAGTAAAATGGGCCACCGAAACCACATCTGCACCACAGTTCAGAAACAGGAATTTCATCATATATTTAACCGCCTGTGGCATATATCCTCTGCCCCAATAGGCTCTTTCCATACGGTAAGAAATCATAAACGCCTTTTTATTGATGCGGTGTATATCCGGCGATGCATAAATCAAACCTATGGCTTTCAGTGTAGCACGCTCCACTATTGCAAAGCAATTCCCCATTGTCATAGCTTTTTCCAATTGTGACCGTGCCTGTATAATATCGTCCGCTGGTAATGCACCACTGTCACGGCATGCCTCAGTATCACTGCCCATGCGGTAAAACAGCATCAGGTCGTCGTCGCAAAGACTACGTATAAAAATATCGTTCATATTATCCCCCGTATATTTGATTATAGCTAATTTTAATCTATTATAAATACAATATCAAGTGTACGTAAATAAAAAAGAGGTGCAAAGCACCTCTTTATCTTTTCCATTGATATATCTCACTTTTAAATATTGATTACAGGTCAACGCCAAGGAAGTATTTAGCCGCAACCCCTACAAAGAAAGAAATAACTGCAACGCTGATACTGATAACTGCCATTTCCACAAAACGGGATTTGAATGGCTGGTCCTGTGCTACAGATGTGTAGTATGTGAAACCTGCGATGATAAGTATTACTATACCCAGCATAAGTACCAATGCCAGAATATACTGACTGTTGGACAGCAGAAGGTATGGTGCAATAAGCAGGATAACTGTTATCAGATAAGCTGTGCCTGTGTATGCGCAGGATTTCAGCGCATCATCTCTGCCTTCACTGCGGGCTGCAAGGAATTCACTGGATGCCATTGAGAATGTGGCAGAAATACCGATAATAAGGCCGGAAAGAGCAATAAGGCGTGTATTCTGCATAGCGAATGTAAAACCCGCCAGAGAGCCTGTCAGCTCAACCAGAGCGTCATTCAGCCCCAGAACCATACTGCCAACATACTGCAGTCTTTCTTCATCCAACATGCCGAGGAGAGCATTTTCATGTTCTTCTTCCTGCTGTTTGATCATAACGCTTTCTTCAACTTCACCAGCAAGACGATCGTATTCATCCTGACTGTTTTCTTCACCTTTTTCCATAAGTTTTACTGCAAATGTAAAACCGAAAATACGTGCCAGAAGTTTGTATTTGAAAACTTTGAATTTTTCCGGCTTCATTTCAATGCCTGTGTAGCGTTTCCAGATTTCGTAATGAGCTTTTTCTTCTTTTGCAAGGCGGATAAGAGTTTCTTTATTATTATCGCCTTTGGCAAATTTTGCAATTTCAGCGTAAATTACACTTTCTGTAAGTTCGCTCTGCTGCATTTTTTTGATTATTTCCAAGGCCTGTGCTGATACATTATTTGTCATAATTGCCTCCCAATATTTGTAAATATTTTACTTAATGATATTATATACTATTAAGAATAAATTTGCAATAGTTAATTTGATTTTTTCAGCATTTTTTTGATATATAGACAAACGTCCTGCCTTGACCAGCAGGACGTTGAAATTATTTATTGATGTTATCCCATACTTTCTGGGCAGAAAGGAGGATAGCTGCACGGGTTGCTTCAAAACTGGTACCGCCCTGCATATATGCAATGTATGGATCACGCAGTGGTGCATCACAGGAAAGTTCAATGGAAGAGCCCATTGTAAATGCGCCTGCAGCCATAATAATCTGGCTGTCGTAACCTGGCATATCACCTGGTTCTGGGGCGGCATAGGCATCTACCGGTGACGCAGACTGGATAGCACGACAGATAGCGATAACGTTTTCAGGTGTCTGTGCATAGATAGATGTAACGATATCGTTACGGTCATCTACATATCGTGGTTCGGTTTTGAAACCGAGTTTTTCGTAAATGCATGAAGCATAAATACCTGCTTTAAGAGCATTCGCAGTAATCATAGGTGCATGGTATATGCCCAGATACATTTCACGCAGTACATCCAGTGTACAGCCTACTTCGCGGCCTGTACCTGGTGCTGCTAGACGATGTCCACACATTTCCACCAGATCAGCACGACCTGCGATATAGCCACCTGTAGGAGCGATACCACCACCTGGATTTTTAATAAGTGAGCCCATAATAAGGTCTGCACCATATGCCAGAGGTTCGCCAACCTGTGTATACTCACCATAGCAGTTATCTACCATAACGATAATATCAGGATTTACTGATTTTGCAGCGTCAGAAATCTGTTTGATTGTATCAAGGCTCAGTGCTTTTCTTGCAGAATAGCCACGGCTACGCTGAATATAGCATACTTTTGCATCTTTACATTTTGCTTTGATACCTTCGTAGTCAGGTACAGAACCTTCCAGCAGGTCAACCTGGTCATATTTTACGCCATAGTCCATAAGGCTGCCATAGTGGCTGCCATCGATGCCGATAACACCATGAAGTGTGTCATAAGGTGTGCCTGTAGCACAAACCATCAGGTCACCTGTACGCAGCACGCCAAACAGTGCAACTGTCAGTGTGTGAGTACCAGACATGAAGTTATGGCGACACAGTGCATCTTCTGCACCCACAATATCAGCAAACAGTCCATCCAGACCATCACGGCCCATATCGCCGTAGCCATAGCCTGTAGTACCTGTAAGATGCCGGGCAGAAATATTGTTATCAATAAATGCACGCAGCACTTTCAGCTGGTTATACTGTGAAATTTCATCTATTCTTTCAAAATAAGGCTTGCACCGGGACATTACTTCTTTGTCCAGGTCCATAAGTTGTGGTTTTACATCAAAAAATTTACTTATCATATTATTTTAAAAACTCTCTTCCCTTAAAGTATATAAATAAACATTATCATAGTTAACAAATCCCATTTCACCATAAAAACCCTTCAGTTTTTCTTCGCACATGAGTATTACTCTGCGCCCCGGGTTACAGTTGATAATGTGGTTTATCACCTTTGTTGCATATCCTTTTTTTCTTTCATCCGGCCGCGTTGATACAAAAGTTATATATATTTCATTCATACCATAACGGCTTGCCAGTGCACCAGAAACTATTTTTCTTCCCTGAACAAGATAATATATATCTGACAGACCTCGGTTCACCTTGCGTGCAAGATGGGAATACACAGTATTGAAAGCAATACCATCAAAATTAGAACAACAGAACTGTGAAAAACCATAAATATTTTCATTCGTAATTATTTCCGGGCAATTCTGTGCACCATCACCTTTGTATTCCATAAGAAACATCTGGTTTCTTGGCATAGGCATATCCAGCTGTGTTTCAAGGCCGTATACCCCTAAAAACTGGCAGAAAGACAATATGTGTTCCATATCTTCTTCCGTTACATTGCCCCGTACAGAAAGATTCTCACCGCTCAACATCAGGACACAGTCATTAAGGGTGTAAAAATTGGAAACGTCCCCACCCTTTACTGTGTTGTATTCACATCTGATTTTTTTTGAAAGAAATGATGTACCGTTGTTGTTTTTTTCAAACTCTTTTTGCCGGGACTGTGCGGATATAATCATAATTTATTAACCAGTTCCTTGTAGTGTCTGCCTCTTACCTCAAAGTTAGGGTAAAGGTCAAAGCTGGCTGATGCAGGGCTGAGGGAAACAATATCTCCCGGCTGTGTATTTTCGTACATCAGCCGTACTGCCTGTTCCATACTGTCTGCATGGAGAATTCTGATACCACTCTTTTCATAGTCAGGGTGGTTCACGATCACCTGTTCAATCAGCGGACCTGTCTGACCCATAACCACCAGTAATTTTACATTGTCAATTACCGGCTGTGCCAGAGGTTCATAAGGTATTTTTTTATCGTATCCACCTGCGATAATGCAGATTTTCTGTGGAAAGCTTTTAAGACCTGCTATTGTTCTTGTAGGGCTGGATGCAATTGAGTCATTGAACCACTGTACACCGTTGAGGGTACGTACAGGTTCGATACGGTGTTCCACGCCATTAAACTCACTGGCAACCTTTGTCATAACATCAAAAGGAACTTCCCCGTTTACAGCGCAGAATGCAGCCAGCAGGTTTTCCAAATTATGTTTGCCACGCAGTGCAACACTGTCCTGATGCACTATCTTTTCAGCACCTACGCACAGCATACCGTCATTGTCAATGTAACCGCAATCCGGCCAGTGACTGATGTCTGTAAGACGTGTAAAAAATACACATTTGCCTTTTACGTCGTCCTCCATATTACGGCTTACTTCATTTTCATAGCCAAGAACAGCTTTGCAGTTTCTGTCCTGATACAGCAGGATATTGCGTTTTGCATCAATGTACTCCTGCATGTCTTTATGGTGGTCCAGATGGTTAGGTGTAACGTTAGTTACCACAGCCACATCAGGAGACTGTTTCATGGAAATCAGCTGGAAGCTGGAAAGTTCCACCACTGCCACGTCATCAGGCTGCATTGTTTCCACTTCCGGCAACAGCGCCTTTCCTATGTTACCGCCCAGATGAACTGTTTTACCTGTTTCTTTCAGCATTTCACTGATAAGAGTAGTTGTAGTTGTTTTACCATCAGAACCTGTTACAGCATAGATTTTGCATGGACACAGTTCAAAAAACAGTTCCATCTCACTGGTAACCTGAATGCCTTCAGCTATTCTATCCTGCAGTTCTTTTGTGTAATATTCAAAACCCGGAGTACGCATAATCATATCCTGATTTTTTAATCCTTCAAGATAATCTTCTCCCAGAGAAAGATTTACTCCCAGCTGTTTCAGAGTATCAGCATATTCACCGAAACCTTCCAGCTGTTTTTTGTCGCAGAGAGTAACCACTGCACCCTTCCGTGAAAAAATTTCTATAAGTTTTTTATGGCTTACACCTGCACCGATAAAAGCCACTTTTTTACCTTTAAGACCGTGAAAAAACTCACTTGCTTTTCTATTCATAAACATACCTCACAAAAATGGATATATGTATTAACCACACAGGTGGCAATATTTTACTATTATAATATTATATAATTTTACACCGATTATATCAACCTATATGCAACAAATAACATAATTTATTTACATATACATCATATTTAAGTCTCTTTCCTACACAATGCAGTTTTGTTTTATAACTATGTAATAATTTTATATTTAAAGTAATATCAATTTATGGTATACTATAAATTAAACTAAAAATTGATATAAAGGTGAACTGATTTGAAAAAATTAATTTCATATATACTCACAATCATAATGTGTATATCCATGGCAGGATGTTCTTCCGCCGGCAGTATTACTACTTTCACAGCTGCTGTTGAAAAAATGCCTACAAACTTTGACCCGCAGATAGCCACCTCTCCACGGGATCTGCTGGTAATAAACAATATTTTTGACGGCCTGTTTGATACTATCAATGGCGAAACTGTGAAAAATATAGCTGAAGACTATACTATTTCTGCTGATGGCCGAACTTACACTATCACTGTAAAACAGGACAATATTTTCAGTTGCCGCGGCAAACACAAAGACGAATACAATGGCAAACAGGTAACCGCCCATGATTTTGTTTTTGCACTCAACCGTGTACTGAATCCTAAAACCCATTCACCATACATAGATAGCTACAGCAACATAGCATCAGTTACAGCTACAGATGATTACACTCTTGTTATCCAACTGAAAACCGCTGACTTTAATTTCACTGAAAAACTGGCCATGCCGGCTTCATTCCCATGTAATGAAGATTTCTTCTACCTTACCGGCGGTGCATACGGGCTGAGTCTGGATAATATCCTGTCCAACGGTCCTTTCAAGCTTAATTATCTGGACACTGAAGGAGGCAATGCAACCATACTCCGTGTGGATGAAAATGAAAAAGGTATCGCCCGTATCAGACTGAAACAGATAGACACCAACCTGCAGGCAGACAGCTATTTAAACGAAGAAATAAGCGCATATCTTTCACACTCTTCACTGGATACCGTTTTTGCTGAAACCTCTACAAAAGAATTTGATAGTGGCAACATCAGTCTGGTTTTCAATATGAATAATGCTGTTTTTAGCAATGAAAACATACGTAAAGCACTGGGATGGTATGCATACAGCTTTATTAATTCCGGTGCAAATATGCAGGCTGTGGACGCATGCGGCCAGCTTTTCCCGGGTACAATAACCCTTGCCGGCAGATATATAACTGATATAATCACAGCACAGTCTCCTGAATACATGAATGTCGACCCTAAGCGGATGATTCAGCAGGGACTGAATGAACTGGGTATCACAAAAATACCATCAGCCACTATACTGATGCCAAACGACAGTATATATACTCTTGTTTATGAAAATATCAATCAGTTGTGGCAGAAAAATCTGGGGCAGTTTTTCACCATAGAATACATACCTACAGCGCAGCTGAAGCAACGTGTTCAGCAGGGTAACTTTGATATGGCTTTCCTTCCGCTGACACCTGATAACAGCACACCGTATGGTCTGCTGGATATTTTTGCAGGGCGCAACACTTATCTTGATAATGTGATAAACAGTGCTAAAAGCAAGGCAGACCAGAATGATGCAATAACTGATATTGCCACTGCACAGGATATCATCATAGGCACAGCCATGGCCGTACCTATGGGCAGTGAAAAAACAGTTTTCTATTACAGAAATTATTTTGATAGCATCTACGTTGATCCTTTCAGTGGTGTAATCAATCTGAAATATACTGTTGTAAAATAAGAGGTTTGTAAGATGAAAAAAGACGAAAGATTTATAAAAACATATTCTCAAGGTACACTAAATGTAACTGAAATATGGGTGGATAAAGTGACCGGAGTAAACTACATATTTCATGCTGCTGGTTATTCCGGCGGTATGACAGTTTTACTGGACAAAAACGGACATCCGGTAGTAACCCCTGTTTATGATGAAGAATAAATAAAAAGACCTGCAGTAATGCAGGTCTTTTATTTTGTAACAAATCAAATGAATACATCCAGATCCTGACCATTGCAGGCAGCGCCATCGTAAACGGATTTGATTTCATCCAGAATAGCGTATTCTCTTTCTTTCAGATGAGAAATAATGTTGATTTTGTTCTGTTGTACTTCTGTGTGGTAAATTCTATGATATGTAACCAGCTGTTTTGGCTTGATTTCACAACACATTTTACCCAGGTCCAGAGCACCTGTATGAACCTCGCTATGGTATTTCTGCCATTTAGGAAGGCGCTGTGCCAGACCTGCTGAATAGTAAACTTCATGCAGAAGAATATCACAGCCTTTTGCTTTGTCTATCATAAGCTGTGTTGGGCAGGTATCACCGGAAATAACAATAACTTTGTCTGGTGTGGTGAATTTATAACTATAGCATTCCAGTGTACCGTGTACGGCTGTAAATGCTTCTACAGTAACCAGTTCATCTTTGTATACTACACCTTCAGTGATTTCAGTTACTTCAGTTTTATAGCCCACCTCGTTTGCCTTTTCAAAGCCATTGATACGGAAGTCGATGTCAATTTCATAGGCAGCTGTAATGCAGTCTACCATATGCTTTGTGCCTTTAGGGCCAAAAATTTTAAGTGGTTCGTCCCTTTCCAGCACCCATGGTGTAAAAATAAGGTCCGCCAGACCTGTAGTATGGTCGGAATGAAGATGTGTGGAAAAAGCAACTTTCAGATTTTTAGGGTTAAGGGCATCAATACCCATCTGAAATGCTTTTGACGCCTGTCGTACAACACCTGCGCCAAAGTCAACAATATAAGCCTTGTCATCAACGATAACTGCACTGGAAGGGCCACTGCCCTGTGCTTCGGCATTAGGGGTACCGGTACCAAGTAAAACAAGTTTAGTTCTGCTCATAATAATATCTCCCGAAATATAAATCATATTTAAACTATAACCCAAACACATATATTTTTCAACAAAAAATCCCCCGTCAGTGACGGGGGATATATTCAGCAATTAATACTGTTTTCTGATGTTAGGAATGTGGATAGCTTTTACCGGACATTCGTCAGCACACTGCATACAACCGATACAGAGTTCCTGGTCAATGTAAGCCAGGTTGTTTTCTACATGGATTGCATTTGTTGGACAGTATTTTGTACATTTCATACAGCCGATACAGCCTGTGGAACATACTTTTCTTGTCTGTGCGCCTTTATCAACGTTCTGGCAAAGAACTACAGGGTTAACATCATCAGGAATCATGTGGATGATAGCTTTTGGACAAGCTTTAGCGCAAGCGCCACAACCTGTACATTTTTCCTGGTTAACCAGTGCAACACCGTTAACAACTTCGATAGCACCAAATTTACATGCTGCTACGCAGTCACCGAAGCCCATACAGCCGTATGCACATGCTGTAGGACCTGCAAACATTTTGGATGCAGCAGAACATGTGGAAACGCCCTGATATTCGAATTTTTTACTTGTGTTGCATTCAAAGCCCTGGCAAGCAACAACTGCAACCTGAGCAGCTGTAGCACCAGCAACTTTACCCATAACTTTAGCAGCGCCTTCAGCAGCTGCTGCACCACCTGGGATACAGAGGTTAAGTTCAGCGTCTTTTTCTACGATAGCTTTTGCGTAGTCAGCACAACCTGCATAACCACAAGCACCGCAGTTAGCGCCTGGCAGACATTCAGCAACTTTGCCGATTCTTTCGTCTTCTTCAACGTGCATAAATTTAGCAGCCAGAACAAGAACGATAGCAGCAATAACGCCGATGCCGGAGATAATCATAATAGCTGATGTAATACCCATTTCTTACCTCCTTAGAATGTGCCGAAGATGCTTTCAATGATACCGCCGAAGCCCATAAATGATACTGCTACCAGTGAAGCTGCAACGAGAGTGATTGGAAGACCTTCGAATGATTTTGGTGGTTTTGCGTATTCAAGTGTGCTTCTAACGCCTGTGAAGAGAACCATAGCGATAAG
>JAFYPL010000001.1 GCA_017547525.1 Oscillospiraceae bacterium
CAAAAAGAAGAGCAGGTCAAATGACCTGCTTTTTCTTTTTGTTTTCTTGTTTTGTACTCTGATCAATCACAGTGGTTCTATCACGATGGAGTTGGTGAGGAGGAGTGCAGCGACGACGAAAGACCGTTTAGAAAACAGTCCTGTGGACTGTTTTTAGGTCGTGGCCGTTCACGGCGAGTCCAACTTGGGGAGCCGTTGAAAAAATATAATTTTAACTCTATATATAAATTGTTTTTATTACTATAAATAAAGAAGCAGGCTTATATACCTGCTTCTTTTGTTGCATTATTTAAGCCGCATTGGTTGTAAAGTTCCTCTATACATGGGGACTTGTATTGTATATATTTATCAATATCATCAGGGAATAGCAAAGCGGCTGTTTCTTTGGCTTTACTGTATTTTTTGACAGCATCAGGGGCTGACTTCAGAAAATTCCTGAAAGTAATGTGACGGTGTAATTCTGCAGAGCCCTGAGGACATACATACAGATGGTGCCTTTGCAAATGATGCTTATCCGAATAATCAAAGGCTTCACGGTCGGGTATTCCTAAATTACCTTCATGGATATAACCAATCTGCAGCAGATGATTGGCCACATCACTAAATACAGAGTAGTCTTTAATCACTACATCAATATCAATACACGGTTTTGCAGACATGCCCGGTACTGATGTACTGCCCACATGTTCTATAGAGAGTGCCAGCTGGCCAAGGGCATCAGATAGTTCAGCTTTTATTTTTTCAAAATCTGTCTGCCACTCCGGATTGTATGGCAAAACAATCACTTTTGCTGTTCGCATTTATTAAACTCCATGTGTATCAGTTGTCAACCACCCAGATACTCCAGTATTTCGGCTGCATTTGTGTCCGGTTTTACCTTTGGCATGACCTTTTCAATAAAACCATTTTCATCGATGATATAAGTTGTACGCACTACGCCCATGCTTACTTTACCATACAGTTTCTTTTCTTTCCACACATCATAGGCCTGAATAGCCTGCAATTCTGTATCAGACAGAATAATAAAAGGCAGATCATACTTCCGGGCAAATTTCAGATGGCTGGCGGCAGAATCTTTGCTGATGCCTATTACTACAGCATCGATTGCTTTGAATCTTTCAAAATTTACTGCAAAAGCGCAGGCCTGCTTTGTGCAGCCGGGTGTATTATCTTTTGGATAAAAATAAAGAATTACTTTTCTACCGGCAAAGTCAGAAAGACTGACCATATTGCCGTCTTTATCGATTAAAGTAAAATCAGGGGCTTTTATTCCTGTTTCCAGCATAATATATCTCCTTGGTAAAAGTATATTTACATTATAGATTAAGAGATTGGCTTTGTCTATTAATAACTGCTTACAATATTATGTGTTAAAATTTGTGACTATTCATTATTTACCATATATATATCATATGTTATCATTAAAAGAAAACGGGTAGGTGCGATATGGCATACAAATGTAAAAAACTTACTGAAAAAATAGTTATAGATGGTGACCTGACAAAAGATGTGTGGAAAAGACGGGAAAAGTCACACAGATTTATAGACGTAGTTGGTGGTACACCTGGTCTGTATGATACACGACGGGCACTGATGTGGGATGAAGAAGCACTGTACGTAGGTTTCTGGTGTGAAGAACCATATCCACGTGCTACACTTACAGAACGCGACAGCCTGCTGTGGTTTGAAAACGACCTGGAAGTGTTCATTGACGGCGGCGACAGCTACTATGAATTTGAAATGAATGCGCTGAACGTATTGTATGAAGTGTTCTATATCTGGCAGGATGCTTATGGTAAAAATCCTCTGTTTGATAAGGAAAGATTTGATATTCTGAAAAATGACGCCAAAACTTTTGGCGGCAACTTCGACAGAACAGGTCACTATTTCTGGAAAGGCGCACACCCACGCGGTAACCGCTGGGCATATCATAACTGGGATTTCCCTGGTCTGGAAACAGCAGTTAAAATTGATGGTAAGCTGAATGACGATACTGTAATCAGCAAAGGCTGGACAGCTGAACTGAAGTTCCCATGGGCAGGATTTGAAGATCTGTCCACAGGTCATAACATTCCACCGGTTGCAGGTGACGTGTGGAAAATTTTCCTTGGCCGTTATCAGAAACTTGATGTAAACGGTACACATGTAAATGTAGGCTGGGCATGGGATATCATCGGTGATAATGATAACCATTATCCAGAAAAATTCACTGATATTGAAATCAGCGACGAAGAAGTATAAAACAAAAAGCAGAGAGTTTTCTCTCTGCTTTTATATTTGTATAATTATATTTTAAGCTGCCTTTCGTCGATAAAAATATGCTTTACTTCCTGTGATGGATTATCCAGTTCAGTTCTGAAAAACAGTGGATAGTATTCTTCATCACTGTGCCAGTCAATCCATACCAGTGTTTCTCTTTCATCATCAGCAGTTTCTATACCGGTTTCAACATGGAAATCTTCCGGCACCTTCATATAGAAATAGAATGTGATTTCATACACCAGTTTGTCCATTTTTGATGGAGTGTGACCTATAAAGATGTTTTCAAACACAAACCCCAGTCTGTCTATTTCCAGACGCACGCCAGTTTCTTCCTCTACTTCGCGTACCACACCCTGCCGGGCGGATTCGCCGAATTTCAGCCTGCCGCCCAGAGAATAAATATAGTCTGAACGCAGGTTTTTAACCATCAGTACACGGTTATCTTTGATTATGATGCCAGCTACGCGCACGTTCAGCATATTTTTATCGTCAACTATGGTCAGGTCTTTGTTAATCATAGTACGCCTCCAGGATGTCTTTATATGATTTTAACATATAAAAACAATAAACTCAATTACTATAAGTGACTTTTCAGAGAGATAGGTGCATATAAATATTTCACAATAATATCAAATTTGTACCAGCATAGTCATATTGAAAACCTGTAATATGATTGATATAATAAAATAAAGAAAAATATTTATTTTATCTGACTGATTTACTAAAGGAGGCGGACTTATGGCATTTTTTGAAAAGCTGAACAAGGTGGCAAAAGTTATCGAAGAAAAAACAAATGACTCTATGGAGATGTCCAGACTGACAGCAAAAGCTGGTAATGCAGAAATCGGTTTCAACAAAGACATCCAGAAAATCGGGGAGTTTTATTATGAATTCTTCCTTGCTGGTGGTACAGTAGAGCCAAATATTCTGGCTACAATGAAGTCTGCCAAAAACAATCAGGATACACTGGCAGAAGCTAAGGCTGAAATGGCACGGCTGGAAGAAAACATAGAAGAAAGAAAAGCAGAAGCTAAAGCTGAAAGAATAGCTGCACGTGAAGAAGCAAAGGCTGAAAGAGAAGCTGCAAAAGCGGCTGCCAAAGCCGAAAGAGAAGCTGCAGAAGCTGTAGCAGTGGAAGCATTGGCACGGGAAACTGAAGAAGCAGTTGAAGAAACTGTGGAAGAAGTAGTTGAAGAGGAAACAGAAGTTCTCTGAAATAACTGACAAATTAAAGCAGGCTGTATAGCCTGCTTTTTTTATTTTCTTATATCGCCCGCGAGTACAGCAGCCAGTTTTTCGATGGGTTCATTATGGTGCAGGGCAGATTTTGCGGAAATTTTTTCTTCCATAATGGTAATATTTTTCATGCTAGACATTATCTCTGTTACATTCTTTATTACCGCAGGTGACCATGACCCGTTTTCGACAATGGCCACTGTCCTGTTCTGCAGGTTCAGCGCTTTCATATCTGTTACGAAATGTTCCATCTTCGGATGAAGATTAAGATTGTACGTTGGTGATGCTATAATAATGTGGCTGTATTTCCACGCCAGAGAAATAAGCTCAGAAGTGTCGGTTGAGGATACGTCCCTTACAGCCTGATTTGTGATACCACGGTCTGCCAGTGCAAGTGCCAGAGCATTTGCGGCTGTTTCTGTGTTGCCATACATTGATGCATAGGCAATCAACACACCCTTTTCTTCCGGCTGGTATTTACTCCACATATCATATTTTGATATAAATTCAGCTATATTTTTACGCCATACAGGCCCATGAAGAGGTGCAATTATTTTAATATCCAGTGAGGCTGCTTTTTTCAGTGCCGTTTGCACCTGTATGCCGTATTTGCCTACGATATTTGCATAGTATCTTCTGGCTTCATCGTACCACTTACTGTCAATAACTATTTCGTCGTTGAAAATACAGCCATCCAGAGCACCGAATGTACCGAAGGCATCAGCAGAGAACAGTATGCCATCTGTGGAATCGTATGTCATAATTACTTCCGGCCAGTGAACCATGGCCGCTGTCATAAAGTGTAGAGTGTGTCTGCCAAGTTCCAGCCTGTCGCCGTCTTTTACAATAATTGCTCGGGCCCCCAGGTCTATATTAAAAAATTGTTTTATCATCTGTATGGCTTTTGCAGAAGCTACCACTTTCATATCAGGGTATTTTTCAATCAGGCTGCCGATGTTTGCACCATGGTCAGGCTCCATATGATGAATTATAAGATAGTCCAATGGTCTGCCGGCCAGCAGATAATCCAGATTATCAAAAAATGAATCAGATACAAAGCGGTCCACTGTATCCATAACTGCGGTTTTTTCATCGTCAATAAAATATGAATTGTAAGAAACACCATTCACCAAAGGGAAAAGGTTTTCAAACAATGCGATTCTTCGGTCGGCAGTGCCGATGTAATATATATCCTCGGAAAGTTTTCGTGTGATTTTCATATATGCACCTCATATAAAATATGTAAAAATTAATCCTCTTATCGATATACTGTATCGATAAGAGGATTATATACTAAAATAGTATGAAAATCAACATAACTTCCTAAAACTTTACAATTTTTTTATGTTAATTCCTTTTTCCAGTATGACCATAGCTATGGCTGTGTCTTTTTCATGGGAAAGTGAAACCCGGGCGGTGTACCCGCCAGCCAGCATTATTTCTGCAGCCCTGCCGTAAAAGTTAAAATACGGAGCACCCATTTCATCACGGAGAATTTCCACCTCATTCAGGTCAAACCCGCGCACACCAGTGCCCAGTGCTTTGCCGAAAGCTTCTTTTGCGGCAAAGTTTGCAGCCAGTGAAGCGTATTTAGGTTTTTCTCTGTCAAAAAACACTGCCAGTTCTTTTTCAGAAAAAACAAAACGGCGGAAACTGTCTTTTTCACAGCTTTTTTCTATTCTGGACACAGTGGTCATATCTATTCCGATAGTATACATAAAATCCCTCTGTTTATTATACGTTTATATTTTTATTATACTCTGTCAGACGAGAAAAGCAAATATGCAATTTTTACCATACGACTGAATATAAGAAATGGCATAAACAAATCCGCCACCCGGTAAAGGGCGACGGATTTTTATTGGTATCAGATTTTATTCCACACTCTTCAGAGATTCTACCATCTGTACTTTTCGTAGGGTTTTTCTCATCAGCATTATTACCATAATGGTAAATGCCAGTGTAATAAGGAAACCATACAGATAGCTGGTAGGCTGGATGGCAGTACTGAACATAACCATTTCCATGTCTATAATATCCATTACAAAGGTCAGCTCCAGTTTGCCGAATGGTAGTCCGACCATTATACCTATAAGCGAAAGAATCAGTACTTCCTTGAAAATATATGAATATACTTCTTTGTTGTTGAAGCCCAGTACTTTCAGTGTGGCGATTTCACGTATACGTTCAGAAATATTTACCTCTGTCAGGTTCATGATTACTACCAGCGCCAGAGATCCGGCCGCCAGAATGATAACCAGAATAATAATATCCAGAGAATCAAACATATTGTTGAAAGTTGATTTCATACCACTGAAATCAGTTACGCTCTTCACACCAGGGGTATCTTTGTATTTATCTGTCAGATCGGTATCTGGTGCACTGGTCAGTGCTATGCTGTTATAACGGGCGGTTTCGTTGAAAATGTCCTCATAGTTTTCTCTGCTGATAAACAGATAATGCTGTGTATACATTTCACATATGCCAGTTATTTTTACCTCTTTTTTGATGCCATTGGCAGACTCTACCATCAGTTTGTCGCCTACAGACAGGTTATAGAGTTTAGCGAATTTTTCGCTGATAACAGCACCTTTCCTGATGTTCAGAGGTTCCTGATTTCGTCTCTGACGCAGGTCGATAACATCAGATATTTCGTCTTCTTCCATTACGTAGACGTTTATTGTTTTTTCTTCACCATCAAGGTACGCCATGGATGAGTAGGTGATATGAGGCACTGCGTACAGTATATCATCGTCATCCTTCAGTTTTTCCATTACAGCGTCCATATCATCATGGCTTTCCAGTGTGATTGTGGTGTCATATGTGATGATGTCGCCATACTGAATGGAAACTACCTGTGAAACAGAGTCTTTGATAGCAAAACCCAGTACCAGCAGACTGGTGCATCCGGCTACGCCTATAACTGTCATAAAGAAACGGCTCTTGTAACGGATGATATTTCTGGCGGTAACTTTAGATGTGAAAGACATACGTTTCCATACAGGTGTAATGTGTTCCAGGAAAATCTTTTTGGCGCTCTTTGGTGCTTTAGGACGCATCAACCGGCTAGGATTTTCTTTCAGTACACCGTTGGCAACCATGTATGTAACCAGCCCCATCAGTAATGTGAAAGAGCATACCCCCAGTATTGCTATTTCAGCAGGCATGGTTACAACCATGTCTGGCAGGTCATACATCAGTCTCCAGCAGAAGTAAATAACTGTAGGGAAAATAGCCATACCTATCGGTATCGCTATGATACTGCCGGCCAGACTGGCAGACAGTGAGTAAATTATATATTTGCTGATAATTTTTGATTTTGAAAAGCCCAGTGCACTGAAAACGCCTATCTGTGAGCGTTCTTCATCAATCAGACGTTTCATGGTTGTCATACAAACCAGTGCAGCCACAAGGAAGAACAGAACAGGGAATACGTACCCGATTTTGCTCATCTGGTCAGAGTTGTTCTCAAACATATAGGATGAATAATGAGATGTTCTGTCCAGCACCATCCATTCAGCGTCAGGCAACTCGCTCAGTTCCTGTTTTGCTTTGTCCAGCTCTATTCTGGCGTTTTCATATTCTTCGTCCAGTTTTTTCTGACCGTCCTCCAGTTCTTTCAGGCCTTTTTCATATTCTGTGCGGCCACCTTTCATCTGTTCTTTGGCGGCTTCCAGCTGCTGTTTGCCGGCTATCAGTTCCTGACGGCCTGCTTCCAGTTCCCGGCGGCCTGCAGCCACCTGATTGATGGCGGCTTCCAGCTGCATAATAGAGTTGTATGAGCCGGTTACGTCACCGCCGAACATTTCGTTGATGGCGTTCGGAATGGCGGACAAGGCTTCATCGCCCACAGCCAGTCGGATGCTTTCCAGCTGAGTGATTTCTTCTGTCAGTCGGGAAATTCTTTCAGAGTTTCGGTCGATTGTTGCATTGTTTTCTGCTATTTTTCCGGTGTTAACTGATATCTGGCTGTTCTTTTCAGCGATAACAGTGTTGTTAGCTTCAATCAGCCGGTTGTTTTCGGCTATTGTAGCATCATAGTTTTCACTGTCAGGAGGCAGCGCGGCGTTTGTTTCTTCCAATGCAGTATTGGATTCCTGCAGACTGGTAATTTCTTGCTGTAACAGGGTATTCTGTGTCTCCAATGTGGTGTTTTCCAGACGTAGTTCCATGTTCTGGCTTAGCAGAGTATCTCTTTCAGCTGTTTTATCAGCTATATTCTGGCTGATGGAAGCTTCAGGAGTGTTATCAGGGTTTGCCAGCATCTGGTTAACCATGGTATAAACGCCATATGCTGTCTGGGTGGACAGCACTGCTTCGGTATAAGACATACCGGACTGGGTTTCTATCTGGTTTTTGGCAGAATCTATCTGCGCCTGTGCACTGGCCAGCTGTGCTTCACCGGCGGCTATTTCTCTTTCACCAGCTTCTATCTGGCTTTCGCTGGCTGTAATCTGCGCTTCACCCACCAATATCTGTATGTATGCATCATCCAGCTGTTTTTTGCCGTCATCGATTTCAGCCTGTGCGTCAGCTATCTTTTCTTCCAGTTCTTTTTCGCCATCAGCTACCTGCTGAGTGATTTCTTCTATGATTTCTTCTTTGCGGACATTCTGTTGTTTGCGTACAGTTCTGTCCAGTTCGTCCACACATTCTGTTACATAGTCCTTGTAGTCGTTGCTGAAGGCGGTGTATTCTGCGGCACCTTCCAGTGTGACATACAGGGAAGTGTAATAATCCCGGATAAAGTTATCATTATCCACGAAAATTACTGTGTCCAGTGTCAGGTTATTCAGTGTAGATGTCTCTCTGCTGGATGCCATATACTGGGCGGTACGGGCGATACCCACTATTTCGTATTCAGTCACGCTGATAGTTTCGGAAACATCGCCATCTTCCAGATAGAGTTTTATACTGTCACCTATGGAATAAACACTGCCGAATGATGAAGACCCCAGTGCCAGAGCTTCGTTTGGCTTTTCGGGCATGCGGCCTTCTGACAGCACCAGACGGTTTACATCACTGTCCAGTTCCTGTACACGGGTAACTATTTTTGATTCACCTTTCTGGGTGAAAACGTCAGTAAATTTAGTAGGGAAGATATCCTGAACCACACTGCTTTTTTCCAGTGCTTCTATATCTCTTTCATCAAAACCGTAGGATGAATACAGCTGTAGGTCCATAAAGTCAGACTCGTCCATATATTTGTCCACACTGACGCGCATTATAGGGGCGCTACTCATCAGACCAACCATGAAAGCCACACCTATCAGCACTATCAGCATAATGGTGACAAAACGTTTCCGGGTTTTCCTGATAAGTCGGAAAGTATCTCTGTGAAACATCAGTATTCTATATCCTCCACATTTTTCGGATGTTCGTTGATGATTATATCGTCTATACGGCCACTGCGTACTTTTATGATTTTCTGGCCCATATCAGCCAGAGCGGCGTTATGTGTAATCATAACCACAGTCATTTTTCTTTCTACAGACATATCCTGCAGTACTTTCAGTACCTGCTTACCTGTCACATAGTCCAGCGCACCGGTAGGTTCATCACACAGCAGCAGTTTAGGGTTTTTGGCCACAGCACGGGCGATAGCCACACGCTGCTGCTCACCACCGGACAGCTGAGACGGGAAGTTGTCCCTTCTTTTTTCCAGACCTACCAGTTTCAGTACTTCGTCACCGTCGATAGGGTTACGGCATATCTGGCGTGCCAGCTCCACGTTTTCAAAAGCTGTCAGATTCTGCACCAGATTATAAAACTGGAAAACAAAGCCGATGTCGTGGCGGCGGTAGTCTGTCAGTTCCTTATCATTTGCGGAAGATACATTTCTGCCGTCTACCTCAATAGTGCCGCTGGACAGTGTATCCATACCGCCCAGCAGGTTCAGAATGGTGGTTTTACCGGCACCGGAAGCACCCAGAATTACCACGAATTCCCCTTGCTCTATTTCGAAATTTATATTGTCCAGGGCTTTGATTTCTACTTCGCCCATTTTGTATGTTTTGCATACATCTTTAAATTCTATAAACGCCATAAGCATCTCCCTTATCCCGTAAAAGGGCATATTTCTTAATTTATAATTATACCATATATTTTTTATGTATTGAACAGTATCAGCACATTTTTTCACGTTATTTTTATTAATATGTAATAATTTGGTTATGAAATAAGTAGAGTAAAAAGAAAAACCGCTGCAGGGTGCAGCGGTTTAGTTAGATAAGTATTATTTTTCCAGAACGCTTTTGATTTTGTGTATCAGCAGGTCCAGTGCAACAGTGTTGTTACCGCCTTCCAGTACGATGATGTCTGCGTTCTTTTTGCTTGGTTCCACGTATTTTTCGTGCATAGGTTTTACAGTAGTCAGATACTGCTGTGTGATGGATTCAATGCTTCTTGCTCTTTCTTTCATATCACGCATTGCACGGCGCAGTATGCGTGTGTCAGCATCAGTATCCACAAATACTTTTATATCCATCAGGTCGCACAGGTCCTGATTTTCAAAAATCAGTATGCCTTCCACGATTACCACTTTTCTTGGCTCTACAGCTACCACATCGTCACTGCGGTTGTGTACAGTATAGTCGTATACAGGGCACTCAATGGCCTGGCCTTTTTTCAGCTGTTTCAGATGGTCTACGAACATATCTGTATCAAAAGCCTGTGGAATATCATAGTTCAGCAGGGATCTTTCTTCGTATGTCATTTCATCATGACGTTTGTAGTAGTTATCGTGGTAAACTATGGCAATATCGTCACCGAAATGTTTTTTCAGGTTATTTGTCAGTGTGGTTTTGCCACTGCCTGTACCGCCGGCAATACCTATAATCATAACGTCCATAAAAAGCCTCCAGAGCGTTTATATTCTTATTCCATTTTACAGGATAAGCGGAAAATTTACAACAGTTTTACCAGTGTATATTTACTCCTCGATCAAGGATTTTATCTTTTGCCAGCCAAAATATTAACAGGATAGTACCACATTGCGCGGTTTTATGATTTTTGATATAATTAAAAATAATGGTATATCTGGAGGCATGAATATGGCTTGGAAATATGTAAAGAAAAACTGGAGAGGCCGAAAGTGTTCTAATTGTGGAAGAAAGATATATAGGGGAGAACCGTACTATCGTTCAGGCAAAGTTGTAATATGTGAAAATTGTGCCGCTCGTGGTAATGACCCAGGTAAAATGAGCTTGCTCAAAATGCTGTGGAAAGGCTTATGTTGTGTTTTCTGTGCGATAGCAACAGTAGTATATTTCCCTAGTATGGCTTCGGTATTGTTTGCCATTCTTGCTGTTTTGAATATCCCGTCAAATAAACTTCAGACAGCTTTTCAGAACAGAGTTAATATTTCCGGTGGCCTGAAAAATGCATTAATGGTTGTAATGCTCTTGATTGCACTTTTATTGACTCCGGCAGCGGTAAAATCCGATACTGATGTTCGGTCAACTGATTCGCAGAGTGTAAACTCTGTTGTACAAACCCCGGAAGCTTTCCGCGACGAAGAGAAAAAAATGGCGACGGTAACAGTCACACCAGAACCGACAGTCACACCAGAACCGACAGTTACACCAGAACCGACAGTCACACCAGAACCGACAGTTACACCAGAACCGACAGTTACACCAGAACCAACAGTTACACCAACACCAACGCCGACTCCTACCCCAACACCAACCCCTGCGCCTATAATAGCAGAATATGCGGCAGTTATGTTTGCGAAATCAAATGGAACAGTGTGGGACGGTCCGTATGACACCTACGCAGTTTTGGGGCGTTATAATTCGGGTGAAGAAATCACGGTTACAGGCAAAACAACAGACAAAGACGGTGATATATGGTATAGAATCAATTATAATGGTGAAGAGGCTTATATGAGCCATTACCATCTTTCAGCTACCAAACCGACATCAGCCCCGGCTCCTGCGGCACAGGGAAATTCAGTGTGGATTCCTACAAATGGTGGTAAAAAATACCATAGAAGCTCAAGTTGCAGTCAGATGATAGACCCTGATTATGTGCCAATAGAAACAGCTAAGGCAATGGGATTTACTGCGTGCAAACGATGCTACTGACCTTGTTTATACACATAATATTTAAGCAGTGGGATTTTTCCCACTGCTTTTTATTGTATGTATTAGTTTTCAGACGAAAAGAAATCCCCTAACCATTGGGATGGTTAGGGGTTCTTATGGTTGCGGAGGCTGGATTTGAACCAACGACCTTCGGGTTATGAGGGGCTTTCAGCCCCTCGAAAGAGCCCTACTCGCAAGGAATTTTTAAATTTTATAAAACAAATTATGTATAAATCGGTACATTTTTTTAGCAAATTTCTGAAAGAAAAGTAGTAAGAAACAATCGAGTTTCTTACTACTTTTTAATTACTTTGATACATCTTTTTAACATCTTTTAATCAGAATCATACATCTTTCTGATTTTATCCAAAAATGCTTTGTAATCATTTGCCACATATTCAGGGGAGATAATCTTTACTCTTTTGCCAAGGCCACAGAGCCATCCATAGAATTGGTCGCTGATATAAACTTTTGCTGAAATAGTAAAGTGTGTATCATCATCTTTACTATACAGAACATCTTTTGTTCCAAATCTTTCCATAACAGTGTCCAACAGAGGATTGATAAAACGCATACGCACATATTCAGGTTTGCCGTTGAACATAGAGAAAGAGGCATTTAAAAATCTGTCCATATCCATAGTCTTAAAAGCTTCTTCTCCATCCCTGCTTTCGCCTGTGAGAGAAACACTTTTCATTCTGTCTATTCTGTATGTTTTCATCTTTTGGCTTTTATCTTCAAAGGCCAACAGATAATAGTTGCCATCATTAACAATCAGCTTGTAAGGGCTTACCACATATTTTGTTTTGCGTGGCAGAGGTTTTTCTTTATCAGCTATTGTGTGTGTCAGCATTTGGAAGCTTATCTTTTCAGGTGTATGTGGCTTTGAGTCTATTCTTAAACTCATAGCTGTATTTATAATGCTCAAATTATTAACAATACTCTTGTTTGTAGTTTTTACTCTGTCTGTAAATACAACATCGTGTTTTATACTTTTGGCATTTTCTAATGTCGTTAAATCATTGATAACAGTAATAAGTCTGTCTGCCTCTTTCTGTGTGATAAACTTACTTGTGTAAATACATTCAGCAAGCAGTCGCACTTCATCAAGTTCAAGCTTTCTGTTCTTTACATAAAAGCCTCTCTTGTTTGAATGGCTGTAAGCAATAAGCTTTTCTTCATCATATTCGTCAGCTTCGATAACATCGGCAGCGGCCTCCATTGTTCCTGTTTCATCAGCATTATTCAGAAGATAATAAGCTTTATTGATTTCTTTTATATCATCATAAATAGACCTGACATTTGAAGATATATCATATTTTTCCAATAATGCGTCTCTTATCTTATCAGCAGTTATTCTTTTGTTTTCATCAGAATTTTTTAAGAGATATTCCATTACAAAGAATGGTTTCATCTTTTGGTTATCTCTTTTGCCTTTGGCTGAATTGTTTGGTTCTTTTGACAATTTAATCACCTCGATTATACTTTGTTATATCAATCTATTAACAGAATTATATTTTATATATTGTTAAATGGTTGAGTAAAATTTCATATAAGCTTTTCATTGTTTCAACACTTATTTACATTATACTTTTTACAAAGAAGATAGTAAAGTCAATTAAATTGACACAGATTATCACCATAAAGTATAATTAAATAAACAGACAAACTTGAATTTGACGAAGGAGATGTTGTTTATGAGTATTAATGTTGCCATTGTCATTGCAACTATTCTGGGAGTGATTTTTCCTGCATACTTAATTGATGCTATTCGTAGTAATGATGAAGAAGCAGAAAACAACAAAGTAAAGGCCTGCATTGTTTTCGGAGCCATTGTGCTTATTACTTTGATGATTATTAACTCTTAGTATATAAATCCCAATTTACCAAAGGAGTGTGATTGTATGAGAGGAATATCTTTTTTCAGACCACGAACAGAGTTAGGCTTACAAGGTGGATTTATTGCCATACCAATAGTTTTAATTTTTGTTTGGTTGTTCAATTCTTATCAGTTAGGCAAGTTTGGAAATAAAAAGAGATTTTCTGCCAACAGTAAATCATTTATTCTAATCATTCTTCTCTTTATCTTTATTACAGCAAGTGTAATATCAATGTATCTTTTAAACAAGTAATAAAAAATAGGAAGCATTTTTGCTTCCTATTTTTTATATGTCAATTTTCCAAAAGAGAAACATATTTGTAAATTGTTGTTCTGCTCATATCACAGACTCTTGCGAACTCTGATGTGTTCAGTTGGCCTGATTTGTAAGCAGGGTAATGTTTGTAAAAGACCTGTGGAATATCATCTTTTGTGGTGTGTGGTCTGCCGATTTTTGCCCCTTTAAGCTTTGCGTTTGCCATTCCTGATTTTACCCTTGCTCTGATTATCATCAGTTCAAGTTCTGCGAAAACACCTGACATCTGAATAAAAGCGTTTGTCATAGGGTCTATTTCACCATTAGAACAATCCACAGTGATACTGCCAACGATAGAAAGTTTCAGATGTTTTTCTTTCACTCTGTCTATGATTTCACACAGTTGTTTTGTGCTTCTTGCGAGTCTTGAAACTTCAAGAGTGATAATAGTATCTCCATTTTTCGCATTATCCAAGAGAGCAAATAACTGTTCTTTGACAGCAGAATCCCCATGTTCATATTCAAGATAGATTTGTTGTGCCCCTGCCTCTTTAAGTTCTCTGACCTGACGGTCTATATCTTGTTTGCTTTCATTGGTGCTACAACGAGCATATCCATATACCATAAAACTTTCCTTTCTGTTGGTAGAGGGGGGCGAAGCCCCCCCTTTTTGTTTTAGCAAGAGATTGTAAATCTGTGGCTTACTGTCTGTCGTAAGAACTCTTTGTAGAGGTCTGTGTAGTTCTTCTTAAAGGCTGTGCTGTCAAATCTGCTTGTTGATACTGTTTTGTATCTGATTATGTAAGAGCCTGCTTCAAGTTCTTCAACATTTCTTTCAATCAGTTCTTCTTTCAGACTTTCTTTGATAAGTTCCACCTGTGTTTTGGCTTCTTCCATAAGCTGTTCCCATTCATTCAGTGCTTCGATTTTTGCGATAAGTTCGTTTCTACTCATTTTAGTTTCTCCTTTTGGTTTGTTTGTTTTTTATCTTGATTATATTATACTACGAAATTCGTAATTTGTCAATACGAAAATAGTAATTTCTTTTACGAAATTCAAAATATTTTTTCGATTTGCGTATTGATTGATTACGAAAATCGTGATACAATAGAAACAGCATACATAAAAGAGGTGTATATATGATTAAGTTTAAAGTTAAAGTAATGTTAGCATTAAGAGAAATGACACAGAAAGAACTTGCTGAAAGAACAGGTATCAGACCACCAACAGTATCAGCCATCTGTACAGGTGCTGTGAAGCATTTGCCTGTGGAAGCATTGAATAAGATTTGTGAAGTGTTGGAATGTCAGCCATCAGACCTGATGGAATATGTTCCTGATGATGTCCAATAAAACATTTGTTTTCTTATACAGTTTTAGAGTGTTAAATTTTTGAGCAAAACAATAAAAATATCGTGTTTTTTCGTTCAGGAAAATCACGACACCCTTTTACGAACAATGACGAAAAGCAGGGAAGTTTTCTCCCTGCTTTTGTTTATTTAAAATATTTATCAATAAGAGCAAACAACTCTTTTGCTTCCCTTAATCCTGATGTGTCAATTTCAACATCATAACTTATTCTTTCACGCATTATTCTGTTGCCATCCAACAGAGGATTGCTGACAATGTTTTCTTCTCCAATGAACTTTCTTGCGTGGCGTTCCATAGCATTGTGAAAATCGTATTTACTCATTTTAATTCTCCTTTCTGATGGGGGTATCTTTTAGGAAAATAAAAAATTCAGCACTAATTTTCAAGTGTCGTGGCCAAAAAAGTTTCGTAATTGATTTTGAATTTGGGTTTTCGGTTGGCCTCGTTCGATGTCCATATAATAAGATAACGCAGATAAAACAAGCTTTGCTTGTTTTCTTCTGCGTTTAATTTCAGATATTACTCAAATATTTAACACAATATTATATATGTTTTTTTTGCTCAAACACTTAACATAATATTATAAAAAATACTCTGTTAAATGTTTGAGCAAAAAATAAAACACAGACTGCCGACAGTCTTTATCTTTTCTGTCAGCAGTCTGTGTTTTATTTTCTTTATAGAGTACTTGTATTCTTTCGAGCACTAAATCATTAAGGTGGTTTATTTCCTTTGCGTAAATGGCATTTTGCTCGGTTGGTGCGTATTTCTGTGCGTATCCACCATAGTTCGCAATCATATTAAATATTGCCATAGAGGAATCATAGCCATTTTCTTTATCTTTAAAATATTCACGCCAAGCTTTACAGTATGTTTCTTTGTCTGTTGGCTTGCGAACGCCTTTATATACAAAGTAGTAGATAAAATCATTACTTCTTGCTACATAGTTTGCGTTGATAAGCTTTCGTATGTATTTTGCGATAGTCTGCCTTGAAACATATCTGTTGCTGTCTTTCATATACTGTTCTTTTGCTTGGTCAGGAAGATTTACAAAATCTTCAACATTCAGGAAGTAGTACAGGAAGTTTGTGAGTTTTCGTATTTCTGTTTGAGTGGCAAAGCCAAGTTCTGATACACAGAATACTCGCAGTTCATCATTTATGGCTGTGATTGTATATGTTGTATTTTCGCCACTGCCACTTTTTTTAAACTCTACACCACAGGTTTTCAGTGTTCTTTCAAGGTTAGATATTCGATTTTTATGGAACATCTTTTTCAATTCATTTACTTTATAGGCCTGTAATTTTAGCATAATTTTTCTCCTTTTTTGCTCATTTATTTAACAGTATTATTTTAATTTTATTGTTAAGTGTTTGATTAAGCTGTTTCGCCTAATGTGTTCTGTTCAGAAGCCATAACTTCGAACTGTGGTTTTTCGTTTTCTTTTTCTTCTGCTGTTGGATTAAGGAAGTTTTTTACTTCTGGATATTTAGTAAGAAACCATTTTTTGATAGTAGGATAACGCAGGGATTTTTTATGGCATTTGGAGAGGAAAATCATATCTTCAAATTCTTCAAGTTCAGCTTTTTTATCTGTGCCATATCTGAGGATGTATTCTCTCATATAGTCGTAGTTAAGGCCACTGTATGTAGCTTTATCTGTGTTTCTTTTAATTTTCTTCTGTTCAGGTGTATAATCAGGATAATCTTTTCTTGCCTGTTGGAGAAGATAGTATTCTGTTGAGCCAACGATACTTGAATTTTTAGCAAATGCTCTGTCATAAACAAGTTTTTTATTTTTGTGGTCAATCTTAATGTAGTTAGTCATAGTCGTGTCCTCGTCTTTCTTTTATTTACTGTAAAGGCATTGTTGCGATTGGATTTGTATTTGAAGAAGTTTTTACTTTCTGTTCAGAAGTTTCCACTTTACAAACCTTTTTACCTAAAATCATATTGGAAGCTGTCTTTGTGCCAAATTCTTTTATTTCAGGGAATTTTTCAAAGAACCATTTTTTAACTTCAAGAAAATTGGCTTTATCTTCACGCAGAATCTGAAATTCTATTCTGATGTCGTCATCTTCTTTTGTGTTTCTTTTGATGTATTCTTCCATAAATTTGTAGTTCAGGCCATTGTAGGAGTCTCTTTTAGCTGTCTTTCTAACTTCAATTTTACAGTTAGGATGTTTTGCTTTCAGTTCTTCGATGAAGTCGTAAGCTTCTGAACCATATTTACAAGAGGCGTTGTAAAGTTTTTTTGTGATTGTGAATGTGTTTGTTGCTCTGTCAAAGTTTGTGCTGTTAATCATTTCTTCTCTTGTCATTGGGTTTTTCATAGTGGTTAATCCTTTCAATCTTTTATCTTTTTTATTTTGTTTGGAGAGGTTTTTCTTTTTGTTTTCCTCTCCCTTTCTTTGTCTATATTATACACCCTGACTTGTCAGTTTCTCTGATTCTAATGTAAGTCGAGTATTGGCAACAAAAAGATTTTATGATAAGATAAGAAAAAGAAATTTGCGAGAAATGTGCTTGGATATGAAAGGAGTCCAAGTATGGCAACAATAATCAAAAACAAAAATAAAAATGGAGATGTAATCTCATTCAGAATAAAAATCTATAAAGGTGTAGATAGAAACGGAAAAGAACTACCCCCATATTTAAAAACAGTAAAAGTGCCAAAAGGAATATCTGAAAGACAGCTTAAAAAACTTATAGAAAAAGAAACAGCTTCTTTTGAAATAGAGTGTAAAGGCCTGATGATAGAAAGCAATAATATTCGTTTTGACGAGTTTGTGGATAAAGCTATGGAACTCAAAAAATTATCAGGTGTAGAATTAAGCACTTTATCAAGGTATCAGAATATGTTGGATAACAGAATTCTGCCTGCTTTTGGCCATTGGAAAGTCAAAGATATTACAGGCAACCATCTAAATAAATTTTATAAAAGTTTGTCAGAAGCAGGCACTAACAAAAAGCAATCAGATAAAGGTTTATCACAAAAAACTGTTTTGGAATATCACAGACTTATATCAAGCATTCTTGAAGAAGCACGAAGACAACATTTAATTGCCTTTAATCCTGCGAAAGACATCAAGGTTTCATCAAGTGTTTCAAAAACACCTAATTATTATCAGTCTGATGAAATTGAGAAAATAAAAAAAGCTTTCCAAAAGGAAAGCATAAAATGGCGAACTATTGGATTTTTAATGCTCCAATATGGTGGCAGACGAGCAGAATATACAGGGCTGAAATACAAATCAATAGACTTTAAAAATCATATTCTTACTATTGATAGCTGTGTGTTATACAACTCAAAAGATGGTGTGTATGAAAAAGATTACACCAAAGCAAGAAAAGCAAGAAGTTTGCCGATGTCAAAAGAAATTGAAGATATGTTAAGGCTGTACCTCTTTTGGCTTGATGGCGAAAAAGCAAGATATGGAGATGATTGGATAGAAACAGACTACATTTTCACAGGAGAAAAAGGTGGCCTGATGAATCCTGATGTTATCACAAGACAATTCAAACGCATAACTGATAAAAACAGAAAAACAGACCCTGATTTTCCACATATCAATCCTCACGCATTCAGGCACACAGTTGCCTCTACACTTATCAGTAAAGGTGTAGATGTAGTTTCGGCAGCGGCCTACATAGGAGATGTTCCTACAACAGTTTCCACAAGATATGCTCACACAATTACAGAAGCAAAATTAAAAGCTTTTCAAGAAATGAATACTGTAATTTTTGGCTGATAAAAGAAAAATCATCCTTTCAGTACAGAAACTGTACAGATTTTTTAATACCTGTACTTATCTTATGTAAAGAAAAGATGATAAAAAGATGTTAAATTTTGTTATTTTCAGGTTAATTTATGTATTAAACTTGTAAAAAAGATGTTTTCAAGTTGATAATATCTAATTTCATTTCAGTACAATTTCGGTACAACTTAATAAAAATTCTGTACTGAAAAAATATTAAAGTGGTTTCCAGACAAAAAAAGAAATCCCCTAACCACTGGGATGGTTAGGGATTCTTGTGGTTGCGGAGGCTGGATTTGAACCAACGTCCTCTTGCGGTGCCCGAAAAAATCTTCGTGCTGTTCGCTTACTCGATTTTTTCGACCGCTGCGCCATCCCCTGCTGCCCTTCATCCGCCACTGGCGGCGGTTGCAGGCGATGCCTTCGAGAACCCTCGGTCGTTGGTTTTATACAAAAGAAAAAAGCCTTAATCACTGGGATGATTAAGACTTTTGTGGTTGCGGAGGCTGGATTTGAACCAACGACCTTCGGGTTATGAGCCCGACGAGCTACCATGCTGCTCCACTCCGCGATATCTAATTTTTACAGTATTGATAGTATACCACGAGAAAACACAGTTGTCAACACTTTTTTTGAGAATTTTTAAAAAATATCCGGGAGGGGCCTCCCGGATAAAATTTATTATTCTTCTTCTGGTAATTCGATTTCTGCGATTACAGGTTCGTCATCTTCTACGATGATGAATTCTTCGCCCATTTCTTCTGTGTACAGCATTTCTTCGCCGTCATCAGGTTTCTGGTTTTTCTTGTACAGGTAGTAACCTGCAGCACCGATTACTGCACCTGCAGCTGCCAATGCAACAACGCCGGAAATAAAACGTCTCATAGTAACTCTCCTTTATATGTGATTTGTTGAGTAAACAACATTTTGTTGTACAAATGTATTATATTTATAGTATACCACTTTTTTGCTGGTATACAAATGAAAATTTTGTGTATTTAGAAAAATATTCTGATTGACTTATGGTATTTAATATAGTAAACTAAAAAATGGTGTGTCAAGCACCTGTAAATAAGCAAATAAACATATTTTTAAATAAAACATAAAAAATAAAGTGAGGACAACAAAATGGATAGCAAAATGGTTAAACTGAAAAAATATCTTATCGTTACTATCGGCCAGATTATCATCGGCACAGGTTGCGCATTCCTGGTTACCAGCGGCATGGGTAATGACCCAATGGGCGTTATGGTTAGTGGCTTCAGTAATCTGACAGGTATTCCTTTCGGCACAATGACAAACATTGTAAGTGCTGTACTGTTTGCAGTTCTTATGGTTTTCTACCGCAAAAGACTGGCACTGTCCACAGTAATCACAGTTTTCGCAATCGGCTGGACTATTGACCCAGTATGCGTACTGCTCAACGCTATCAACGCATCCACATTTATCACAAGCTATATCTACCCTATCGTAGGTTGTGTTATCATTGCTACTGGTGTTGCATTCTACCTGTCTATCGACTTTGGTGCATCTATCACAGATAACGTTATCCTGATGATTTCTGACCTGGCTAAAAAACCATACTCCTTCGGTTGCTACACTCTGTATGCTATCTATGTAACTATCGGTATTCTTACAGGTGGTGTATGGGGCTATGCTACAATCCTGGCTCTTACAATCAGCGGTAAACTTATCGACGCTATGCTGCCAGTATTCACAAGAACAGTTGCAGTTTGGGCTAACAAATAATTTTCACATAATACAGCGGGGCAAAAGCCCCGCTTTTTTGTTGACTGTTATGTTTTATAGTCTATAATTTAAAGTATATTATGTAAAAAAAGGAAAATATATGATTATTGCATTTTTAATCAGCTTTACAGCCTGTATAGTAGGTGCTATCTGCGGTATGGGTGGCGGCGTTATAATAAAACCGGTGCTGGACTTTATTCAGTTTGGTACCGCATCACAAATCAGCTTTATGTCCGGTTGCACAGTGCTGGCTATGACCACATACTCTGTAGGTAAATCGCTGAAATCCGGAGAGAAAACAGTGGATGTAAAAACAGCCACACCATTGGCTGTAGGTGCGGCCATAGGTGGCGTAATAGGTAAGACCCTGTTCAATACTCTGCGAGACATGTTTGCAAACCGCCAGATGGTAGGTGCGGTCCAGGCGGCGGCGCTGGCGGTGATTACTCTGGCTACACTGATTTATACCATAAATAAGGAAAAAATCACCACCCGAAAAGTGACTGGCCCGGTGGCCTGTTGTGTCATAGGTCTGGCGCTGGGTGTGGTTTCCAGTTTTCTCGGTATCGGCGGCGGCCCGATAAATCTGGTGGTTTTATATTACTTTTTCAGCATGCAGACCAAAACTGCAGCAGCCAACAGCCTGTATATTATCCTTTTCAGTCAGCTGGCCAGCGTGCTGTCCACATTTGTGACAGGTGTACCGGAAATAAATCTGTTTTCACTGTTACTTATGATGACAGGCGGCGTATGCGGCGGTATAACGGGCCGTAAACTGACAAAGAAAATGGACAATAAAGCAGTTGATAAGCTGTTTATCATGCTGATGGTGTTTATAATACTTATCAGTTGTTACAACGCATGGAATTATGCCACACCGGCCATGATTCTGCCACAGCGGACAAATGACAGCGTTTTTGTAGTAATAGGATAAAACAAAGCGGGGGAAACTCCGCTTTTTATTTTACATTTTCGGTGCATAGTGTTATGATATATTGGTAACTATGAAAGAAGGTTGAAGATATGAAAAAATATCTTGATATATTTTTTGCTTTCTGCCGTGTAGGCGGGCTTACCTTTGGCGGTGGGCTGGCAATGCTGCCTATATTGGAGAGAGAAATGATAAATGACAGTCACCAGTGGCTGACAAAGGAAGAAATATCGGACTATTATGCTCTGGCGCAGTGTGCACCGGGGATTATAGCTATAAATACCAGTGTGCTTTGTGGCAACCATATAGCAGGTGTAATCGGTGGTATAGCGGCTGCATTTGGTGTAGTTGTGCCGTCAATTATCGTAATTCTGATTGTTGCCAGTGTACTGAATAACTTTATGACAGTACCTGCAGTGGCATCCGCACTGATAGGTATACGTGCAGGCGTATGTGCACTGATTCTGAAAACAGTGCTGAATCTGTCAAAGAAAAACGTAGTGGACAAACTGACCATGGTGGTTTTTCTGGTGGCACTGGCCGCACTGACTTTTGTGGATATCAGCCCGGTTATTCCTGTTATAGCAGGCGCGGTGATAGGTATATGCGCTAAATGCTTTGCACCACAGAATAAAAAGGAGGATGAAAGATGATTTACTTCCGACTTTTTTATGAATTTGCAAAAGTAGCTGTATTCACCTTTGGCGGTGGTATGGCGTCTATACCATTCCTGCAGGATATGGCTGTGGAAACAGGTTGGTTTACCCTTGAGCAACTGACTGACTTTATAGCTGTAAGTGAAAGTACTCCTGGTCCTATAGCTGTAAATATAGCCACCTATGCCGGATACAACACAGCAGGTGTGCTGGGCGGTATCTGTGCCACAATGGGGCTGGTTTTTCCGGCCATAGTACTGATGACCATAGTGGCCCGTTTTATCACTGCTTTCCGTGGCAATAAGTACATCGACCGGGCATTTTACGGCCTGCGTCCTTGTGTTCTGGCGCTGATTATGTCCGCCCTTATAGGTATAGCAAAAGTTACTCTTATTAACGAAGGTGCGGTTATAGCTGGTCTGCTGTCAGCGGTAAATGTCCGTGCATGTCTGATTTTTGCACTGGTTGTTTCATTACAGAATGTAAATAAATTTAAAAAATTACATCCTGTAATCTTTCTGGCTTTGTCGGCGGCGCTGGGCATAGTATTATTCTGAAAATAAAAAAGCTGCAGTATTTACTGCAGCTTTTATTTTTTACAGTTCGTCTACCAGTTCTTCTATAATAACTGATACATTAGGATTCTTTTCGCCGGCGGCTTCCAGTGTGTTCAGCAGACTGTCAGCATAACGGCGCATATTGTCCTGCATTTCCTGCACATAAGATACGATAATCTGCACAGGTTTGCCCATTTCGCACAGGCAGTCATACAGGGCATCCAGATTTTTTCCATAATAGTCAGGCAGATTCAGTTTTTTCTGCAGATAGAGATGAGTCGCATCCCTGTCTGTCATTTTTCTGCCATCAAGTACAACTATATTCATTTTCTATTCCTTTCCGTAAAGCAGTTCAAAGGACTCGTAGTGGTCGTGGGTATAGTAAATCAGTCCGTCGTTGGAAAATACTATTCTGCGGGACCCACGGCTGTGATAACCATCGGTGTCTATATCGCATTCATACCATATGCGTCCTTTTGCGTCAGGTAGCAGGCCTTCACGGTTGCCAAACACATCGCCACCTATGGCATAGCCCGGTGCGTATTCTTCCACACTGCCACCTTCCCAGCCCAGATCACGGGCTTCGTCTTTTGTGATGAAATTATATGGCAGATGACCATAAGCGTGTATATACATGGATACATTCTTTTTGTCAAAATACCGTCCGTCTTTGTCAATGACGGTTATTTCATAGTCTTCACTGGCATCTGAACTCCGGCCGGTTTCACTGTTATCAGCCTGTACCTGTTGAGTTGTACCACTGTCGGTTGTAACAGCACCTTCAGTGTCTGTGCTGCCTCCACAGCCAGCCATAGCCAAAACCATGACAATGGCCATAATTACAGATAATATTCGTTTCATTGTATCACCCTTTGTTTTTGATATACTATCAGTATAACATATAAATATGCGGTATAAAAGTACACAAATATTCAATTTTTTGATAATGTTGTACAATAAAACTTTATTTGTTCACAATTATAATGTATACTATAATAGATAAAGCATTTACAGGAGGATATTATGGACAAAGAAAGAATCCTGATAGTTGATGATGACAGAAATATATGTGAGCTTCTCCGACTCTACCTGGAAAAGGAAGGTTATGAAACACATATTGCCCATGATGGTGAAAATGCTCTGGAAGTTTACGACGAACGATTGTTTGATCTGGTGCTGATGGATGTAATGATGCCACGTGTGGATGGCTGGGAAGCCTGCCGCCGTATCCGTGCAAAAGGTAACACACCTATCATTATGCTGACAGCCAAAGGTGAAACTTTTGATAAAGTACTGGGTCTGGAACTGGGCGCAGATGACTATGTAGTAAAACCATTTGATACCAAGGAAGTGGTGGCCAGAATTAAAGCTGTGCTTCGCCGCAGCGGCAGACGGAAAACAGTGCCTGCCACAAATGACGGTGCACTGACTTTTGACAATCTGGTTGTAAATATCACCAAGTACGAACTGCGTGTAAAAGATGAAGTAGTTGATACACCGCCGAAAGAACTGGAACTGCTGTATCATCTGGCTTCAAACCCTAATAAGGTGTTTACACGTGATGCCCTGCTGGACGAAGTATGGGGATTTGAATATTATGGTGACAGCCGTACAATAGACGTACACATCAAACGTCTGCGTGAAAAACTGGAAGGCGTGAGCGAACAGTGGAACCTGAAAACAGTATGGGGCGTAGGCTACAAATTTGAACTCAAAGAGTAATCTTTGACAATAACAGTAATCAATAAAATTTATATACAAGGAGAATACAACAATGCTTGAATTCAAATATGACACACAGCTTCTGATTGAAGGCGAAGACCTGGACGAAGATGAAATCTATGATTACATCGTAGAAAACTTTAAAGGTGACAGCCTGCTGGCAGTAGGTGACAGCGACCTGATCAAAATCCACTACCACACAAACGAACCATGGCTGGTACTGGCATGGGCTGCTACATTGGGCGATATCTTTGACATCGTTGTAGAAAACATGGAAAGACAGGAAGCAGGCCTTCAGGGTTAATCTTTCCAAGAAGCAGGAATTTTAAATGCGTAAGACTATAGTTACCCGCTTTTTTTCGGCTACCAGTATGTTGCTGGTAACCTCAATTGGCGTGCTGGGTATTCTGTTTATGTTTTTTGCCAACAGATACCTGCAGAGTGACCGTCTGAATACAATGAACCTGTGCGTTATTAACGCACAGGCTGCTTTTGATGATTCAATTCAGGAAAAAGACGGTATAACCAGTGAAGAACAGCGTTCAAAACTGCGTGAAAATCTGAGACTTATTTCAAACACTACTTCCACTACTGTTATTCTGGCAGATGAAAAGGGCAAGTGTATTGTATGTACAGAAGAAGCGGTATGCAGTCACGAAGGTTCATTTGTACCGGAAACAGCTATGAAACAGCTGTCTGCATCCAACCGCAGCTTACAGCTGGATGAAACCTTTGATGATATATATTCCGGTTCATACTATACAGTAGGTCGTGCCGCACGTGATGCAAACGATAATATTATCGGGTATGTTTTTGCTTTTTCAGATGCCACAAGTATAACCGCTTTTACACAGGCGCTGATGTCCATGTTTATGGTCAGTGCCGGTATTATGTTGCTGATTTCCAGCGTGGTTTCCATTCTGGTTACCGGCAGACTGACTACACCACTGAGAAATATTTCTGATGCGGCCCGTAAATTCGGTCAGGGAGATTTCTCTGCCCGTGTTGAAGTAGAAGGCGATGACGAAATTGCACATCTGGCCAGCACATTCAACCAGATGGCCAGCTTTGTAGAGAAAAACGAAAAATCCAGATCAAACTTTGTTGCCAATATAGCACATGAACTGCGTACACCTATGACCAGTATCAAAGGGTTTGTTGACGGTATGATAGATGGTACTATCCCTGGCGAAATGCAGGGCAGATACCTGAATGTTATCAGTGATGAAGTAGGCCGTCTGGCCCGACTGACCAACAGTATGCTGGATATTTCAAAGCTGGAAAGCGGCGAATTCCAGATGAATGTGGAAAAATACAATATCTGGGACACTATTGCCACTATAGCATTTGCTTTTGAAAACAGAATAGAATCTTCACATATTGAACTGGAAGGCTTCAAACCACATAAAGTGCTGGTAAACGCTGACAAGGATATTGTGCATCAGGTTGTTTATAATATATTTGACAATGCACTGAAATTCACACCGGAGGGCGGATATATAGCTTTCAATGTTACGGAAGATAAATCAGCCGGTATGGTTACAGTGAAAATACGCAACTCCGGTCAGGGTATCCGTAAAGAAGCATTGCCGTATATATTTGAAAGATTTTATAAAGGGGACTCATCACGCAGTGTGCATACGCGTGGTGCGGGTATTGGTCTGTTCATTGCCAAAACACTGGTACAGCGTTCCGGTGGTGAAATATGGGTTGAAAGTGAAGAAAATAAATACACAGAATTTATCTTTACACTGCCATCTCCACCACAAAGAGTACAGGTGCAGCGACCTGTGACAAAACAGGTTAAAGCACGGAAAAATAATAAAAAACAATAATTTACTGCGGCCTTCGCTGTAAACGGAGGCCGTTTGTGATTAACAACTGAATTTTCGGTGAATATAAGTGGGAAATATTGTTTAGTTCAAAAATATTTCACAAATACATATTATTATGATAGTAGAATAAATTTCTGCAAAGGAAGCGAGATATATGGAAAAAAGAAAGAGAAGAAAAGCTCCGTTGATAATACTGATGGTGCTGGCTGTATTTATCAGCCTGGGGGCAGGTATGGCTATAGGCAGAAGCGGAATGGTACCGGATTCTGTTACAGAAATACTTACTCCTGATCAGCCAGATATGCCTTCCGGAAACGGTCAGGCGCCAGAAGTAAACCTGAATCCTGTGCCAGAATACACAGATGGCGGTTATGAAACTACAGAAATTTTTGAAAAAGTAAACCCTTCTGTTGTAAGCATCAATGTTTATGCAGGTAAATCTGTATCGCCTATCAGCAGCGGTACAGGTATAGTTATGACAGAAGACGGATATATTATCACCAATGCCCACGTAGTTGACGGTGGCAGCAGTGTAAACATAGTTTTTGAAGATGATACACAGATGCGCGGTACTATCGTAGGTGCTGACGCAGATACAGATATCGCTGTAATCAAAGTAACAGCTACGGGACTGACAGCTGCAGAATTCGGTGACAGCTCCACACTGAAAATAGGTGAAAGAGTAGTGGCTATCGGTAATGCAGGTGGTCTGTCAGGCACATGTACACAGGGCATTATTTCAGGCCTTAACCGTGATATGGACGCAGGTTCCAGAAGCCTGGCTCTTATCCAGACCAGTGCAGCTATCAACCCGGGTAACTCCGGTGGGCCTCTGGTAAACAGATATGGTCAGGTTATCGGTATCACATCATCAAAAATTGCAGCTACAGACTATGAAGGTATAGGCTTTGCTATCCCTATCACAGAAGCTATGCCTATTATCCAGAGCCTGATTGAAAACGGCTATGTTACAGGCCGTGCAGTGCTGGGTGTACAGGTTATTGAGCTGAATGAATCCAATGGTCCTATGAATGGCCTGCCACGCCGTGGTATGTACATTGCATCTATTGAATCCTACAGCGACCTGCGTATGAAAGGTGTGCGTGAAAGAGACGTAATCGTGGAAGCAAATGGCGTGGAACTGTACTCCACAGATGACCTTATGGAACAACTGCTGAAATTCTCACCTGGTGACACAATGAATCTGGGTATCTACCGCCCGGAAACAGGTGAAACATTCCATGTGGATGTAAAACTGGTGGAATCAAGATAAAAATACAAATACCGCTTGTCATATGACAGGCGGTATTTTTTTGCTTTTTTGTAATTATATATTAATTTTTTTAGTAAACTTCAATAAAATTTAATGTAAATTATTGACAAAACTGATGAGTTAGTGTATACTAACCGATGTGATGGTTAGAATAGGCTAACCCAATAAACAAATACACATAAGCAAATACATTTCACATTGAGAAGGAAACATCGATGAGAACACTTAAAGATATAAAAGTAGGCCAGAGCGCCACTGTGGTTAAACTGCATGGCGATGGTCCTGTAAGACGCCGTATCATGGATATGGGCATCACAAAAAGAGTAGAGGTATATGTACGTAAAGTTGCTCCGCTGGGTGACCCTATGGAGCTGACAGTACGTGGTTATGAACTGACACTGCGCAAAGCTGACGCAGAAATGATAGAAGTGGAATAAGTGACAGAGGGAGAGAAAAATGAGTATTAGTATTGCACTGGCCGGCAACCCGAACTGTGGTAAAACATCACTGTTCAATGTTCTTACCGGCTCCAACCAGTACGTGGGCAACTGGCCTGGCGTAACTGTAGAAAAGAAAGAAGGTACACTGAAAGGTTATACTGATGTAATCATTCAGGACCTGCCTGGTGTTTACTCACTGTCACCATATTCACCGGAAGAAGTGGTTACACGTCAGTATCTGGTAAACGAACATCCTGATGCTATTCTGAATATTATTGATGGTACAAATATTGAACGTAACCTGTATCTGACTACACAGCTGCTGGACCTGGGCCACCCTGTTGTAATTGCAATCAATATGATGGACCTGGTACGTAAAAACGGCGACAATATCGATATAGAAAAACTCAGTAAAGCTCTGGGTTGCCCTGTGGTGGAAATTTCCGCACTGAAAAATGAAGGCGTTATGGAAGCTGCTGAAAAAGTAGTGGAACTGGCTAAAAACCATACACATGGTGATGTGCCACACGTTTTCAAAGGTGGTGTTGAACACGCTCTGGCGCATATTGAAGAATCCATCGAGGATACAGTTGATAACAACTACCTGCGCTGGTATGCTATCAAGCTGTTTGAACGTGATGAAGTGGTACGTGATGAACTGAATCTGCCAGAAACTGTGCTGGCACATGTGGAACAGCACATTCTGGATTGTGAAGCTGAAATGGATGACGATGCTGAAAGTATTGTGGCTGACAGCCGTTACACATATATCGGTGATGTTTGCAAACGTGCAGTAAAAAAAGCTGCAGGCAAACACGACCTGACACTTTCCGGTAAAATTGATAAAATTGTTACAAACAGAGTACTGGCACTGCCAATCTTTGCTGGTATGATGTTCCTGATGTATGCTATCGCCATGGGTTCATTCCCATTCTCTATCGGTACTATGGGTACTGACTGGGCAAATGATGTTCTGTTTGGCGAATGGGTGCCTGCACTCTTTGATACAGTACTTACCTCTCTGGGTGTAAGCGGCTGGCTGTATGGTCTGATTATGGACGGTATCGTAGCCGGTGTAGGTGCTGTACTGGGTTTTGTACCACAGATTCTGGTTCTCAGCCTTCTGCTGTCCCTGCTGGAAGACGTTGGCTACATGTCCCGTGTGGCATTCATCATGGACAGAATTTTGAGAAAATTCGGCCTGTCCGGTAAATCCATCATTCCTATGCTGGTAGCTACAGGTTGTGGTGTACCTGGCATTCTGGCCAGCCGTACAATCGAACAGGAAAACGACAGAAAAATCACTGTTATGACTACAGGTTTTATCCCATGTGGTGCTAAAATGCCTATTATCGGCCTGTTTGCAGGTGCTGTATTCGGCAACTCTCCACTGGTGGCTACATCCGCATTCTTTATTGGCGTTATGGCTGTTGTTGTTTCTGGCGTTATCCTGAAAAAATTCAAAGCATTCGCGGGCCGTCCTGCTCCATTTGTAATGGAACTGCCTGCATACCACCTGCCAAGCGCGAGAAACGTAATCCGCTCCACATATGACCGTGGTGCAGACTTTGTAAAAAGAGCTACAACTATCGTTCTGCTGTCTTCCATAGTTCTGTGGTTTTTACAGACATACGGCTTTGTAAACGGCGTGTTTATGGCCGTGGAAGATTCAAACGTTTCCCTGCTGGCTGATATGGGCCGACTGATTGCATGGGTATTCTACCCTCTGGGTTGGATGGGTGACATGGCATGGAAAGCTACAGTTGCTACATTTACTGGCCTTATTGCAAAAGAACAGGTAGTTATGACATTCGGTACACTGTACAACTTTGCTGGTGAATTGTCTGAATCCGGCAGCGAAATCTGGACAATGATTGCCAACGATTTCGGCCCTGTAAGAGCATACAGCTTTATGGTGTTCCAGCTGCTGTGCGCACCTTGCTTTGCTGCTATGGGTGCTATCCGCCGCGAAATGGGTAATATGAAATGGACAGTGGGCACTATCGCTTATATGTGTGGTTTTGCTTACGTTATCTCCATGATTATCTACCAGTTTGTGGGTCTGGTTACAGGCGAAGCAACATTCGGTATCTTTACAATTATTGCGCTGGCGGCATTTGCGGCACTTATGTATCTTATTTTCCGCAAAGGCTATCAGCCTGACAACAAGCAGAAATAATTATTTACGGAGGTCCTTATGGGAGATATTATAGTACTGGCTGTGCTGGGTGTGATTGTGGCACTGGCTGTACGCAGCCTGTATCGTGACCACAAAAAAGGCGGCTGTACCGGCTGTTCACATAACTGCGGCAGTTGCGGGTCAGTATGTTCCTACAATAAAAATATATAAAGAAAATCCCCGGAATACCCGGGGATTATTTTTTATTTCATTCTGTTTTTACATTCGTTTACGAAATCACACAGCATTTTGTCCATGTTTTCATTCAGGTCCATCATTTCAGGATGCCACTGATATACTCTCACCCATGTGCCGTCTTTGTCAGAATACCAGCTTTCGCACAGACCGTCCGGTGCATAAGCCATAGGTATGCTGTCAGGTCCCAGTGTTTTATAACCCTGGTGATGTGTGGTGTTTACACCTATTTCGTCTTTGCCCAACAGTTTGTGCAGCGGTGTGCCTGGTACAATGTTTACAGTGTGGCTTTCATCTTTTGTGGTGTTTGTCAGGTCGGAATGTGTTACTTTGTCACCCAGCTGTGTAGGCAGGTCCTGATACAGACTGCCACCAAAAAGCACGGTGCACAGCTGACTGCCACGGCATACAGCAAAAACAGGTTTTTTATGTTTCAGTGCGGCTTTTATCAGTGCCAGGTCAGCGGCGTCTCTGTCTGGTTCAATATCACCACATACAGGCAGTTTTTCTTCACCATACAGGGCAGGGTTTACGTCTGCACCACCAGTTACAAACAGACCATCCAGACCAGCCATCAGGCTGTCCGCTTCTTCGTCAGAAAGGAAAGGAGGGATAACAGGTACTGCACCGCGCTCGGTCAGTTTGCTTACTTCAGCGTGTGAGGCAGAATACAGAATGTATTCAAATGGCAGACCAGAGATTTCTTTTTTTGATGATGTTACGGCGATTACAGGCTTTCTCATAGAAAGTACCTCCTAAAAACTATAATGGTTCTATTATAGTTAATTGTTTAACAAATTTCAATAAATACATAAAAGAAAAACAGCCATTTTTTCAGGCTGTTTTTTGTGACTTTTGTGATTGTGCACAAATAGAAAACAAATGCATGTAAATGTACTGAAAATGACTACATTTTATATCTAAAGTGTTATGTTTTCAAACATTTTTGCAGTGCGTTGCTTTACAGCAGGGTATGCTGACAGGTCCGGGCTTTCCTTCAGCAGCATGCCGGAAGCCTCTTTTGCGGCATTTACCAGATGTATATCACTGCAAAGACTGGCAGTTTTCATCAGCGGCAGACCATGCTGGCGGGAGCCGAAGAAATCACCCGGGCCACGGTTTTCCAGATCGTACTGGCTGACAGCAAAACCGTCAGGGTTAGCCGCCAGAAATTTCAGTCTTTCCTGAATGCTGGCATTCTGTTTGTCGCTTACCAGTATGCAGTAGCTCTGTACATCACCACGTCCTACTCGCCCGCGCAGCTGGTGCAGTGCGCTCAGCCCGTAGCGTTCAGCGTTTTCTATTATCATCAGTGCGGCATTTGGTACGTCAACACCTACTTCTACTACGGTTGTTGAGCATAGTATATCAATATTGCCTGCGGAAAATTCAGCCATTACTGCATCTTTCTCACTGGCTTTCATCTTTCCGTGGAGTATACCTACCCTTGCATGAGGCAGCATAGGTTTTACCACTTCATCGCAATATTTTGTCACCGACTGCAGGTCGGTCATGGTTTCATTTTCTTCTATGGCAGGCAGTACTATATATGTCTGGTATCCGGCTTTTATATGCTTGTCAATAAAGCCGAACATTCGCCGTCTTTTGTCTGTACCGACAAGGAATGTATGTACAGGTTTTCTGCCTTTTGGCATTTCGTTTATCACGCTTATCTGCATACCGGCATAAATAATCATTGCCAGTGTGCGTGGTATAGGTGTGGCACTCATTACCAATATATGTGGGTTTTCGCCTTTTTCACCAGCAGAGTTACGCTGATTTACACCGAAACGATGCTGCTCGTCAGTAACTACCAGCCCCAGTTTTGTAAACTGTACCTTATCAGACAATATTGCGTGGGTGCCTATCAGTATATCTATTTCACCGGAACACAGTTTCTGTATGGTTTCTTTTTTCTCTTTTGCCTTCATTGATGCAGTCAGCAGGCCTACATTTACCCCGAAAGCGGACAGCATTTTGCTTACATTGGCGTAATGCTGGTTGGCCAGTATTTCTGTAGGTGCCATCATACAGCTTTGCCAGCCGTTTTTGTGCATGCAGTACATGGCGGCCACGGCTACCAGAGTTTTACCGCTGCCAACGTCACCCTGCACCAGACGGTTCATGGTGCTTTCACCTTTGAAATCCAGCAATATGTCTTTTATGGCGTTGAACTGTGCATTTGTAGGTGTATATGGAAGTTCCTGCAAAAAATCATCTATATTGACACTTTTTACTTTTACGGTACTTTTCTTTCTCTGCCGTCCGTTCAGCAGGTGCAATCCTAACTGAAGGCTGAACAGTTCATCAAATGCCAGACGGCGGGCGGCTTCGGCCAGTTGCCTGTCGTTTTTTGGAAAATGTATGTTTTTTAACGCAGTATACAAAGATGGCAGATTATAGCCTGACAGTATTTTATCTGGCATAAAGTCTGGTATATGGTCGATTTCGCTGAATGCATTGGCTATTATATTTGATACCACTTTTGCAGACAGTCCGGCCGTCAGCGGGTAAACCGCACGGCGTGTCAGTGCGGAATCTGCAGGGATGAATGCAGGTGTGGTCATCTGTCTGTGCAGCATACTGCCGCCGATTTTACCATAAAAAATATATTCACAGCCTTCTTCCAGTTGACGTACAGTGTACTCACTGTTGAAGAAAGTCAGTTCCAGACGGGCGGTTTCGTCTGCGCACAGCACCTTGAATATAGTGCGGCCACCGCGTATCCTCACGCCGTTTGTTTTCTGAAGAACAGTAGCTTTTACGGCACATGCATCATCAAAAGGTGCAAAAGCCACCTGATAAGGATCAGAATAATCCACGTATCTGCGTGGCAGAAGATACAGCAAATCCTCAGTTGTATATACGCCCAGTCTGTTCAGCATCTGTGCTCTTTTTTCGCCTACGCCTTTCAGATAGCGTATATCTCGATGCAGCATTATTCCACATCCTTCCCGTTAATAATTATAGAATATTTTAACACAAACACCGGGTAAAAATAAACGGTTTTACTTTAAATTTATATATAATATATGTTATACTGTTAATATATTGGCTATTTATGGAGTATTTATGAAAAGCATTACTTATTTTTATCTCAAAGGTTGTCCTTACTGCCGGAAAGCAGACGAAACACTGACACAGCTGATGGAAGAACAGCCACAGTACAGACAGCTGAAAATTCATTATATAGATGAGAATACAAACCCTGAATACTGCGACCTGATGGACTATATGTACGTGCCATGTTTCTATGTGGATGGCATCAACACTCTTGAAGGCAGAACAGTTACAAAACAGCAGATACAGGATGTACTGGAAAAAGCACTGAACGACTAATTTTTATCAGGGGATAAAATGAAAAAACTGAAAGATTTTTTAAATAAATACAGACATCCTCTGTGGATGACTGTCATATTGGTGGGATGTATCTGTGCCTTCGGTTTCACAGCACTTATCAGCCTGCAGGATGCGGCCTCAAAAAGTGAACGCACTATCATAAATGATGACTATTCTGTGATTACAGACCGCATTGATGACAATACAGGTGTAAAACAGAATATTTATGTAAAAGGTGGCACAAAGCTGTATGGTGTAAATATGAATTTCCATATTTACGACAGGGTACAGCGCGGCTTTGTATTTGTGGACCTGTATGATAAAGCCGGAAACCTGCTGGCTACATCCAGCCGGGATATGACCACAATACTTGATAACACATTTAAAGGCTTTATTTTTGACAAAATGATTTACAGCATTCAGGACAGTGAGTACATCATTCACGTTCATGCGTCGCCACGGACAGAAGAAGATGGTTTTGCACTGTGGAAGAGTGAAAATACTTACACAGGTTTTGAACTTACTGAAAATGATGCTGATGTGCCGGGCACAATAGCACTGCAGTATATCACACGTCATACAGGCGACAGTGTTTACGGATTTTTTGCAGTTATAGCCGCCATAGCTACAGCGGGTCTGGAACTGGCATATTATATGCTGTTTGTCAGAAAAGCAAAATTGCACAATGTATTTGCGGTAATCAGCCTGACAGTGGGTATGGTTTTCTGTCTTTTCACACCAGTAAACGGCGGCCCTGACGAATATGTTCATTTCGCTACCAGCTATATGCTGTCAAATGAACTGTTAGGTATAGAAAACCTGTACAATGATAATCAGGTACTGGTAAGGGAATGTGATTCTTACATCCCACTGGACAGACCTGTGGACTACGATGCATTCAGCTTCCGGGATATGTACAATGGTCTGAAAACAGGAACTGAAGGTAAAACTGAACTGGTGGCTGTAAATGCCAGATTTGTACGTGTACACAAACAGCTGTATATGGCACAGACTCTGGGTATCACTCTGGCACGCTTACTGGGAATGGGTTTTGTACCACTGGTACTGATGGGCAGATTTTTTAACCTGCTGATGTACACCGCACTGGTGTGGCTGGCTGTGAAAATCATGCCGATATTTAAAACTACATTGGCATTGTGTGCACTGCTGCCTATGAGTATGCAGATTGCAGGCAATTTCTCATACGACACATATATTCTGGCTATGGCATTGCTGTTTACAGCATCAGTGTTTAATCTGGCCTATGGCAAAAAGAAAATCCGGTTGAAAGACCTGATACTGCCAGCGGTAACAATGTGCCTGCTGGCACCGGCAAAGCGGTTATATATGCTGATGGGTCTGCTGATATTCACTGTACCGGACAGACTTTTTGCAGATAAAAAGAAAGCATGGCTGAGCAAATGCGGCATATTTGCCATGGCACTGGCATGCTGGCTTTCAGTAAATTCCGGCGCAGTATCCGGTCTGTTCAATGAAACAGTGGTGGAAATACCTGTAACTGACCAGGTGCAGACCGAAACTGTATATGTGGAAGAAACATCTGAAACACCACTGAAAGAATATTTTGAAGAAAAAACTGAAGTCGCAGTATACCCGTTCCAGCAGGAAGAAACAACAGGAGAAACAGTTTTCTATGACCCTGACAGCGATATACAGGTAAATGGCGACAGTAAATATTATTATAATATTCCTTATATACTTACCCATCTGCGACAGACTGTCACTCTGGTGGCAAATACCATAGCCACCCAGACAGGTACCATACTGCAGTGTATCATAGGTACCAGATTAGGTGAAATCATAGTAGTGGACCTGCAGGCCAGCTGGATATGGTTTATAGCCATACTTATGGTGCTGCTGTTATCAGTAACACAGGTAAAAAAAGAAAAGGTTGATTATCCTCTGCTGGCGAAACTCACAGGTGCTGTTATATTTATAGGTATACTGGCACTGACTGTGGTTATCTGCATCACATGGACACCTATAAACTACACCACAATCTTTGGCATACAGGGCAGATACGTACTGCCGGCACTGCCATTGATGGTAATGTTCTTCCATAATAAATTTATTACAATGGAAAAAAATATAGACAGAATACTTTTATACAGCATTCTGCCATTGGATATACTGGTGGTACTGAATGTATTTATGCTTATGGCAGCAATGTAAACAGGGAGGTTTACCATGAATAAAATTTTACTTATCACCACAGGCGGCACACTGGCATGTACACCTACGGAAAACGGCCTTATGCCTACACTGACAGGGGTGGATATCATCGAGTACTGCAAATACAAAGATGAAGCAGATATAGATATCTGCGATTTCAAACTTATCGACTCATCTATCATGACAGATGAAGACCGTGCGGAACTGGCAGAAATCATCTGGGGCAACCGTGATGATTACGATGCATTTATTATCAGCCACGGTACAGACAGCATGGCTTATACAGCAGCATATCTGGATTGCGCACTGCCTGATTTTGGTAAATCCATCATCATTACAGGTGCACAGCTGCCACTGCCACAGGAAGGCACAGATGCAGTGGAAAACCTGAATCTGGCTGTGGAAGCAGCTATGGAAGGTTATGTAGGCACATGCCTGGCTATCTGGCGTCGTCTTATTCCCGCAAAATCAGCCACAAAAATGGAAACAGAAGGCTTTGAAGCATTTGAAAGTGTAACAAAAACTTACACTACAGAAAAATTGTCACTGCCACAGGGCGAAAGAAAACTGGTGGCTGAACCACAGAAAAAAGTAGGTCTTATTTATATCACACCAAACCTTGACCGGGAAACGATCTCACGTTATGCAGATTTTGATGCTGTGCTGGTTCTGGTACTGGGTTCTGGCGGTATGCCAAAACATCAGGAAGCAGCTTTCGACCGGCTGAAAGAAAAAGGCGTGAAAGTTTACATCAAGAGTCAGTGCCTTTTCGGTAAAGTGGAAGCTATTTACGAAGCACACTCCGGCGTAAACAAATTTATCTCCGTAGTAGATACATCCATCGACTGGGCTGTGTATGCTATCATGTTTGGCGTAATCTGATTAAAAAATAAAAGGCACCCGTCAGGGTGCCTTTTCGTATTATTATAAAAACAAAGCCGATGTACTTGTGTACATCGGCTTTCTGGTGCACCCGGCGGGATTTGAACCCGTGCCCTTCAGAGTCGGAGTCTGACGTTCTTCCAGCTGAACTACGAGCGCGCAGTATTTAAACTGTAAAATATATTATAACATATTCTACAGGAAAAATAAAGAGGAAATTTTGTCAGAATAAGGTCAGCTGATTATCCCGGTTTTTGTCCACAAAGGTGTGCAGGTATGTAAATATTTCATCTGGGTTATACATTATACCGTTTTCACGACACACGTTGTAGAAAATCTTCATCAGCCGTGGGTTTTCAGGGCTGACGCAATTGTAACTGTTACCAAACTCTTTTATATATCTTTCTTTCATACCGGGAAAATGTTCGTCAAGTTTCCGGTAAAAATATTCTCTGTTGCCTTCACGCAGTGTAAGCCCCATGCCAAAGCAGAGTATGCCTTTCACACCGGCTTTTATACACATATCCAGAATGCCACGCAGATTTTCTTCGGTATCATTTATAAACGGCAGTACAGGGCACAGCCATACCACTGCAGGTATGCCTGCGGCTTTCAGTTTCAGCAGTGCCTCAAAACGCTGTTGGGTAGTGGCTACATTTGGTTCCAGTATTCTGCACAGGTCTTCGTCACAGGTGGTAAGGGTCATCTGCACTACTGCCTTTGATTTTTCGTTTATGCTTTTTATCAGGTCTATATCTCTCAACACCAGATCACTTTTGGTTATCAGCGTGAATCCATACCGGTATCTGTCTATTATTTCCAGACACTTTCTTGTGTGAAATAACTGCTTTTCGCAGTGCATATACGGGTCAGCCATACTGCCCATACCTACCATGCCACGGTTGCGTCTGGTGTTCAGTGCTTTTTCCAATAGCCGTGGCGCATTCTCTTTTACCAGCACGTCCTCAAAATCGTGATCCATATTATAGCAGATACTGCGGCTGTCACAGTATATACACCCATGAGTACAGCCACGGTATATATTCATATTGCCGGAAGGAGACAATATCCCTTTTACTTTTTCGAAATGCATTGTATCACCACCGATAAAAAGCATAGCATATATGTAAATATTTGTCTATCACCCCTGCAGAAGGTGTTTATTATGTGAAAAGAAAAAGACAAAATTCTTAAAAAACCATAAAATTGCTTGCAACTTTGGCAGATATATTATAGAATACTCATTGTGACTATTTTAATAGTGAATATTATGGAGGATATATATGAACGCTAAAGCAAAAGCTAAAAAGAATCTGACAAGACTGATCGCTCTGTTTCTGGCAGCTCTGATGTTCATCGGTATGCTGGCATCATGCACAGGTACAGGTACAACTGCTACAACAGCTACAGGTTTTGACTACAGCTCAAACCTGACAAGCGACGGCTTTGTTAAAGATATTACAGCAAGTGATTATGTAACACTGCCTGATTACGCAGCATACGAAATGCCTGCAAATCTGACAGTAGCTGACCAGGAAGCAGTAGACAGTGAAATCTACGAAATCCTGACAGCATATGCTACATCTGAAAAAGATGAAACAGTACGTGAAGTTGTTGAAGGCGATACAGTTAACATGGACTACACAGGTACTATCGATGGTGTTGCTTTCGAAGGCGGTTCCACAAATGGTGCAGGTACAGATGCAACAATCGGTGCAGGTACATTTATCGAAGGTTTCGAAGAACAGATTGTAGGTCATAAACCAGGCGAAACATTTGACATCTTTGTTACATTCCCAGAAGATTACCACAGTGAAGAACTGGCAGGTAAAGATGCTACATTCAGCATCACACTGAACTACCTGTGCAAAAACTCTACACCAGAACTGACAGAAGAATTCGTTGCAGAAAACCTGAGCGATATGTACACATCTGTAGCAGATATGGTAGCAGACATTGAAAACCGTCTGGTAGATACACAGATGAAAAACTACGTATGGTCCAAACTGTTTGACGAATCCGAAATCAGCGAATATCCAGAAGCAATGATGGAATACGAAAGACTGGCACAGAAAGACTATCTGGCAAGCATGGCAGCTATGTACGGCCTGGAAGCAGAAGACTTTATTGTTATGTACGGTGCTGAATCTATGGATGCATACCTGGCAGAAATGGAACCATCTTTCCAGGAAACAGTTAAAATGCAGCTGGTTGTTCAGGCTATCGCTGAAAAAGAAGGCGTAAAAGTAACAGACGAAGATATCAAAGAATACTTCAAACTGTACTACGGTTCTGAAGACTACTCTTCATACGAAACAGTTTATGGTAAACCATACCTGAAAAGCATGATTATGAACGAAGTAGTTCTGGATGCAATCATCGAAAAACTGCCTGTAGCATAATAGCTATTACAGTAAAATACTATGTAAATATGAAAGACACGGTTTATCCGTGTCTTTTTATTTTGCCGGATTATTTTCTGCATAAAATAATCAAAGTAAGTGGCGGCTAAGGGGCGGTTTTTGTATAAATAAGAAAAAATAAACAGAAATGTTTATTTTTGTTGAATGTATCTATAAAATAGTATATAATTTTTTGTGTTTAATTTTAATATTGGTTATTTGTAATTATATAAAGGAGCTTTTATGCAGAAAACTATCAGTAACAAACGCTGGATTATTCTGACAGCATGTATTATCGTATGGGCATGTACATCTTTCCCATCACTCTGGGGTGTATTTCAGGCAGACGCCGCTGCTACATACGGCATTACACTGGAAGAAAGCGCAATGCTTTTCCCTATGTGTACTGCTTTTTACGGTATCTTTTCTATTGTAGGTGGCAAACTGCAGGATATGATGCCTCCAAACATTGTGGCCATGGCTGGTTCAGTTTTTATGGCATTTGGTGTTATTATGCTGTCTGTGCTGGGCGAAGGTACTACAGTTTTCCAGCTGTATGTATTTTTCTCACTGCCTTTTGGCGGCGGCTGTGGTCTTATTTCACCAGCTATGTCCGCTTCTGTTATGAAATGGTATGCCGATAAAAAAGGCTGGGCAATGGGTATGTGCGGTGCAGTGTCTTCATTGCTGCTGGTAGTTATGACATACCTGTCCAAATATATGCTGGGTATTCTTGGCATGCAGCTTACAGTGCGTATCTACGGCATTGCATTCCTGGTACTGTGTGTAGCCAGCTGTGCTGTGCTTATCAACCCTACACGTCAGTACATAGCTGAAAAGCACGCTATTTCAGTGGCTGCACGGGCAAAATCATCTGCTGGTGCAAAACCTGTGACATCTGTTGATTTCACACCTGGCGAAATGCTGAAAACAAAGCGGTTCTGGCTGCTGTTCTTTGCAGGCATGTGTTCTGCACCTGCATATATGCTGATTGCACCAAGTATTGTTACACTGGGTATCTCCCGTGGTCTGTCTGAAAGCATGGCTGTTACAGCTGTAGCGCTGGCTACAGGTGTATCTGCAGTAGGTAAATTTATTATCCCTGCGCTGTCTGACAAAATCGGCAGAAAGAAAAGTGCTATTATCTTTACAATCTGTACACTGGTGTTCTCTGTAATGCTGATGAAAGCTACAGGCATTATGCTGCTGGGCGTATACTCTGCACTGGTATTCACATACTCCGGCTGGACAATGCTGATTTCACCATTTATCACAGATATGTTCGGTAATGCAAACGCCGGTGCAAATGTAGGCTTTATCAGCCTGTACAACACCCTCACATCTTTCGGCACACCTGTACTGGTTACACTGCTGACACCTGTACTGGCTGCCAACACAAACCATATCATCGGTATTGTGGGTACAGTTATTGCTCTGGCATTCATCTTTGTTATGGATACAAACACAGCAAAACTGAAAGTTACAGAAGAATAATAAAAAGGGCTGCATAGCCCTTTTTTATTTGCGAAAAATAAAATGACAGAAAATTCATTATCAATTAACACAACAGGCTGAAAAAATGGTATAATAATTTTTATATTATGAATAAGGGAGAGGAATATGAAAAAAAGAGAAAGTATAATCTATATTCTTACGATTATTTTTTCGGCTGTTTACATTATTCTTGGAAATAAAGCTGCAAATGCGAATAAGGTGGACTATTCACTGAATTACGAAACAGGTACACCACAGAAAGCAAGGGTAATACAGGTTATAGACCCTGAGTATCAGAAAATAGTTTACGATGGCTATGAAACTGATGATAAAATCATCCTTTTTGAGGCGGAGTTTACCACCGGTTATCGCAAAGGTACAGAGTTTACTGCAATACAGTCCATTGATGCCATGTATGCTATAGACCAGAAAGTGGTGGAACCGGGCGATAAAATAGTGGTTTATCTCAATCAGAACCACAATGTGGAAAACGTAAAATATATGTTTGCCGAATATCACAGAATAGATTTTCTGTTACTTCTGATGGTGCTGTTCTGTATATTGTTACTGGTGCTGGGCAGACGTAATGGTATCAATACTCTGGTATCACTGGTGTTCACCGTGCTGTCTATTTTCTTTGTATTTATTCCGGCAGTACTTAACGGGGGCAACATTTACAGCTGGGCAATATCCACATGTATATATATCATTATTATGACACTACTGATTATCAGCGGTTTCTCCAGAAAAAGTCTGGCGGCTATGATAGGCTGTACATCAGGCGTGTGCATGGCAGGTATAATAACTGTAATCACTACAAAGATTTCCCATCTGACCGGTCTTACATCAGAAGACTCCATGTATCTGCTGTTTCTTAATAACGAAAACCCTATCGACCTGAAAGCGGTTGTGTTTGCGGCAATCATTCTGGGTGCTGTGGGTGCTATTATGGACGTTTCCATGTCCCTTTCATCATCACTGGCTGAAATGAAAGAACAGGCCGGCGGAATGACTTCCCGTCAGCTGACCCGCAGTGGTATGGTTATCGGCCGTGACATCATGGGCACCATGGCCAATACCCTTATACTGGCCTATATAGGTTCATCATTGTCCGTTACATTGCTGCTGGCGGCATATAACAGTGCATCTCCTCTGCTTCTGTTCAATACAGAAATGATTCTGGTGGAACTGTTACAGGCGGTAGCAGGCAGTCTGGGTATCCTGCTGACTATTCCGCTGACCAGTCTGGTATGCGGTCTGCTGTACCGGAGCGATAACACAACTGAAAATGACTGATAAATATAAAAGACCACCTGAAAACGGTGGTCTTTTCTTTATGGGGTGGATACTGTTTGTGAACATACCATTAAGACATAATTAACGGTTTCTGAATATTATTAACCTTTTTTAAACATCCGGTAAACTTTCTTTGCAACGTATTGCAAAGGGGAAAATGCTGTTGTAAACTATAAACAACGAAAGTAAACCACCGTTTTTTACAGAATAAAAAGGAGCGTTTTTATGAAACTGTTTATCAGAAGGTCAGCAGGTTTTTTGATGTGTGCCTTTGTGGTACTGACTCCATTCATAGCATAATAAACTGTAGCATTATAGTTTTCTCGATACAGCAAAAAGCCACCCCATCGGGGTGGCTTTTTGTGTGTTTTATTTGTTTATATCTTCAAATTCTTTTACCATCATTTTTGCTGCTTTGTAGATATCACCGCAACCCAGTGTAATTACCAGGTCACCAGGCTGTACGTTTTCTTTACAGTGTTTTACCACACCGTCAAATCCTTCGTACCATACACTGCCTGGGATCAGTTCTGCCAGGTCTTTAGTGTAAATGCCGATTGTATTTACTTCACGGCTGCCCATGATTTCTGTCATAACCACTTTATCTGCCAGCTGCAGGGAAGTGGCGAAATCGTTCAGCAGCATTTTTGTTCTGGAATAAGTGAATGGCTGGAAAACTGCCCATACACGTTTGAATCCCATATCATTTGCCGCATTCAGTGTAGCTGTGATTTCTTCAGGGTGATGTGCGTAGTCATCTGCGATTGTTACGCCGTTTACTGTACCCAGAATTTCGAATCTTCTGCCCGCACCGCCAAATGCATGTGTAGCTTTTTCTATATCGGCCACATCCACACCGCTCATGTGGCATGCTGCGAATGCTGCCAGAGAGTTGTAAACGTTGTGTTTGCCAGGAATGGAAAGGTGGATTGTGGAAATGATTTCACCTTTGTATTCCACGTCGTAGGAATAGAAACTCTGATGTTCTTTTCTTACGTTTACACCACGGTAGTCTCTGCCTTCTTCCAGACCGAATGTAACTACAGGTACGTGCATATCTTTGATTACGCTTGTTGTGTTTGCATCATCACCATTGATTACTACTGCGCCTGTTGCCAGGTCTGTAAAACGTTTAAATGTGTTCTGCAGGTTTTCAAAAGTTTTGAAAAATTCCAGATGGTCATGGTCAATGTTCAGCACGATAGCCAGATATGGTGTCAGTTCCAGGAAAGTGTAGCTGTATTCACAGCTTTCGATAACCACGTTTTCACCTTTACCGTCACGGCCATAGCCATTGATAAGTGGCAGTTTACCGCCGATTACACATGCAGGGTCTTTGCCTGCCATAATCATAATCTGGCTGATAAGGCTGGTAGTTGTTGTTTTGCCGTGAGTACCACTTACACAGATTGATTTTTCGAAAAATCTGCTTACTTCCCCCAGCATTACGCTTCTTTCCACGCAAGGGATACCCAGTTCTTTTGCTCTGGCCAGTTCGCAGTTATCTTTGAAAATAGCTGCAGAGTAAACCACCAGGTCAGCGCCTTCCACAGCTTCTGCACTGTGTGGGATAGTTACTTTTATACCCATGGCTCTTTCATAGTTGATGATATCGCCTTCGTTTACATCACTGCCTGTGATGGTGTAGCCACGGCCAGCCAGAATCTGTACGATAGGGTACATACCGCTGCCGCCGATACCTACAAAATGTATGTTCTTTTTACCTGTAAGAATATTCATAATAATCTCCATAATATATAAGTAAAACTGTTTACTGCATATTTAATTATATTCTATCATAAAAAGTGTCATTATAGTAGTGTTTTTGGTAATTTTTTAAAATTATATTGACATTACTGTATCTACTGTGTATATTGGATATATACAGTAGAATCTGCAGGGGTACTATATGAATATAATTATTTCTAACCGGAGCCGGGATCCTATCTATACACAGATAGAAAACCGGATAAAATCAGCCATAATCAGCGGCGAATTACAGGAAGGGGACGCCCTGCCATCCATGCGCCGGCTGGCCAAAGAGCTGAGAATAAGTATGATAACCACCAAACGCGCTTATGAGGAACTGGAAAAAGGTGGTTTTATCCGCACTGTGGCGGGTAAGGGGTGCTATGTGGCACCAAAGAATCTGGATTTTCTGCGTGAAGCACATCTGAAAGAAATGGAAGATGCGCTTGCACTGGCGCTGGAAAAAGCAAAAATATGCAACGTTGAAATATCTGACCTGCATGCCATGTTGGATATGATATATAAAGGAGAATAATATGGAAAAGGCCATAGAGATAAAAAATCTATGTAAAAATTACCCTTCTTTCCGTCTGGACAATGTGAGCTTTTCACTGCCAAAGGGGTATATAATGGGGTTAATAGGGGCTAATGGCCGGGGTAAATCTACCTCCATTGGCATACTGCTGGGACTGGTAAAGGCCGACAGCGGTACCTGTCTTATAAACGGCACACCTATGGCAGAAAAAAGCAAAAAGGAAAAAGAACAGATAGGTGTGGTACTGGATGAATGCAATTTTCCTGAAACACTGAATTATGTACAGATAAACAAGTTTATGAAGCACATATATTCAAACTGGGAAAGCGAAAAATTCACAGCAATGTGTGAAAAATATCACTTGCCCCCAAAAGACAAGGTGATGAAATACTCAAAAGGTATGAAAATGAAACTGTCCATAGCCACTGCCATGTGCCATGGGGCAAAAGTTCTTATAATGGACGAACCTACCGGTGGTCTGGACCCGGTAGTGCGTGACGAAATTCTGGATATGTTGCTGGATTTTGTTCAGGATGAAGAAAACAGCGTGCTGATTTCCAGCCATATTATTTCTGACCTGGAAAAAGTATGTGATTACATTACTTTTATCCGTGATGGTAAAGTGGTGTTTTCTGATGAAAAAGATGTCCTTACACAGTATTATGGTATACTCCATTGCACAAACAGTGAATTTGACCGCATTGATAAATCTGCGGTTATTTCTGCCAGAGGCAATTCTTTCGGCACAGATGCACTGGTGTGGAGAGACAAAGTACCGGAAGGCTATATTGTGGACAAAGCCAACATAGAAGATATAATGCTGTATTACATCAAGGAGGACAGACAATGAAAGGACTTATACTGAAAGATCTGTTCGTACTGAAAGATGTGCTCAGAATATATATTTTTATATTTGCATTTTACAGCTGGATGGCTCTGGCTGAAAATCAGACAGGACTGTTGCTGGCTATAGTATTTGTGTGTTCCACAGTACTGCCTATAAACGCTCTTGCCTATGACGAGCGCAGCCGCTGGGACAGAGTGGCAAACACTATGCCTGTCAGCCGCCGGGAAATAGTGATGGCAAAATACATGCTGTCTTTAATACTGTCAGCCATATCATCTGTAGTAGCCGGTATTATTATGCTGGCAGGGAAAGTAATGCCTGCAGAAGAAACTCTGGCAAACATCTTTATTATGTTGGCGCTGAGTGCCCTGTATCAGGCAGTGCTTATGCCGATAATATATAAATTCGGCAGTGAAAAATCCCGCATTATTATGATGACAGCTATTCTGGTGCCATGGCTGGGTATAACTGCAATGTCAAAACTGAATTTTATCGACCTTTCTGCGGCGATAGACTTCATGGATGCAAACGCTGCAAAAATGCCGGTTATAATTGTTGCTGTGGTGGCAGCAGTATACGTTTTGTCGGTAATTTTGTCTATAAACATATATAAAAACAAGGATTTGTGATAATCGTACAACCCGACAGCTTGGTCGGGTTGTTTTTATGTTAACAAAATAGATTGACAATATATGTAAAGAGTACTAGAATAGAAAGTGGATTATTTTGATAAACAATCTTTAGCGCCCCTTGTGGGCGTTGTATTTTGAAAGGAGAAAAAGTTAAAATGGCTTCTAAAGAAACTAATCAGAATTCACTGAATATTTTTACTTTCTGGAAAGCTCAGCAGCCTGCATGGAAAACAACAGTTTACCGTACATCCATGGAACGTCTGGGCTATAAAGCAGTTCTGCCATATCTGTCACTGTACATCGTTCTGATGGGTGCTACAAAAGCACAGATCGGTTACGTAACCAGCCTTGGTATGATCGTGTCCGCACTTATGGCACCATTCCTTGGTCAGCACATTGACCGTAATGGTCCTAAAAAAATGTACCTGTTCGGTATCGCTGTTCTGCTGGGTGGTTATATTGCTCTGTGGGGCGCACCTGTATGGCAGGTAGCTGCACTGGGTATGTTCCTGCACACAATGGGTTCTACACTGGGTGGCCAGTCCTGTTCCAACATCTGTGGTAACTGTCTGCAGTCCTGTGACCGTGCTAAAGGTATGCTGGTTTGCGAAACATTCGCTGCTGGTGCTCTGGGTATGATCGGTCCTGCATTTGCTGGCTGGTACCTGGTAAACGTTATGAACGTTCCAGAAGGTACATCCCCAACAGACCCTAACTCTATCCGTCCTCTGTTCATGTTCTGTATCATTCTTACAGTTCTGTCCATGCTGCTGATCATCTTCAAACTGGATGTAAGTCACCTGGGCGGCGCAAAAAGAGTAAAACGTAATGCTCTTAAAGACGCTATCGACATGATGAGAGCAGACAAAAGCTGTGCTAAATGGATTATCATGCAGGGTGTTAACCGTATGCCAACAGCTATGATTATCCCATTCCTCCAGCTGTATGCAGCTGAAGTAAAAGGTGCATCCACATCTGAACTGGCTATGATGACAACATGTACAGCTCTTACAGCTCTTACATGCGGTTACTTCGTAGGTATCGCAGCTGACAAATACGGCCGTAAAAAAGTACTGGCTACAACAATCGGTCTGTATGTAGCAGGTCTTGCAATTCTGCTGGCTACTAAAAATACAGTTATGCTGTACGTTGTTGGTATCCTTGCAGGCTTCCAGGAAATTTCCATGGTTGTTTCCGGTTCTGTACAGAACGAACTGGTACCACACTGGGCACTGGGCCGCTGGGCTGGTGCTAACGGCATGATCGGTTCCCTGATTGCTGCTGCTGTTGCTGCTGTTGCAGGTCTTATCTATGACAACGTTGGTCCACACTGGCTGTTCATCATCTACATTGTTGCTGAACTGGTTATCCGTCTGCCACTGCTGTTCACACTGCCAGAAACACTTACATACACACCTGACGAAGAAAAATTCCAGTCTCTGCTGGAAAATGCTTAATTCCTGATTTACAGGATAAAGCCTGAATAAAAAACAATACTCCGGGATGAAAACATCCCGGAGTTATTTTTTATTATTTACCCAGTTCATCGCACACATATTGTGCTATCATTATACCGGCCAGATTAGGTGCAAATACTGTGCTGCCCGGTGCATGGCGGCCGTTGGAAGAATTTACAGCTTTTGTCCGTGGTGGGTATTTGTTGAAAAGACTGATGTGGCCGCTGATGCCTCTTTTTCTCAGTTCCTGTCGCATTACGCGGGACAGGCCACAGCCGTTACCAGCTGTGTTTTCCACGGTGTCTATTACAAATCCGTCCACTGCAAAACGGTTACCTGTGCCCATGGCAGATATAATTTTTATACCCTGTTCATGGCAGAACTGTATCAGGTCCAGTTTGCTCTTCACGCTGTCTATGGCGTCTACCACATAGTCAGGTTTCAGTTCAGCTATCAGGTTCAGATTATCTTTTTCGATAAACATATTATATGCGTTTATTTCGCAGTCAGGGTTTATGGACAGGCCTCGTTCTTTGGCTACATCTGTTTTGATTCTGCCCACAGCAGCTGCAGTGGAGATAATCTGTCTGTTCAGATTTGTTTCATCCACTGTATCAAAATCTATTATGGTGATTTTTTTCACACCAAAACGCACCAGACATTCAAACACAGCGCCACCTACGCCACCTACGCCCACCAGCACTATATGGCTGGATGTAATTCGGTCGTACTTGTCCTGTTCTATTGTCATCAGTGTTCTTTCGTTAAAAGCCATGGTTACCTCGTATGCCTGTTCTGTATGTTTTTATAAAATAAAAGCGTAACTTACGTTACGCCTTGCTGTTAATATATATAAACCCGTCAAGCCGCACACAGCCATATTAGAACCCGTTTTGTAAAAAACAGGGTGGCTATGTCTGGTTGACACCTTCGAGCTCCCTTCTTCCCCAGTGGGGGAGGTCTGCATCCCGGTATTAAACGGAGACCGCCTTTTAATATAAGTGTAGGATTAAAAATGACTGCATGTTTTCGCACAAGACAGGTTTATAACCATTATTATGTAGTTTTCTGATTTATTTATTCTTCGATGTCGTAAAATTTGCTGAGACGTTCTTCAAAGATGCCAGCTACTACAAAGTACTCTTCATCGTCATCAACGATGTCAAAAGTTTCGAGACCATCTACTTCGTCTTCGCCTACACGGAAAATAATCAGTGTTGGTTCGGCTTCCAGAGCTTTCTGTGGGTCCTCAAAATATTCTACTACAGCGAGATATACTTCTTCGTTATGTTCGATTTCATCAACTACTTCAAACATGAAGCTTTCGCCGTTTTCATCTGTCAGAGTGATAATAGTAGGGGAGTATTCTTCGTCTTCGACTGTAGGCATTAATTCCAGATCTTTATCCTGCATGGGAAGTTACCTCCTTCGTTTTTCTTACCCATATATTACACTATTTTGCCGGTGTAAGTCAACATAATAGGAATGATTTTCCAAAATACACACAAAGATATAAAATTTTTGTGTAAACTTATAAAATCTGTGAAATAGGTATTGATTTTGCAGATTTTGTGGTAAAATATATAGATATTATATGAGAATCCGGAGAGATATATGAAAAAAACACTGAAAACTTTATTACTGACAGTTATATGTACGGTATTTATGACAGCTTGTAGTGGCGGCGTTAGTCTGGGCAGTGAGAAACTGAATGTAAAAACCAGTGAAATTCAACTGCAGCAGCCACAGTCCGGCGATACAGTGGTCACCATCACTACCAGTGAAGGTGAAATAAAGGTGGTTTTGTTTCCTGAATATGCACCAAAAGCGGTACAGAACTTTGTTTCCCTGGCAGAAAACGGATATTATGACAACACTGTTTTCCACAGAGTTATTGCTGATTTTATTATACAGGGTGGTTCACCTGATGGCACTCCTGGCGGTGGTACCAGCTGTTGGGGGCTGGAGTTTGAGGATGAATTTTCCGACTTTCTCCATCATTACAATGGCGCGCTGGCTATGGCTAACCATGGCGCTGACACTAACGGCAGTCAGTTTTACTTTGTGACAGCACCGCTGGGTAAAATGGATGATGCCACAGTGGCACGGATGGAAGCAGCTGGCTGGGACGCTGAAGTGGTTTCTGCTTATAAAGAAGCGGGCGGTATGCCACGGCTTGACTACCGTTACACTGTATTCGGACAGATTTATGATGGTCTGAATGTGGCCTACAAAATCAGCCGTGCAGAAACAAATGAATCCGACAGACCTGTGAAAGATATTACAGTTCAGTCAGTTGTTGTTTCTGTAATAGAATAAAGAATAATATAATGCATCTGTTTATACAGGTGCATTTTTCTTTTTTTATGTATTAATCCTGCCTGTATAAACCAGAATATTCGTGTATAGTATTGGGAGGGCGGTATGCAGAAACTGAAAAGATTCATATTCAGCCGAAAGTTTTTGGTGATTCTACGGGCGTTTTTTCAGATAGGCTTTTTCATGGCCATTACTGTCAGGTTTTATACAGCCGGTACGGTAGTGTATATGCTGATGATGGTTTTCAGTGTGCTGATAATGGTGTATTTGTTTGAACGTGATGATATGAACCCTGCTTATAAAATATCATGGCTTATTATTATGGTTATATTGCCCGTGTCAGGTGCCGTGTTTTATGCGCTGTGGGGCGATACAAAGATGACACCGGGTCAGCGCAGATATATGGCGGATATAATGACACGCAGCGGTGAAATGATGCACCGCGATGACGTATTGATAGAACAGACAGCTGAAACAAACCGGAATCTGGCCAGACAGATGAAATATCTGCAAAATGTGGCGACGGCACCACCATATAAAAATACATCGGTAAAATATTACAAAACCGGGGAAAAATATTTTACCGACCTGCTGTCAGATATGAAAAAAGCAGAAAGAAGTATATTTCTGCAGTATTTTATTATTGATCAGGGATATATGTGGGACAGTATTCTGCAGATACTGATAGAAAAGGTTGCCCGGGGTGTGGATGTGCGTGTTATATACGACGGATGGGGCTGTATAGCAAATTTTCCACAGGAATACATTAAAATGTTGAAAAAATACGGAATACAGGTATGCGTTTTCAATGATGTAAAAATCAGCCGGCATATAGGTGATTATCTTATGCTGAATCACCGTGACCACAGGAAGATTGCGGTGATTGATTCGACTGTCGGCTACAGCGGCGGCATCAATATAGCCGATGAATATATAAATTACACCGAAAGATTCGGGGTGTGGAAAGATACCGGTTTCCGTCTGGAAGGGCGGGCAGTATGGAGTCTCACTGCCACTTTTCTGCAGACGTGGGAATACACAAGTGGTAAAAAAGTGGATTACAGTAATTATAAGCCTTTATATAATAAGGATACAGATGGTATAGTCCAGCCGTATACTGACACGCCCATAGATAAAAACAATGTTTGTGCCAATGCCTATCTGAATATAATCAACAGCGGACAGAAATATGTTTATATAGCTACGCCTTATCTGGTTATAGATAATGAAATGCTGACAGCCCTGACAATGGCGGCACAGAGCGGGGTAGATGTGTGTATAGTGGTGCCGGGTATTCCGGATAAATGGTATGTGTATTATGCTACACAGAGTTATTACAAAACATTGCTGGCGGCTGGGGTGAAAATATACGAATACACTCCCGGTTTTGTACATGCGAAAATGTATGTGAGTGATGATATCCATGCAATAGTGGGCGGGGCTAATACAGATTACCGTTCTCTGTATCTTAATTTTGAAAACTGCTGCAGTTTTTATGGTGGCAGTATAATAAATAATGTAAAGACAGATTTTGTAGAAATGTTTGCCAGCAGTCATAAAGTGACAGGGGAAGATGTGAAGAATACATCGTTTGGGAGGAGATTGTGCCAGATTTTTTTCAGGATACTGGGGCCCATGATGTAAAATAAAAAGTGTCAGCTGCTGGATTTTTTATGCGTTTTTTTATTATCCGTTGAGTTGCCAGTGTCTAAAAAATGGACAAATGGGCCAAAGTGTGAAAAAGTTAAATATTTTTTTAACAATAGTGGAATTGTTGTGTACAAGTGTATTTGTAAGGAAATCAAAAAAACATATATTTTTGTGCATAATAACAAAAAGGTGACAAGAAAATAGTTATATTTGCTATATTTAATTAAATAAATATTAAATTTATTGACAAATTATGAACAGATATCGTAAAATTAGATGTACAAAAGAGGCGGGCCTTTGGTGATTTACGCCCCCTTTTTATAAAAATTTATTATATTTTCACTTTAACAAGGAGAAAACACTTATGGCTACTTCTACAAAAGACCTTAAAAAGGTTCTTACTCGTGGTAACCTGATGTCTATGGCTGTTGGTCAGATCATCGGTGCTGGTGTTATGGTTATGTCCATTTCCGCTCTCGGTATGACTGGTCGTTCAGTTAACATCGCTTTCGTTATTGCTGCTATCTTTACTGTTTTCGGTGCTATCCCAACAGTATTCTACTCATCCGTAGTTCGTCTGCGTGGTGGTATGTACTCACAGGCTGCTCTGTTCGTTGGCGAAACATTCTCAGGTTTCTACACAATTACTTACCTCATTTCTAACTGCTCCATGGCTATGTACGCTATCGGTCTGACATCTTACCTGCTGTCCCTGATTCCAGCTCTGCAGGGTAAAGATATCATCGTTTCCGCAGTTGTATTTACAGCATTCTACGTACTGAACCTGTTCGGTACAGAAAAAATCGCTAAAGTACAGGACTACATGTTCTACGTTCTGGTTGTTGCTCTGCTGATGTTCACAGCATTCGGTCTGCCAAGAGTACACTGGGCAGGTTACTTCACAACTCCAGGTTTCGATGGCACACCACTGATCTCCAACGGCGTTACAGGTCTGCTGCAGGCTGCATCCTTCCTGACATTCGCTACAGGTGGTGCTACAATCATCGTTAACTTCTCTGCTGAAGCTATCAACCCACAGAAAGACATTCCATTCGTAATCGTTGTTTCCACAGTTGGCGTTGCAATCCTGTACGCTCTGCTGGCTACATGTATCGGTGGTATCCTGCCAGCTGAAGAAGTTATGGCTGCAGGTAACCTGTCTGTTATCGCTAAAGCTGTTATGCCAACATGGGCTTACTACATCTTCGTTATCGGCGGTGCTTGTTTCGCTCTTGGTACAACACTGAACGCTTCCCTGGGTTGGGTTACAAAACCTCTGCTGCAGGCTATCGAAGACGGTTGGCTGCCAGCTTCCCTGGGTAAACTGAACAAATACGGTATCCCAGCAACTCTGCTGACAATCTTCTACGTAATCAACATGGCTGCTATCCTGTTCGGTCTGGACGTTTCTTCTCTGGGCCAGCTGGTTCTGATCATCGGTAACGTACAGAACGTTGTTCTGATCTGGGGTATCATGAAACTGCCAAAACTGTTCCCAGAACAGTGGGCAAAATCCCCATTCCACGTTTCCGACGGCGTATTTAAATTCTGTCTGCTTGCTTCTATCGCAATCACACTGGTACAGTTCTACATGAACGTTTCCGGTACAACATTTGCTGTTGTTGCTATCAACGCTATCACATGTGTAGTTGCTTATGTTTACGCAACATCCATGAAAAAAGCTGGCAAAATTCATATGACAGTTTCTTACGACCTCGACTAATTCTTAACCGAATAATCGATATTTGTAAATCACTAAAAAATTGGACTCCGCTTTTGCGGAGTCCTTTTTTGTTTATATTTATCTATGCTATTGAAAAATTCCAGTAAAAATGATATACTTATACAGTAAAGAAACACTTGTTTACAAGTGTGTTTAAAAACGAAAGGATATGATAAACATGAAAAAAGTAGTTTTCAGCGAAAAAGCTCCAGCAGCTATCGGCCCATACTCACAGGCTATTAAAACAGAAAAAACAATCTACGTTTCTGGTCAGCTCCCAATCGACCCAGCAACAGGTAACTTCCCATCAGAAGATATCAAAGATCAGGCAAGACAGTCCCTGACAAACATCAAAAACATTCTGGAATCTGAAGGTTACACAATGGCTGACGTTGTTAAAACAACAGTTCTGCTGGCTGACATCGCAGATTTCGCTGCTATGAACGAAGTTTACGGCACATTCTTTGAAGGTGCATACCCAGCTCGTTCTGCTTTCCAGGTTGCTGCAGTACCACGTGGCGCTAAACTGGAAATCGAAGCTATCGCTTACAAAGCATAATTAAATCGTTTCCTTAAAAAGCCGTCTTATGACGGCTTTTTTATTGTTTATTAAAGTATTTGACGATTAGGTGTATATACTCTATAATAATTAAGATAAGAAACTCTATTTATATAAGAGGTAACCATGAAAGCAAGTATTATTTTTCCTAACCTCAACGGTGAAAAATGGCTGAAAGACTGTATAGACAGCTGTATCAACCAGAATTTTGACGATGAGTACGAAATTATTGTTATAGAAAATGCCAGCACAGACAACTCTATGGCTATCATAGAAGAATGTGCCACACGCTTTAAAAATCTGCGTGTGATTGTAAACGAAGAAAACCTGGGTTTTGCACCGGCTGTAAATCAGGGTATCAGAATGAGTCAGGCAGAGTATGTGGTTATGTTCAATAACGATGCTTTTGCAGAACCTGACTGGCTGCAGGAACTGGTACGTGTGGCTGACTCTGACCCACAGATTTTTTCTGTAGGCAGTCTGATGATTCAGCACTTTAACCGTGAACTGGCTGACGATGCAGGCGACTATGTGCCGCTGTTTGGCTGGACATGTAAACGCGGTGACGGCCTGTACTGGAAAAGATATCAGAAACAGGAAAGAATTTTTTCTGCATGCGGTGGTGCCGCCCTTTACAGAAGAAGTATACTGGATGAAATAGGCTATTTCGAAGAAGCATTCTTTGCCTATGGTGAAGATGTGGATCTGGGCTGGCGCGCAAATAACCGGGGTTATAAAAATATTTTCAATCCTAAAGCAAGATGCTATCATATCTGTTCCGCTACTACAGGCGGCAGATACAATTCCTTCAAGGCACTGAAATCCGGCCAGAATACAGCACTGTTGCTGTACAAAAACCAGCCACCGCTTATGCTGTTGCTGAATCTGCCTTTTATCATGCTGGGTTTCCTGCCTAAATACCTGATGTACCGTCATAATGGTTTTGATAAAGAGCTTATAGAAGGTACAAAGAATGCTTTCAGAATGAAAGATGATATTATAAGACCGAAATTCCGTCTGAAAAACCTGCCAAACTACCTGTGGGTAGAGTGGAAAATGTTCCTTGGCTGTTTTACTTATGTGGATTACAGAGTAAAACGCTACCTGAAAATCAAATAGGTGATATTATGTGGAAATTTCTTTTGAAAGCAACCGATGCCCATAAAGCACGCCCACAGCAGGTGGACGGATTTTATACTGAACAGGTTGGCAGTAAATATTACATCTATGCCCGTATGGCTGATGGCGGCAAAAAGACTGTGGCCCGTTATAATACACGGGAAGAAGCCCGGACTGCCATGAACGTTATCCGCACTGCTGGTATGACAGAAATAACTGAATAAAAAATAAAACCACGCAGATGCGTGGTTTTTATTTTCAACAGGTTCAGGCTATTATGTTAAAAACTTTCTCTCATCAGCCGCAGTACACTCGCTTCGTCAGGTATACTTGTAAAACCACCGGTTTTTTCGGTGGACAGGGCGGCTGCGCACACAGCATAATGGCAGATTGCTTCCAGTTCGTTTCTGGTCAGCCGGGCAGGTTTTTTACCAGTTTTCAGCATCTGACTCATGGCACTGCCACCAAAAATATCACCGGCACCGGTTGTGTCGACAGGCTTTATCCCCTGTGGATTTGTTATATAGCCTTTGTGTTCTTTTGTGGCATAGTAGCAACCATTCCGGCCCAGTGTTACATATACCAGCTGAGGTCCGTATTCTGACAGTATTTTCTCTGCGCCTTCTTCACAGCCACAGCCCCACAGAAAGTCCACTTCCTCGTCACTTATCTTAACTATGTCAGCGTATTTCATACCCAGAAGAATGGCCTGTTTTGCGCTGTCAGCGCTGTCCCACAGGCTGAGACGCAGGTTAGGGTCGTAACTTATAATCAGACCTTTTTCTTTCGCCAGTTCCACGGCTTTTATAGTTGCATTTTTTGCAGGCTGATGGGTAAGACTCAATGTGCCAAAGTGGAATACATCACTGTTTTCTATCAGTGGCAGATTTATTTCTTCATATTTCAGCTGTGTGTCAGCGCCTGGTTTTCGGGCAAATGAAAACCGTCTGTCACCCTTGTCATCCAGTGTAACAAAAGCCAGAGTGGTGAAACTGTTATCATCAGTTACCATGCCGGTAGTGTCTATGCCGCAGTCATTCAGTGTGTTCAGCAGCAGATGACCGAAAGCGTCGTTGCCTACTTTGCCTATCATACTGCCGCTGTGGCCGTATTTTACTACTGCAGCCAGAAAATTCATCGGTGCACCACCGGGATTGGCTTTCATTGTAGGGTAACCAGCACTGTCGGTGGTTACGGGTGAAAAATCTATGAGCACTTCGCCCAGTGCAGTTATTTTAGCCATAGTAATACCTCTTTTGTCGTTATATTTCCAGTATATATCTGAGGACTGGTATTTTCAAGTTGAAAACAGGCGGTTTCGGTGTTATCATAAAAATATATAAACATATAAACAAGGAGCGTTTTATGAAAAAAGTAGGGCTTATCGGTGGTCTCAGCTGGCAGTCAACAGTTGACTACTACAAAATAATCAACGAAGAATCCAATAACCGTCTGGGCAATAAATCTACAGTAGAATCAATTATTTTCTCCACAGACCTGGAAAGAAAGTATAATCTGGTTACATCAGGTCAGCTGGATACCCTTGCAGAAGAGTTTATCGAAATAGCACAGTCACTGGAAAAAGCAGGCAGTGATGTAATCGTTATGTGTACAAACACAATGCACACTGTTTTTGATAAAATTCAGGCGAATGTGAATGTTCCTATGATTCATATAGTTGATGCTACAGGTCAGGCTATCAAAGATGAGGGCATAAATAAAGTGGCACTGCTGGGCACTACTTTCACTATGACACAGCCTTTCTACATCAAAAAGCTGAAAGATGACTACGGTATAGATACTCTGGTGCCACAGCCACAGCAGATGGATGAAATCATGCGTGTTATTGAAGAAGAACTTACTTTCAATATTATAAAAGATTCTTCCAGAGATTATTTCGTAAATGTAATCAGTGAACTGAAAGAACAGGGTGCGCAGGGTGTTATTCTGGGTTGTACAGAAATCCAGATGCTGATAAAACAGAAAGACAGTCCTGTACCTGTATTTGACTCTACAGAGCTGCATGCATTGGCTGCACTGAACTATGCCATGGCAGAATAATACATAATAACAAAAATAAAACCACGGTTGTTTAACCGTGGTTTTTTGTATGCAGTTTTATCAGAATGCTTTTGAAGAGTCAAAAACAAAGTTTGCTTTTGCACGAATGTTATATGCTTCAAAATATTTATCTTCCATTGGAATCCATTCGTTGAAATAAAGCTGTGCTTTTCTTTCGCTTTCACGTTTAAGAATACGTTCTTTCTGTGTGTTTTTTGTTACGTCAAAGAACATTTTGTAGTCGTAGAATTTTTCCAGTTCAGGATGATGTGAGTAAACGCCTTCCACTACGTACAGCTTTTTCTTTCTTACAGTTCTGCTTGGATAGAATTCTTTTGTGCGGCAGTTGTATTTCTGGTATTTGAAAGGCTCGCCAGCTTCCAGCTTTTCCAGAACTTCAGCTCTGAATCTTTCCCATGCCACGTTGTTACCAGGCACAGACAGTCTTTCTTCTGTTTTTTCTTCTTCTGTCAGGAAAAAGTCGTCCATATGGAAAATTTCGCACTTGTATCTGTCAGCTATCAGTTCGCAAAATGAAGTTTTGCCTGTGGCACTTGGGCCATCGATAGCTATGATTGTGTAATCTCTGCCGTTGTCACGGCTCATAACTGCATCGATAAGAGTGCGGAGAATGTCGATTTTCATTTGGTACCTCTTGTATATAAAAATTTTATATTTCTGTAAAATACAATCCTTTAATAAAATTGCATATATATTATACACCTTTTTTATGTAAATGTCTAATAAAAGCGAAATAACTTGACACCTTGTTTTTTAATTATTACAATAAAATTAAAGCTTAATATAAGTAAGAAAATTACAGAAAAATATTTATTCGGAAAGGATATTCCTATGAGAGTAATCAAAGGGGAAGAAATCACAAAAGTAGTCAGAGAATTATGTATTGATGCCAATATCAACCTGCCAAAGGATGTTTGCGGTGCCATTGACCTGGCTATTGAAGCTGAAGATTATCTGCCTGCAAAAAATACACTGCAGCTTCTGATTGACAACTATCAGATTGCGGCTAAAAATCAGGTAGCTATCTGTCAGGATACAGGTCTGGCATGTGTATTTATTGAAATCGGTCAGGAAGTATACGTAGAAGGCAGCATTGAAGATGCTATCAATGAAGGCGTACGTCAGGGCTATGCAGATGGTTATCTGCGCAAAAGCTGTGTGGCTGACCCACTGCGCCGTGTAAATACAGGCGACAATACACCTGCTATGATTTACTATGAAATCGTAAAAGGTGACGGTCTGAAAATCACAGTAGCGCCAAAAGGCTTCGGCAGTGAAAATATGTCTGCTATCAAAATGCTGGTGCCTGCAGATGGTATTGAAGGCGTGAAAAAATTTGTTGTGGACACAGTGCGCAATGCAGGCCCTAACCCATGCCCACCTATTGTAGTAGGTGTAGGTATCGGTGGCACATTTGATAAAGCTGCACTTATGGCTAAAAAAGCACTGCTGAAAAATGTAGATGAAGAAAACCCAGACCCATTCTATGCACAGCTGGAAAAAGACCTGCTGGAAGAAATCAATGCGCTGGGTATCGGCCCACAGGGCTTCGGCGGCAGAACAACTGCCCTGGGTGTAAACGTACTGGCTATGCCTACACACATTGCAGGTATGCCATGTGCTGTAAACATCAACTGTCACGTTACAAGACACAAGTCAAAGGAGATTTAATTATGAAAAAACATATCACAACACCATTGACTGTAGAAAAAGTAAGAGAACTGCGCAGCGGTGACGAAGTACTGCTGTCAGGTGTTATATATACCAGCCGTGATGCAGGCCATAAAAGACTGGTTGAAGCACATAAAAACGGTGAAGAACTGCCAGTGGACCTGAAAGATGCTACTATCTACTTTGTAGGTCCTACACCTGCAAAACCAGGCCAGGCACTGGGTTCCTGCGGTCCTACAACCAGCTACCGTATGGATGCATATTCACCATACCTGATTAAAGAATGCGGTCTGACAGGTATGATAGGCAAGGGTAAACGTAATGATGAAGTTATCGGTGCTATGAAAGAATATGGTGCTGTATACTTTGGTGCTATCGGTGGTGCTGGTGCACTGCTGAGCCAGTGTGTGGTTTCTTCTGAAATCGTGGCATACGAAGATCTTGGTGCAGAAGCACTCCGTCGTCTGGAAGTGAAAGATATGCCGCTGACAGTGGTTATCGACAGCTACGGCGAAAACCTGTACCAGACAGGCATGCAGGCTTATCTGGACAGCAGAAAATAAATTGCAATAAAAAAGAGGCGCTATCCGCCTCTTTTGTTTTTATTATCAGAATCCAAACTGTGCAATAGTGATACCCATAGCAAATACCACTGCCAGTACTACACCGAAAAGACCGATAATCAGTGTGGCACGTGCCCAGGAACGTTTGTTGGCATTATCGCCGGCAAATGCGCTGTACAGCAGATAGATAAAGCCTATTACAGGTAATGATGAAATAAGTATCATCCAGATAAAGTCCACTGTGGACAGGGCAGGGTCTGCCTTTGCAGGTTCAGCTGTCTGCTGCGGTGGAATATAACTGGTTTGTTCAGGCACAGTATAGTTGTACTGTGGTCTGTAGTTGCTTTCCTGTGTCTGCTGTTCAGCTGTGATTTCCTGCTGTACAAAATCAGTTACAGTTACATCATTGGTAATTGTATCCTCTGCCACTTCTGTGGTATAATCAGTTACAGGTGCAGGAACTTCTTCCATCAGCTGTGATTCCAGCTGAGCGATAGTGTCGTTGAGTTCATCTGTTTTTACAGGTGCTTCTTCCTGTACAGGTGTAATAACTGGTGTTGCCATCAGTTCTTTGTGGTATTTTGCGATTTCTGCCACAGGCATACCGCAACCACCACAAAAATTGGCTGTTTCATTTACGGTGCGTCCGCATCTAGGACAAAACATTCATATCATCTCCTTTATATGCCCTAGTTTAGCATATAAATGTGAAAAAATAAAGTGAATTTATGGTGAAATAGTTCATGATACAGAGTATAACAAGGTATTCTGCAGATAATTGGAAATATATGTCTGCAGCAAAAATATTATCAGAAAATACTACTATTCATAAGAAAGCAGGATTTATATGTTTACAAAAACCATGTTGGCGGCAGTAGATGCCGGCGAATACAATATTGAAGATTCACTGAAAGAACTGGCTGCACTGTGTGAGGCGGCTGAACTGGAAGTGGCTTTCAGTATAGTACAGAAACGCGACAATCCGGAAAATAAATATTATCTGGGTGAAGGTAAACTGGAAGAAGCCAGACAGCTGGCAGAAGCAAATGATATTGAACTGTGTGTATTTGACTGCGAACTGACAGGCAGCCAGATACGTAATATTTCAGATTTTCTGGGTATAGAGGTAATTGACCGCACTATGCTTATTTTGGAAATTTTTTCCCGTCGTGCCACAACCAGCGAAGGTAAACTGCAGACAGAACTGGCTCTGCTGAAATACCGTCTGCCTCGTCTTTCCGGCGTTGGTGTGTCCATGTCCCGTCAGGGCGGTGGCGGTGGCGGCGGTGGCGGTGCCCGCCGTGGTGCCGGTGAAAGTAAACTGGAGCTGGACCGCCGTTATATTCAGGGCAGAATTGACCTTATCAAACAGAAACTGGCACAGGTGGAAAAACGCCGTGACCTGCTGAATACCCGGAGAAAGAAAAATGATGTACCTATCATAGCACTGACAGGTTATACAAACGTGGGGAAATCCAGTCTGCTGAATGCTCTTACAGGCAGTGATATTTTTGAAAAAGATATGCTGTTTGCCACACTTGACCCTACAGCCAGAAAACTGGTTCTGCCAAGCGGCCAGACAGTTATTCTGGTAGACACTGTAGGCTTTGTTTCCCGTTTGCCACATAAACTGGTAGAGGCTTTCAAATCCACACTGGAACAGGCCAGATACGCAGATATTATTCTGAATGTATGTGATATTGCCAGCGATGACCGTGATATCCAACTGCAGGTTACTACAGAAGTTCTGGCACAGATTGGCTGTGAAATGGAAAATGTAATTACAGTTTATAACAAATTTGACAAAGAACACAGCGAGTACATTCCGGCCGGTGGTATACTTACCAGTGCAAAAAGCGGCTACGGTCTGGATGTGTTGCTGAAAACCATTGATGACAAGCTCAGCGAAAGAATGGCTGACCTTAATTTGTTGCTGCCATACAGTCAGACAGGCCTGATAAATACCATCAGAGAGAACGGTAAAGTGGACAGCGAAGAGTATACTGCAGAAGGTATAGCGGTAAAAGGTAAAGTAGACAGAAAGTTTTTATATATTTTTACAAGCTATCAGCAGGATAACGATTAAAAAATGTGTACTTTCACGAAATTCCCCTTTTGACTTTACAAAGCGTAAATATAATTATATAATGTAAATCGTATTTTAAATAAAATAAAATAGGAAAATATCGGTTTTAAGTTATTTTTTATATTTTATGTTATGGGGGAAGTTATAATGGACGCTATAGACAGAAAAATTCTTGAACTGCTGCAGAAGAATGGCAGAATGACAGTGAAAGAAATTACACAGACTATTTCTCTCACAGCACCTGCTGTAAGTGAAAGAATCAAAAGACTGGAAAAAGACGGCGTTATTGAAGGCTATACAGCCATCATCAATCCACGTAAAATGGGTAGAACTGTTCATGCTATTATCAATGTTTCTGTACAGCCTAGCGATACAGAAAAACTGATTAATCTGGTAAGCAACGAACCAATGGTAGTTGAATGTAACCATGTTACAGGTGAATACAGCTACATGATTAAAGTGGACGCTTTCGAAATCAGTGACCTTGAAAGACTGATTATGAAATTCCAGAAAATGGGTGAAACAAGTACACAGATTATTCTGTCTACACCAATCACCAGAAAAGAAATTCTGTAATCCTTATACCATTAAAAAAAGACGCCGTAAGGCGTCTTTTTTGTTTTATGCATAAAGCAAATTATTACAGTTTGATAGCTGCGTTCAGAGCAACTTCCATCATTTCTGTGAAGCCAGTCTGTCTCTGTTCTGGTGTTGTTTCCAGATGGTTAACAATGCTGTCAGAGATTGTCAGGATACATGCAGCTTTTTTGCCCAGATGACGAGCGTTTGCAAACAGAGCAAATGCTTCCATTTCAGCAGCCAGCAGATCGTATGGAACTGGTTCTCTTTCGATTGTGAAGTCAGAGTAGAAGTTATCGGAAGAATGTACGTAACCTTTCCAGTATTTTTTGCCCAGCTCTTCAGCTGTAGCAGCGAGAACTTCGTTCAGTTCTGGAGATGGGTCCATAACATCGCCTTCGTAGCCGTATGCAGCTTTAGCGTATGTGGATTTGGAGTATGCATGTTCAACCAGCAGAATGTCAAACAGATCCATTTCTGGTTTGAAAGCGCCAGCTGTACCAAATCTGATGATGTTTTCTACATCGTAGAATTTGTACAGTTCGTAAGAGTAGATACCGATAGAAGGAATACCCATACCATGAGCCATGATAGAGATTTCTTTACCTTTATATTTACCTGTGTAACCCAGCATGCCGCGAACAGTGTTGAAGCATTTTGGATCTTCTAGGAATGTTTCTGCTACGTATTTAGCGCGCAGTGGGTCACCTGGCATGAGAACTGTTTTTGCGATGTCGCCTAATTTTGCGTGGTTGTGTGGTGTGCCTTTGAATTCAGCCATTGGAGTTTTCCGCCTTTCAAAATTTATAATAAAATATCAAATCAATTAGAATGAGATAGCAGCGTTCAGAGCGATTTCCATCATTTCTACGAAACCTGTCTGTCTTTCTTCAGGTGTAGTTTCTGTTTTGTTTACGATGCTGTCGGAAATTGTCAGGATACATGCAGCTTTTTTGCCCAGATGACGAGCATTTGCAAACAGACCGAAAGATTCCATTTCTGCACACAGCAGGTCGTATGGAGCTGGTTCTCTGTCGATTGTGAAGTCAGAGTAGAAGTTGTCAGAAGACTGGATTGTACCTTTCCAGTATTTTTTGCCCAGTTTGTCAGCTGCTTCTACCAGTTTAGCGTTCAGCTCTGGAGCTGGCCACTGCAGGTCTTCTGTGTAACCGAATGCTTCTTTAGCGTAGGATGATGGGCTGTAAGCGTTTTCAACGATAACTACGTCGAACAGGTTCAGTTCTGGTTTGAAAGCACCTGCAGAACCGATTCTTACTACGTTTTCAACGCCGTAGAATTTGAAAAGTTCGTAGGAGTAGATACCGATAGAAGGAATACCCATACCGGAACCCATGATAGAAACTTCTACACCTTTGTATTTACCTGTGTAACCCAGCATGCCACGAACAGTGTTGAAGCATTTTGGATCTTCCAGGAATGTTTCTGCGATCCATTTAGCGCGCAGTGGGTCACCTGGCATGAGAACTGTTTTTGCGATGTCGCCAACCTTTGCATGGTTGTGAGCTGTACCTTTAAAATCTGTCATATGATAAAACCACCTTTTCTGCCTTTTCAGGGCTTATTATTAGTTTCATTCTAACATATAAAGTATAAAATTTAAATGCAATTACCTTACAAAAATAAAGCGCATTTTTAGCTGTTTTAACATATTTTTTATATAGTGTTTTCCAGCAGACGGAAACAGCATAAAATACAATACAAAAAGGGCACCCATACGGGTGCCCTGAAATTTCATCATAACTCTATATGAATTATTTCGCGTAGTCAACTGCGCGGCTTTCGCGGATAACGTTAACTTTGATCTGACCTGGGTAATCCAGCTCATTTTCAATTTTTGTAACAATGTCACGAGCCAGAATAACAATCTGATCATCGTTGATTGCCTCAGGTTTAACCATGATTCTTACTTCACGGCCAGCCTGTACAGCATAGCTGTTTTCAACACCTGCAAAGCTGTTGGAAATTTCTTCCAGTTTTTCCAGACGTTTGATGTAGTTTTCCAGATTTTCTCTTCTTGCGCCTGGACGTGCAGCACTGATAGCGTCTGCAGCCATTACGATAAATGCCAGAGGAGTCTGTGGCTCTACGTCGTTATGGTGTGCCTGGATAGCATGGATAACAGCAGGTGATTCTTTGTATTTTTTAGCAACTTCCACGCCGATGGATACGTGAGTACCTTCGTATTCGTGGTCCAGACCTTTGCCGATATCGTGCAACAGGCCTGCGCGTTTTGCCTGGGCTACGTCCATGCCCAGTTCGCCGGCGATAAGACCGGACAGATAGCAAACTTCCAGAGAGTGTTTCAGCACATTCTGGCCGTAGCTTGTACGGTATTTCAGTCTACCGATGAGTTTTACCAGTTCAGGATGCAGGCCATGGATGCCAGCTTCCATAACAGCTCTTTCGCCTTCTTTTTTGATTGTGAGTTCCACATCTTTACGGGCTTTTTCAACTGTTTCTTCAATTCTTGCAGGGTGGATACGACCATCGGAAATAAGTTTTTCCAGTGTCTGTCTTGCCACTTCTCTGCGTACAGGGTCAAAGCTGGAGATTGTGATAGCTTCCGGTGTATCGTCGATAATAAGATCTACACCTGTAGCTGTTTCCAGTGCTCTGATGTTACGGCCTTCACGACCGATAATTCTGCCTTTCATTTCGTCGCTTGGCAGCGGTACTACGCTGACTACGGCGTCTGCAGAATGATCTACTGCACAGCGTGCAATTGTCTGTGTCAGCAGGTTTCTTGCCAGTTCTTCACTGTCTTCTTTCAGCTGGTCTTCGTAAGCTGTGATTTTTACAGCTTTTTCGTGTGTCAGCTGTTCGTCAAGTCGCTGCAGAATCAGTGCTTTTGCAGCTTCCTGGGAGAGTCCGGAGATTGTTTCCAGTTTTTCCAGCTGTCGCTGTTTCATCTGTTCCATTTCGTCCAGACGTGCAGTTACCAACAGTTCTTTCTGTTTGATATCTGCTTCTCTTTTTTCCAAAGCTTCTGTCTTTTTGTCCAGGTTTTCTTCCTTCTGGTTCAGGCGTCTTTCCTGGCGGGAAACTTCGCTGCGGCGTTCTTTCAGTTCTTTTTCGCCGTCGGCTTTCATTTTATAGATTTCGTCTTTGGCTTCGAGAAGGGTTTCTTTTCGTTTTTGTTCAGCTGATTTGATAGCGTCATTAACAATTCTTCTTGCTTCTTCTTCAGCGCTGCCGTGTAATGCTTCGGCAGTTTTAATTCTGTCACTAATGCCTTTTTTATAGGCAAAAAAGGCGACCAGAACTGCGACAATGACTACTACCAGACATGCTGTCCATAATGGTAATGTCATGCTGTGTCTCCTTCAAATCGATTAAAAACTAAAGTCAGATTTGTAAAATATGTTATAAAGTGGCATACAGAGGGCACAGCGCAATTCGGGTCTGCTCAGGATGATATATTCGGATGTATATATAAACTGAAAATGCTTCAGAAATTTATTGCGTTACCATCTGCGATGATACTCATAATATATAATATAAATTCAACATAAAATTATTCCAATATATATTGTAAAGCTATAAAGGCCAGTTGTCAAGAATATTATATTGACAGTCAAAATAAAAAGTGGTAATATTACCCTAAAGCGTAGATACGGACAAGTTCTGTACCATAAATCTTTCAGAGAGCCTTTGGTCGCTGTGAAAAGGCAGATTTTACTACAGGATACCACCGTTGAGCGGCATAGTGAACTGTGCCCGGGCAAGACCGTTATATCTTACAAGAGTGGCAGGCAAAGTCTGCAATTCGGGTGGAACCGTGGGGAACTAACACCTCATCCCGTTTGGGATGGAGGTGCTTTTTTGTTTTACAGCACCAAAATTCCAATATCTGTAAATAATGGTAACTAATAGACAGAAAGGGAAAAACTATGATTAAAGTTACACTTAAAGATGGCTCCGTAAAAGAGTTTGAAAATCCATTGAGCTATGCTGAAATAGCTAAATCTATCAGCCCAAGACTGCTGGAAAAAGCAACTTGTGCAAAAGTTGACGGCGAAATCTGCGACCTGCGCGAAATCGCTGACAAAGACGTAAATCTGGAAATCCTTACTTTTGATGACAAAGAAGGTAAAAAAGCATTCTGGCATACAGCAAGCCACGTGCTGGCACAGGCTATCCTTAAATTTATTCCAGATGCAAAACTGACAATCGGTCCTGCAGTAGACAACGGTTTCTACTATGACATCGACACAGACGTAAACATCGACGAAGAACTGATTGCTAAACTGGAAGCAGAAATGAAAGCTATTTCCAAAGCAGGCAGCAAAATTGAACGTTTCACACTGCCAAAAGATGAAGCTCTGGCTCGTTTCCCAGAAAACGAATACAAACAGGAACTGATCAACGAACTGCCAGAAGGCGAAGAAATCTCCTTCTACGAACAGGAAGGCTTTGTTGACCTGTGTGCTGGTCCACATCTGATGAACGTTTCACCTATCGGCGCATACAAAATCATGTCTGTAGCTGGTGCATACTGGAGAGGCAACAGCGAAAACAAAATGCTGAAACGTGTTTACGGTACAGCTTTCCCTAAACGGAAACAGCTGGAAGAATACCTGCATATGCTGGAAGAAGCAAAAAAACGTGACCACAGAAAACTGGGCAAAGAACTGCGCCTGTTTGAACTGAAAGACGAAGGTCCTGGCTTCCCATTCTTCCTGCCAAACGGCATGGTAGTTTACAACGAACTGATGGACTACTGGAGAGAACTGCACAAACGTGATGGTTACGTGGAAATCTCCACACCTATTATCCTCAACCGTCAGCTGTGGGAACGTTCCGGTCACTGGGATCACTACAAAGACAACATGTACTTCACAAAGATTGACGATGTTGACTATGCAGTAAAACCAATGAACTGTCCGGGCGGCCTGCTGTACTACAACATGGAACCACACTCCTACCGTGAACTGCCAATGCGTGTTGGCGAAATCGGTCTGGTACACAGACATGAACTGTCAGGCGCTCTCAACGGTCTGATGCGTGTTCGCTGCTTCCATCAGGACGACGCCCATATCTTCATGACACAGGACCAGATCCGTGATGAAATCAAAGGCGTAGTAAGACTGTTCAATGAAGTTTACTCCAAATTTGGTCTCACATACCATGCTGAACTGTCCACAAGACCGGAAAACTCCATGGGTTCTGACGAAGACTGGGAAATTGCAACAGAAGGTCTGCGCAGCGCTCTGGAAGACATCGGTCTGGACTACATCGTAAACGAAGGCGACGGCGCATTCTACGGTCCGAAAATCGACTTCCACCTCAACGATGCTATCGGCAGAACATGGCAGTGCGGCACAATCCAGCTGGATATGCAGCTGCCTGAAAGATTTGACTGCGAATATGTTGGTGCAGATGGTGAAAAACACCGCCCAGTAATGATTCACCGTGTTGCTTACGGTTCTATCGAACGTTTCATCGGTATCCTGATTGAACACTTTGCAGGCGCATTCCCAACATGGCTGGCTCCTGTACAGGCTGTTATCATTCCAGTTTCCGAAGCACACAAAGAATACGCATACGAAGTTGAAAAACAGCTGCTGGCTAAAGGCGTACGCGTAAAAGTTGACGACAGAAACGAAAAACTGGGTTACCGTATCCGTGAAAACCAGCTGCAGAAAGTACCTTACATGCTGGTTGTTGGCGATAAAGAAATCGCTGAAAACGCAGTAAACGTACGTGCAAGAAAAGAAAATCTGGCAGGCAATGTGCCAGTTGAAGAATTCGTAAACTACATCGTGGACGAAATCAAAGAACGCAGACTGTAATATTACAGCATAAATAAAAACCGGGATGATACCATCCCGGTTTTATTTTTTTATGTTATTGTTTTTTCAGAATTTCATCAATGAATTCCTGCAGCATATTGCCTGTTTCAACAACTGTCAGCTGACAGCGGGTTTCAGGGTCTTTTACATTCTTTTCTTTGATAGGTGCACACAGTGTGGTGCCCCATTTTTCTTCAAATGCTTTTACAAAGCCCCGGCAGGCTTCTGTCAGTGTTTCGGAACGTGTTTCGCCTTCAGCAAGGAAAACTTTGCCCATTGCAGCCACAGCACCAGCCAGTGCGCCGCACAGGTTGCCGCATGCCATGCCACCACCGAAACCAGCCAGCAGCTGTGCATCGTTTATTGTCAGACCCAGATTGTAAGTGTCGCTTGTACCGAGTAACAGTGATACAGCGCAGTTCTGGTTTTCTTCCAGATAATATTTTTTTGCGTATTCGCCCAGTGTCATAATTAGCCCTCCGATGTTACATTGTTTCTTATAATCAATATATACTTTATATTGCGATTTGTCAAAAAAATCCGCTTTCCTGATATGGAAAGCGGATTGGTTTTTATTAAACTTTGAAGTCGATTTTTTCCTGGATTGTGTTGTGTTCTTTTGTGTATTTGAACCATTTCCAGATACCGTAGAATGTAACAACCAGCATTGCTACGTCGTCAATCAGCAGGCCGTAAGCACCAGCGGAGATATCCATGGCCAGATACAGGATTGTTGTGATAACCCATGCATACCAGTGTTCGGAGTAACGTAACATCAGCAGAGTACCATTTACCATACCCATAGCTGTAGCGAATGCTTCCAGGTAAGAGTCCTGTGAGCCAGGAATGTTGGACATAATGCTACCCATTACCAGACAGAATACTACACAGCCTATCAGCAGCATCAGTGATTTTTTCCAGCCAAGACGTTTTACAACTGTAAGGTTATCGTCCTGATTATCAACGTGTTTACTCCACTGGATAAAGCTGATGATATCGATTGGAATCCAGAAGAAAATACAGGACATCATCAGTGTGTACCAGCCCAGGTGGAGAGACAGAATGATGTATGTGATTTCGATAAGGAAAATATCGATGATAAAGTTACCACGAAACTGTTTTGCGTTCATTGTTTCAACCAGAGGGTTAGCGATAACGTTACATACAGAGCAAAGAATCAGCAGAGGAGAAGCTGTGCTTTCCAGCATCAGTTCAGGGAAAAAGATTGCCATGCCTATAGCAAGGGCAACTACGAAAGTCATGTAGATAGCTTCTACTTTAGTGAAAGATTTGAAAAATTTTATAAGGCTTGGGTATTTTAAATCAGACATTGGTCTATTATCCTTTCTTGTTTATATATTGTGCAGCTTTAGGGAAAGCGCGCAGAGGATTGTTCCAATAAATATCTTCGAATTTATCCTCTGTAAAGATTTTTCTTATAGCGTAATCATATTTATCAATTTCGAACAGCAGTATAGGAGGGCAGAAGTCCGTACCGTATACAATCTGTTTGTATGTATCAGGGTACTGGTTTATAGCGTGTGCCCACTGGTCGATAGTGCCTTCTTCATCAGCGGCTACGTCTGTGCCAGGTTCAAATGCGCCGGCAAAATCGGTAAACATATTTGGCAGACCATGCATAGCCTGAATGCTTTCATCGTAGTATGGGTCACCCATATGTGCCACGATAAAGTTTACTTCAGGGTATTTTTTGGCTATGGTTGCCACGTATTCCACGCGGGAGCCTTCCACATCATTTTCATAAGGCAGATGATATGATGGCAGACCAGTATGGAATGTCACAGACAGGACGTGTTTTTTTGCGAAATCATATATAGGCATCATTCTTTCGTCATCAGCGCGACCGGTCTGGTAGGAAAGAAAGATTTTCAGTCCTACTACGCGGCAGCCAGGACGCCGTGCCATTTTTTCTTCTATTACAGCAAGCTGTGCAGGAATATCTTTGTGGATGTCTACTGAAGGGCAAAGAAACAGTTTTTCATTGCCATCGCACAGATCCCATGAATCATCCGGCATGCTTTCTTTCTGCATATAAGGCAAAAATTCCATAACCATAGCAAAATCGCCTCCTCCAGGACAGTCGAAGTACTGTGTGCAGATCTCATGGTTTACGATATGAGTATGGCAGTCGATTTTGTGTTGTTTAGTCATTTTTACCTCCTTCTAAACAACAGGATTTTACAAAATGATGTTGCAAATCCATTTGTTTGTAAATAAAAAAGTCTGCTTTCCTAAGAAAATCAGACTTTATTATATCGTAATTCCTTTTTATATGCAATAAATTTATAAGCACATATTTATGTTTATTCAAATGTTGTCAAAAATAAGTTGCACAATGCTAACCTTTTGTTTAATTTGACAGAATAACCCCGTCAGCCGTCAGGGTCTGCCACCGGTTATACAGTTTGTTCCATGTCATAGGGCCTACGATTCCGTCAGTGGAAAGACCGGAAATGCGCTGAAATGCTATTACGCTGGACTGTGTTGCCGGGCCGAAAATACCGTCCACATTTACCGTCGGCACAGATGGATAACCCTGTGCCACACCGTTCAGCCACTGCTGTATCTGGCGCACGTCGTTACCACGGCTGCCTATTTTTTGCAATGTGCCGGGATATGTCCGACTGGCAGGTGGTGTAGGCTGTGGCAGGGTGACACCTTCCTGAGTACTGAGAAACAGTCGGTACATTTTGTCCCATGTGGCGGCACCAACTACGCCGTCAGCTGACAAGTTGTAATAACGCTGAAAGTTAACTACCTGTCTTTCCAGTGCAGGACCGAATACGCCATCCAGTTCCACTTCAGATACGGTGCTTACATACTGGGATGCAACATTTATATAATACTGTACTATCAGCACATTGATACCTCTGTCACCACGGCGGACAGCCCTGCCCGGGTATGAACCATCGGATATTGTTTCGCCTTCACTGGTCAGTTCAGCCAGTTTTTTAACCGCCACATAAATGTAGGATATTTTGTTCCATGTGCTTTTACCCACTACGCCATCGGCGGTCAGTTTGAAAATCCGCTGGAATTTTTTCACTGCGTTTTCAGTTGTTGCGCCAAAAACACCATCTACTGTCTGTTTTGGTATGGCGGGGTAGTTGTCGCTGATTCTGTTCAGCTGTGCCTGTATAATGCGTACATTCTGTCCGGTGCTGCCACGTCGCAGAGACTGTCCGGGATAGGATGTGGTTACATTGGCGATGTTGTTTGTTTCGTTTATTACAATATCATCACCGTAATAGTATTGAAGTATCTCCAGCGGGCTCATTCCCTGATTTGCAAGGTCTACAGTACCCCATTGTTTCAGGCCGTTGCAGGTCACCTGCTTGCCATCACAATACTCGGTGAAATATGGTTCGCGGGTATATGTGCGTGTTACGTAGGTGTTGAAAATTTCATCCACGATTTTATCTGTTGACCGGAAAGTGGAACGGTTGTGTATATACTTCTGGTCAAAACTGGTACTGTTGGTTATATCAAAATTATATCCTCGGCTGCGATACCATTCGGTATATATTCTGTTCAGTGCAAATGAAATCTGGGCATGTATGTTGGCACGCAGGGCATTTTCCGGCCATGTGGGATATATTTCACTGGCGGCCACGCTTTTCAGATAAGTTATGAAGGGGACAGTTACGTTATCAGCTGACGCATCAGGTCTGCCCAGATGAATGGTGATGTATTCGGGGATAACTACTCTCTGCAGTACATAGTCATTTGTACCATTTTGCAGATTGGGTTCCACCGTAAACAGTTTCTGTATGTCTCCTCGGTTCAGTTCACTTTCAAATTCATTACCAAAGTCTGTGGGGCGGGGCATCAGGCTTATCACCTGTACAGTGGTTTCGCCATCATAAATCTGTGCGCCCAGTATCTGTCCGCGGATAAAATAGTCTTTTTCTATGGTTATGTCATAGTTTTTGTATGGAAGTATGGTGGTATTTTCTTCATCCAGCGAATAATCAGCATCCACTGTGTCCAGGGGGATCAGCGGCGTCTGTCCGCTGTTGTCGGTGTATGCCGTTTTATCAGTCAGTACCTGCTGGGTGGCACTGTCTGTTATGGTTATTTTTACGTTTTCAAGCGGTAAGGCTGTTTGTGTGGTGACCATTACCTGTAAATATCCTGTTGCCATATAGTCTCCTTTTTAAAGTAAAATTTAAGCGGTTGCCGATATAGTATATGCCACTGAAAATATCAGTGTGAAACTGAAAATAACAGTACTTGACTGTAATGAAACAATCTCACCAGTAAAAAGAATATTTTGTTATTGAAATGTGGAGTGATTTTGTAGTATAATATAAAAGTTCGAGTAAAATTGAAAAATATAGCAGAAAATCAAACTGATTATCTGTTTTGAAAAAATAAAATAAAGGAGTAATACAATGATTATCTTAAAACTTTTAGTTGTTTTCCTTGCGGTAATGCTGCTGGTTTCCAAAAAACAGCCTATTTATGTTGCTGTTACAGTAGGTGCTGTTGCTACATGGCTGCTGTATGGTATTTCTGTTACAGAAGGTCTGTCCGCTATCGTTACAGCATGTACATCATGGGGCACACTTCAGCTTATCGTAGTTATGTATATCATCACATTCCTGCAGAAAATGATGGGTGATCGTGGTGCTATTGATAAAGCACAGAAAGGTTTGTCCTCTCTGTTTAACAACCGTTGGGTAAACTGTGCAGCCGCACCTATCTTTATCGGTATGCTGCCTACACCAAACGCTGCTTTCATCGCTGGCGACATTGTTAAAGCATCTGCTGAAGGTTATATGTCTCATGACGAAATGGCTGTAACTACTACATACTTCCGTCACGTTTCCGAATCTTTCATGCCTACATACGCTGCTATCATCATGGCTATCAGCCTGGCAGGTATCACAGCAGGTGAATTCGTAGTAGGTATGCTGCCAATCGTAGCATGTATCATCGCTTCTGGTTGCTTCTGGTTCCTGCGCGGCAAAGTGCCAATGGCTACAGGTGCTGCAGCTTCCGAAAACAAAACAAAAGATGCTAAAGAAATCTTTATCGGTCTGTGGCCTATCCTGGCTATCATCCTGATGGTAGTTGTATTCAAAATGCAGATTTATGTAGCAGGTGCTATCATTCTGGTACTGTATGCACTGTTCAACAAATTCTCTGTAAGCGAACTGCTGCCATACTTCAAATCATCCCTGCAGTTCAAACTCTACCTGAACACATTTGCAGTTATGATTCTGAAAGAATTCCTGACAGCTTCCGGTGCTATCAATGCACTGCCAGATTTCTTTGCTAAACTGCCTATCCCATCCTTCATGGTATTTATGCTGATTTTCTTCTTCGGCTCCATCGTTTCCGGCTCTACAACTATTATCGGTCTGTGCATGCCTGTTGCAATGGCTACAGTACCTAGCGCAGGTCTGCCACTGGTTTGTCTGCTGATGGGCACTACATACGCAGCTATGCAGATGTCTCCTACACACATCTGCCTTACACTGACAGCTGAATATTTTGATATTTCTCTGGGTACACTTATCAAGAAAACACTGCCTGCAGTGGCTACTACAGTTGTGTTTGCTGTTTGTTACTATCTGGCATGGACAATGCTGTTCGTTTAATAACCGAATAATAAAAATCAAAACAGCCTGATTATTCAGGCTGTTTTTTGTTATTTATATGTGTTTTATGGAAAAAACAAGGTTTAATTCATAGAAAGTTTTTATTTATTTTACAATAAACCTTTTTATTAGTATAAAAATGTGATAAAATATCATTAACTATGTAAATACACTAAATAAGGAGAATTCTTATGTCAGTTTTAATTATAGCAGAAGCAGGCGTTAACCATAACGGTTCCTTTGAACTGGCCAAAAAAATGGCCGATGTAGCAAAAGAAGCAGGTGCGGATATTGTAAAATACCAGACAGCTGTTCCTGAACTGGTTATCAGCCGTTTTGCACCAAAAGCAGAATATCAGAAAGATACAACAGGCGAAGCAGAAAGCCAGCTGGAAATGGTAAGAAAACTTCACTTCGGTTTTGAAGAACACCGTCAGCTGAAAGAATACTGCGACTCTATCGGTATTATGTATCTGTCCACACCATTTGATATGGACTCCATTGATTTTCTGGCTGAACTGGACATGCCAGTATGGAAAATTCCATCAGGTGAAGTAACAAACCTGCCATATCTGGAAAAAGTGGCAAGACTTGGCAAACCAGTAATCATGTCCACAGGTATGTGCGAAATTTCTGAAATCAAAGATGCTCTGGAAATTCTGGAAAAGAATGGTGCAGGCGAAATCACAATCCTTCACTGCAACACAGAATACCCAACTCCACTGAAAGATGCAAACGTAAAAGCTATGCTGGACATCAAAGCTAACTTTGGTACAGCAGTAGGCTTCTCCGACCATACTCTGGGTCTGGAAGCACCTCTTGCAGCAGTTTCTCTGGGCGCAACAGTTATTGAAAAACATTTCACACTGGACAAAACAATGGAAGGTCCTGACCATCAGGCATCCATGGCACCGGAAGAACTGGTTGCACTGGTTTCATCCATCCGCAAAACAGAAGTTGTACTGGGCGACGGCGTGAAAAAAGTAACAGAATCCGAAGCTAAAAACAAAGACATCGCAAGAAAATCCATCGTTGCAAAAGTACCTGTAAAAGCAGGCGAAGTATTCACAGAAGAAAACATCACAGTTAAACGCCCAGGTAACGGTATCAGCCCAATGCGCTGGTACGAAGTGCTGGGTCAGGTTGCAAAACGTGACTTCTCTCTGGACGAACTGATTGAACTTTAATAGATAAACGGTATTCACTATGAAAAAAATAATGGTTGTCACCTCTACACGTGCAGACTACGGTCTGCTGCGCCCGGTGATAAAAAGAATACATGACAGCGAAAAGCTGGAGCTGTGTCTGGTGGCCACAGGTACACACCTGTTGGAAAAATACGGCAACACTGTGGAAGAAATAGAAAAAGACGGTTTTCCTATAGCCCACAGAGTGGATATTATGAAATTCGGTTTTGGCGAATACGAAACTGCACAGACCATAGCCTACACCATACAGGCTTTCAGCCAGCTGCTGATGGCTGACCGTCCGGATATGATGGTGGTACTGGGTGACAGATACGAAATGTTCGCTGTATGCACAGCGGCATCCACACTGTCTGTACCACTGGCCCATATCAGCGGTGGTGATGTGACAGTGGGTGCAAAAGACGATTTTTATCGCCATTGTATGACGAAAATGGCAAATCTTCATTTCCCATCCTGCCCTGACAGCACACAGAGAGTTATTCAGCTGGGTGAAAACCCTGCTACTGTATATAACGTAGGCGGTCTGGGTAATGAAAACATCCATAATGTACCACTAATGACTCTGGAAGAACTGGAAGAAAGTCTGGATTTTAAAAATCTGCTTCCGTTTTCACTGATTACATATCATCCTGAAACACAGAAAGGTACAAAGCCTGTTGATGAAATGGCAAAAATGCTGGCGGCCCTTGATGAAGTGGAAGATATAAATCTTATTTTTACAAAGTCAAATGCTGACGCCGGCGGCGACGAGCTGAACCGGCTGGTGGACGAGTACTGTGAAAAGAACTCCCACAGAGCAAAAGCATTTTTCTCTCTGGGGCTTAAACGCTATCTGTCTGCTATGAAATACACTTCACTGGTGCTGGGGAACTCCTCTTCCGGTGTGGTGGAAACACCTGCATTCGGTACACCTACTGTAAACATAGGTGACAGACAGAAAGGCCGTTTTATTGCAGAAAACGTTATACAGACCACAGGTGAAACAGACAGCATACTGGCAGGCATACGCACTGCACTGTCCGATGAACACAAAGAAATCTGCAAAAATGTAACAAATCCGTATTATGCAGGCTGTATTGCCAGCGAAGAAATAGTGAATATCATTACAGAATACGTATATTCACCACATAATACTATAAAAATATTCCATGATATAAAAGGAGAATAAGTTATGAAAGCACTTATCGTAGGTCTTGGCTCAATGGGCAAAAGACGTATCCGTCTGCTGAAAGGTATCGATCCTACAGTAGAAATCATCGGCGTTGATATGACAGCTGAACGCCGTGGTCAGGTAGAAGAAATGGGCCACAAAACCTATGCTTCCATCGCAGAAGCAGCAGCTGAAAAACCAGACGTAGCATTTGTGTGCACAGCACCACTGTCACACTATGTGATTATCAAAGAACTGCTGGAAAACAAAATCAACACATTTACAGAACTGAACCTGGTAAAAGACGGTTATGAAGAACTGATGGCACTGGCAAAGGAAAACGACACTGTACTTTTCCTCTCCAGCACAATGCTGTACCGTGGTGAAATCAACTTCATCATGAATGAAGTAAGAAACTTTGAAAAACCAGTTACATATATCTACCACGTAGGTCAGTACCTGCCAGACTGGCACCCATGGGAAAGCTACAAAAATTTCTTTGTATCAAACCCACGTACAAACGGCTGTCGCGAACTGTTCGGTATTGAAATGCCATGGATTCTGGAAACATTCGGCCCTGTAAAAGAACTGTACTCTGTTTCCGACAGAATGACAGGTCTGGATATTGAATTCCCTGACAGATTCTTTATCACTCTTACACATGAAGACGGTACACGCGGTGTAATGATGGCAGACGTTGTGGCACCAAAAGCTGTACGTAATCTGGAAGTTATGGGCGAAGGCCTGCACCTGTTCTGGGAAGGCAACCCTAAAGCACTGTACAAATTCAACACAGAAACAAAAGAAAAAGACTTTGTAAACACATACGAAACATTTGAACACGACAGCCGCTATTCCGACAACATCGTTGAAAACGCATACGTGGACGAAATGCAGAACTTCCTGAATGTGGTACGGGGTAAAGAAGAACCTAAATACTCTTACGAAAAAGACCTGTACACAATCAGTATTATGGACAGAATCGAGGGCATTGAATAATGAAAGTATTGTTTGTAGGTATCGGTTCCATCGGTACACGCCATCTGCGCAATCTGCACACAGTGGCAAAGGAAAGAGGAATTCAGCTGGAAGTAACAGCACTGCGTTCATCCCCACGCCCACTGTCTGAAGATGTGGCCGCACTTATCACAAATCAGGTAATGGAACTGGATGATACAGTGTATGATCTGGCGTTTATCACAAACCCTACTACTCTTCACTACAACGCACTGAAAGACCTGAAAGGCAAAGCAAAATTCTTCTTTATAGAAAAACCTATTTTTGAAGATTCTGTTTATGACCTTAATGAACTTGGACTTACAGATGACAATGCATACGTGGCATGCCCTATGCGTTACTGCGGTGCATATATGAAACTGAAAGAAATTCTGAAAGATGAAAAACCATTCTCTGTAAGAATTATCTGTTCCAGCTACCTGCCAGGCTGGCGCCCTGACCAGGATTACCGCAAAAACTACTCTGCTATCAAAGCTCTGGGCGGCGGTGTAACTATCGACCTTATCCACGAGCTGGACTATATGACAGACCTGTTTGGCTTCCCTCTGGAAAGCTACAACTTTAAAGGTACATATTCCAATCTGGAAGTGGACAGCGATGACCTGTCTGTATACATTGCACGTTATGCTGACAAACTGTGCGAAGTGCATCTGGACTACTTTGGCCGTGAATACCGCCGCACATGTGAAGTGTTTGTGGCTGATGGTACTATCGAAGCAGAATTTGGCAAAGGCAGTGTAAAAATGCCTGATGGCACAGTTATCAACTGCAACGAAGAAGCAAATATGCGTTTTGTTCGCGAAATGAGAAATGTGCTGGATATTATGGAAGGCAAAGCTGAAAATATCAACACACCGGAAAAAGCCAACAAAGTACTGGCTCTTACTCTGGGAAAAGAGGCATAAAAATGAAAAAAGTGCTTATTACTATCTGCGGCCGTGCAGGCAGCAAAGGTTTCAGAAACAAAAATCTGAAAACATTCCTCGAAAAACCACTGGTTTACTACACACTGGCATCTGCATTTAACTTTAAAGAAACAGTCGAAGATGCACAGGTGGATGTATGCCTGAATACAGACAGCCAGGATCTGGCTGACCTGGTACTGGCAAAATACCCTGAAGTAAACTTTATTCCACGTCCGGAAGAACTGGGCGGTGACGTAGTGCCAAAAATGGCTGTATTCCAGCAGTCACTGAACTACATGGAAGAAAAACAGGGTGTAAAATATGATTACCTTATCGACCTGGATATCACCAGCCCGCTGCGCCAGATTCACGATGTGCTGGGCGCATATAAAATGAAGCTGGAAAGAGAAGATGCAGGTCTGGTATTTTCCGGTTGTCCATCCCGTCGCAACCCATATTTCAATATGGTAAAAGAAGTGGAAGACCATGTGGAAAAAGTAATCGAAAGTCCTTTTACTGCACGTCAGCAGGCACCTGCCATTTATGACCTGAACGCATCTATCTATGTGTTTGAAACAGAATTCCTGCGCACAAACAAAACAGGTATCCTGTGGGAAACAAAATGTCTGCTTTATCCTATGCGCGACACTGCGGTACTGGATATCGATAGCGAAGAAGACTTTGAAATGATGCAGCTTATCGGCTCATACCTTTTCACAAAGGTAGATGGTTTCAAAGCAGTAAGAGACTCTATCAGAGACTAAAAAATAAAAGCACCCGTCAGGGTGCTTTTTGATTTTGTAAAAAGTTGACCGGTTTTACAGCCCCGTGCTATAATATCAGCAGGAGATATAGTCATTATGAAGTGTTTGTATTTTATCTGGCATTAAAACAGTAACCTGAATAATACAGTCTGCTTTGTGCAGGCTGTGGTTATCTGTGTCAGAAAAGGAGAAATATTATGAAAACACAAAAAGAAAAACTGAAAGAATTGTTTAAAAATGTTTATTTTATAAATGGCACAGCCTACGCAGGCAAATCCACCATGGTGCGGACACTGGCAGAAAAGTATGACGGCATTGCCTGTGGTGAAAATTACCACGATGCATTGCTGGATACTCTGGACCGGGCGGAGTTCCCGGGTCTGTGCTATACCCGTGATTTACAGGACTGGCGACTGTTTATCCGCAGAACACCACAGGAATATTCTGACTGGATAGACAGCACGGCGAAAGAATGTGAAATTCTGGAACTGCGCATATTGGAAGAACTGGCATCCACCACAAATAAACCTATATTTGTAGACACAAACATCTGCGTTGAAACACTGAAAGAAATATCAGGGGAAAACAACGTGGTAATTATGCTGGCAGACCACGATATATCTGTGAAAAGATTTTTTGACAGACCAGACCGGGAAAAACAGTTCCTTTACAAATTGCTGATGGAAGAAGAAAATCCACAGCGGGCCATGGAAAATTACAGACGGGGATTGTCTCTTATAAATTCTCAGGAAAAATACGATGCTTTTTTAAACAGCGGTTTTCCTGTGGTGTTAAGAGATGAAAGCAGGACAGTGGAACAGACAGCCAGTCTGGTTGCAGAAATATTTAAACTGAAATAGTACGAAAATTAAGAAAGCACCGCAGATGCGGTGCTTTTTATATTACTGTTCGTCGAGGAAGATTTTACACAGTGTGACAGGGTCCACATACCGGCCGTCTTTATATACTCTCATGTTGCCGGAGGCTATTTCATCTATCAGTATCACCTGATTCAGATCTTTGCTGTAGCCGAATTCAAATTTTATATCGTAGAGTTCCAACCCTTTTTTGCTGAACTCTTCAGCCACTATACGGGTGATTTCCTGGGTCTGCTTCTTTATGGATTCATACTGTTCTTCTGTCATTATACCCAGTGCAGTCAGACCATCTTTTGTTATCAGCGGGTCACCTTTTTCGTCATTTTTCAGTGTCATTTCCACATAAAAGTCCAGTGGTGCACCGGCAGAAATATAGTCACCGTATCGTCTGATAAAAGATCCTACAGCCTTCAGTCTGCATATTACTTCCAACCCTTTGCCGAAATTTACAGCAGGCAGTACTTCCATGGTACCTTTTTCGGCGTCGATATTTACATAATGAGTCTTTATTCCTTTTTCCTGCAGCAGATCAAAGAAAAATCTGCTCATTTTCAGATTCTGCACACCTATACCGTCTATTTCCAGTCCCACAGTGTTTGCACCCGGGTCGAAAACGCCGTTTTCTCCAGTTACTGTATCTTTGAATGCCAGCATATAGTGGCCATTATCCAGTTGAAATACATCTTTTGTTTTGCCGGTATAAATTTTTTTCATGATTGTCTCCGATGCCTGCATACAGGCTGTTTCATATTAAAAAGAATATATCATAATACAGGGTGTTTTTTCAATTGTCGGAATAAAAATATATGAAAATATATCACTGTACTGACAGGCAGAATATTGTTGCCCTTGTAAAAACAGGGGTTTGATGTTAATATGATGATGAACTCAATAGTTCCATCCATATTAACCTGCGGATTGGCGCAGTAGTCTCTACGTGATAACCGTAATTATCTACGCTATGGGTGTACAGGCAACCGACAAACTGCGGTGTGCCTTGTTACGCCTTTGTGTCTTTCACGAAGGCTTTTTGTTTTTTAAAAAACTGATTTTACCATGCGGTGATATACCGGATGGCAGAGAAAGAGAGAATATATGATGACAGGGCTGAAAACTTATCTTGAAAATAATTCTTATCCCGGCCGAGGCATACTTATAGGCAAAACCGAAACTGATATGGTTATGGCTTACTTTATTATGGGGCGTAGTGTAAACAGCCGCAACCGTGTATTTTTCGAGTATGAGGGCGGTATAAGGACAAAGGCTTTTGATGAGAGCAAACTGTCTGACCCGTCACTGATTATTTACGCACCTGTACGCCTGCTGGGGGATACAACCATAGTGACAAACGGTGACCAGACTGACACTATTTATGAGTTTATGCAGGCCGGTAAAACTTTTGAAGATGCACTGCGTACCAGAGAATTCGAACCGGATGGCCCTAACTGGACACCACGTATTTCAGGTGTGATTTACCCTGATAATACCTTTAAAATGTCCATACTGAAAAGCGACAACGGCAGTGACGCCCAGTGTATAAGAAATTTTTATGAATACAGCGCACCTGTTACCGGTCAGGCGAGACTGATACACACTTATAAGGCAGATGGCACACCTATCCCTTCTTTTGAAGGTGAGCCAAAGGCTTTTGAAATAGGTGGTGATATTGATACTTTTACAGAAACAGTGTGGAATGCGCTGAATCCTGACAATAAAGTATCACTGTTTGTGAGATACATTTCCCTGACAGATAAAACTGTGCAGACCAGAATAGTAAATAAAAATGTTTAGAGGAGAAACACGATGAAAGAAATGGAACTGAAATACGGCTGTAACCCTAACCAGAAACCATCCAGAGTATTTATGGCCAACGGGGAACTGCCGATTACTGTGCTGAATGGCCGTCCCGGCTATATCAATCTGCTGGATGCACTTAACGGCTGGCAGTTGGTAAAAGAACTGAAAAAAGCCACAGGTCTGCCTGCGGCCACATCTTTCAAACACGTTTCCCCTGCAGGCGCCGCAGTAGGTCTGCCACTGACAGAGGTGGAAAAGAAAATTTACTTTGTGGAGGGTATGGAACTTACCCCGCTGGCGTCAGCCTATGCCCGTGCCCGTGGCGCTGACAGAATGTCCTCTTTCGGTGACTATATTGCACTGTCGGATGTATGCGACGTGCAGACTGCAAAAATCATCGCCCGTGAAGTTTCTGACGGTATTATTGCACCGGGCTACACAGACGAAGCGCTGGAAGTGCTGAAGAAAAAGAAAAAAGGCGGCTATAATATAGTGCAGATAGACCCTGAATACATTCCTGCTCCGGTGGAAAGAAAAGATGTTTTCGGCATTACATTTGAACAGGGCAGAAATGAACTGGATATCAATACAGAGTCTTTCAGCAATATAGTAACAGAAAACAACGACCTGCCTGAAAGCGGTAAAATAGACCTGGCCATTGCTATGATTACCCTGAAATACACCCAGTCAAACTCTGTATGCTATGTAAAAGGCGGTCAGGCTATAGGTATAGGTGCGGGCCAGCAGTCCCGCATACACTGTACACGACTGGCAGGGCAGAAAGCAGATATATGGTGGCTGCGTCAGCACGAAAAAGTTCTGAATCTGGAGTTTGTGGATGGTCTGGGCCGTGCCGACAGGGACAACGCCATTGATGTTTATATTTCTGATGAGCATGACGATGTGCTGGCAGAAGGTGTGTGGCAGACAAAGTTTAAAGTAAAGCCTGAAGTGTTCACAAAAGAAGAACAGAGAGAATGGCTGAACAAACTGACAGATGTGGCACTGGGTTCAGATGCTTTCTTCCCATTCGGTGACAATATTGAAAGAGCACATAAATCCGGCGTAAAATACATAGCCCAGCCGGGTGGCAGTGTGCGCGATGACAATGTTATCGCAACCTGTAATAGGCACAATATGGTGATGGCATTTACCGGCATACGCCTGTTCCATCACTGATAAAAGTAATAAAATCACTCCGGAAAATACAGAGGGTGCAGATAAAAGTTAATCCTCACTGTGAGAAATCTCACAGTGAGGATTTTAATATTCAGTTCGGCAAATTGGAATTTGTCTCTCCGTCAAACTGGAAGTTGTTTATTAAACCTTTTTAACCTTAACCAACAACATCATAGGTCTACGCATTTCATTACACATTCCCGGCATACCCATCATATCTGCCGGAGGCATTGCTTCCTCAATAGCCTCAATTTGAAA
>JAFYPL010000025.1 GCA_017547525.1 Oscillospiraceae bacterium
AGTGCGGTTGTATTAGCAAGCAACTGGCGGTGATAGAAAGCAACCACAATCCAGATAATTGCACCAATGGAAGTTGCTATAACTGTGCCTAATGTAATCTTTTTCTTTTCTTTCATAACAATCACACTCCTTTGTCAAATTCAAATTTATCTAGCTGGTATTATTTTATCATATGGTTTTTATATAAACAAGAACAGCCCAGGCAGTGTACTGCCTAGGCTGTGATGTATTCGCGTCTAATGTTTATTCCACACCAGCTAAATCAAATGGTGGTATAAAGCTTTCACTGGCAGATTCACCTTCCTGCAAAAAGCCATTTTCCACGCCTATTTCCACAGCGTAATCCACCACCCGGTCATATTCTTCCGGTGTGATTTTTCTGTTTATTTCAGGGTAGTTTTCCAGGTTTGTACATGGGGTATACTGGCTCATAATACTTATAAAAATACTGTCGCCATAGCGGTTGTAAAGATATTCTACAGCTTCTTTTGCCCGCTGTACCTGCCCCGGCAATACCAGATGGCGCACTATAACGCCTTTTTGTATAATGCCCTCATCGTCAAATATACATTCAGGCTGTTGTTTTACCATTTCGTCAATGGCGGCTTTTGCCATCTGCACATAGTCCGGCGCCAGTGAATAACGCTGTGCCGCAAAATTATCTGTATATTTAAAGTCCGGCAGCCATATATCCACCACATCGGCCAGCAGGCGGATAGTTTCCACCTTTTCGTAACTGCTGGTATTGTACACTATTGGTAGTTTAAGTCCCTGCTGTCTTGCCTTTTTAACCGCATCAATAATCTGTAATGTGTAGTGTGTAGGTGTAACCAGATTTATATTAAGGGCACCCTTTTCCTGCAACTGCAGAAAACTCTCTGCCAGCCTTTCCACAGTAATATCCTTGCCGAAACCACCGGTGGAAATTTCTTTGTTCTGGCAGAATACACACTTCATATTACAGCCGGAAAAGAAAACAGTGCCACTGCCTTTATCGCCGCTTATGCAGGGTTCTTCCCACATGTGCAGTGCCGCACGGGAAATTTTTACAGTATCGGTCATGGAGCAAAAACCGGTTTGAGCACTGCGGTCCACATTACAGTTACGTGGGCATATATTACACAGGCTCATACTAAATCTCCAGCTCCAGCATTACAGGGCAATGGTCACTGCCCATAATATCGGAATGAATTTCTGCCTTTACAATACTGTCTTTAAGGCTGTCAGTAACCACAAAATAGTCAATACGCCACCCTGCGTTCTTTTCTCTTGCTTTAAAACGGTAGCTCCACCAACTGTAAGCACCTTCCAAATCAGGGTAAAGGTGACGGAATGTATCAGTATGACCACATTCTATCAGCTGTGTGAATTTCGCCCTTTCTTCGTCAGAAAAACCAGGGTTTTTACGGTTGGTTTTAGGGTTCTTAAGGTCTATTTCACAGTGGGCCACATTAAGGTCCCCGCAAAGGATAACTGGCTTTGTTTCTTCCAGTTTACAGATATATGTACGCAGTTTATCTTCGTATTCCATACGGTAATCCAAACGTGCCAATTCTTCCTTGCTGTTTGGTGTATAGGAAGTAATCAGATAAAATTTTTCGTATTCAGCAGTAATCAGACGGCCTTCATCATCAACATAGTCAGGCATGCCGTAAGTTACATTGATTGGCTGATGCTTTGTGAAAATAGCTGTGCCGGAATAACCTTTTTTAAGCGCAGAATTCCAGTACTGCAGATAGCCCGGCAGGTCCATTTCTATCTGGTCTGGCTGTAATTTGGTTTCCTGCAGGCAGAAGAAATCTGCGTCCATAGCATTGAAATAATCCATAAAGCCTTTGCCTACACAGGCACGCAGGCCGTTAACGTTCCATGATATAAATTTCATAAAAATACCTCGTTAAAAACTTTGGTTATATTATACACGATAGCGCATATTTTTTTCAACATTGCTGTTATTGAATTAACTGGATATATGTGGTAATATATTTATTAGTCTAAAAAACGTATATGGAGTGATAAAAATGGGCGTACCAAGCGAAAAACGCGCAGGTATTGAAGAAATGCTTACTTACCTGCCTTATTTTGAAAATCTTGAAGAAGATAAAATCAGCAAAGTTGTTACTGAAGAATTGAAAGAAGATGGCACTATGCCGGTTGAACATCTGCTGTACCGGTCACCACTGCTGGGCTTTATTGAAGATACATATGTAGCTAATGTTCTGCTTCAGAATTACATGGAAATCATGAATCTGGAAGCCATGGGCGAAATCGAGCTGGAAGTGCTGGTTTACGGTCTGGAACAGGCCAGCTATGAACTGACAATGGCTATCCTCACATGCATCATCGTGCAGGAAAAATATGCAAAAGGCATGTGGCAGATTGCTGCTAAAGAAGGCTGGTTCCTCAAAATTCTTTACCGTCTGCAGGAACTGATGGACGAAGAATAATCAATATTTTCACATCAAAAAAGACAGGTTTTCACCTGTCTTTTTATTTTTTACATTAATCCCAGATCTGTAACCAGCTGTGCGGCTATGGCCAGACCACAGCACAGGACTGCCAGTACCAGCACCGGGCTGTGCATGGCCTGTGTCAGGGATGCATTTTTCTCTGTTTTATCCGCCAGTACAGATATTATATTGATATTTGCTTTTCTCATATAAATTTCTGCCGCTATACCACAGCAAATTATCACCGAAATAAGGAATGCGGCAAAGCCTACTGAAGACACAGCATTTACTGTCTGCTGCATATACATAATCATAAAAGAGTAGGCATTGTTTACGAAATGCAGTGCCATGGATACATAAATATTGCCAGTGTAAAGATACAGACAAGCCAGCAGCACGCCTGCACCGAATACAGGGATGAAACTCTGCACCTGTGTATGCATCACCATAAAGATAAGTGCTGACAGGATAACTGCAAATCGTTTACCATTAGGCAGAAGAAGATTAAGTATATATCCACGCACCAATAATTCTTCAAATACAGCCGGTATCACAGCGGTAAATATAAAATAAATAAGCAGTGAAATTATATTATCTGTAGGGTGCAGCTGCTGTACAGGGAAATCTATCCCCACCCTGTGCAAAAGTGAAAGTAACAAGCTGTTTATAACCGCAAGACCTATAAACAGGAACATGCAATGCATAACCATAGCCGGCTCGGCAATGGTTATTTTTTTCTTTTTCAGCAATACTGGGTGGTATCCGCACATTTTTTCTATAAACATTATAGGCAAAAGGCAGGACAATGCCAACGACAATATACATATTAACAGCCACAGGGTGAAATTTTTATTAAGCCCTGCTCTGGACGCCAGCATAGGCAGATATGTCCTTACGCATAAAAACACTATCAGTGCCCCGCCTATTACATTCAGTCGGTATTTCAAAGGAAGTTTTTTCATTTTTCACCAAAAATTATTATAATAATACCATTTTACCACTATTGGCATAAATTAACAACCTTATGACTCCAATATTACTGTATAGTCACTTTCCATATAATATTACCGACCGTGATAGTATCCGCCATACTTTATTTTCGGTATATAGCTGTTTTGTTAACAAATGGTTTATATTTTTAACTCTTTTATTTCATAGTTTTATAGTAAGATTAAAGTGAAAAGAAAAGGTGATGACTATGCTGGATTTTGTAGAAATAAATAAAGACAATATTCACTGGTACTGTAAGTTCGAAAATATTTTTGAAAAAGAACTTCGCATCTTCCAGTCCCGAATATATCCGCACAACAGTGATTTTTTTGTACCATTGACTGAATATGGTGCACTGAAGTGGAGTTATATGTTTTATGGTGGTAAAATTATCGGTGCCATATGGCTGGAAAAAGAACATACCTGCCTGCGTACAGCACAGCTGGGTATTTTCATTGCCGATAAAGAAATGCGAAACAAAGGTATAGGCACAAAGGCTATAATCAGATTTATATGCGAAAACAAAAAAGCCATGAAGCTGACAGAAGTCACCCTGAACGTGCGCACCGACAACATCCGTGCAATAAGATGCTATGAAAAATGCGGTTTTGAATGCGAACAGAAATTTAAAAAAGCTGATGGCACAAAAGTGATGAAAATGATCAACTATTTGTAGTTCCTTTATATAATAAAAATTCCCGGCGTATAAACGCCGGGAGTTTTGTTTTATAAATTATTTTTTCAGAATCTGTGGACCCTGTGGTGTATCCTTAACCACATAACCCAGTTCAGCCAGTTCATCACGAATCTGGTCAGCTCTTGCCCAGTTTTTAGCTTTTCTTACTTCTGTTCTTTCAGCTACCAGGTCTTTTACGTGCTGAGGGATTTCATCTTTCTTTCTGTTGTACAGCAGACCCAGAACACCAGCCAGTTCATCAAAGATTTCGCCTGTGTATTTCAGTGCTTCTTTTGTCTGTTTGTCGCCTGTTGTATTGATTGCTGTAACCAGTTCAAACAGTTTGGACAGTGCGTCAGCTGTGTTCAGGTCATCGTCCATAACAGCGATGAATTCTGCTTTCAGTTTGTCAGCAACCTGTTTGATTTCTTCTTCTGTACCTGTGGAGTTTTCAGACAGGAATTCCAGATGTTCACGTGCTGTGTACATACGTTCCAGAGAAGATTTAGCCTGTTCCATAACTTCACGTGTGAAGTTCAGTGGTGAACGATAGTGAGCTGTCAGCAGGAAGTAGCGGATAGGTTCATAACCGAACTGATCAGAAATATCTCTTACTGTAAAGAAGTTGTTAAGAGATTTGGACATTTTCTGGTTGTCAACGTTGATATAACCATTGTGCATCCAGTAACGTGCAAACTCTTTGTCAGATGCGCATTCGCTCTGTGCGATTTCGTTTTCATGGTGTGGGAAAATCAGGTCCTGACCACCGCAGTGCAGGTCAATGGTTTCACCCAGATGCTTACGGCTCATAGCGGAGCATTCAATATGCCAGCCTGGACGGCCTTCGCTGAATGGGCTGTGCCAGTGTGGTTCGCCTGGTTTTGCAGCTTTCCACAGAGCAAAGTCTGCAGCTGCTTCTTTGATTTCATCTACGCCGATTCTTGCGCCTGCTTCCAGTTCTTCCATTGGCTGATGGCTGAGTTTACCATAGTCTTTGAAAGAATGCACACGGAAATAAACGTCACCGTTTTCTACACGGTATGCGTGACCTTTGTTGATAAGTGTATCTACGATGTCAACGATTTCAGGAATGTGATCAGATACTCTTGGTCTTACATCAGCAAAACGTACATTCAGACCCTGCAGGTCATGGTAGTATTCGTTTTCATATTTTCTTGCTACTTCTTCAAAGCTGATGCCTTCTTCGATAGCACGTTTGATGATTTTGTCATCAATATCAGTAATGTTGGAAACGTAAGTTACTTTGTTACCCTGATATTCCAGATAGCGGCGCAGTGTGTCAAAAATTACTGCAGGACGTGCGTTACCGATATGAATATAGTTGTAAACTGTAGGACCGCAAACATAAACTTTATATTCGCCTTCCTTGAGAGGGATAAATTCCTCTTTCTTTCTTGTGAGTGTGTTGAAAACATTCATATGTTTCATATAATGTGTCCTTTCCGGCTGTTTTAGCCTGTGAATAATTTTTAAACCAAAGACCGGATAATATATAAACAAAAACCGCCCCATCTGCCCATACAGGCAAACGAAGGCGGTGCAAATAACCACGGTTCCACTTCGATTTATATCTTGTGAGTCATGTAACGGTGACACCCGTGTGCAGCTACTGCTATTTCGCCGCACCTGCTTTCAAGTGCATTCACCGGTTTATTTCATCTGAGATGCTTTCAGCGGGTCACATCTCTCTCTGGAAGACTTTTACGCCGGATACTGGTCTTGATACAAACGCATTTATCTTTATTCAACAATGTTAATAATATCACATACTTTTGTTTTTTTCAAGTATGTTTTCTTATGAGTACATTGTATCATTAAGACTATGCATTGTCAAGTTATTTAGCGTTTTTAATAAGGTCAAAGTTTGGCACAATGTACTGCATGCCGGATACAACTGTAAGTACAGCCATAATCCACATAAGTACATTTGTCACTGTTGCAAATGTGCTGTAAGTCACTGGTGAAATGCTGCCCAGTGAGTTCAGTGCCATCAGCAGCAGACCCAGCATACTTGCTACCATCTGCAGTACAGTTTTTGCTTTGCCCATCATACCGGCAGCAATAACTTTACCACCTTTAGGGTTGGCAGCCGCAATAAGTCTTATACCGCTTACTGCAAATTCTCTTGCCAGAACGATACAGATAACTACCTCATGGCACATACCGTTGAGGCAGAGGTAGATAAGCGCAACTGTAGTCAGCAGTTTATCGGCCAGTGGGTCCATAAACTTGCCAAAGTCAGTAACCATGTTATATTTTCTTGCAATACTGCCATCCAGAAAGTCTGTGAAGGAAGCAGCAGCAAATACAATCAGTGCGATCAAATAACTGTATGGATTATCTATGTACATAAATACCATAAACACAGGCACCAGACAGAAGCGCAGCATTGTAAGTTTATTAGGTAAATTCATCTTAAACCTCCTGACAATCAGTCAACAACTTCGCCGTAAAGGTCATAGATATCGCTTTCTGTTACATGAACAGTGTAGATTTCGCCGATAAGCAGACCTGCTGCACCATCAACGTATACTTCGCCATCAATTTCAGGTGCGTCGTAAACACTGCGACATACAAACAGTTCATTTTCTTCGTCGTAATCATCAACGATAACGTCGATATTTCTGCCAACCATAGCAGCCTGTTTTTCAGCCATAATACCTGTCTGCAGCTGCATAATAGCATCCGCACGCTGTTCACGTACTTCTACCGGCATCTGTTCCATTTTTGCGGCTTTTGTACCATCTTCTTCGCTATATGCAAAGCAGCCCAGTCTTTCCAGTTTGATTTCTTTTACGAAATCATACAGCTGCTGGTATTCTTCTTCTGTTTCACCAGGGTAACCTGTGATAAGACTGGTACGGATACTGATATCCGGTACAGCGGCACGCAGACGGTTGATAGCAGACATGATGATGTCTGTGCCACCCTGACGGTTCATGCTTTTCAGCACGCGGTCATTGATGTGCTGGATTGGCAGGTCCAGATAATGAAGAACTTTAGGGTTTGTAGCGATTACTTCAATTACATCGTCGCCCAGTCTTTCTGGGTATGCATACATCAGTCTGATCCATTCGATGCCTTCGATTTTGCTGATTTCTGTAACCAGTTCAGCCAGTTTGTTTTCTTTGTAAAGGTCTTCGCCGTAGCGTGTAATATCCTGTGCTACAACGATGATTTCTTTTACACCTTCTTCTGCCAGCCATTTAGCTTCTTCAATACAGCTGTCCATAGGGCGGCTGCGGTGCGGACCACGGATAAGTGGGATAGCACAGTAGTAACAGCCGTTGGAGCAGCCTTCTGCGATTTTCAGATAAGCGTAATGACGTGGTGTGGAGATGATTCTTTTCTTTGTAATATCCAGGTCTGTTTTAGGACCATAGAAGGACAGTTTTTCACCGTTTACAATTCTGTCCATTGTTTCCAGAATTTTATCATGGGAACCAATACCGATAACCGCATCAACTTCTGGAATATCTGCCATGATTTCATCCTGATAACGCTGTGCCAGACAGCCTGTAACAATAATTTTCAGTTTTGGGTTTTCCATACGTGCGCCAACAGCATTGAAAATATTTTCAATAGCTTCTTCTTTGGCACTTGTAATAAAACCACATGTGTTGATAAGGCACACATCAGCCTCTGTCATGTCGGCTGTAGTGCTGTGACCTGCTTTCAGCAGGCTGTGGGCAATAATATCGCTGTCTACCTGATTTTTAGGACAGCCCAGGGAAACTAATGTAACTTTCATTTAATACTCCTGTAAATATATGTCTTGTGAATCCATTGCTTGCTTTATTTCATTATACCTGAAACCCTTTCTGATAAGAGAAGCTATCACCTTTTCCGGCTGGGACATTTTTGTCCTGTACTTTGTCTGTAAAAGGTGAATTATCTCTTCAGTCTGATCTTCCGGTCCAAAATTTAATAATACACTGTCAATAATATCTTTGTCAACTCCGAGAGAAGCCAGTTTCCCCCTGATTGCGGCAAAAGACTGCTTTTTTACATTCAGAAGATACTCTGCTTTCATTTCTGCAAAGCGGGTATCATCAACAAGCCCCATTTCTTCCATTTTGTCTACAGCATAGCGGGCTGTTTCCCCGTCATAACTGCGGCAGAGCTTATCAAATAATTCTTTTCTGGAATGCATTCTTGCAGACAGAAACGTATAGCATTTGTCCACAGCTTTTGCATTTGAACTTTGCTTTGAAATGCAACTAAGCTCTTGCTGTGATAAACAAGAGCCTATGCATATATTATTCTTATAAAGTACCACATCATCCACCGAAAACAGGAATTCATCTCCTGCAAAAAGAGCATTGTATCCTTTTTTTGTTCTGGTGATGTCAGTTATTGTGATATTATTCAACATCTATATCTATATTTGCGCTTCTGCGTTTTGTAGCAGGTTTTTCAGCCGGCTGTTCAGCAGCTTCTGTTGCAGGTGCAGCAGCTGCTGTAGTCAGTATGGTTTTACCTTTTCTTTTATCTGGTGAAAGTGGGTTGTAGCCTTCTTCCTTGGCTTTTTCCATAGCTGCAAATACTTTGTCTTCTACTTCTTTTGCCAGTGCAGGATTTGCTTTAAAGTATTCTTTAGCATTGTCACGACCCTGTCCCAGACGGATATCACCGTAGCTGAACCATGCGCCGGATCTGTTCACAATACCCAGTTTAACTGCAATATCAACCACTTCGCCCATTTTGGAAATGCCCTGACCGAACATAATATCAAATTCTGCTTCTTTGAAAGGAGGAGCAACTTTGTTTTTAACTACTTTTGCTCTTGTACGGTTACCGATAACTTCGCTGCCTACTTTGATTGCTTCAACACGACGTACATCAATACGTACAGATGCATAATATTTCAGCGCGCGGCCACCTGTAGTTGTTTCAGGGTTGCCATACATAACACCGATTTTTTCACGCAGCTGGTTGATGAAAACAACGATTGTATTTGTTTTACCGATAACGGATGTGAGTTTTCTCATACCCTGGCTCATGAGGCGGGCCTGAAGACCAACATGGCTGTCGCCCATTTCGCCTTCGATTTCAGCTTTTGTTGTCATAGCTGCAACAGAGTCAACCACCACGATATCGATAGCACCGGAACGAACCAGTGCTTCACAGATTTCCAGAGCCTGTTCACCTGTGTCTGGCTGTGAAACCAGCAGGGAGTCAATATCTACACCCAGAGCCTGAGCATAAACAGGGTCCAATGCATGTTCTACGTCAATAAATGCTGCGTTACCGCCTGTTTTCTGTGCTTCGGCAACAGCGTGGAGAGCCAGTGTTGTTTTACCACTGGATTCTGGTCCATAGATTTCTACTATACGGCCACGTGGCAGGCCACCTATACCCAGAGCAAGGTCCAGGGAAAGTGAACCTGTAGAAATTTTATCCACGTTCATTGTTACATTTTCACCCAGGCGCATAACCGCACCTTTACCAAACTGTTTTTCTATATTAGCCAATGCGGTCTGCAAAGCTTTTTCTTTATCTGTTGCCATAATTTATCCCTCATATTATACTGAATTGCATATTTTACAACCAGTGGTTGTTATTTCTGATATTATATTATCATATAATTTTGCAATATTCAAGAGTTATTTAAGTATTATTTAATCTTTTTGAGCGATTATTCCTCGAGGATTACCTGCAAGATCCACAATGTGTTTCACTATGCGGTACTGGGCGCTTACCAGTATATTTTCCACTGCTTTTGCCTGGTCATAACCATGTTCAAAAACCATATAACCGCCCTCTTTCAATGCATCACGATAGTAGTGTGCAATAAATTTGTAAAAACGCAGACCATGGTCTTCTGCAAAAAGTGCACTGCCAGGTTCATATGAAACCTCCGTCTGCAGTTCGCCTTCCAGCCGTGGGTCAATATATGGTGGGTTGGAAATAATCATATCGAAAGCTTCTTTGTCACACACAATATCGTATTTGAATACATCATACTGGACTGGCAACACCATAAGCCCTGTCTTTTTTATATTTCTTTCCAGATAACTGTATGCCCGGTCAAATTTTTCTACAGCCACAACTGAGGCATCAGGTATAAAGCTTTTTATAGCCAGCGCAATAGCACCAGTGCCGCTGCACAGGTCGATAACCGCAGGACAAGCTATATTTTTCAACACTTCAACAGCTGACATTACCACATCTTCAGTATCAGCACGTGGTATAAGCACGCCTTCGCCCACATCAAGGTCCAGATTGAAAAACCGCCATGAGCCCAGAATATACTGCAGTGGGTATCCGCCTGCACGTTTGTGCGAAAGCGAAATAAGCTGTTTTTTTGTTTCTTCTGTCAGTTCATAACCAGGACCGAGAGTAAGTCTGTCACTTCCCAGCATGGACTGGATCATCTGATTAGCTTCAAAACGTGGCTCGCAGTTTTCGTTTTGTGACAGAATATCTGTCATAAATTGATATACGTCATTCAGACGGTTACTGACAGGTACAGGATATTCTTCCCGTTTTTCCTCCGGTTGTTCTTGTTCTGGCTGTTCAGGCTGTTCTTCAGCTTTTTTTACCACTGTATGTGGCAGAATAGTGTTTACAGATGCTATCGCCACTTCAATCATATCGTCATCCGGTTCATTTGTGGTCAGTCTCTGGAACCACAGACCCGGTGCAGCCATTATTTTTGTGCAGGCATTTACATTACGGCCTGTGTAGCGCAGTACTTCGTAAGCTATACCTACAACCACAGGCAGGAATACTACCTTCATTGCCACCCTGCTCAATGTACTTTTCCATGGTACGAAAGAAAACACAGCTATGCTTATAATCAGGACTATAAACATAAAGCTGGTACCACAGCGTGGGTGGAATCTGGAGTGTTTGCGCACATTTTCCACTGTCAGGTCTTCACCAGCCTCAAAGCAGGCGATGGTTTTATGTTCTGCGCCATGATAAGCAAAAACTCTTTTGATTTCGTTCATCTTTGAAACCAGCCACAGATAGATGATAAATATAACCAGTTTCAATATGCCTTCCACAGCGGCTTTCAGGCCACCCAGCGGAATGAATTTATCAATGATGCCGGTAATAGTTGTAGGCAGTACCATAAACAGTACCAGTGCCAGCATACCGCCCAGTACCCCTGCTACCATCATAAGTATATCGGTAGCTTTGGCACCGAAATGCTTTTTCAGCCATTCTTCCATAGGGTCTTCTTCCAGATCCATCATGGATGCTTCGGCAGACGCCATGAGGCTTTTGTAGCCAGTAACCAGACCGTCAATAAAGCTGTACATACCACGCAACACAGGAATTTTACCGAATTTATTTTCTTTGTTTTTATACTCTTTCACATCTATGCCACCGTCTGGTGTGCGTACGGCTATAGAATATGACTGCGGGCCTTTCATCATGATGCCCTCAATGAGAGCCTGTCCGCCTATTGATACTTTTTTCTCTGCCATCAGTGTCCTTTCATCGAACGGATTGTGATCAGTGTAAATGTCATTTTGGTGTATTCACCCAGTTGACTTTCCACTGTAAACTCACCGCCGTGGGCTGTAATGATTTCTTTTACCAGTGCCAGACCAATACCGCTGCCACGTTTTGCGCCTTTGCCCTTGTAGAATTTCTGTGTAACCTTATCTATATCGTCAGGGTGTATTCCCTTACCATTGTCTGTTACACTTACAGAAACCGTGCCCTGTTTTTTATTATTATTTATAATTATTTCTATCTTTCCACCAATAGGTGTGTATTTGATAGCGTTATCCAGCAGGTTTACCATTACCTGCCTGAGTCTGTTTTTATCTGCGAATACCGGTATAATATCTTCCGGTTCATCGTATTCCAGCCTGATGCTGTTCTGCCGGCAACGTGGGCCGAACATAATAGCCACATCACCTATTTCTGCCACCAGGTCCAGTTTTTCTTTTGTGAATTTCAGTTCTGACTGCTGCAGGCGTGAAAAATCCAGAAGATTTTCAACCATGGCATACAGTCTTTCTGTTTCCGTAAGAATAACCTGTGTGCCTTTTGAAACAGTTTCCCGGTCAGGAGCTGCATTCAGTGTCTCTGCCCAGCCTTTTATAGCTGTCAGCGGTGTACGCAGTTCGTGGGATACACTGGAGATAAATTCATTTTTAATCTCATCTGTACGGCCCAATTCACTGGCCATGTTATTGATAGTGTCGCACAGCTGGCCTATTTCATCGTTATATGTGTTTTCGATACGTACATCAAATTCACCCTTACTGATTTTGGCGGCAGTGTTTTCTATATTCCTCAGCGGATTTACAATACTTCGGATGAAATACATACCCGACAGGATACTGATACCTATCAGCGCCAGTACCATCATCGCACCCAGAGCTATGAGAATACCTATTTCACCATCCACCCTGGTCATGCCTGTTACCAGTCGTATAGCATATATGTTTTCCATGGCCGGCTGTATGATACAGGTGGCTGTCATTACCTTTTCGCCCATTTCAGTATGGTAAGTATTTACCGCTATACCATCTGCTGATTTCTGTGCCAGCGCTATATCAGTCATGTGCATATCATCACTGGGCATAAACCCGGTGGATGTAGCCATGATTTTACCATTGGTGCCGATAAACATAAATTCAAATTTATCTTTTTCGGTAAACTCTTCACTCATACGGTACAACAGCTGCACACGTTCGCTTTCTTTCTGGTTTGCGGATGCGGTCAGTGTACCGTTTATGGTATTTATTCTGGTCAGGATAATATTTTCAGCCGCGGAATAATATGAATTTCGCACATAAAAAGACAAAACCACCATAGCCACAATCATTACAGTCACTGTGGTGGCCAGACTGCCTTTTATCCATCTTTTAGTAATACTGCTGTTCATAATACTTTCCCGGTAATATATTTATACGCTCCAGCGGTAGCCGTAGCCCCATACAGTAACTATGTGCTGTGGGCTGGATGCATCTTCCTCTATTTTCATTCTCAGACGGCGGATGTTTACATCAACTATCTTGATATCACCAAAGTAGTTTTCACCCCATACGCCTTCCAGAATTTTTTCCCTCACCAGTGCAACACCTTCATTGCGGAAAAACAGTTCCATAATGCTGAATTCCACACTGGTCAGATCTATTACTTCATTATCTTTGCGCAGAACACGGCTTTTAAGATCCAGTGTAAAAGGGCCCGAAACCATTACATCATCTGTGGAAATTTCCTTTTCAGGCTTTTTCACCCTGCGCATCAGCGCATTGATACGCGCCTGCAGCTCCTGTACACCAAAAGGTTTTGTGATATAGTCATCTGCACCTACTGACAGGGACACAACTTTATCCTGTTCCTGACTTTTGGCAGATAGCATGATGATACCGATGTCATTGTTGTTTCTGCGGATATATTCACACAGGGATATGCCATTCATACCAGGTAGCATAATATCCAGCAGTGCTATATCAAATTCTGTTCTGTCATTATCTATAATAATTTTTGCATTTTCAGCAGTTGAACATCTTATTACGCTGTGTCCTGCCATTTTAAGATTTATTTCAATAACTTCACCAATGGCTTCTTCGTCTTCTACAACCAGTATTCTCGCCATAATAACCTCCGTTTTATTTTATATAAGTCATACCAGAAATGATGTACCGGCGCTGTTCCCGTGTAACTTCCTGTGCGAACAGCACTTTCACCTGAATAGTACCTTTACCTACTATAATTTCACTTCCTGTATTCAGTGCACCGCCTGCCGGAATAAGACTGAAATTCACCAATGGGCGGCCACTGCTTGTCCGTATTACGCCCCACTCACCTTCTTCACCGTTGGCCAGAGTAATAAGTCCCTGCCATTCATAAGGCAGAGGGAAGAAAAGACCGCTGTCTGATTCGCATATACCGTAATATTTTCTTACCGGTTCTTCCAGCAAAAAGCATGTCCATTCCATCTGTTTCAGATTGAAGGTGTATGGGTTTCCGTCATCTATAATGGTAGGAGTTTCATAATAACCATCTTCATCTATATCTCTGCTGTTAAGGCTGTAATTTTCATCCCATATTTTCTGCACCACATCAGGCGAAAGGATAGACTCTATATTATAACCTTCCAGCCTTATGGCTTCGGTATATACACGTCGATATGAGTCAGAATAGTCCAGTAATATCACTTCACCTTGAGCCAGGTCACTTTTACTGAAAGCTATACCAGTAACTGTGGCATTTTTTACGCTGATCTGTTTGGTGGCAATGGATGTAAGATAGTCACTGTAATGTGCGCTGAGGATTTTCAGCTGTGTGCGCTGATTTTCGGCGTTTATGCCAGCCAGCAGAATATCACCATAACCATCGCCTGTTATATCATGTATTACATAGTCCTGACAGGCGTAAGTATTTTCAGCACTGATATTAAGTTTGTCAGTAAAGTAAACAGTGGTGATTTTTTCACTGCTGTCAGAGAATGTATAGCCTGTAACTATCTGTTTGTCCGGTTTACCGGTCAGTTTTTCAAAAGAAATTTTATATACTTCACTTCCGTAACCTTCTTTATCAAAAAACACCGACCATTCCTCGTCGTTCTGTGTCAGCACAGCCATACGCACATTACTGCCGGTGTTTTCAGCACTGTACAGCACCACGGCTTCCTCCGTACCATCGCTGTTAAGGTCAGCAAACTGTATAGGAGAAATATTCTCACCTTTTTTAGGATATTTCAGCACAATATCCTGCCCCAGATGCTGATTGATAGCGGTAATAATCCGGCTTTCTCTCTGTGACAATTTAGGTGATGACAGCAGACTGAGTATGTTGTTTCTGCTGGCTATTCCACTGCATCCCGTCAGCAGAAGCATCAGTGGAAACAGCAGACAGATTAATCTTTTCATTCCGTATCCCTTTATTTATATAAAAATTCGCATATATATTACATTTTACCACTAAAACATAAATAAGCCAATACTCATTGCAAGTATCCCTGTAATTATACCATATAATGTGTGTTGAAAATCTGAAATTTTCCCGCCGGCTGGTATCATTTCGCATATAGCAGCCTGACACATTACCCCTGCCACAACCGGCATAATACCATTCAAAAGAGCCGGAGTCATAATGCCTTTCAGTAAAAAATACGCTGTGACTCCCCCGGCCAGCTCAGCCATACCCGTAAGAAGGCTGTAAGCAAAAGCTTTTACAGACTTTCCTGTCAGGTACAGAACCGGAGATGCCACAGCTATGCCTTCCGGCAGGTTATGTAAGGCCACTGCCATAGTAATTTTTATACCTTTCTCCATGCTGTGCGATGATGAAAACACGGTGAGTATACCTTCTGGCAAATTATGCATTACCATAACCATTATGGTAATAGCGGCCGTACGTCTGACAGTATGCACTATGTCACTGTCTGCCGCGTTGTCTTTTATAACCATGGAAGCTGTTGCAGCGCCCGCCGTCCATCCACAGAAAAACAGAGCAAGAACAGCTTTTATTGCCGTAACAAAAGGCATATACACATAATAAGTGGCAAATGTTTCCGGCAGCAGATCCATAACTGATACCGCCAGCATTACACCAGCGGCAAACCCCTGTGAAAATGCCATCTTTCTGTCGTCCGGTATACCTGTAAAAGCCACAATCAGGCCGCCAATACCGGTAGACAACCCCGCCAGAGCACACATTATAAGAGGATACAGCATATTCAACAAACCTTTCATCGAAATATCTAATTATATGACAGAGGAATCTTTATTATAATCATTGCTTTTATTATTAGAATCTGTCATTATTAGATTATTAACTACAAAAGGAGTTTTTTTATGAGTTATCAGGTTTCTGAAAAAACAAAAGAAAAACTGACTGCTTTGGTAGCAGACGAAAAAATACAGAAAGCTCTGGCTTTCATTGAAGAAGATCAGGATATTATACTGGATAAGCAGTGCGAACTGACACTTATTCCTGCGCCTACACATCACGAAGCTGAAAAGGCAAAAAGATTTATGGAAATGATGATGGAAGAAGGTCTGGAAGACTGTCACATAGATGAATACGGCAATGCAGTAGGTATCCGCAAAGGTACCGGCGGTGGTAAAACAGTGCTGGTGGAAGGCCATCTGGACACAGTTTTTCCATTGGATACCAAACTGGAAATCATCAGGGAAGATGGATACATCAAATGCCCTGGCATAGTAGACGACACACGTGGTCTGGCATCTGTGCTGTCCACAATACGCGCACTCAACGCAGCCGGTATACAGACTAAAGGTGATATTCACTTTGTAGGTACTGTACAGGAAGAAGGCACTGGTGCACTGAGAGGCATGAAATACTATGTGGAACATCATCCTGAACTGGATGCTTCAATCTCTGTAGACGGTGACGGCTGGTCCAGCATCACTTTTGAAGCCACAGGTATACAGACCTACGAGGTGGTTTTCCATGGTATAGGAGGCCATGCATACGGTGCATTCGGCAAAGTGGCAAACCCTATCCACGCAGCCGGCAGAGCAATAGCAAAAATATCCGAACTGCGTGTACCTGAATATCCACGTACATCTTTTGCAGTAACCAATCTGGAAGCCGGCAGCTATTCCGCAGTACATTCCATAGTGCCTGACTGTACTATCCGTTTCAACTTCCGCTCCAACAATCAGAGTGAACTGGAAAAACTGAGAAAGAAAATATTTGCTGCTATCGACGAAGCATGCAGAGAAGAAACCAAACGCTGGGGCATGGATACTATCACATACACAGTAAAACATATCTGTGATGTAAACGCAGGCACACAGGACCCTCATCTGCCTATAGTTGAAGGCGCAGTATGTGTATCCGAATATCTGGGTGACACCGCCACACTGGGTAAAGGCGGCTCCACAAACTGTAACCGTGCCATCGAAGCCGGCCTGCAGGCCGTATGTCTGGGCGGCGGCAGAGACTATGGCTCTGCATGTCATACACTGAACGAAAAATTCCTTATTGAAGGTGCCTACAAAGGTTGTCAGGCTACAATGTTGCTGACAGCGCTGTGCGCAGGCACTGACAATGTGGAAAGCATTATCGAATAATACATCGTAGCCTAAGGAGAATTTATTATGGAATTCATGGACGTTATGAACAAAAGAATCAGTATCCGCAAATACAAGGACACACCTGTTGAGCAGGAAAAAATCGACAAACTGATTGACCTGATGCGCATTGCACCAAGTGCCGCCAACAGACAGGAATGGAAATTTGTAGCTATTACTGACGAAGAACAGCTGAAGAAAATGAGAGTAGCATGCGAAAGCCGCGGTCCTGCTATGACTGCACCGCTGATTTTCTGCATCTGCGCAACTGAATATGTACAGATGAATGACTCTGGCTACAACCGTGGTACAATAGATGCTTCTATCGCATCCACATACCTGCATCTGGCTACATTTGATATGGGTCTGGGTTCCTGCTGGATAGGCAGTTTTGACCCTGATATGGCCACAGAAATCGTGGGCTGTCCTGAAGGCACAAGAGTAATTACAGTGGTTACTGTTGGTTATCCAGACGAAGACCCAGCACCACGCCCAAGAAAAACATTTGAAGAAGTGGCTGTATACGACAGATTTTAAAAAAATTATCCCCCGGAATTCCGGGGGATTTTTTGACAAATGCACAGATGTATATTATAGTAAAAATATATTTATAAAGGGAAGGAATCATCACTATGACCGACGCTATTATTAACAGAAGAAGTATACGTAAATACACCGACAAACCTGTGACCGAAGAACAGGTAAAAGAACTGCTGCAGGCTGCAAGTCTGGCACCATCATGGACAAACAGCCAGCCTTCACGATACTATGTGGCAATGGGCGATGCAAGGGATGCCGTAGCTGAAATGCTGCCATCATTCAACAAAACAAACGTAGAAAATGCCCCTGTGCTTATAGTGACAACAGTGGTAAAAGGTACATCCGGATACAAAAAAGACGGCAGTGTAAGCACTCACCTCGGTGACGGTTTTACACATTTTGACAACGGCCTGCGGGTGGAAAACATCTGCCTGAAAGCTGTGGAAATGGGACTGGGCACACTTATTATGGGGCTTTATAAAGAAGCTGAAATAAGGGAATATTTCGAAATACCTGACAGTCAGGAAATCGTATGCGTACTGGCAGTAGGTTATCCTGAAATCCAGCCAGAAGCCAGACCAAGACTGGCACTGGATGAAATAGCAGTGTTTAAAAAATAAGCAATAGTATTCCGTATTAAAAACTTGGTTTTTACCGAAAGAAAGCTCCCCTTTATGGGGAGCTTTTATATTATTTATGTATTGGGTTATCGTACAGCAATAATGTGCCGCCGATACGTGTGATAACAGGATTCTGAATAAGTGCGGCCTCAAATCTGCCTTCATATTTGCTTACATGTCCATTCTGATTTGCCAGATCTCGCATGAAACACCATCCGTCATCATATTCGTTATAAGCAAATTCATAGCCGATAATATCCACTATTTCTGTATCCGTATCATCACTCCAGTATGGTACAGCGCCAAGTATAGTATATGTATTATCGTCATTTATGGATACAAATTTATGTATTTCTGTAAACTTAGTTTCTGCAGTTACAGCCTTAGGTGTCGCATTCTGACTGTAATTTGTTTTTACAATTCTGTTTTTATATTCTTCCTTTACTTCCAGCTGGAATGAATGATAGGCTCTTTCTGCTTCGCCAAAACCATTTCTTGTCACATGGAAGAATTCTTTTACTTCAAAATAATCCTGCCAGTTATCCATTGTAATAGCAACTTCACTGTAGGTAGCATCTTCAGTTTTTACATAGTCAGCACCGGTTGTAGTTATAATATGTGTAATACCATGGCGGGTCTCTATAGTATTTTCCTGGCTCAGGCCAGAGTCCTCCAGCCCCAGCAGTATACCATCGCCTTTGAAAGTATACGGTCCGCTCATACCGGCTGATGAAGTAAATGTGCCATCATCATTGAATGTTACTGTGGCCGGTTTTTCGTCAGTGATATTTACTACCGAAACCCACTGGCCTACAATCATTTTTTTACCATAATCTTCCCTTGCTTTTACCAGTGTGTCATAGCCGGAAACTGTGGTTTTTTCTTCTTCGGTCAGCGCATCATAGGCTGCTTCGGCAGCCGCGATAGCTTCCCCGCTGTCGGCAGTTACCGTGCCTATAGCTTTGATAAGGCTTTCGGTGTTCTTTACTGCTTCGCTTTTCCGGGCACCGCAGGCTGTCAGTGAAAATACCATTATCACCGCCAATAACAATGCTGTAAGTTTTTTCATAGTTCACCTCCAAGGAGATAATTTACTTTTCAGTATAGTTTTATTATACGACAATTTATAACAACACCACCATTGCTATTATATACTATTTTCTGATATAATTTTTATATAAAATATAAAAGAGGATAGATACATGGTAAAAGAACTGGTACACGACCCGCTGTTTCTGGCGATGAAAAGTGAAGCGGCTACAGCGGAAGATATTTCTGTAGGCAGAGACCTGCTGGAAACACTTATATACCATCAGGATGGCTGTGTAGGTATGGCCGCCAATATGATAGGGGTAAAAAAATGTATAATCGCATTTGACAACGAAGGCGAGTACATGGTTATGTACAACCCTGTTATACTGAAAAAAGACGGCCGGTATGACACTGAAGAAAGTTGCTTGTCCCTGCTGGGTGGACCAAGAAAAACCAAGCGCTACAAAACTATCAAGGTTCAGTGGCAGAACGAAAAAATGCAGACCAGAATCAAAAATTTTACAGGTTTTACAGCACAGATTATCCAGCATGAAATCGACCACTGTAACGGTATACTGATATAAAAGAACAATACTCCCGGCTGAAATCAGCCGGGAGTAATTTTTTACTTAAATCAACCACCAAGATATGCTTTTTTGATTTCATCACTGGCGGCCAGCTCTTTACCGGTACCGGTCAGTACCACACGGCCGCTTTCCAGAACGTATGCTCTGTCAGCGATGGACAGCGCCATTTCTGCGTTCTGTTCAACCAACAGTATTGTAGTACCGCTTTTGTGCAGTTCTTTGATAAGGTCAAAAATCCGCTGTACCAGAATAGGTGCCAGACCCATTGACGGTTCGTCAAGGATAAGCAGTTTAGGGTGACTCATCATAGCACGGCCCATAGCCAGCATCTGCTGTTCACCACCGGAAAGTGTGCCTGCAATCTGGTTTTTTCTTTCAGCCAGACGAGGGAAACGTGCGTAAATGTCTTCCAGATCTTTCTGGATATCACCGTCAGATGTGTATGCTCCCATTTCCAGATTTTCCTGTACAGTCATCTGCAGGAAAATTCTTCTGCCTTCAGGTACATGTGCCATACCTTTGGAAACCAGTTTATAAGATTCAGTTTTACCTATATCTTCGCCACAGAACTCTATACTACCTGTTTTTGAACGGAGCAGGCCTGATATAGTTTTCAGCGTGGTGGATTTACCCGCACCATTGGCACCGATAAGGGATACTATCTCCCCTTCCTTTACCTCAAAAGAAACATCTTTAATGGCGTGGATTTTTCCGTAATATACATTGATATTATCTACTTTTAACATGTTGTTCCGCATATTATTCCGCCTTTTTACCCAGGTAAGCTTCGATAACCTTAGGGTTGTTTTTGATTTCATCCGGTGTACCTTTGGCAATGATTCTGCCGTAGTTCAGTACACAGATACCTTCGCAGATACCCATAACCAGATTCATATCATGCTCGATAAGCATAATTGCGATATTGAATTTATCGCGTATCCGGCGGATATTTTCCATAAGTTCTGCTGTTTCAGATGGGTTCATACCTGCAGCAGGCTCGTCCAGCAGCAGGATGCCTGGTTTTGTAGCCAGAGCACGTACAATTTCCAGACGACGCTGTGCACCGTAAGGCAGTGCGCCTGCCTGATGGTCTTTCAGATGTTCCATATTGAAAAACTTCAGCAGTTCAATAGCCTGTTCATCAGCTTCTTTTTCAGCTTTTGAATAACCAAAGCCATGTGTGATGCTGGAAAGGAAACCTGTTTTCATATTTGCATGGAGACCGATTTTTACGTTATCCAGTACGCTCATATTTGAAAACAGACGGATGTTCTGGAATGTACGGGCAATGCCCATTCTGTTTACCCGGTCAGGAGTAAGGCCTTTAGTATCGTAGCCATCCAGCAGAATAGTACCACGAGTAGGCTGGTATACATTGGTCAGCAGGTTAAATACTGTAGTTTTACCTGCGCCGTTAGGACCGATAAGACCACAGATTTCACTAGGTCCGATAGCAAAGTCGATATCGTCTACCGCTTTAAGACCACCGAATTCAATACCAAGATGATGAGTTTCAAGAATAGGGCGTTTACCTACATCTCGCGAAGGTATAATCGCTTTTGGCGGTACAGGTACCATTACGCGTTCAGCCATTTTTTCTTGCCTCCTCTTCATCCAGTCTGTTCTGTCTTACCTGCATTGCTTTTTTAACCAGACGTTTTGGTTCCAGTTTGTAACGCAGCATCATAAATTTTTCACTGGTGCCCAGCAGCATCATAGTGATAAGTACCACTGCATAAATCAGCATGCGGTAGTCAGCCAGACCACGGAGCATTTCTGGAAGTACGGTGATAAGTGTTGCAGAGATAACACTGCCACGGATGTTACCCATACCACCCAGAACTACCATAACCAGTATTTCGATAGATTTGTTATAGTCAAATGTGCCTGCAGACATAATGGAATAGTTATGACCATACAGTGCACCGGCTACACCTGCAAAGAATGCAGCCACCGCAAAAACCATAAGTTTATAACGGTTGATATTGATACCTACTGCAGAAGCTGCAATAGCATTTTCCCTGATAGCCATAATAGCACGGCCATGGCGTGAATCCACCAGATTCATAACTACAAAGAGTGTGATAGCTACAGCCAATGCACCCCAGTTGAATGTAGAATCCTGTGGCATACCTTTCAGACCTGATGCACCACCTGTGAATTCCAGGTTGATAATAATACTACGGAGAATTTCACCGAAAGCCAGAGTTACAATGGCCAGATAGTCACCTTTCAGTCGCAGAACAGGTATACCTACCAGCAGACCAAAAACAGCACCTGCAAGACCACCTACCAGCATAGCCAGCGGGAAACGGATAATTACCGGCAGCATTTCTTCAAACCGGATAGAGAAAAGACATGCTGCATAGGCACCTACGGACATAAAGCCCGCATGACCAAGGGAAAGTTCACCCAGAAAACCGATAACAAGGTTCAGGGAAACTGTAAGAATAATGTTTATACAGATAGGTACCAGCAGACTTTTCATATGTCTGGTAGCGTTACCTGTGGCAACCATTGTGGTAACAATTCCGAATGCCATAAGGCATAATGCAAAGGTCACAAGGTTGCTTCTTGTGGACTTTTTAAGCCCTTTGAATTTATTGAAAAAACTTTTCATAAAGCACCTCTTGTTAAACCTTTTCGTTGATTTTCTTGCCAAGCAGACCTGTTGGTTTGAACAGCAGAACGATAATCAGCACACCGAAAACGATAGCGTCAGAAAGTTCTGTGGAAATATAAGCTTTGGCCATATTTTCAATGATACCCAGCAGGATACCGCCAATCATAGCGCCAGGAATACTGCCGATACCGCCGAAAACAGCCGCAACGAAAGCTTTGATACCAGGCATGGAACCTGTGTATGGACCGATAAAGCTGTATGTAAGGCCATAGAAAGAACCGGCTACACTGGCCAGGGCACTACCGATGGCAAAAGTGATAGTAATAGTTCTGTTTACGCTGATCCCCATCAGTTCTGCAGCCTGTCTGTCTTCAGAAACAGCACGCATAGCTTTACCCATACGGGTTTTGTTAATGAACAGTGTCAGGGCAATCATGATAGCAACTGTAACAGCCAGTGTTACGATACTTTCGCCTTTGATAGTAAGTTCGCCTATCTGTACAGGTGCTACCTGAATAAATTTAGGAAAAGCTTTCTGGTTTGTACCGAAAATCAGCTGTGCAAGGCTCTGCAAGAAGTAGCTCACGCCGATAGCTGTGATCAGTACGGAAAGAGGAGGTGCACTTCTCAGAGGTTTGTATGCTATCTTTTCCACCAACACGCCTACTGCGACACATACCACAATACTGAGCAACACACCCAGAATCATAGGCAGCCCCAGATTGTTGATGAAAACTATAGATGCAAAAGCACCTACCATAATAATGTCGCCATGTGCGAAGTTGAGCATTTTTGCAATGCCATATACCATTGTATAGCCCAGTGCTATCAGGGCATATATACTGCCAAGGCTCAGTCCGCTGATAAGGTTGGAAAGGAAGTTCATAAATTACACTCCGGTTAAAAATTTTACAGCCCGGGCGGAAGATTTCCACCCGGTGTGCTGTAATATAATAGTTTTTTATTTTTTAATTAATATACATCACTGATATGCAACGTATGCGCCGTCTTTAATAACAACAGCTGATGCGTTTTTGTCTGGTTCGCCGTTTGCATCCCATGTCATAGTACCTGTTGTACCTACAACTTCGATTTCTGTCATAGCTTTAACCATTGCTTCGTTGAAACCTTCGTCGCCTGGGTTGAGGCCAGCTTTTTCAAATGCTGCTACCAGAGCGTATACTGCGTCGTATGCGTCTGCTGCGAACTGGTCAGGTGTAGCGCCGTATTTAGCTGTGTAAGATTTTGTGAAGGAAGCAGTTGGTTCTGTTGTGCTGTCAGCTGCGAATGGAGTCAGCAGCATAACGCCTTCTGTAAGTGCTACGTTTTCTGCACCGATTTTTTCAAGGATACCGTCAAGACCGTCACAACCAAAGAATGTTACGTCCAGACCCATGGATGAAGCCTGTGTGATTACGTATGCAGCTTCCTGTGCGTAAAGTGGGAGGAAGAGCAGGTCTGCGCCGGAATTTTTAACTGCCTGCAGCTGTACGGAGAAGTCTGTGTTGGACTGGTCTGTAAATGCTTCAACTGTTACGATTTCCAGACCGTTAACTGCTGCCTGTTTTTCAAAGCTTTCTTTAAGACCATTGGAGTAGTCGTTGGATTTTTCGTAAAGAACAGCAACTTTTGTACCTACGTTGTTGTCTTTGATAAAGTCTGCAGCGTAGAGACCCTGGTTGGAGTCTTCAAAACAAACGCGGAAGCAGTTGTCGTACTGTGTGCATTCCAGCTGGCTGCCGGAAGGTGTGAGCATCAGAAGACCGTCTTTTTTAACTTCTTCTGTAACTGCGATACATGCGCCAGATGTTGTGCCGCCGAGGGAAACATGCATACCGTCGTCCATCAGTGTAGCGTAAGCCTGAACTGCCTGCTGTGGGTCAGCCTGATCGTCTTCAACTACAACTTTAACTGTGTAACCGTTTGTGCCACCTTTGGCATTGATTTCTTCCATAGCCAGTGTAGCGCCATTTTTAACGGATGTGCCGTATGTAGCATAGTCGCCTGTAAGTGGGCCTGAGCCGCCGATAAACAATACTTTTTCGCCGTCGTCTGTTGTCTGTTCGCCTGAGCCGCCGCCACATGCGGTGAATGTGCTCAGCATCATGACTGCTGCTAAAAGAACACTAAGTAATTTTTTCATAATCTGTACCTCTTTTATTTTTTATTTTTTTATACGATTTATTTAAACGGTTTCCCGTTTGTTACAAATAAATTGCGGCCATGCCCAAAGAGCACAGCCGCATTCAAGCATATAAGCTAAATTACGATAAACATACCCCTTTGGCACCTATTCTATTGTCACGGATAATTCGAATAATAGCAATAATAGCAATGCTAATAATGACGCTAATAATAGCGCCGCCGATAATAATAGATGTTAGGGCTAAAAGAAAAGCGCATACCGCACTGATTGCAGCATGCACATTAACAACATTATTTGCACAGGAAGAACTACCGCACTGATAAGCGCAGTTTTCAGTATAATTATGAGTAGCATTAAACATAGTAGTCATAATCTGTTCTCCCTTTCTCTAGTATGTCTGCATTATATTCCCATAATTTCAATTTGTCAACAAAATAACCACTTTGTAAACAATTATTGTAAATTACTACAAAATTCCGCTAAAAATAACGTATTTTTTTACAATTTGCACAAAGTGCCCTGTTTTACTATACAATTGTATTTTAATCGCATACATGTAGTGTCCGGCACTATAAATGTGTATATGCGGTAAAAACAAAAACAGCCTTGTCTAAAGAAAACTATAGCTGTGTATTTATATACAGTTTTTCATTGTATATACACTACGCTACATACTATGATTTTAAATAAAGAGACCTGTATCCACATAATACTGCACAGAAAACATATCACAAAAAACAGGGTTTTAACGCAAAGCATTAACCCCCTGTAAAATAATCAAATTAAACTTTTACACTGCAATATTACTGGTTAATCTTAATAACAGTAATAGTATGCATCCAACTCTACATATGTACCCTGAATGTATCCATCTACTGTCATATAAATCAAAATTTCGTCGTCATAAGTAGTGTGAAGCATAAGGGAATCGCTGTCAGTTGAAAAACCTCCCACAATTTCAGGCACTTTATTCCACTCAATTGTATATAAAAATCCGTCTACTTGATAGTTATATTCTTCCAGAGTGATTTTACCTTTATATGTTTTACCCCGTTTGTGCATTGATATTTTACCTTTATCAAAATCAACCTTGAAGTAGCAGTCTTTCAGCATTTCTGAATTATTGCCATTTAATGACTCACCATAGGCTTCCAGATTGAAATCATAAATCACATATTTTCTGCCACTGGTACCAGAAAACAACAGGAAACACAGTCCCAGAACAGCGATAACAATCAAAGGAAGAATTTTCTTTAACTTTGTTTTATTTGGTCCCGGTGCAGCTGAATATTCTGGACGCATATATGCATCGCCGTTTTGTGCTAAAACATCTTCCAGTGCTGGCAGGTTGTTGTCCGCATATTCGGTAAATACTACATCTTTATTTTCCATATTTCCCTCCTGATCAGGCGCAAGCGCTTGTTTTGATTTTATTTTAATAAATATGTCCATCAACGTCAATAGAGATTAAATATCTTCAATACATTGTGGACAAATTGTGGACAAAAAACAATGTGGACAAACTTTGCGCAATAAAAAATACAGAGTTTTTAATGCAAAAACATTAAAAACCCTGTAAAAATGTTTATTTAACTGTCAATTAAGCCTGCAGAGCTTTTTCTACTGCAACTGCACATGCAACTGTTGCGCCTACCATTGGGTTGTTACCCATACCGATAAAGCCCATCATGTCAACGTGTGCTGGAACTGAAGAAGAACCTGCGAACTGTGCGTCGCCGTGCATTCTACCCATTGTATCTGTCATACCGTAGGAAGCTGGACCTGCTGCAACGTTATCTGGGTGCAGAGTTCTGCCTGTACCGCCGCCGGATGCAACGGAGAAGTATTTTACGCCGTTTTCAAAGCACCATTTTTTGTATGTGCCTGCAACTGGGTGCTGGAAACGTGTTGGGTTTGTAGAGTTACCTGTGATGGAAACGTCTACGTGTTCCATTTTCATGATGCCAACGCCTTCCAGAACGTCGTTAGAACCATAGCATTTAACTTTGGATCTGTCGCCATTGGAGAATGCTTTTTCTTTTACTACGTTAACTGTGTTTGTTTTGAAATCGTAGTCTGTTTCCACGTATGTGAAACCATTGATTCTGGAGATGATGTAAGCAGCATCTTTACCCAGACCGTTCAGGATAACACGCAGTGGTTCTTTTCTAGCTTTGTTTGCGTTTCTTGCGATACCGATAGCGCCTTCAGCAGCAGCAAAGCTTTCGTGACCTGCCAGGAAGCAGAAACATTTTGTTTCTTCTCTCAGCAGCATAGCGCCCAGGTTACCATGACCCAGACCTACATGTCTTTCATCAGCAACGGAACCAGGAACGCAGAAGCTTTCCAGACCTTCACCGATAATTGCAGCTGCATCAGCAGCAACTTTTGCGCCTTTTTTCAGTGCCAGAGCAACACCGTATGTGTAAGCCCAAACTGCATTTTCAAATGCAATTGGCTGTACGCCTTTAACGATTGCTTCTACATCGATGCCATGAGCCAGACAAAGTTCTTTTGCTGCGTCCAGGCTTTCGATGCCGTTTGCGGCCATAGAGGCCTCAATTTTGGCTATTCTTCTTTCATAACCTTCAAAATGTGCCATAAATCTGCCCCTCCCTATTATTCTGCACGTGGGTCAATGTATTTAACAGCATCATCATATCTGCCGTACTGACCAACGTTCTTTTCAAATGCTTCTTTAGCGTCAACGCCTTTGCGGATAGCTTCCATCATTTTGCCCAGCTGAACAAATTTGTAACCGATAGCTTCGCCGTTTTCATCCAGACCTACGGACAGGATGTAGCCTTCTACCATTTCCAGGTATCTTACGCCTTTAGCGCCGCTGGAGTAGATTGTACCTACCTGGCTGCGCAGACCTTTACCCAGGTCTTCCAGACCTGCACCGATTGGCAGACCGCCTTCGGAGAATGCTGTCTGTGTTCTGCCGTAAACCAGCTGTTTGAAGATTTCTCTCATAGCTACGTTGATAGCGTCACAAACAAGGTCAGTGTTCAGAGCTTCCAGCAGAGTTTTGCCAGGGAGAATTTCGCCTGCCATAGCTGCTGAGTGAGTCATACCGGAACAACCGATTGTTTCTACCAAAGCTTCCTGAATAATGCCGTCTTTAACGTTGAGTGTAAGTTTACATGCGCCCTGCTGTGGTGCACACCAGCCCACACCGTGGGACAGGCCGTTTACATCTTTGATTTCGTAAACTCTAGTCCATGCACCTTCCTGTGGGATAGGAGCAGGACCATGATCACAGCCTTTTGTTACTTTGCACATTTTTTCAACTTCATGTGTATATACCATAACTGATCTCCTTATAATTTGATATTTTTTTAACATTATGCACCCATTATAACTTAATCACAACGATAAATCAATATACTTTTGTAACCTTTTTTTGATTTTTTGTGAAATTATTTGCAACAATAACCTATCTTTCGCTATTTTTTACTTATTTTGTAACGAAAACCGCTTTTTATTTATATTTGTGCAGTAAACAGTTTGACACAATTCTTACAATATATTAGAATAATATATTACAGAGAAAATCTGTTATACAGTAATAAACAGTATACACTGATTACAATAAAGCAATAAAAGGAGTCAAAATGTCTTTTATCAAAAAACTTTTCGGAAGCTATGAAGCAAAAGAGCTGAAGAAAATTGAACCAATCAAAAACGCCGTTCTGGCGCTGGAAGGCAAGTACAAAGCCATGTCCAACAGCGAACTGCGTGCACAGACACAGCTGCTGCGCGATAGACTGGCAGCAGGTGAAACACTGGAAGATATTATGGCAGATGCTTATGCTGTGTGCCGCGAAGGCGCCAGCCGTGTACTGCATATGACACACTACCCTGTACAGATTGTGGGTGGTATTGTACTGCACCGCGGCAACATCGCCGAAATGAAAACCGGTGAAGGTAAAACTCTGGTTGCTACACTGCCTGTATACCTGAATGCCCTGACAGGCAAAGGCGTACACGTAGTTACAGTCAACGACTATCTGGCACAGCGCGACAGCCTGTGGATGGGTAAACTTTACGAATTCCTGGGTCTGACTGTAGGTCTTATCCTGCCTGGCATGGACCCTGATGAAAAAAGAAAAGCATATAACTGTGATATTACATATGGTACAAACAGCGAATTCGGCTTTGACTACCTGCGTGATAACATGGCTATCTACAAACAGAATCTGGTACAGCGTCCATTCTACTTTGCACTGGTGGACGAAGTGGACTCTATTCTCATCGACGAAGCCAGAACACCACTGATTATCTCCGGCCAGGGTGAAAAATCTGCTGAAACTTACAGACAGGCAGACAGATTCGCAAAAGGTCTGACATATCACATCATTGCTGAACACGACAGCAAAGAAGAACTGGATACAATTGAACAGGACGTTATCGTGGACGAAAAAGCACGTCAGGCTACACTGACAAAACACGGTATCGCAAAAGCAGAAAGATATTTCAATATAGAAAACTATTCTGACCCTGAAAACATGTCCCTGACTCATTACATCAATCAGGCACTGCAGGCCAATGCCATTATGAAAAAAGACATTGACTATGTAATCAAGGACAGGCAGATTGTAATCGTAGACGAATTTACAGGCCGTCTTATGGAAGGCCGCCGCTACGGTAACGGTCTGCATCAGGCTATCGAAGCAAAAGAAGGTACAAGCGTACAGAACGAAAGCAAAACTCTGGCATCTATCACATACCAGAACTACTTCAGAATGTATCCTAAACTTGCTGGTATGACTGGTACAGCTATGACAGAAGCTGATGAATTTCTGGAAATTTACGGTCTGTCTGTAGTTGAAGTACCTACTAACAAACCTGTGGCAAGAAAAGACCACAACGACGTGGTATACAAAACAGAAAAAATCAAATTCAACGCTGTTATCGATGCTGCCATCGCTGCGCACGCAAAAGGCCAGCCTGTTCTTATCGGTACAGTATCTGTTGAAAAATCTGAAGTTCTGTATGAAATGCTGAAAAAACGCGGTGTGCGCAATGCAAGCCTGCTGAACGCTGACAGAGCTAAACAGGACGTGGAATCCAAAATCGTTGCACAGGCAGGCCGTCTGGGTGCTATCACTATCGCCACAAACATGGCTGGTCGTGGTACTGACATCAAACTTGGTGGTAACCTGGATTACGACCTGAAAGCTATGCTGACAAACAACCAGGTTAAACATATTCTCCGTTGGGGTGAACTGGACCGGAAATTCAAAGCACCTTTTGACAAGCTGAAAGGCAACTACAGTGAAGAACGTCTGGAAATGGCTACATCATTCATTTCCATCGAAGAACTGGATAAAACAGACGAAATCAAAAAACAGTTGTATGAAATCCGTGAAAAATACGATACAGCTATGGAACTGCTGAAACCTGTTTACGATAAAGAAGCTGAACTGGTAAAAGAAGCTGGCGGTCTGCTGATTCTCGGTACCGAAAGACACGAATCACGTCGTATAGACAATCAGCTGCGTGGTCGTTCAGGCCGTCAGGGTGACCCTGGTGAATCCAGATTCTACGTTTCTCTTGAAGATGACCTGATGCGTCTGTTCGGTGGTGAAAGAACCACACAGGTTATGGAAAAACTGGGTTATGACGAAACAATGCCTATTGAAAACAAAATGATCAATAACACCATTGAATCCGCCCAGAAGAGAATCGAAGGCAGAAACTTTGATGCACGTAAAAACGTTCTGAAATATGACGAAGTACTGAACACACAGCGTGATATCATCTACAAACAGCGTAATGACGTACTGAATGACAGTGACGTTTCCGCTACTATTCACAATATGGTAGTGCAGACTATATCTGATACAGTAGCTACATTCTGCAGTGAAGAAGATCCTGCTGAATGGAACCTGACCAGTCTGAAAAACACATTTATGGGCTGGAAACTGCTGAACGAAAATGACTGGAACTGGACTGAAGAACAGATTGCTTCACTGACAGCACAGCAGCTGACAGATGGTCTGATCACACGTGCAGAAAACCTGCTGAAAGTAAAAGAAGACCTGGCAGGTGCACCGGTTATGAGAGAGCTGGAACGTATCGTTCTGCTGCGCGCTGTTGATAACAAGTGGACAGAACATATCGATGCAATGGAAGAACTGCGCAGAGGTATGGGCTTAAGAAGTTACGGTCAGCACGATCCATTTACTGTATACCGTACAGAAGGCTATGCGATGTTTGACGAAATGATTGAAGACATCCGCAACGAAACAGCTAAAATGGTTGTTCTCCGTCCTATCCCTGTTAACCCTGAAAACCTGAAACGTCAGCAGACAGTGGTTATCACAAACACAAGCGATGCTTCACACAGACCACAGAAAAAACAGCCTGTGAAAGCAGAAAAAATAGGCAGAAACGACCCATGTCCATGCGGCAGCGGCAAAAAGTACAAACAGTGCCACGGCCGTCCAGGCGCAGGCCCACTGCCACAGTAATATACTTATATAACAAAAAGCTACGGTATAAACCGTAGCTTTTATTTTTCCTACAAACAAATACCCCCGGAAGTTCGGGGGTATATTTTATCTGTATTATTCTGCTTTATCGTCAGTTGAAAGTTCTTTCACGCTGGCTACCAGACCTGCAAGATTTGCAATTTCACTAGGGATAATCATCTTTGTAGCTTTGCCGTCTGCAACTTTCTGCAGTGTTTCAAGGCTACGCAAAGTCAGTACTTTCTGTGATGGGTCTGCTTCATTCAGCATACGGATAGATTCAGCCATGGCTTTCTGCACTGTCAGAATAGCTTCAGCTTCACCGGCTGCTTCACGGATTTTCTGTTCACGGATAGCATCAGCACGGAGGATAGCAGATTCTTTTTCGCCTTCTGCCACCAGAATAGCACTGCGTTTTTCACCTTCTGCACGGAGGATAGCTTCACGACGCTGACGTTCAGCTTTCATCTGTTTTTCCATAGCGTCCTGAATTTCGTGTGGAGGGATAATGTTTTTCAGTTCTACACGGTTTACTTTGATGCCCCAACGGTCTGTAGCTTCGTCCAACAGGGATGTAATCTGGCTGTTGATAACGTCACGGGATGTGAGTGTGTGGTCCAGTTCCAGTTCACCGATAATGTTACGCAGTGTAGTTGCTGTCAGGTTTTCAATGGCACTGATAGGTCTTTCCACACCATATGTGTACAGTTTTGAATCTGTAACCTGGAAGAAAACAACAGTATCAATCTGCATTGTAACGTTATCGCGTGTAATAACAGGCTGTGGTGCAAAGTCTACAACCTGTTCTTTAAGGCTTACACGTTTTGCAATACGGTCAATAAATGGAATTTTCACGTGGATACCAGCATTCCATGTTTCATGGAAAACGCCCAGTCTTTCCACTACAAACTGTGCCGCCTGTGGAACGATAACGATGTTGGTAGCTATAAGCACCAGAATCAGTAATACTAAAATAATCAATGGTATTGTCATAATTTTCTCCTTTTCATATACCTGTATTTAATAAACCTGTAAAGGCATTTATTACATATTTTTCACTGTCAGAGGCTCTACAGTCAGTGTGGCACCGGACATGGCCTTTATTTCAACCACTGTACCTGCTTTTACCGGTGTGGTACACTGTGCCATCCAGTACACGCCGTCAGCTTTTACCCTGCCTTTTTTCTCCGGATGAATGTCCTCTGTCACTATGCAGTGCTGACCTACCAGCATATCTGCATTTGTAGGTACAGGCTGTTTGCCCAGCATTTTTTTAGCCATTGGCTTTGTAAGTGCAAGACAAATACCGGTGGCAAAGGAGAATACAAGCCCCTGCACAATAATACTTTCTATAACAAAGCTGGTCAGGAAGGCACACATACTGCCAGCTATAAACCATATACACACAATATTAGGTGTACAGATTTCCAGTATGGCCAAAGCAGATGCCAGAGCCAGCCATATATATGTACTTTCAATCATAAATGGCATAATCTCTCTCCTTTATAAATCCATTTGTTCTGTTTATATTCTACCACTGAACGATGGTAAAATACACCGGCTGCCTGCTGCAGCGGTTTATATATTGTGTACATTATACACCTTATTTATAGCCAATTCAATGTACATGTGCACTGATATATCTTTAATTATAATTTAAGACATATTATTGATAGAATTGTGATAAAAACGGCAGATATTAAATATTTACCAAAACACCTTCAAAACCAACAGAGAGAAGGCTCCTGCCCTTCTCTCTGTGTTTATATAATGTCGGTTTTAAACTGTATATTTACTGTTGCCGTGATTTGCGTGCAAAACTGTTATCCACTATAGCTTCAAACTCTACCGCGGCAGACAGTTCACCTGCATTTTCCAGAATGTCACACAGACGATTAAAATCTTCTTCTGTCATTATCCCGTTTTCACTGTAGGCACCTATATCCTTGTAGCGCTGTATAACCTTTGTCATGGACTCCATGTCTGTATCCGGGAAAGACGGTGCTATTATTTCAGCCACTGTACGGGCTGTGTTTTCTGCCACAAACTGCTGGCCTTTGTAAATTGCATCTGTAAACCGCTGTACTATAACCGGATAGTTTTCTATAAAATCTTCATTGGCAAAATATGTAGTGTATGGTACCCTGCCGCCTTCTTCACCGATGGATGCCAGTATATAGCCTTTTCCCTGCATTTCCAAATCTGTTGCGCCGGGCTCAAACACTGTCACATAATCACCTGTGCCGGACACAAAGGCACCTGTCATGGCGTTAAACCGTATGGAATCATCAAAGAACACATCCTTGCCTACTTCCATGCCGTTATTGTTTAGACAGTACATCAGAGTCATGTACGGTATGCCGCCCTTTCGGCCGGGGAGTATTGTACTGCCACGTAGATTCTGCCAGTCAAAATCTTCTTCCGGCTGTCTGCCTACCAGAAATGACCCGTCGCACTGTGTCAGCTGAGCAAATACTCTGGGGTAGTCTTCTTTGCCCTGTGCACATACATATATTACCGCTTCCGGGCCTGCAAAGCCTATATCCGCACCATCAGTCAGCAGTGCTGTCATTACTTTGTCTGCGCCGCCTGCATTCACAAGATTTATCTCCAGACCTTTTTCCCGGAAATAGCCATTATGCATAGCCACATACATAGGCGCATAGAAAACCGAATGGGTAACTTCGCTTACTGTAAGTTTTGCAAGGTTATTGTCATTTCCATTTTTACATCCTGTGATCACAGTGCACATTACAGCCACGGCCATAACCACTGCCAGAAATTTTCTTTTTGTCAAAGCGTTACCTCCGTCAGATATGATTTATTAATTTGACTGCTATTTTTTCCATCCGGCTGACAGCGCTGTACATAATAAAAGCTATAAATCCCAGCAGTATAACGCTCATCATAACCAGATCCATTTTGAACACCTGACCGGCATAGACTATCAGATAACCCAGACCGGCTTCGGATACCAGAAATTCCCCTGCTATAACTCCCACAAGGCTGAGTCCTATATTCACTTTCATGCTCTGAAAAAGTACCGGTATATTGCAAGGAAGTACTATTTTGCAAAAACTTTCTGTTTTACCCGCACCGAAGCTTTCCACCATAGTCAGCAGATTACTGTCCGTGGAATAAAAGCCATGGCTTAATTCCATTACCGTAACTATCAGGGAAATCGCCACTGCCATGGTGATAATGGCTCCCGCACCTGCACCGGACCACACTATAATTACCGGTCCAAGAGCAATTTTCGGCAGACTGTTCAGCACCACAAGAAAAGGTGCGCACACCTTGCTGGCAAACCGTGAAAACCACAGCGCTGTAGCTATAAAGAACCCCATAACCACACCCAGTGTAAAGCCGATGAGGGTCTCTGCCACTGTATAAAGAATATGTGTAACAAGATCAGCACCGGCCATCTGTATAAAAATTTTAATCATTCGCACAGGACTGGATACTATAAAAGAATCCACCATTCCGGCCTGTGCGGCTATTTCCCAACCAGCCAGCAAAAGCACAAGTATTGCAATCTGTACTGACCTTACCATTATTTTTTCTTTTTTTATTTTTTCCAGATATTCGCTACGGCTGAACACGGTATTTTTCATTCTGCCATCTCCTTCCATACCCGGTCAAAATATGTATGATACAGCTGTGTGTTTCTCACTGCCACAGGGTCGCGGCCCGGGCCGAAATCACATCTTATATCCGCTGCTATTACAGCCGGGCGCTGTGACAATACCAGCACCCTGTCACACAACGAAACAGCCTCCGGTATATCGTGGGTTACCATCAGCATGGTCTTTTTCTCACTGCGCAGAATACTATATACGTCTCGGCTGACGTTCAGCCTGGTCTGGTAATCCAGTGCAGAAAAAGCTTCGTCCAGTAGCAACAGGTCCGGTTTTACTGCCAGCGTACGTATAAGCGATACTCGCTGTCTCATTCCACCTGACAAGGCTGAAGGATAGCTATCCCTGAATGACCACAGACCGTATTTCTGCAGCAGATGTTCAGCATACGCTATATTTTCTTCTGTCAGTTTTTTCTGTATTTCCAGCCCCAGTAACACATTACTGTATATGGTTCGCCATGGCAGAAGATTATCCGTCTGCATCATATACCCCGTGTACCGGTTTATACTATCCACTTTTTTGCCATTTATAATTACCTGACCGGATGTAGGCTGTGTAAGCCCTGCCACACAGGACAGCAATGTACTTTTACCACAGCCCGAGGGCCCCACTATGGCTATAAAATCTCCTGCTTCCACTGTAAATGAAATATCTTTTATGGCCTGGGTTTCACCGGTCATTGTCTGGTAGGACAGCTTTATATTTTCCACCGATAAAATCCTCATTGTATCACCTTACCTTTGCCGGTATGACCGTACTGATTTATTATATTTGTCATGGTATTTTTCTGTGACTGTACGCCAGTGGTTTTACAAACATTTTTCATATACACAGTCATGGCATTGTTGAAATAAACCGTGAAATAATCTATAATATTCCCTATGAAAAGAGGGATGAGAATGTTTTATGAAAATACTGGTCTGGTGCTGGAAGGCGGCGGCATGCGTGGCAGCTACACTGCCGGTGTACTGGACTATTTTATGGAAAAAGGCCTGATGCTTTCCCATGTGTACGGTGTATCTGCCGGTGCGCTGATAGGTGCAAACTATGTATGCGGTCAGGTAGGCAGGGGTTTCCGCACGCTGACCGGATATATTGGTAACAAAGACTATTCTGGCCTGAAACATCTGGTAAAAGAAGGTAACTGGTTCAACGTGGATTTTTCATATAACCGAATCCCAAATGAACTGGACCCCGCTGACTATGATTCATTTTCTGCCAGCCCTATGAAGTTTTTTGCGGTAATAGCCAATCTGGAAACAGGCTGTGCTGAATATCCACAGCTGAAAGACCTGCGAAAAGATATGGACTGGCTGCGTGCGTCTGCCAGCCTGCCACTGCTGTCAAAACCTGTACCTCTGGGTGACGGATTATATCTGGACGGTGGTATATCTGACAGTATACCGCTGGAAAAAAGCGTGGCTGACGGAAACACAAAAAACGTGGTGATTCTCACACAGCACCGTGAATTTGTAAAAAAACCTAGTTCCAACAGATATCCTGCACGCCTTATGTACAGAAAATATCCTGCTTTTGTAAAAGCAATGGATGAAAGGCACAATATGTATAACAGGCAGACAGAATACGTATACCAGCAGGAAAAAGCCGGCACTACATACGTAATACAGCCACAGCGGCCTGTGGAAATAGCACGACTGGAAAAAGACACGTCAAAACTGCGCCGGTTATACGATATAGGCTACCGGGACGGCAAAAAGCACTACGAAAATATAATCAGATTTCTTTCAGAATAAATAAAAAAGACAGGGTGTACCCTGTCTTTTATTTTGCTTGTTTTATTCCTCAGGTGGTAAAATCCTGTCTTTTGCCCTTTGCACTGTGCCGGCAATAATATCACTCAGGGCTGTACCGGTTTCACCCAGTCTGGTTACACCTTCAGTGATTCTGCCGCTCAGTCTTTCAGTTGTTTCGGTTACCTTTGCCACCTTTTCGTTCAGTCTGGCACCCAGTTTTTCAGTTGCCTCGATGGATTTTATAGTCTGTTCGGCTATTTTTTCACCGATTCTGTCTCTGGTTTCACCTATTTTATTCACCGCAGAACTGATTTTTGCTGTGATTTCATTTTCCGGCATACTGAATGTTTTTCTGGCAGAAATGCTGATGAACTCACCTATTACATTTTTCATGATTTCCGCTGTGGCAGGATCTATGTCTTTCATAGCCTGCATTATTTTATCACGGCTGCGGACAGCCATAGCCGGAAATTCATTAAAACTGGTAGCGCCTGCTGATTCGATAATGTCGAAGACTGTATCCACAAACAGCTGTCTGTCCTCTTCGGAAAGCACTTCCATCAGGTCATAAACGCTGTCCACCACTTTATTGCCACCCGGTTTTACCTTTTCTTCATAGATAAAATCTCCGTCGCTGATTTCCCATGAGAACAGGTCGTGCTGTAAAAGGCCCAGCCGTTTACTCTGCACCACCGAATAGTTACCATGGCTGAAAATTAGGCCGATAACAGATGAATGTGGCAGAGTGATATTCATTTTTGCAGTTATATCAGAAAACTCCGGTTTTGCCATAGCGCCTTTTGTCAGACCCGGTCCATCGTGGTTAAACACAGTAATAATTCTGTCCTGTATTTCCTTGCTGACAAATGATGCAGAGTACATGGCGAGATTACCGCCTTTGGAATGGCCGCCAACATATATTCTGCCCTTTGTTCTGGCTGCTACCCATTTAAGATACCGCGCCGCGGATATCTGACCAGGGATAACATCCATAAAGAACATATTGAAATCTTCCTTCCAGCCATTGATGGTGGTGTCAGTGCCACGGTATGCCACATACATTTCCCCTGTAGGCAGGAAAAATGTCATGGCGCAGAACTGTTTTTCTTTTTCTTCATCCACAGAATCAATATAGTAGTTTATCTGTATGTCTCTGAAACGTGGGCTGGCGCATACTGCGTTCAGCAGCTGTCTGTTCTGTTTTGGGAAGGCTGTGTCTTCCACATACTCATCAAAGTGTTCTGCACGGTACAGCTGTGCCACTGTCACAGGTTTTTTATCACCTATTCCTGGTATCACACTGCCCGCATTCAGGTATGACAGCTGTGAAAGCACCACAGAGTCCACCACGGTAAAAGGCTTCTGATGTAATGTGGCCATTTCTGTCTCCACATACTCTATGACGGACATCTCTGTGTCATAACTGTTGTCCAGAATTATATCTTCAGGAAGTTTTTCTTTTTTCAACTGTTCAGTCATTTACAAACCTCCGTCAAAAAGCGCTTTCGGATTATGTCTGGCTACACTCAGCACCAGGCCGATAGCACAATAAATTACCACCACACTAGTGCCGCCGGCTGAAAACAACGGCAATGTGATACCGATAACGGGCATCAGCGACAGGTTCATACCTATATTGATAACTGTCTGTGCCATCATCATACCGAACACACCTACGCATATCAGGCTACCTGACACATCTGCACTGCGGCGTGCAATTAACAGAATCTTCAGCCAGAGGAAAACTATCAGCAGCAACACCAGTACTGTACCTACAAAACCCATACTTTCAGCAATAAAAGAGAAAATAAAGTCATTATACGCCAGCGGTGTATTATTGTGAGTGTCCACAAGGAAACCTTTGCCGATTATACGGCCACTGCCTATGGAAATACGGCCCATATTCTGCTGCCACATTACAGAGGCATACTCGTCAGGATTAAACAGTGCCAGAATACGGCTTTTCTGATATTCGTCCAGTATATTGCCAAACCACAGCACAGGCAATGCCGCCACACAGGCAGCTACAGCCGCACCTATAAGGCGTGGGCTGACACCCGCCGCAAAAAACATGCAGGCAATCATTACCAGATATACCAGCAGTGTACCGTCATCCTTCTGGATAAGTACAAAAGCCACCGGTATCAGTGCTATACCTATGAGTTTTACCAGTATTTTTACTTCGTTTATATTGTATTTGTATTTTTCAAAAAAATGTGAAAGTGTAAGAATTGTACTGATTTTCAGCACTTCACTAGGCTGCAGTGAAAGGCCAAAAGGCAGTGCAATCCATGCTTTGTTGGTTGTACCCTGTGGCGCAAAACCTATAAACATACACAGCACCATCAGGCCTATGGCTACTGTCATGTGGGCTTTATACAACCGGCACAGTTCTTTGTAATCAACAAATGATATGATAAATGCCGCAACTATACCTATAACGCTGGCACCCAGCTGTACAATAACCGGACGCACTGTCTCCATCAGCGACATATGCTTGAAAATGGAATACATGGAAAAAACCGAAAGACCACTGCATGTGGCACATATGGCGATAAACACCAGGTCGGTTTCCGCAATAATCTGTTTTAATCTGTTCAAAATATATCTCCTGCATGGCATAAAGCCATTTTTTATATTAAATACTTATCAATTATACAGTATACCATAAAAATTACAATAATGTGATAAATATTATACTTTTATCATTTTATTTTTTGTGATATTATAGATAGGAGAACTGATATGAGGTGAAAAAATTGAAAACCTTTATAACCAATTCAAAAGAAGAAACTATTGAACTTGCCAGAAAAGTGGCAGGTCAGCTAAATAATCACGATGTAATATTCTATACAGGCGGTCTGGGCATGGGCAAAACTGCCTTCACACAGGGGCTGTGTGATGGTCTGGGTATCAAAGCTGAAGTTACCAGTCCTACATTCGCCATAGTGAACCAGTATGACGGCTATCCTCTGAGTCTGTTTCACTTTGATATGTACAGAATAGAAAACGAAGACCAGTTGTACAACATAGGCTTTGATGATTATCTTGACTATGACGGCGTGCTGGCTATAGAATGGAGCGAAAATATCGCTGATTTCTTTTACGATAATAACATCACTGTTCATTTTGAAAAGCTAGATGAAACAGTGAGAAAAATCACTATAGAAGGGATTGATTGCAATTGGTAATACTGGGCGTTGACTGCTCATCCAAACAGAGCAGCGTATGTATAATGCGCGACGGAAAAATAATCTATACAGCGGTACAGAATACCAACACCACACACTCCCGGAACTTTTTGCCTATGATACAGGGTGCACTGACAGTGTGCGGTCTGCAGCCTGCTGATGTAAATGTGTATGCATCCACAGTGGGCCCGGGCTCTTTTACCGGTCTGCGTATAGGCATAGCCACAATAAAAGGTATGGCCAGTGCAAACAACGCTGCTTGCATAGGTGTATCCAGTCTGAAAGCCCTGGCTGCCTGCTGTGAGTCTGACAGTGTGGTGGTGCCGGTGTTTGATGCACGCCGCCGTCAGGTATACGGCGCTGTTATTGATGGCGAAACTGTAATATGCGATGATTTCTGCCGGGATGTTTCTCATCTGAAACAGTTTATTGAAAATACAGAAAAAGATGTTATTTTTGTAGGCGATGGCAAACAGTTGTGCTATAATGAGTACAGCGGGCTGGAAAATGTGAAACCTTGTGGTATTGAAATGCCATGTATAGCACAGGGTGCATGTATTCTGGCAATGAAAGAGTATGAAACTGCGGGGGCCAAAACTCATTTCGAGCTTTCACCAAGCTATCTGAGACTGTCCCAGGCAGAAAGAGAATTAAAAGAAAAAACGGAGGCAAACAAACAATGATTGTTTTAGCAGCAGACCATGGCGGTTACACATTAAAAGAAGAAGTTAAAAAACATCTGGATGCAAAAGGTGTGGAATACATCGATTGCGGTTGCTACAACGGCGAAAGCGTTGACTACCCAGATATGGCTAAACGGGCATGTGAAAAAATCCAGTCCGGCGAAGCAGAAAAAGGCTTGCTGTTCTGTGGTTCAGGCGTAGGTATCTCTATCGCTGCAAACAAAATGAAAGGCATCAGATGCTGTTGCTGTTCTGATACATTCAGTGCAAAATACACACGTCTGCACAACGATGCAAACGTACTGGCTATGGGCGGCCGTATCGTTGGCCCTGGCCTTGCAATTGAAATGATCGAACTGTTCCTGAACACTGAATTTGAAGGTGGCAGACACACAGGTCGTGTAGAAAAACTGATGGCACTGGAAGGCTGATTTTAGGAGGATATTATGGCAAAAACAATGGTAATGGATCATCCGCTGGTACAGCATAAAGTATCTATTCTGCGTGATGTAAACACAGGTACAAAAGAATTCAAAGAACTGGTAAAAGAACTGGCAGTTCTTATTACATACGAAGCAACACGTGATCTGGCACTGAAAGATGTACAGGTACAGACACCTATCACTATGGCAGAATGCAAAATGCTGGACGGTAAAAAAATGGCTATCGTTCCTATTCTCCGTGCTGGTCTGGGTATGGTAGAGGGCGTGCAGACACTTATTCCTGCAGCAAAAATCGGTCATATCGGTCTTTACCGTGACCCTGAAACACTGAACCCTGTTGAATACTACTGCAAAATGCCTCCTGATATTGCTGAAAGAGATGTTTTCGTAGTTGACCCTATGCTGGCTACAGGTGGTAGTGCTTCTGACGCTATCAAACTGATTAAAGACCGTGGCGCAACAAAAATCAAATTCCTGGGTCTGCTGGCTGCACCAGAAGGTCTGGAAAGACTGCGTAACGACCACCCTGACGTAGATATCTACGTAGCAGCACTGGACAGCCATCTGAACGACCATGGTTACATCGTACCTGGTCTGGGCGATGCTGGCGACAGAATTTTCGGCACAAAATAAAATGTTCAAGGCGGGCTTTCGCCCGCCTTTATTTTAAATCTATGGAGTAAACTATGAAACCATCAAAGGTAAAATATATACGCTGGGCGTATACAGGTGTTATGCTGCTTTTTCTGTTGATTTTATATATAATCGATAAATCCGGTTACTATAAACTGGTTCTACCTATGACTTTTGGCATTGGTATTACAGCTGTAGTTATGGCCATGATTGAACTGGCTTTCTGGCGTTGCACATATTGTGGTGCATACCTTGGCAGAGCATTCAACCCGCAGTATTGCCATAAATGTGGCAGAGAGTTGGAATAATCATGAATTTTACTGTAGAAAAAATAAATTCTGATAACTATCAGCTGTTTTGCGAAATGGTCTGCCGCCGTAGCGGTAAACCCTGCACAGACAACGAAAGCCAGCTGACCGAAGCCGTGAAAAAAGTAATGGCTGATGAAAACTTTGCAGTATACGCTGCAAAAACTGATGGTAAATTTGTAGGCTGGATAAGTATGGTAAACATACCAAAAATCAGCCGTTTCAAAGGCTATGGTTACATTTACGTAGATGAATTATGGACAGAAGAAGAATACCGCTGCAATGGTATAGCCACTGCCCTGCTGGAAAAAGCCGATGAAATGAAAGACCAACTGGGTGCTGTCGGTGTAAGGCTGTATGTGAATACAGAAAACCCTGACGCCACAAAGCTGTACCGCAAGTGCGGTTTTACTGGCGATAATACTGCAATTTTTATGGAGAAATAACTATGAATAATCTTATTGTACGTAAAGCCACAGCCGCTGATACAGAAGCTGTGCTGGATATACTGAACAGCGCCACACAAAAACTGCTGGCAAAGGGTGTAATGCAGTGGGAATATCCTTGGGATAAAAATGTGGTTACCGACTATATCGCAAAAAAAGAATTTTATATAGCTTTATACAACAGTATTCCACGGGGCTGCTTTGGACTTAAAAGTTATGTACCTAACCGGTTTGTGCCGGAAGATACCAGTGGCGAATACTGGTACCATCTGGCTGTGCACCCTGATTATGATAAAGCCGGAATAGGATATATGCTGTGCCAATGGGTGCAGGATTACTCCAGAAAAACAGGTATCACAATTTACTTTGACTGTTGGGCAGGTAATAATTCACTGCGCAATTACTATAGTTTCAACGGATTTGAACACATCGGTGACTTTCCGGAAGAAGATTATTTCGTATCTGCCTTCAGATATAGATAACACTTAAAACAAAAAGCTGCGTGTAAAACGCAGCTTTTATTTTATCTGTTTTGGTTCTCAAAGGCCAGAAGCCATTCTTTGTTGGCAGGACCCCCCGCTGAATAATTACCCAGGCTGCCGTCAGTTTTTACCACACGGTGGCAAGGTATAAGCAATACTATAGGGTTACGGCGCATGGCACTGCCCACAGCACGCACAGCCTTTGGGTTACCGGTTGCCACAGCCAAATCTTTGTATGTTACAGTCCGGCCGTATGGTACCTGCACCAACTGTTCCAGAACCTGTTTATGGTATGGCGTAACATCAGGCTTACATGGTATTGTGAACTCTTTCAGACTGCCTTCAAAATAATCCACCAGCTGAGAATAAAGTTCTTTCAGTAACTCTGTCTGCGGCTGTACTTCCACGGCGTATCTTCCCACGTAGGTCAGCTCTGTCAGGTAACCGCCATCCTGCACTGCCTTTAAAGCGCCCATAGGGGTATTGAAAACTGCATAATCCATAAGTATATCCTTTTCATGTTTGATAAAACAATTATACCCAAGTGCAAAATTTTTTTCAACAGGTATTGACATATATCGGCTGACGATATATAATTATATCGTAACGCGATATATCGGAAAACTATATATCCAAAGGAGATTCCTATGGCTGATAAAAATAACACACCCCTGACTGAGGCTGTATACTACATACTGCTGTCTGTAACAGCACCAATGCATGGATACGGCATTATACAGAATGTAAAAGAAAAAACCGGTGGCAGACTGGTACTGGCAGCAGGTACATTGTATGGCGCTATAACAAACCTGATGTCAAAAGGATGGATACAGATAATAAACGAAGACGAAGCCACCCGTAAGAAAGACTATCTGATAACTGACAGCGGCATGGAAGCACTGAAAGCAGAACTGACCAGACTGGAAGAACTGGTTAAAAACGGCAGAGAAATTATACAGGAGTAAGATATATGAGAAAAACTGAATGGCATTTATGGACACTGGACCAGTACAGCGAAGAAGAACAGTGGCTGAACAAAAAAGCGCAGGAAGGCTGGGCACTGACTGAGGCGTTTGCTGTAAGATATGTTTTCGAACCATGTCAGCCTGGTGAATACGTGTATAAGATAGTATTTACTGACGGTGTTCGAGGTACAACTGAAAGAGACAATTTTACATCTTTTCTTGAAGAGAACGGAATAGAAGAAGTAGGCAGATACCACCGTTGGGCATATTACCGCAAGAAAAATGACGGCACAGGTTTTGAAATATTCAACACCGTCAGAGAAGAACTGGCGCATATAAACAAAATCAGAAAACTGTCATCCGTACTATTGATGATAATGATTATATGTCTGTCAATGGAACTGAGAGTTATGATGGTGGCACCATCAGTTACAGTACCTATGGTAATGACTGCAGCAGTTTCAGTTATGATTTTGAAAATATACAGAGGTCTTTCACAAAAAGCAAAGAAACTGGAAGCTGATATGGCACTTTTTGAGTGACTTTCAATTCATAAAACAATGTTTTATCTACATTAATTTTCCCCCGGAAATAAAAGAAAAGCAGGGTTTTCACCCCGCTTTATTTTTATGCAACAATGTTTTATTATTTAAATTTCTGTAGTTGTGCAGTTTGCTCTCAGCTGGTCCTGCATATCGTCCAGATGTTCTTTTGTCCACAGTGCCATAGCGCCGCCTGTGTGGATAAACAGAGCATTTTCACCTTCTTTGATATACTGGCCTTCTTTAACCATATCGATGAAACCACGGAATGTTTTACCTGTGTATGTAGGGTCCAGCATGATACCTTCGTTTTTAGCCAGAGTGATGATAGCTTCTCTTGTCACTGGGTCTGGTTTGTTGTATTCTTCACCGGAGTATGGTTCAGCATCTGGACCATAAGCGATTTTTACATCTTCAGGTTTGATTTCGATGCCCATGTTATATGTTTTGCTTACTTCGTTTGCAAAGTTTGCAACATCAACTTCTTTTTCACCTTTTGGGGCAGGTGACACTGGCACAGCGATGATTTCAAATGGTGCATTAAAGTATTTAGCGCCCAGAATCATACCTGCGAATGTACCCATGGAACCTACTGTACATACAACTTTATCAATTTTCACCTGCTGTTCTTCCATCTGCTGCATGATTTCTTTCACGCTCATGATGTAACCTACAGCACCCAGAGGGTTGGAACCGCCTACCGGTACCTGATATACTTTGTCACCCTGTGCTTCGTATTTAGCGATGATACCAGCCACAACTTCGCCCATTTTATCTGTATCTTTTACGAAGTAAATGTCAGCGCCCATCATAGCATCCAGATTCAGGTTACCGGACAGATATCCTGTATCGCCACCGAACAGTACCAGAATAGGTTTCATACCCAGTTTAACCGCTGCGCCAACTGTTGTACGGCCGTGGTTAGTCTGTGTGCCGCCAAATGTCATAACTGCTGTACAGCCTGTATCAACAGCTTCCTGCATAAGGTATTCCAGTTTTCTTGTTTTGTTACCACCGAATGCAGGACCTGTAGTATCATCACGTTTGATAAACAGTTCGCCTTTGCCCAGCAGTTTTGTCATGTTTTCCATTTTTTCCAGTGGAGTTGGATAGTTACCTAATTTAACTTTTTTTACGCTTTCAACTGTCATATTAGTTCACCTTTCTTTTTTATAGTTGCGATTACGTGCTTTTGTTAATTTCAGTATATCATTTACAAATATATTCTTCTATTGAAATATTCAACAAAATTTATCATATATTTTTTCTGTAAAATTTTGTTGAATAAATGGGTTTTACATAGTAAAATTTATATTGAGAAAATATGTGTGGAGATTATAAAATATGAAATACATTTTTATCCTTAATCCTGCTGCAGGTAAAAATAAAAAAGCACTGGGCATGATACCTGACATCCAGAAACTGGCTAAAAAACATGGTCTGGATTATCAGATTCATATTTCACAGAGTGCCCGGGCCATCACTGATTTTGTGCGTAACTGTTGTCTGGATGGTCAGCAGTATCGTTTTTATGCTTTCGGTGGTGACGGTACATTGAACAACGTTATCAATGGTTGTGTTTACTCACCTAATGCAGAGGTGGGTGTAATACCTATGGGCACCGGCAATGACTTTATCAAAAACTTTGATGCTGAAGAAAAAGATTTCTTCGATATGGAAAAACAGCTGTTCTCTACTTCTGTTACAATAGATGCTATCAAGTACAACGACAAATATTGTGTGAATATGTGCAATATTGGTTTTGATGCTAATATTGCTGTTGATATGCCTACATTCAAAAAATTACCATTGGTTGGCAATCATACTGCTTATGGCATGTCTGTGGTATATAACCTGATGAAAAAGCTGGGCCATCCAATGGAAATCTATGCTGATGACAAACCGCTGCAGATTGGCAACACACTGATGTGTGCGGTAAGTAATGGTATCAGCTGTGGTGGTGGTTTCTATGTGACACCAAAAGCAAGTGTAAGCGACGGTAAAATAGACATCAGTGCTGTTATCCCTCCAAAGCTTGTAAACCTGCCACTTTATGTAAAACACTTTCTGGGTGCTACTCATCTGGATGCAGCGGAAATGAAACCATACATAAACTACACCAAGTGTACGAAAGCAAAAATTAGTTCAAAGAAAAAATTTGCTATGGTAAATGACGGCGAACTGGAATACCTGTACGAAGTGGAATTCGAAATAGTTCCAAAATGTGTGAGATTCATCGTACCTGAAAAATAATATAAAACAAGTAAAACCGGCAGAAATTCTGTCGGTTTTTGTTATATTTTATATTATTATTACCATTTGTATAATAATATACTGACAGTATACGAAAAAGGCGGCAATTGCCGCCTTTTTTAATCTGCAAATATTTCGCATTTGTCTATTGAGTATATTATATTTCCCATCTGGTAGGTTATATGATACGGTATCCCCAGACTGTCAAAAGTATTCAACGTCTGGCTGTGTGGATGACCATACTCGCTATTTTCACCACATGAAATAGTCACTGCTGACGGGTTAAGCTTTGCGATAAAATCATAAGTATTGGAAGTATATGATCCATGATGGCCCGCAGCAAACAAGGTGACATTTTCAGGCATAATTTCTGTCAGTAACTTTTCAGCACCTTTTTCACAGTCAGCTGTATTCACATACACAAAATCACCATCTGTATAAGACAATACCACAGACGTATCGTTTTCTGAAAGGTGATTTATTGTATCTGCCAGTATAGTGACTGTACCTCTGCCCAACTGATAAGTTTTACCCTGTGAAGCCGTTTCCAGCGCATAGTAGCCTTCTGACGATTCCCGGAAAAGGGACCGGTAAAAATATGTATCTGGCTGCCATTCTTCCCGCAGGTCCGGTATGATTACCGTGCCTATTTCAAAATTTCTGATTACATCCATCATAGAAGATGTATGGTCATGATGAAAATGTGAAATCACCAGCAGATCTATTTTCTTTACGTTTCTCCGGTACAGGTAAGCCATTATATCTGTGTTACCACCATCGTCACCGGCATCAATCAGTGCAAACTGCCCATCTGACTCTATCAGAGTGCAGGCAGCCTGTCCCACATCCAGTGCTGTGACAGTGTTATTATAGATATTTTCCGCTACTGGCGCAGTACAGGCGGAAAGCAAAAAACACGCTGAAAGGATAAGCGTAATAATGAAACTTTTTGGTTTTGTCATTACTTTTTGTTACCTATCCGTTTGTTTCTTTTCTGGATTTCTTTCCAGTCAGCCACAGGTTTCTTTTTGCGTACAGGTGCGTGGCCTTTTGCTGTCATTTCTGTTTTTGCTCTTGGTGTAGTGCCCAGAAGGACCGGAACAAGATCTTCACGGTGTGTCATTTTCAGCGCCTGCATTACACGCTGGCGGTTTTTAGGATTGTAGTACTGCAGAAGTGCGCGCTGCAGTGCTTTTTCTTCCCTGTCTTTTGCCACATAAACCGGTTTCAGTGTATATGGATCCAGACCGGTGTAGTACATAGATGTAGCTACTGTACCCGGAGTTGGATAAAAATCCTGTACCTGTTCAGGACGGATTCTGTTTTTAGCCAGATATTCTGCCAGTTCAACAGCATCCTTAACTGTACTGCCCGGATGACTGGACATCAGGTAAGGCACCAGATACTGTTCTTTGCCTATCTTTTTTGTTACCTGATAGAATTTTTTCTGGAATTTATCATAAACACAAATTGGTGGTTTGCCCATGTGTTTAAGTGTGTTTTTTGCAAAGTGTTCCGGTGCTACTTTCAGCTGGCCGGAAACATGATGCCGGATAAGTTCTGTAATAAACTCATCATCTTTTTCCTGCATCATATAGTCAAAACGCAGACCACTACGGACAAATACCTTTTTTACACCTTTGATATTTCTTACTTTTCTCAGCAGTTCCAGATAGTCGCTGTGGTCAACAATAAGATTTGGGCATGGTGTCGGTGCCAGACATTTTCTGTCTGTACACATACCTTCGGTAACCCGCTTTTTACAGCTAGGCAGACGGAAATCTGCTGTAGGACCACCGATATCATGAATATAGCCTTTAAAGTTTGGCGACTGGGTAATCATTTCTGCTTCCCTTACCACGCTTTCATGGCTACGGCTGGTTACAAAACGCCCCTGATGCATTGTAATTGCACAGAAGTTGCAGGCACCGTAGCAGCCACGGTTATGTATAATGGAAAATTCCACTTCACGGATGGATGGTACACCACCCAGGGCATCGTAGCTAGGGTGTGGCAGACGTGTGAAAGGCAGTGTGAACAGTTTGTCCAGTTCACCGCGGTACAGTGGACGGGCAGGTTTGTTCTGTACCAGATACAGGTCTTCTGTCTGACGCTGTACCACAGGTTTTGCAGAAATATGATCCTGATTTTCCATCTGTATACGGGTAGCTTTTGAATAACTGATTTTATCAGATTTTACTTTTTGGAAACCTGCACATTCTACGTAACCATCAGGCAGTTTGTCTTTTGTAGTCAGATAGCATGTACCAGGAATATCTGTCATTGTGGAAATATCTTCCCCTTTTGCCAGACGTGTAACAATTTCGTAAGTCTGTCTTTCGGACATACCGAATGACAGAATATCCGCACCTGTGTCCACCAGAATGGATGGCATAACTTCATCATTCCAATAGTCATAGTGGGCAAAACGGCGCAGTGAACCCTCAATACCTCCAATAACTACAGGCAGGTCAGGATATGCTTCTTTTGCCAGACGACTGTATACAGTCAGAGCACGGTCAGGACGATAACCGAATTTACCACCCGGTGAATAATCGTCTGTATCACGGCGGCGTTTAGCTACAGTATAGTGTGTAACCATGCTGTCTACATTACCGCTGCCGATAAGAAAGCCATATTTTGGCTTACCAAATTCTTTAAAACTTTCACAGGATGAAAAATCCGGCTGTGCCAGTATGCATACTTTAAAGCCCATAGCTTCTACAAGACGGGCAATAACAGCTGTACCGAATGATGGATGGTCTACATAAGCATCACCGCCTACAACCACAAAGTCTGGTCTGTCTATGCCTTTTTCTATCATTTCCTTATGGGAAATAGGTAAAAATTCAGTAAACATAAAGTATCCTTTCGCAATAGTAAATAATAAGAATCTTTATTCTCCCTGGCTGAGAGTCATTTCCAGCCACTGGTTTTTGGTAATAAGCACCTGACGTGGCTTACTGCCTTCATAAGGACCAATGATACCCATTGATTCCATTTCGTCCATTATTCTGGCCGCACGGGCATAGCCCAGTTTCAGTCGGCGCTGCAATAATGATGTGGAAGCCTGGCCAGCCTCTACCACTACTTCGATGGCTTTTGTCAGCATTTCATCTTTCTGCTGACCATCATCACCGGAATTACCACTACCAGCAGAGGATTTTTCTTTAGCCACCATTTTTTCCATATTGTCAATCATTTCCTGATTGTATTCGGCCACAAAGTCACGTTTGATATATTCGATAACTGCACCGATTTCTTCATCTCTTACATAAGTACCCTGTACACGTACAGGCTTGCTGGCGCCCAATGGCAGGAAGAGCATATCGCCCATACCCAGCAGTTTTTCAGCACCGCCTGCATCCAGAATAGTACGGCTGTCCACCTGTGAGGAAACAGCAAAAGCAATTCTTGCAGGGATATTGGCTTTGATAAGACCTGTAATTACATCAACGGACGGACGCTGTGTGGCAACTATCAGGTGGATACCAGCTGCACGGGCTTTCTGTGCCAGACGGCAGATGTAATCTTCCACTTCTTTGCCAGCTACCATCATCAGGTCAGCCAACTCGTCAATAATTACGGCAATATATGGCATTTTTTCTAGTGCCAGTTCTGGCTGTGATGCTGCCAGTTTATTGAAAGATTTAATATCTCTCACACTGTTTTCAGCAAACAGACGATAACGTTTTTCCATCTCAGCCACAGCACTGCCCAGAGCACCTGCAGCTTTTTTAGGCTCTGTAACAACAGGCATCATCAGATGCGGAATACCATTGTATTCAGCCAGTTCAACCACTTTAGGGTCTATAAGGATAAGTTTTACATCTTCCGGACTGGATTTGTACAGGAAAGATGTGATAATAGCATTTACACATACGGATTTACCACTACCTGTGGAACCTGCAATGAGCAAGTGAGGCATACGGGTAAGGTCTGTGGTAACTACATTGCCGGCAATATCCACACCCAGAGCAATAGTCAGCGGGCTGGTTGCTTTGCGGAAATCAGCGCTTTCAAATATAGTGCGGATATTTACAGAAGAGGATTGTCTGTTAGGTACTTCGATACCTACAGCGGCTTTGTTAGGGATAGGCGCTTCAATACGTACACCGCTGGCGGCCAGATTCAGCGCTATGTCATCAGCCAGATTTGTAATACGGCTGATTTTCACACCGGCCTGTGGCTGTAATTCATAACGTGTTACAGCAGGGCCACGGCTGATGTCAATGATTCTGGTCTGAACACCAAAGCTGGCCAGTGTTTCCACCAGTTTTTCAGCATTTGACTTCAGTTCAGCACCTATATCTCCTGCATTGGCTGCACTGCCTTTTTCAAACAGGTCCAGCGGCGGATGTTTATAGATATAAGCTTTGTCATCAGGTGCCAGTTCCGGTGCGATTTCGCTGGCAGGAACTATAGCGTCTTTTTCAGCCTGTGTAAGCGCGTTTTTAGCTTTTTCTATTTCGGTCAGAGTCTTTTCTGCCCGTGTTGTTTTTTCTTCCTTAACCTCTTTTTCAGCATTGTTTGCCAGGTTAAGTTTTTTCATTATTTCTTCTATTTTCTGTTGTTCAACAGTTTTCTGTTCTTTTATCTGATCAAAAGTTTCTTCCACAGTCCGCTGCACATCTGTGTCATCTTCAGCCAGAACATCAACTGATGGTTTATCGTCGATTTCAAAATCGATTTTCTTTGTTTTTCTTACAGCTTTTTCTTCCAGCGCACGCTGTTTTTCAGCTTCAATACGTTCTTTTTCTTTCTGCCGCTGTTTTTCAGCACGTGCTGCACGGTTTTCTTCCATCTGGCGGGCCAGTTCAGCTTTTTCAGCTTTTGCCTTGTCACGTAGTTTTGCGTAAATGTGGAAAGGTGTGGTGTCTGTGAGAATCATAAAGAATGTTGCAGTAAGCAAAGTAATAAACAGTCTTGCAACACTGAGTCCCATCAGTCTCCGCATAGGCACAGCAATGACGCCGGCCATAAGGCCACCTGCAAAAGTGGTGGTTCTTCCCAGTATAACCAGCTCTTTCAATATCTGAGGCAGAGTGGAGCCAGCCACATCACCGATAACAAAAATATGTACAAAGCTGGACATCAGCAGTATAAAACCGGATGCCCGGACCATTTTCCGCTTTACCGGGCGGCCGAAAGCAGTAAGATAACCTATGTACAGTATCACTGCGCCAATAAAATAGCTGGAAAAGCCAAACACACTGAAAAGAATATTTGTTCTCAGAAATGCCCAGAAATTTTCGCCCGGCAGAAACGCCATTGCCAGCAGCAGTACACCGAATACAAACATCACCAGACTCCATGCGCGGTTGATTTCGGCTGTTTTCTGGTCTTTTTTAGATGGTCTGCCACGTTTTTTACCTGTGGATGTTGTTGTCTTTGATTTCGTTGCTGTTTTAGGTTTAGCTGTTGTTTTAGCTGTAGATTTTTTAGCAGTTGATTTGTTTGCCATTGTTGCTCCTTAAATCATAAAGGTAATGCCCATTACTTTTTCTGCTATACCCAGCAGCAGGACTACCAGACCCAGGGCAAGGGTGTAGTAGGAAAATACAATAAATTTATCATTGATTACAAGGTATCTGATAAGTCTTATAGCCAGAAAACCTACAATGGCACTGGATACAAGGCCTGCTATAATAACCGGCCAGGAATAAACCATACCGGCTGCCAGTATTTCCGGAATGTCCAGTACACAGGCACCCAGAATAGCAGGAATAGACAGAATAAATGAGAATGTAACCATAAAGTCTTTGCTGTACCCCAGCAGCAGACCACTGGAGATAGTTGAACCTGAACGGGAAATACCTGGCATTATAGCTGTGCCTTGAAAAATACCGATAATCAGTGCGTCTTTAATGCTCATTTCTTTGGCGCCTTTTCTGCCTTTCACGCATTTTGATGAAAGGAACAGCATCAATGCAGTAAACAGGAAGCACAGACCTTCCACTATGATATCACTGTCTTCAGAGAAGGATGTGATAAAGTCCTTTATCAGCACAAAGCCAACCAATGGCAGTGTGGTAACTATCAGCATATATACCATAGCACGTGTTTGTGTTACACGTGTGATGGAAAGACGACGGTGGAATAAATCGTAGATGATTGAGAAACCTTCACCGATAAGTTCCCATATAGTTTCTCTGTATGTAATAAATACAGCTATCAGCGTGCCCAGATGAAGCATAAGTGTGAAAATCAGTGCGCTTTCACCATAGTTGCCTGTAAAATGCTGATAAATTGAAAGATGTCCGTCACTGGAAATAGGCAGAAACTCTGTAAGCCCCTGAATAATCCCCTGCAGAATTGCATCTGTTACTGTCATAGTAACCTCCATATATGTATACGGCCACATCGGCCGTCATTATTTTTTCTGTACATTTCAGTATACCATATTGTAGCTGTTTTTAAAACATCTATTTTGTTTTTTCACTTTGGATGTAAAGATATTCCAGTGCATCTTTCAGATATCCTATCTCGTCTATCAGACCTGTTTCCACAGCCTGACGTCCATCCAGCACAGTGCCAACATCCATAATAAGATTACCGGTATCCATCATAAGGTCTGTAAATTTTTCCTGTGAAATATTGCTGTTTTCTGTTACAAAACCGGTAATCCTGTCCTGTATGGCTTCCAGATAATCCATGGTCCGGTTTACCCCCAGCACCGTACCGCTGTGACGCACCGGATGTACCGTCATAGTGGCTGTAGGGACTATAAAGGAACGGTCAGCGCTGACAGCCAACGGAATACCTATGGAATGCCCACCCCCCAGTACCAGACTGGCAGTGGGCTTTGTCATGCCTCGTACAAGTTCGGATATAGCCAGCCCGGCCTCCACATCACCGCCTACAGTGTTCAGTATCATCAACAGACCTTTTATCTCAGGGTCCTCCTCCACAGATATCAGCTGTGGTATTACATGCTCATATTTAGTGGTCTTCACAGACGAGCCCGCTTCGGAATGTCCTTCCACCTGACCTATTACAGTCAATACATGTATGGGAGTAATTCCCTTTGTTCTGCTAATACAGCCATCCTGATTACAGCTTTCTTCTTTTACATCATCATCTTGTTTATCTCTCATAAAAAAACTCCTTATATCTTTTTAACAATTATGTACTTTTCACAAAAATTTATTCGAAAAACTTTGTGTAAAATTTGACAAACTAAAAGAACGTGATATAATGATATTATAAAGATCGAAAGGCGGTATAAAACTATGTCTCATATTAAAGCGTCACTGCCTGTTATACGCAGACTGCCAAGATACTACAGATATATTACTGAACTGAAAAATAAAGGTACACAGAGAGTTTCATCCAGCCAGCTGGCAAATATTATGGGTTCCACACCTAGCCAGGTAAGACAGGATTTCAACTGCTTCGGTGGTTTTGGCCAGCAGGGTGTTGGCTATTCCGTAGAATTACTTCATTCTGAAATCGAAAAACTTCTGTTCCCTCCTGAAAAGCTGAATGCTGTTCTGCTGGGCGCAGGTAATCTGGGTGTTACAATTGCAAACTTTGTGCTGAAAGAAAGTCAGGGCGTAAACCTTGTAGGTATGTTTGACAGCGACAATGCAATCATCGGCAATAAACTTTTTGGCATGGAAATCAAACCTATGTCCAGCTTTGTTGATTTCTGTCAGGAAGAACATGTAGATATCCTCATCGTATGCACACCTAAAGATGCTGCAGAAGAACTGGCATGTGATGTAATAAAATCCGACGTAAAAGGTATCTGGAATTACAGTCATTTTGACTTCAGCGTACATGATTCCAGCCTGATAGTGGAAAATGTTCATCTGCGTGATAACCTGATGGCTCTGTCTTACAGAATAACACATAAGGACGACGAATAATGGCTAAACTTTATTTCAAATACGGTGCTATGAATAGCGGTAAATCCACAATTTTACTGCAGTCTGCCCACAACTACGAAGAGCGTGGCATGCGCACCGTAATAATGAAGCCTTTTCTGGACACCAAAGGTGCTGACAGTATCGTAAGCCGTCTGGGCGTAACCAGAAAAGCCAACTACCTGTTGAAAGGCAGCGACAGCGTAACAGAAATAATCAATCAGGACCTGAACACAAACGGTCAACTGCACTGCATCTTTATCGATGAGTGCCAATTTCTGACAGTACCTCAGGCAGAAGAATTATTCTGGATAGCAGTGGAAAAAGATATTCCTGTTATCTGTTACGGTCTGCGCACAGACTTTCTGACAAACGGCTTTGCCGCATCCGGCCGCCTGCTGGAACTGGCCCACAGCATTGAAGAAATGAAAACAATCTGCCGCTGTGGTAAAAAAGCTATGTTCAACGCACGTAAAATAAATGGTGAATTTGTTTTCCGGGGTGAACAGGTAGCAATCGACAATGAAAATAATGTAGAGTACGAGTCTCTGTGCCCTACTTGTTATCTGAGAGAGAAGAATAAAAAATAGTACTTACTGAACAAATACCGGGGTGGCGCACCCCGGTATTTGTTTATTTTTATTTTTTCTCCCTACAATAATAAAAAAACACTATGGTGATATTATGATAAAAGCAGAAAATCTGTGTAAAAGCTACGGCCAGCTGAAAGTACTGGATAACCTTAACCTGCACATCCCGGCAGGCACTTTCTGTATGATAACAGGCCCATCCGGCAGTGGTAAAAGTACACTGCTGAACATACTCAGCCGGCTGGACAATGCAGACAGCGGGTCGTTACAATTGGCTGGAATATCTGTAAATGACATGCACAATGCCAATTTGTCACGTTTGCGCAGGCAGAAAATCGGTTTTATCTTTCAGAGTTATAATCTTATAAGTGATATGACTGCATGGGAAAATGTATCGTTGCCATTGAAGTACAACAAGGTAAAGTATTTTCATCGTCGCAGCCGTGCTGTTGAAAGTCTCGGAAAAATGGGTCTGGAGGATAAAATATACCATATGCCACATCAACTGTCCGGTGGTCAGCAACAGAGAGTAGCTGTGGCAAGAGCACTGGTAACCAGGCCACAGATACTGTTCTGCGACGAGCCCACCGGTAATCTCGACCGTGAAAGCGCCACACTGGTAATGGATGGGATTATATCGCTGAAAAACAGTGGCAGTGCCATAGCTATGATAACCCATGATAACAGCCTGCTGAAATACGCAGATATAGTATATACTCTGAACAAAGGGATTTTACACAAAATAACTTCAGGTCAATAATATTAAAATATATTTTACTTTTGAACATTTATGATATACTATATATAATATAGTATTTAAATCATTGGAGAGATATTATGAATTTTCTGAAAGGATACACAAAGCAGGAAAAAAGCTGGATGATGTACGATTGGGCAAACAGTGCTGAAAGCGTTATCATCGTTACTATCCTGCCTATTTTTTATGACACAATCAGTGCCAACAGTACCGCTGCTATCAACAGATGGGGCTATGGCACCAGCTTATCCATGCTGATATGCGCACTGCTGGCACCATTTCTGGGTGCTTTGGGTGATTTCAAAGGCATGAGAAAGAAACTTTTCGGCCGGTTTATGTCTGTGGGCATCATTGCCTGCGCATTGCTGGCATTCACACCACAGATGGATGTTACTTCCGCTGCCGGCAGTGAAAAAACAGGCATGATTATTCTGGCCCTGTACATAATCTGTAGCATCGGCCACGCAGGCGCAAACGTTTATTACGACAGCTTCCTTACAGATGTAACCACAGTGGACCGCATGGACAAAGTATCCACTATGGGCTACGGTATGGGTTATATCGGTGGTAGTTCCATACCTCTGATTATATTCCTGGTTCTCAACCTTATCGGTCTGCCTATGACCACTTGCCTGACTATAGCTTTTGCGCTGACTGCGGTATGGTGGGCTGTTTTCTCAATACCTATGTTCAAAAATGTTCATCAGGTAAATGGGGTGGAACCATATAAAGGTGCCGTAAGGGACTCCGTAAAAGGTCTGGGTGAAACAGCAAAAGAAATTTTCGCCAACAAACCTATGTTTATCTTCCTTGTGGCATATTTCTTCTACATAGACGGCGTAAATACAATTATCCACATGTCCACAATTTACGGCTCCTCCCTGGGCATAGACTCTACACAGATGATGCTGGCACTGCTGCTGACACAGGTACTGGGCCTGCCTTTCGCACTGGTATATATCAAAGCTGCTGAAAAATTCGGCACAAAAACAATGATCGGTTTTGGTATCTGCATGTATATGTTTATCTGCGTGTTCGGTTTCTTCCTGCGCAGTGCATGGCAATTCTGGCTGCTGGCCGTACTGATTGCAACCAGTCAGGGCGGTATTCAGGCCATGAGCCGCAGTATGTATGGTAAACTGATACCAGACAAAAGCCGTAGCGGTGAATTCTTCGGATTCTATGATATATTCGGCAAATTCTCTGCAATCATGGGTCCTACCCTCTTCGGCTGGAGCACTGCACTGGCACAGAACAGAATCATGGCAAAAATGGGCATTGATCACACTGCACCTGCAGAAGTACTGGATGCTGTAAGCAGTCAGGCTTCACCATGGGGTGTTCTCAGCGTTCTTATCATTTTTATAATAGGTGCACTGCTATTTTTCTTCCTTTTCCCTAAAGCAGAAAAGCAGGCATCTGGCAAATAAAATCCACTTTCCAAAGGTATAACAATTATGGCAGATAATTATACTCATCAGTACAATGCGACAAACGCTATGGAAATAGCCGGTTACACACCACGTAACCGAAACGCATTTATAATAGGCGCCAATGGTCCGGACCCACTGTTCTGTTATCAGATGTATAACCCTATGCGCAAATACAATCTGGCTGATCTGGGACACAGAATGCACAAAGAAAAAACAGGACTTTTCCTGCAAAATCTTTTCCGTCTAGCTCAGACTGACGCACAAAAAGACTATTGTCTGGGATTTTTGTGCCATTACGCACTGGACAGCACCATTCACCCTTATGTAAACTATGCTTCCTCTGCGTATGGTTCCCCTTACAATATTCCTGCCGGCCATGGTTTTCTGGAAAGTGCTCTGGATAGCCGGATAAGTCTGAAAACTGACGGTAAGGTAATGCCTTCTGTGGAAAAGTTTTTCCCTCATACAGAAAAGCTGTATATGGATCAGATTGTCACACTGCTGAAAAAGGCAGTAGATGCTACATACCCTGACAGTGTATTTCCACGCAGTGAATATGCACAGGCTTTCAAAGATTTCCGCTCTCTGAAAAATCTGTTCTGTTCACCTACAAAAATAATGTTTCCCGTAATGCATCTGGCTGAAAAAGCACTGCATTTCAGGGAAGGATTTATCCTCAGCCATATGCAGCCATGCACACGCAAACTGCCGGATATGCCTTTCTGGCAACACCCTGCTGCAGGTCTGTACAGTGTGGATACACTGGATGACATCCTCCTGCGTGCAGATTATCTGGCCGCTGAAAACATCAAGCACGGTCTGGAATATTTCAAAGGTATCTACACTGCAGCTGATTTGCTGGCAAAAATAGGTAACAAAAGCTATGATACCGGGCTGACAATAGACAAATAAATATAAAAAGGACACTTTACAGTGTCCTTTTTCTTTTGCCTTTATCTGGCCTGTTCCAGTTTTTTCAGTATCTGCTGTTTGTTTTTCAGCTGTGTGGAAGGTATAGCCTGCACATAATCGTACGCATCTGTAAGTATCTGTTTTGTATACAGGTTTTCCAGTGTCTGCATCCGTATACCTTCGCTCCATGGTGAAGAATCCTCTGTTGATATCACATATGAAAATTCTGAAGGGTTCATTTCTGAAAAGTTAAACTCTTTTGTAATATACACTCCGTCACCGCCAGCTGTTTCCATATATCTTGTGCCATATTTTTCTCTCATAATATCCAGTATCACCGACACACTGTCATTGAGAAATTCTACATATGCCTGTTTCTGGTTTTCCAGCGGTATAGTGGCTGAACGCTGTACAGCCAGAATAGCTGATGTATTTTCCGGGTTTACATTGCCCAGTGATGTGTCATTGGCGCCCATAAACTCTTTTGTATATGCTATGGTTTTCTCCACCAGATCCATCAGCTGCTCTGACATATCATTAGCTTTGAAAGATGTGGCAACCGCATCATGGGGATTACCTATTACACCTATTGCCGCTCCCACTTTATTTGTCCATTTATCCAGCTTTGTTTTATCAAAAAACACTTTAGGAAACGCCATTGTCTTCTGATGCAGCAACGCCATAGCCCACAGTTTATTTACTGCTATCTGGTTAGGTATAAGATTTTCCACCACACCGACACCATGGTATGAATTCTTATCCACATCCCAGCTGAAACGTGTAACCGGGTATATACTGTACCCCAGAGATTCCGGTGGTGTAACCACACCATCTTTTGTCACCTGTGTATACCACACTTTGCCATTCTGTTTATACAGCTTTGTGATGACAGTAACCATAGGTATGCTTTCCACACTGACCATATAGTTCTCATCCGCTTTTATTTTATCAGCCTGTTGTCCGTTTTCGCCTGCCATCTGTTGTACCCTTTCCAGATATTCTCGTCTTTCAACCAGAATAAACGGCTGTGCCTGCAGGTCATTTGAATGCGGATTTGCAAAAAGCACATTGGTACCTTTCAGAGGCTGACAGTTTACATTTTTACCATCATAATACCAATACAAAAAACCATCACCAGTTACTGCACCATCAAGTACAGCTGTATATGAATGCTTTTTCAGCTGTGAGTTTTCCACCGCCTGCTGCAACCGTATATTCACCAGATCAGCCAGTGCAACATTTTCCGGTGAATGTATATATGGAGATGCATACACGTTTACATCACTGCTGGCTACCATAGCTGTCAGGAATGAGCATACCCTGCGTATAAAATTCAGCACTGGCTTGTCCAGATCAGGTGCATAAACACCCTGCCACTGTTTACCTATATAAAAATTTTCATGCATGGCTGTTTTATTATAGTAATCCTGTAGCACATTATAGTTTGTACATTTTCTGTACTCCTCCATAATTGATGCCACATCAGTATCAATTCTCATCTGTTTTCTGCCCCCTTTCACTGCCATCGTAATTCATAATATTCTGCAGCTGCACATTCTCGCCGTTTTTTTCACCATGATTACCACCTGAAATAATGAAGCTTTTCCAGCGGTGATATTCTGTTATAAAAAATGTGAATGCGCCGCCAAGCAAAAGTCCCGTGATAAAATCATTCATTATCTGATCTCACTTTCTTTCAGCATTTTTTCATATCCCATCCATGCCAGTAACCAGATAACACTGCCTTGTGTCATACCTGCAAATACACAGCCTGCCAGCGCCTGACTGTCCAGTATAAGATTTGTTCCTGTCAGATGCAGCATAACCACAGCACATGAACATACCAGCAGAATAAATGGAATAAATTTATTTTCAATGCTACTTTTTTTCACTGCCATACCTATGCCCCACAACATAGGAACCACTATCAGCAACTGCGGGTCAATAAACTCTCTTATCGTTTCAATATTCATATATATATCACCCCTGTCTACATAATATGAGCGGACATGGTAGCCTCTATTTTGCTCACTCTGGCGGCAAGGCTGTAATGTCTCTCATCCCGTTTTTCCTGTTTGTTTTTAATGTCATCAATACCTGCCTTCACATAACCTATTTCTGATATTATGGTGGCTGTTTCACGGGAGCTTCGTGCTATATCCTTTTCAGCGTTTCTTTTTACACTGTTTATTCCCGTAAACATTCCCACCAGCACCGAAACTATGCTTATCAGCAGTGTCAGTTCTATTTTCATACTTTACCTCTGTCACTTTTTTGATCTGTTTTTTCCAGCCAGTAGTCTATACTCCGTTTTACACGCGAGTATTTTTTCACTGCCTGCCGGTAGGTCATACCACTATTATGGTTATATCTGTTCTGCACTATCAGTGCAGCCACATATCGGGCTATATTATCATTATATTTATGATTTTCATCACTCATAACTATTACAATGCATCTGTTATAGCTTTTATCTGTCTTAGGTTTTCTTCCAGTTGCAGGTTTCGCTGTTTCAGTGATTCATTTTCCCGCTGCAGGCTGTCGATAGTGTCATCGCGTCTGTCCTCTCTCATCCAGTCATAACCACCATCATTCATTACTATAACATCTCCGCCCAGTATAAACACATCATCCGGTCGCAGCTGTTTATTGATTTTCCATACCTGCTGGCCTCTGCGGTCTTTTACATCAGTCTTGTACCAGCCTGTAGGATAGAATGGTGCCTGTCCCACTTCCAGATGTATATGATTTCCTACTGCACCTGCACTGCCTTCACGATAAAATCTTTCACCTTGACGAAATACTTTGCCCACTGTAATTCCCAGTGCCTTCAGGTCATCATCATCTATATGCAGCAGCATAAACACCAGTTTTCTCTCCTGACCATCAGCACACAGTACTTTGTCCAGAGTCTCAAACCACACAGCATTATAGTTACCATATATACGTTTAACCTCTATATCACATGGTGCATAAGCCCAGTCTTTCTCCATATCCCTGCCTCCCAGGTCCAGCGCCCAACTGCCTGTATGTGAATAGCTGGTATGGTCTGTGTTGCCGTTTTCATATTTACCATACCCCTGTGTCACTCGCATATACTCCATAAAAAATTTACATTTCTGCATCTGTACCTCCTTTCAGAATTTCTCCGGCCTGCCGTACGCTAATCACACCTTTTGCCACTGCATGACTTACCTGCACTTCAGTCCAATATCCTTTTTCATAAAAAACTTTTATCTTCTCGTGCATATCATACCTCCAGCAATGTGTCACTCATCATTGCAGTATATGTAACCTGTGCATCCAGTGCCTCGGCACGCAATGCAGTTTCTGCAATAGCCACTCTATTAGCTTCCTCCAGTGCTTCGATTCTGTTAATCGCACCTGCTACCGCATTCCTCAGCCGCAACAGTTCTTTCAGTATTGTTTCAGTTGTTGTCATATTATTTCCCCCATATTTTACCGCCACGCAGGTAGTTATAGTTGTTCACCGCATCACCTGTGACATAAATTCTCACTGCCTTGCATTTATAACTGTGCGGTTTTGCCATAATTTCCTGATACACAGACGGCAGCAGAGGGCTTTCATTGTCCACCCAGTCTGTAAGATATACCACACTGTCATCTTCCAGCACTGCCGCTATCCTGTACTGTCTTGTGCCATAGCCCGCCGTGCTCACTTTGTATACCCATGGATATCCACCATCTGAATCAAACTCATACTGTACGTACGCACCACTCACATTGCCAAAATAAGCAGATGGTGTAGTTTCTGTAAGTAAAGGCGGATAATTAAATGCCAGATGTACATTATAATCAAATCCGTTATGAGTCACCTTTCCATATGGTGCCGTGATACCCTGCATTGATGGCGATACTATTGGCAATGAGTTATCCAGACAGTTTATCATTCTGCTGTCCGGCAGAACTTCTGCCTGAATATCAACTGATCTGATGAGATACTCCATCGCATTTGCGTTATTGACCAGCGTATTCAGTGTTTTGGCATCCACCAGTATTTCAGCTGATGTTGTATATCCGGTATTCAGCCCGGCACATTTCTGCCATGTGATTATATTGTTCGCAGGTGAAGTTTTACCATCGGGAATGCCTGCACCTCCTGTTTTAAAAAAACAACTGTATCTTTCCCCTGCTTTTTCCACAAAGCAATTTGTTACCACGCCTTTTCGGAATATATTTTCACCACTGATATCTTCTGCCAGCTGATTATACAGATCCGCTTCCTGCCCGTTTACTGTCAGACTATCCCCAGGTAGCCAGTCCTCAGTAGGCATAAATTTTGCATTGCCGCCTGCACCTGCCAATCTGTGAACTGTGCCTGTTTTGCTATGGACATATACATCAAAACCATTATCCGCCTTTGCCGCACGGTCTATTACGCCATCTTTGTCCGCATCATATACTGCCATCAGCATATCCCCCGCGCCAGAAGCAAATACGGCTTGTGCCAGGTCCTCTCTGGATACCGTTTCATCCACGTTTGCATTGAAAAATGGTATCACTACACTACGTACCACTTCTTCCACTTTTTCCTGCATTTCTCTGGCCGAAAGGCCTGGTGTATCCGCCATACCCACTACACCCTTGCCTGCCAGATCACTGTCCGTTATTTTTTTCAGTGCCATTTTTCCTCCTATCTGTAGTACGAGCCACTGGTGTATTCCACACCTGCTTCATATACGCCAAAAGGCTCGTTCATTCTGTTGTTTTCCAGTTTTATTGCTGTTTTATCAACATTTTTCAGCATTATATTTCTTGAGATTATTTTGGGAGTCTGATTTGTAGACCATGTAAACCCTGACCAGCTGATTTCAGACCATTTAAAATATCTCACCTGTGTGTTGTCTTCAAACAGTTTCTGCCATATACCTTTCACCTGCGCCCACACTTCCACACCGGTTCTTACTCCGGGTGCACATGTAGCCCATATTCTGTGCACAGTTTTGTTTTTCAGTTGCATATCGGCATCAAATTCCCCACTCTGCCACACAGCATGTATAGGCTCTCCGGCGTCGTTATAGCTGGCCGGTTCATCATAATCGGTATAAAATCTGCCTATTCTGCCATTGTATGTAGCAAAACACAGTACACTCTCCTGTACAAACAGCAACCTGATACTGTCCGGTACCTGCCAGTGAAAACACTCATACTGATAATGTGAATACTCCTTATCTTCCTCATGACTTTTTTGCAGAGTATCCATAAGGAAAATATTCCTGCCGCTGGCCAGCACATAGAAATCTTTATATGATACTGCTGTTACATCTTCCAGATTTCCAGCCGTCAGCAATGGGTTTATATAATAGCTTCTCAGCTGGGTAAAATGTCTGTCATCAGCTTCTCTTTCCGTTATGGCATATATGCCCTCTGCGGTTACAAACAAAGCATCATTTGCCATATTCACAAAACCATTACGACTTACCGTTCCCGGCCCCTCCAGCATATTTACTGCAGGGTATCTGATTTCGGTACCATTTTTCTGGATGCCTCTCACGATAATATTCAGGTTTCTTTCCCGGTTATGTCGATGAACAAACAGTTTATCGCCTTTTACACTGTAGCCTTTTACATCACAGTATCCTCCACCGGAATCTTCTGTATTTTCCACACCGAAAAACAGCGGGTTACCTGGCTGTGAAAACCACTCTCTGCCCGGATGGTCCGGATTGCCGGATATAAAAAGTGTGTCCGGTTTGCCACCGATGCCGAACATAGCCATTACCTTACATTTATCCAGCACCTCACTGTCATAACCTTCATCTTTTCCGTAAGTAATAAGTACATTGTTTTCTGTTTCGTTCTCAGGTTTTGCCGGTGCAGTCGGGAATGTAACTGTACCTCTTACTGCATCTACTGTTACACCATTACCATGTGTATATTCCACATATGTACCTTCGTCATCATAAACTCTGGCTACCACACTGCCGGCTATGATGTTTTTCCGGTTCAGAATATACAATACCGATACCCCGTCAGCTATAAAGCTTTCACTGCGCAGTGACGTCAGTATATTTACCTGTTCATGCGCACTACCGCCTCCTACAGGTTTTCGGTCTTTGTATACTACAGGAATGTAGGCATCTTCTTTTACGTTTTTAACTGTATGACCGTCGTATACAACAAAAGCTTTGCCATCCAGTATGTATAGCTTGTCCCCTATCTGTATGCTACGGCTGAAATCATCTGCCGCCCGTGAGTACACTATGGCACCATCCACATAAAAGTCATTTTCACAGTGAACCAGACACATCTCTCCGCTGGCATTTTTCAGAAAATGTATGCCGTTGATATTACCTTTCCACACCTTTTCATCCAGACAGTAACCTGTTCTTTTACGTATTTTTCCTGTTTCTCCGCGCACCATATTCATACCATTTACGCATCTGTGTGGCGAAATATTGGCTGGTGCATGGGCGTAATCCACACCCTTGAAATCACTCCATCGCCACATTTCCCTTTTCCTTTTATGTGCCGTTGATTTCATCACAGTTCACCTCCGTAACAGTCAGTTACACTTCTTTCACGGGCACCTGCAGTTGTCTGCATAGCATCAGTAAATCTCTGTCTGAATGTTTCAGCCATATAGTAATTCTCCCTGTCCTCACAGAGAAACGCCGCAATCCCCAGTGGCAGACACAATCTGCACAGCTGTTCATCCATATTTACCACCTGTGTCAGGTCTGTCATCATTTTCGGTAATACGACTCTGCCCAGACCTGATTTTTCCCTGAGAGTATTTTCTGCCGGCATAGCTTCCACAATAATTACATTCAGCCACATCAGCGCAATCCTTTTATCAGGGAATTCATCTATTTTTTCACCTGCCAGCGCAAAAGCAATTTCAAGTATTTCGTAAGCTGTCATAATTCTCCTTTCTCCGCAAAAGGACGGCAGAAAAGACCTGCCGCCCTTTCCGGGATTTGTGTTTATTTCAGTTTTTTATCAACCCAGAGTAAGTGTTGTTACTGTTGAGTTGAATGCGCCTTCTTTTTTCGCAAATGCTTTTACTACAACACCTGCCACATTACCTGCATTGTTACCACGTACGGCTGATGCAGAGTATCGTGGGTCTGAACCATCTGTTGTGTACCAAATTTCTGCATCTGCAGTTTCACAAGTAATTGCGCCTGTTAATGTGATAACCGGTGCAGCACACTGCACAGCCTTGCCGGAACCTGTATCAATTTCAGCATAAACACCCCATGCTCTTGGACCAAATACGAAACAATCGTAGTATTCTCTGCCTTCCAGCAGGTGGCCAGAAATACCCGGTGGGTCTTTGTGCAGTTTTGTTTCGCTGAGTTTTACAGGTGCTGTGGCCGCATTTTTATGTACAATCATAAAGTTTACATTTGCCGGCCAGCGTGTGGATGGCACTTTGATTACCTGCATATTGTCATAGTTACCTACGATACCTCTTGCCAGTGCTTCCTTACCCAGTTCCTGCACTGCCATAAATTCATCAGAATGTTTCAGCAGTTTATAGCCCTGTGTGGAAACAAACAGCATTCTGTCATATGCGGGCACTTCCATATCGTCCAGCATTATACCTGCTTCACTGATTCTGTCGCAGATATTTGTTTTTGTCATTGTGGTAGCATTACCTACTACAAAACCTGCATTATGCGCCAGTTTATTGAAAACATATTTATCAAATTCAGGTACTGCTCTTTCTGCAATCTGGAGCATCAGCATTTTACCTGCATTTTTTGCATAACCTTGATCTGCGTCATTACCCTTATCAATAGTAAGGGAAAAACTGCGGTCCTGACTGAGAGTCAGTTCCTGAATAATATCCTGCATTTCTGTAGGATTGCCGTATCGGTTTGTACCTGTACGTTTATAGTCGTTCATCGGTACAGTTACAGGTGTAAGAATTTTTACTGTTTTTGCACCTGTAAATTCATAGTCACTGCACAGTTTGCCTGCAATAAGACTTTCTCTGCGGAAAGCACTTTGGGTCATATCACTGTGAAGTGTAAAAAGATTTACTGCCATTTCTCATCTCTCCTTTTTATTAGTACTGCTGCATTGCCTGCATGAAACCCAAAGCAAACGGGTCTTTTTCGCCTTCGCCACCTTCGCTTTTCAGCGTAAGTGGTTTATGGTTTGCTTTTTCCAGTTTTGCCTTCAGTTCCTGATTTTCTTTTTTCAGTCGTGTGTTTTCCCATGCACTCATCACTTCGCCCATGGTTTTACCTGTATACAGGCTCTCCAGCATTTCTGCCGGCATTCTGGAAATCATATAGTCCGCCAATGCTTCCTTATCCAGTTTTTTCTCTTCCTTTGCTTCTTCCTGTGTCAGCTGCCACTCCTGTGTTTTTACGTCTTTCTCTTCTGCGACACTTTTCAGTTTTTTTCCTGCGTTCATTTTTTCACCTCCTTATGTTATTGGCACAGCTACTGCGGGCCCTGTTAGATTTTTTCTCCCCGTTGCTGTGCTTTTATCATAAACTGCAGACAAGCTATTCTCATCCCATGGCTGTCCGGCGAAAATCCCATCGAAATCCACTCCGCCAGAAATACAAATAAAAAAAGCCCCCGGTTTCCCGGGGGCCAGAAAAAATAGCAAACAAAAAGCGGACTTTACAGTCCGCTAAAAGTTATAAAATCACAGCCGCTCTATTATTTATATTTACGTTTACGAGCTGCTTCAGCTTTTTTCTTGCGTTTTACGGATGGTTTTTCGTAATGTTCACGTTTGCGAACTTCAGCAAGAACGCCTGATTTTGCACATGAACGCTTAAAGCGACGAAGTGCTGAAT
>JAFYPL010000026.1 GCA_017547525.1 Oscillospiraceae bacterium
ACTTTTGGAGCAATCCAGTTTTGTGGGGACTGCCGTAAATTTTAAGTGGGACACTAAGAGTATCTCAAATGCCCATGTAGTCCATTCGGTGAAAAACCAAAGGGACAAGGCTTTTAGTGTCAATGTTATATATGAGGGTGACCCGCTGGAGATTTTTACTGAACACAGCGGTGAAATCGTGCTGAAAAAATATTCCATGATGGCACAGCTGGCTGATTTCAGTGGACATTATGCTGACTGCCTGTATAAAGTCAGCGGCCTGTGCTGTGCGGTGTGTGATACCGACACGGTGATAGCCTTTGGCGGGCCGGGCCGCAAAGAAGCCATAGGCAGCAATATTACAGGTGATATGGAAGAAATAATATCCTCCCGTATGTCTTACTTCAAGCAGTTTCCCGGCGAGAAAAACCTGTACACACATCAGGGGGCACAGGCCGCTGTGGTGGGTGTGACACCTATAATTTCTTCCGGTGACTGTGCCGGAGTTATAGCGCTGCTGTCAGAGGACGGCAGTACACTGACCGAAACACAGAAAAAACTGCTGGTTTTGACAGCCACTCTGCTGGCCGGCAACCTGGAAAACTGATGATAAAAAACGCCTCCCGGAATGGGAGGCGTCTGTTATTATTTTTAAGTACAAAACGGGATATTATAAACCTCTGCTAGCCAGATATTCTGGGCTAACAACTGCCACGAATGGAACATCGCGGTATTTTTCAAACAGGTCAAGACCGTAACCGAAAACGAATTTATCAGGAATTACTGTACCAACGTAGTCTGGTTCGAATTCAACTTTTCTTCTGGATGGTTTGTCCAGCAGTGTGCAAGTTTTAACACTTTTTGGACCTTTGGACTGCAGGTGTTCAACAAGGAATTTCAGAGTGTTGCCGGAGTCAACAATGTCTTCCAGAATGAGGAAGTCACATTCTGCAAAGTCTGGTCTGTCAAAGTCAACCAGCATGTTAACTTCGCCGGAGAATTCAGTACCGTTACCGTAAGATACTGTTCTGATGAATTCCATTTCGCATACTGTGTCCAGTTTTTTAGCCAGGTCGATTGTGAACATAATAGAACCTTTCAGCACAGAAACAAGAACCAGGTTTTTGTCAGCATAGTCACGGCTGATTTCCTGTGCAAGGCGTGTAACAATAACATCAAGTTCTTCTTCTGTAACGAGAACTTCATCGATAAGTGATTCGAGCATGATAATATCCCCCTGTAAATAATCTGTAAAATTTTGTGTTTTAAAATAATATATCTTCATATTTTAGCACAAAATTTTAATAAATCAAGTAAATTCGATAAATTATTTGCTATGAATTTACTGATTCATTTTACACGCAATAACAAAATAAAAGGCACCGTATCGGTGCCTTTTTTATTTAAATCACAGGGCCCAGACAGAAAATATCCATACTGCCGAAATAGCCCAGAGCTTCGTTTTTTGTCATTCTGCCGTTGAGTGTATCCAACAGCATTTCGAAAGCTTCTTCACCTACTTCGTCGATGCTTTTTTCGCCTGTAAGAATACGGCCTGCATTCAGGTCCATATCATGCTGCATTCTTTCATAAGTGTTTGGGTTACCGCATATTTTGATAACCGGCATAGACGGGAAGCCCTGTGGCGCACCACGGCCAGTGGAGAACATCATAACCTGTGCGCCTGTGGCCGCCATACCTGTGAGAATTTCCGGTTCTCGGCCCGGAGTATCTTTTATCCACAGACCTTTGTGATCGGTAATCATTTCGGTATATTCCAGCACACCCTGAATAGGTCTGTGACCGGATTTCACAATGGCGCCCAGACTCTTTTCTTCTATACTGGACAGGCCACCGGCAATATTGCCCGGTGTAGGCTGACCGCCACGCATATCTTCACCGATAGACATGGCGCGTTTTTCCATTTCGTCCACTATTCTGTAAATTTTCTGTCCTACAGGGCCGTCTTCACCGCCTACTGCACGGCGGGCGAGGATGTGTTCACCGCCTAAAAACTCGGTAGTTTCACCAAAAACCACTGTGGCACCCAGATCCACCAGCTTATCCGCCACATAGCCGATAACACAGTTGGAGGCCATGCCGCTGGTAGCGTCAGAACCGCCGCATTTGATGGACATAACCAGATTTGAAATATCCACCGGTACTCGCTGTATACCGCTGATAGCCTGCACCAGACGCTGTGCCGCATCAATACCGGCCTGAATAGCACGGGAAGTACCACCCAGTTCCTGAATATGTATGATTTCCACCGGTTTGCCGGTAGCTTTGATTTCTTCGTATATACGCTGATGATCAGTGCCTTCACAACCCAGTGAAACAATAAGAGCAGCGCCTACGTTAGGACTCTGGCCCAGCCGGCTGAGCACGTCAGTAACTCTGGTCAGATCCAGTGGCAGCTGACAGCAGCCCTGATGATGGAAATAGCCTATAGTCCCCTGTACCTGACGGCACACCGCCTGTGCAACGTCGTTGGCACATACCACACTAGGAATAACGGCTACCAGATTACGCACGCCGTATTTTCCGTTTGGGCGTGGATAGCCCATAAATGTATATGACATAGTTACCTCCTATAAATCACCACGGCCACGCATGGCTTCCAGATTGTGTACGTGCACATAGTCACCTTTTTTGATAGGGCGGCTGGCACGGCCTATACTTTCACCGTATTTGATAATGCTTTCCCCTGCCTGTATGTCCTTTACAGCTATTTTATGGCCGTAAGGTACATCACCGCAGACTGTTATTGTTTCACTTATACCTTTTTTGTCACGCATTTCCACCTGCATGCCATCGGTAACACCATTGGCAAAAATAGTGGCCACGTTATCCAGGTCATCAACTTTCAGAGCCAGTTTCAGTTCCATCCTTTTCCCCCTGTAGCATGTATGTTATTATTACTTTAATTATAAATAATGCCATGGTAAATTACAATAAAAATTGTACAAGAACAGAATATATGGTATACTGAAAAAAATTACAGAAACCGGAGATTCATCTATGATAAAACTGATAGCCACAGACCTGGACGGCACACTGATAAACGGTATAACCCGTGCAATACCACAAGATCTGGAAGAGGTGTGGGACAGACTGAACGAAAAAGGAATAGTTCTTCTGGCTGCATCCGGCCGTGACTACAACGGTGCTGCACAGTTTTTTGGCCCTATGGCCGAAAAAATGATGTTTATCTGCGACAATGGTGCAAACATCTATGACAAAGGCAGACTGCTGGAAACTCACAGCATCAGCCGTGAAAATGTACACCGACTGCTGGACATGATAGCAAAAATAGATAATGCTGACCCTATGCTGTGCGGTATGAAAGGCACATACGTAACTGCAGGCTGTCCTGCATTCATGAAAAAGATGTCCAAACACTATTCACCGCTGACATGGGTGGACAACCTGTATGAAATAGATGATGAAATTTTCAAAGTGTCTGTTTACGACGCTACAGGCGACATAAAAGGCCATACATACGAACCACTGGTGCAGCAGACAGGCGATGATTTTACCATTCATATGTCTGCAAACATCTGGGTGGATATTATGGATACTGCCGCAGACAAAGGCATCGCCCTGAATCAGGTTCAGTCCATGCTGAAAGTAACAAAAGAAGAAACCATGGCTTTCGGCGACTTTTACAATGACATCCCTCTGCTGGATCAGGCCGGATTTGCTTTTGTAATGGCAAACGGCACTGACGATATGAAGGCAAGATATCCATATCAGGCCGCCAGCAACAATGAAGACGGCGTGACAAAAGCTATAAAAGAATGGGTACTGGATAAACAGGACTAATCCATATTACATAATGAAAACCACCCCTGAGGGTGGTTTTTGTGCTCTTATTATCAAAAAACATATAAAAAGAAAGAGAGTGGTAGCTCTCTTTCTTTTCACGAAACCAAATATAAACTCTACTCTCAACCAGAGTTTTATTTATATTAATTATATCACAATCAGGCCTTTTTTTCAACCTGTTTTGCTACTGTGTGTTTTACACGCTGACTTTCTTCTGCACGTTTTGCATCGTTGAAACGGTCAACTGTGCCTACAAGATAACCTGTGATACGGCGGATTCTTTCAAATTTTACGCCTTCGCCTACAAGGCCTGTTTCTGGATTGTAGTTTGCCATATTTTGTTACCTCCTGTTTATACTAATGGGTTTGGGATTCTGTCAGCTTCTTCTGCAGGGTTACCACACTGGCCCAGTGTAGCAGCATTCAGGTGTTTGTACAGGCCCAGTTTCTGCAGTTTTTCCAGCGGAACGCCTTCACCGTCACGTCTGCCACAACGTGGACAAACATCGCCGATAATGCCGTTGTAGCCGCATACAGGGTCACGGTCTACAGGGTGGTTGATAGCACCGTAGCCGATACCGTATTCTTTCATAGCACGTACAACTGCTTCGAATGCTTCCAGGTTCTGGCTTACGTCACCGTCCAGCTCCACGTATGTGATGTGGCCGGCATTTGTGAACGCGTGGTAAGGTGCTTCCAGACGGATTTTGTCAAATGCGCTGATAGGGAATGCTACAGGCACGTGGAAGCTGTTTGTATAGTAATCTTTATCTGTAACGCCTGGAATAAGACCAAAACGTTTTTTGTCCATTCTTACGAAACGGCCGGAAAGACCTTCCGCAGGTGTAGCCAGCAGGGAGAAGTTGAGGCCAGTTTTGTCGCACATGTCGTCTACAACTTTTTTCATGAAGCCTACAATTTCTTTACCTTTTTCCTGATATTCTTCACCTTCGCCATGGTGGTGGCCGTACAGGGCTGTCAGTGTTTCTGCCAGACCGATAAAGCCGATGGACAGTGTGCCGTGTTTCAGTACTTCGCCTACTTCATCATCCGGGCCCAGTTTTTCACTGCCCAGCCATACACCCTGACCCATCAGGAATGGGAAGTTACGTACTTTTTTCTTTCTCTGGATAGCGAAACGGTCCAGCAGCTGTTTGCCGCACAGGTCCATGTATTTTTTCAGATTGCGGTAGAATTCTTCTTCATCACTCTGTGCTTCGATAGCAAGTCTTGGCAGATTGATAGATGTGAAGGACAGGTTACCACGGGAATATGTGATTTCATTGTTTTTATCAAAGTTATTTGCTACAACACGTGTACGGCAACCCATGTAACCGATTTCTGTTCTTACATCATCAGGGTTGTAGTACTGCATATTGAATGGTGCATCCTGGAATGAGAAGTTAGGGAACAGACGTTTTGCACTTACTTTGATAGCCAGCTGGAACAGGTCATAGTTAGGTTCGCCCGGATTGTAGTTGATACCTTCTTTTACGCGGAAAATCTGGATAGGGAAAATAGGTGTTTCACCATGGCCCAGACCAGCGTCTGTAGCCAGCAGAACATTTTTCATAACCATTCTGCCTTCTGGGGAAGTATCCATACCATAGTTGATGGATGAGAATGGTGTCTGTGCGCCGGCACGGGAATGCATTGTATTCAGATTGTGAATCAGCGCTTCCATAGCCTGATATGTAGCTTTATCTGTTTCTTTTTCTGCTTTTTTCACTGCGAAAGCCTGTGCTTTTTCAGACAGTGCTTTGTCACCTGTCAGTTTTTCCAGTGCAGCCAGTTCCAGTGCCATATATTCGCTGTCAGTGTCCAGCTGTGGCATTCTGCCACAGGATTCTGTGATTTCGTAAGAAGCAGCTTTTATTGCTTCGTATTCTGTTTCACAGCCCTGGATTTCCAGATATTTTGCCAGATTCTGCAGATAGAGTTTTCGGTATGTTTTTCTTACACCGTCTGCCAGGCCATAGTCAAAGTTTACGATACTCTGACCGCCGTGCTGGTCGTTCTGGTTGGACTGGATAGCAATACATGCCAGTGCAGAGTAGCTGGCGATATCGTTTGGTTCACGGAGATAACCATGACCTGTGGAGAAACCGCCTTTGAACAGGGATTTGATATCTATCTGTGTACAGGTAGTTGTCAGTGCATAAAAATCAAAGTCATGAATATGGATGTAGCCGTCTTTGTGTGCCCGTGCATGGTCTGGACTGAGAAGGAATTTCAGGTAGTAATCCTTTGCACCTTCAGAACCATATTTCAGCATGGTACCCATTGAAGTGTCACCGTCAACGTTGGCGTTTTCACGTTTTACGTCACTGTTGAGAGCATCTGAGAATGTGATTTCGTCGAAAATCTTCATCAGACTGGTGTTTCTTTCACGGATATTGTTTCTGGACGCACGATAAAGAATATATCTTTTGGCTACAGAGTCAAAACCGGCTTTCATCAGTTCGATTTCCACCTGGTCCTGTATTTCTTCAACCGTAGGTGTGATATTGTTACCTTTATCGCTGAAGTGTCTTTCTACATTCAGTGCGATTTCATCTGCTTTCACAAAATCAGGTCTGCCGTCAGCTTCCATAGCTTTCAGGATAGCCATTTTGATTTTGGATATGTCATACATAACCACGCGACCGTCGCGTTTGATGATACCGTTTAACATTATATATCTCCAATTCTTTATTTTATACCAATATATTGTTGTAACAATTATTATACACTTACTATATATTGTGTGTCAAACAAATAAAATTGTATACTTTCACAAAAAAGAATGTAAAAGTTCTATACTATTTCCGCTAAAAAAGTAATGTTTAGTATTGCAGTACAAATTTCATCTTTTTTATTGTTGAATATATATATCTGTTGCACAAATAAATAAAAACATAAAAAATACAGCCTGTATAAAAACAGGCTGTATGGTTTTTTCATATTTTATGAGTAGGCATGATCGATTTTCACCACTGCACGATACTGGCCGTTTTCCATGGCAGAAATATTTTCTTTTGCCATATGTGCCACCTGACTGTCAGAGTATTTATAACCGAAAGGCACCACTATATCGTAAATAATATTTGTATGTGTAGGGCCGGACACCATACGGAAATCGTGGATAGAAGTATCTTCACCCAGAAGTTCATTCATACGCCGTGCCACCGCCATACGCAGTTTCACTACTGTTTCATTGTTCATATCTACAGGGTCCATGTGGATTGTTGCTTCACAGTTCAATTTTTCTTTCAGTTCATCTTCGATATTGTCAATCATATCGTGGGTTTCCAGAATACCCCGCTGGCTGCTTACTTCAGCATGCAGTGTAATCATCAGACGACCCGGGCCGTAATCGTGCACCACAAGGTCATGTACACCCAGAACTTCCGGATGGTCCATAACAATGGCATAGATATCATTTACCAGTTCTTCATCCGGTTTCTGACCCAGAAGAGGTGCAATAGTGTCTTTTGCCGCTTCGATACCGGCACGCAGAATAAACACAGAAATAAGCAGACCGCACCAGCCATCAATAAGCAGACCTGTGAAATGGCCTACAACAGCTGCTATCAGTACAACTGTTGTGGAAACACAGTCACTGATACAGTCAGCGCCTGTAGCTTTCATAGCGGCAGAGTTGATCTTATTGCCTATGCTGTTATTATACATACCCATATACAGTTTCACAACTATGGAAACCACCAGAATACCCATAGACAGCAGACTGAATTCCACAGCCTGTGGGTTGCGGATTTTATCCACAGAGGATGTGGCCAGTTCCCAGCCCATCAGCAGGATAGCCATAGAAACTACCAGACCAGACAAGTATTCTATACGGCCGTGGCCGAAAGGATGGTCAGGGTCCGGTTTCTGTGAAGCCAGTTTGAACCCCAGCAGTGTGATTACTGATGAACCTGCGTCAGACAGGTTATTGAATGCGTCAGCTGTGATGGATACTGATTTGCTGATAGTGCCTGCAAAGAATTTGCCCGCAAAAAGTGCCACATTCAACAGGATACCCACCACACTGCACAGCATGCCGTAGGCTGAACGCACCTGTGGGTCGTTTACATTGTCTGAATCTTTAATAAATATTTTAGCCAGTGCTTTTACCACTGTTATTTCCTCCGTAATATACTTTTTATTGTCAATAACTTTACACATTATACAATAATTGACAATCCTATTCAATACAATAATGCCGGGGAAGCATTACTTCCCCGGCCTGGTTTTTGTTTTTATACTGGGATTTCGATAAGTTCTTTTGTGCATTTGTTCAGAACTTCTGTTTCACCTTTTTCGTTGATAATTACAACGTCTTCGATACGGATACCGATTTCACCACGGATGTAGATACCTGGTTCGCAGGAGAATGCCATACCCGGTGCCAGATTCATTTTGTAATCGCCGTGGATATATGGCGCTTCGTGGCCTGCATAACCGATACCATGGCCCAGACGGTGGTTGAATTCATAACCGTAGCCTGCGTCTTCGATAACTTTTCTTGCAGCCATATCGATATCAGGAATCCATGCACCATTTACTGCTGCAGCTTCGCCTGCCAGATTTGCTTTGAGAACAGTGTTGTACAGCTGTTTTTCTCTTTCTGTAGCTTTGCCTACAAATACTGTACGTGTAATGTCGGAATACATGCCTTTATATGTACAGCCAAAGTCCATTTCAACTACAGCGTGTTCGCCGATAACGGCACTGTCACCGAAGTAGTGTGGATTTGCCGCATTTGCATCAACAGCTACAATACCACCATGGCAGTCTTCGCCGCCATATACAGCACACAGGCGGGCGATTTCTGTTTTAACATCCTTTTCTGTCATGCCTGGTTTGATAAATTTAACAATATCTTCAAACACTTTGTCTACGATAGCTGAAGATTTACGCAGGTTTTCCAATTCTTCAGGTGTTTTGATGATTCTTGTAAGTTCCAGATAATCTTTGCCGTTTACAGCTTCAAAATCCATAGCTTTCAGCAGTTTAATCAGGTTGAAAGCTCTTACTGTGCCGTTTACAGCGATTTTTTTACCAATAAGGTCGTGGTCTTCGAATGCTTTTTTAGCTGTAGCTTCGAAACCGTCAGAGTCCATCCACTGGTAAACTTTGTTGCCTTCCATAAAGCCGATAGCTTCTGCTTCTGTCAGGCGGTTGCAGATGTAGAACAGTTCTTCTTTATCTGTTACAACCAGAGTCTGGAAACGTTCACACAGATATGGTTTATGGCCCAGCAGGAACATAAGGTCGCCGCTTGGTGCAACCATAAGGGCAGAAACACCGTCCCGTTTCAGCTGTACTGAAAGCTTTTTAACTAAATCGCGGTTAATCATATTCGTTCTCCTATAATACTATGATAATTTATTAACTAAATAATAACACTATAACTGTTTTTGTGCAACTGCTTTCGAATGTATAACCACCACAAATCCGCCCATAATGAACAGAAAAGGATAATGGGCAATGAAAATAAACAAAAAAGAATATTCTTACATGGTTGAACAGGCTTCCCCGCCATCTCATCTGGGCAAAAACTGCCTGTGGGCCTTTATAATAGGCGGTAGCATCTGCACTTTGGGAGAATGGCTGTACAAGTTTTATAAAAATATAGGCTTTATTATGAGTGACGCCAGACTGATGGCCAGTATAAGTCTGGTGGGGCTGGCCGCAGTACTCACAGGTCTGGGATGGTACAGCCGTCTGGCCAAAAAAGCCGGCGCCGGTACACTGGTCCCCATTACCGGATTCGCCAATGCAGTGGTCAGCCCGGCCATGGAATTCCGGGCTGAAGGTCTGATAACCGGCACGGGTACAAAAATGTTTATTATAGCCGGACCTGTAATTGTATACGGTATACTGGCCAGCGTGGTATATGGGCTGATATTGTTCTTTATAAGTCCTATGGGGAGGTAAAGCATGGGCAGGATAATTACATTGAAAAAACCGGTGGCCATAACCACACACAGTTGTGTAGGTGGTAAAAAAGAAGGTCAGGGGCCTCTGGGCGAGTATTTCGATATTATAAGCGAAGACAACTATTTCGGGCAGGAATCATGGGAAAAAGCCGAAACCGAAATGCTGAAACGTTCTTTTTACACCATACTGAAAAAGAGAGATATAAAACCACAGGATATAGATGTGGCGCTGGGTGGGGATTTATGTAACCAGATAACCAGCACCGCATTCTGTTACAGGGATATACCCGTACCCTTTCTTGGTCTGTATGGCGCCTGTAGTGCCATGGCCGAAAGCATGGTTATAGGTGCATGTCTGATAAACAGCGGTGGCGTGGACAACGCACTGTGCAGTGCCAGCAGTCATTTTGCCACTGCGGAAAGGCAATTCCGCACACCATTGGACTATGGTGGCAAGCGCACACCCACCGCCCAATGGACAGTGACAGGTGCTGCCCATGCTTTACTGGAAAGAGAAGGAAAGGGCCCGTTTATAACCCGAGTTATGTTTGGCAGAATAGCTGACCTGGGCATAAAAGATGCCAACAACATGGGAGCTGCCATGGCGCCTGCTGCCGCCACAACACTGAAAGAGTTTTTCACATTGTCGGGCGAAAAAGTTGAAAACTATGACGCAATTTACACCGGTGACCTGGGGCAAGTGGGCACTGACCTGCTGAAACAGCTTTTAATGCATGAAAATATCGAGCTAACAAATCACAAAGATTGTGGACTGATAATATTTGACAGAGAGAGTCAGCAGGTACAGGCAGGAGCATCTGGTTGTGGCTGTAGTGGCTGTGTGCTGAGCAGTCATATACTGCCACAGCTGGAAGCCGGAAATCTGCACCGTATACTGTTTATGGCCACAGGCGCATTGCTGAGCCCCACTACAACCATGCAGCAGGAATCCATACCGGGCATAGCACACCTTGTGGAAATAGTAGCAGAAAAGGAGTAAAAATGGACTATATTGCAGCATTTATAACCGGTGGTCTGATATGCGTACTGGGTCAGATACTCATAGATCTGACCAAAATGACCCCTGCCAGAATACTGACCAGTTTTGTGGTGGCGGGCGTGGTATTGTCTGCACTGGGACTGTGGCAACCGATAGTGGATTTTGCCGGCGCGGGGGCGCTGGTGCCTATTATAGGATTCGGCCATACTCTGGCCAAAGGTATACAGGAGGCAGTGGCAAAGGAAGGTTTCATCGGTATTTTCACCGGTGGTTTCACCGCCTGTGCCGGTGGTGTATGTGCCAGTCTGGTGTTCGGATTTATTGCGGCACTGCTGAAAAAGCCCAACAGCCGGGAATAACTATAAAGATAAAATAAAAGGCGTGGGAAATCCACGCCTTTTTCTTATGTGATTATTTATAAATCATTCTTATGGTTGCGGCGGTGTTGCCGTCGTCTTTTATAACGCCTATATCACAGCCTGTTTCATTTTCCCTGATTTTAAAAGTCAGATGTTCTTTTTCATAACACTGGTGACGGTATGCCACTTCTATTTCCTTCACCGGCATTGATGCAAGTGTTTCACTGGAAAAAGCCCCCATAACCGCACGTACATACTGCACGTTGTTCATGTGGTTGCTGGTATCAAGATCACCGGAAGATACCACATATTCTCCAAATGTTTGCGCATTAGAAAAGTCATCGCTTACTTTAAAAAACGGAGTGTCGCACACTATATCCTGGCAGTGTATCAGATCCTGTGGGTAAGCATCGCTGATGCGGTGCAGTCTGCCTGTGGCAGGTTCTATCATAGCCCATTCGTTTTTTGCCTCTGCCATAAGAATGCCGTTGTGGACCATTGTGTAATAGCGGTTACATCTTGCACGTAGTGGTTCACCCGGCCATGTAGAAACCAACACTGTAGAAAACATTTTTGGTTTTTGATGAATACAGATTTTTGTTTTTGTGGCCAGCCATATAAGACCTTTTTTAGCCAGATCGTCCATGCCCATACCAAGATCTGACCCGTGTTCTGATGCAAGGTCCATAAACACTGTAAAAAATCCCGGCAAGGATAATTGTGCCCTGTTATCAGACTGAGAAACAGGGATTCTGTATTCTTTTTCCATTTTATTGTTCATAAAAATCATCCTTACTGAAAACTTTTCACCAGTGCTGACAACATATCAGCATCTGTTTCTTTTTCTACAAAGCCCTGATATGTGCCTGGTTTGCCACCGCCTTTGCCACCCAATGTGGCAGAAATATGGCGCCCCAGTTTATTGGTATCTTTTTCTGTGGAAATTATACACAGTTTGCCATTTGTATCCTGCTGTGGGGAATAAACCAGTGCTGTATTTGCTTTTCCTGCCAGCATCTGTGTAAGCTGTAATATTTCGTTTGACCGCAGATTTTCGCTGACCATAATACAAAGACCGTCAGTTACCTCTGCTTTTTCAGCCCACACAGCCATCAGCTGGCGTCTGGCACCGGCCAGCCGGTATTTCAGCTGGTCTATTTCTGCCATTCTTGCCGCCACCGCATCTGTGATTTTTTCCACAGGAGCGGACAGTTGATGTGAGATAGCATAACAGTCATCATTGCGCTGTTTCAGATATTCCACAGCGCGACGGCCGCACAGTATATTTATTCGTGTGCCGCCTTTGTAGGCCATTGAAGAAATCGCCACCACGGGACCCGCCTGTGCTGTAGTGGATGTATGTGTACCACAGCAGGCGCAGGTATCCGCATTGCCGGCTGACACTATTCTGATAGGTCCGGATAGTTCCTTTTTACTGCGGTATTCCAGTTCTTTAACATTTTCAGGGTAACCGGCAATAACAGGTCGGTTTGCCCATATTTCTGCGTTACACCGGTCCATAACAGCCTTTATATCTTCCTTTGTCATAGGGCCGTCAAAATCCACCACATTGTCCTTTTCGCTGAGATGGAAACCCACATTATTATAACCGAACATGCTGTTAACCACACCGGAGAATATATGCTCACCGGTATGTTGCTGCATCATATCAAAACGTCTGTCCCAATCTATGGTGCCATGAACCTGTGTACCCTCTGGTATGGCTGTATCGGAATAATGCACTACCTGACCGCTTTTTTCACGTACGTCATTTATAAGAGCTGTGTTTTCACCCCAGCACATTACGCCGCGGTCACAAGGCTGACCGCCGCCTTCCGGATAGAAAGCAGTCTGGTCCAGTACTATTGCCCAGCCTTTTTTATCTTCAGTACATGACAGAACAGTACCATCAAAGTCTGTCATATACCGGTCTGTGTAAAATAATTTTTCACTCATAGCAAGAAATCCTATTCTATTTCGCAGTTTACACCGTCTTCACCGTCAAAAATTCTGGCGTGATTTACCAGTGTAACCACTGTCTGTTTTTCATTTTCGTCCAATTCCAGTACAAATTCGTCTTCTTCGTTATCCGGATTGTAAATCTTTGCCATAACTTTACATTTTGTAAATGTTTCATTGAAGAGTGCGTGGGCGTAGAAATTGTATGTGGTGTTTTCTTCGTATTCGCAGTCATACATTTCATACTGCCAGCCGTATTCCATAGGCATATCCATTGTATACAGGTTCAGGTATGGGCGGCTCATAACCACGTCGCTTTCGCCTGCGGCAACAGAGAATGCAGCCATACACAGCACAGCGTCTTCTTCTGTATGGAAAGCCAGCATGTCAGTATCTGTAAACCGTGCCAGTGCTTCTTCATCATATGCATAGGTAACGTTGAACTGCAGTGTGGTTTTGTCTTTTGCACGTGTTTTACCAGGTTTTACCTCTACCCGGGCAACCTCTGCCTTTTCCACAGTAATCAGTTCACTGTCCATAAAAGGTGCTACACCTATACTTTCTGCATAGGACAGCATGTCTATTTCTTTTCCGTCTGCAAAACATACACAGATTTCATAAGTATCTTCCGCATCGTTTATTCTTTTCAGCATCAGACTGTCGCCTTTTTTCAGCTTCTGCACTTTTTTCACATCAAGGTCGTTGCCTTCCAGTTCAATAGCATAAGTGGTAGTCATATTTGTCATAGAAATCACCTTTATCATAATTATATTTATAGAATTATGATACCATTATACCCTTTTATTTGCAACGGATTTATATTGTGATTGAAAAACGGAATGTATTTATATATAATGGAGATAATTAAATATACACCTGTATACGGAGGATAAACACATGGAATTTACTGTAAAACTGGCTACTTATGACGATATGGCTGAAGCTGTACGTGTAGAAACCGAAACTTTGCCAAACGCTACATATCTGGGTGATGCATGGCATTATTTCAACAGTCTGGGCGGCGGTCTGGTATGTGTATATCACGAAGAAAAAATGATAGGCATAGGCAGATTTTCCGTATTGCCTGACGGCAGCGGCTGGCTGGAAACACTGCGCGTAACACCTGAATACCAGAACAAAGGCGCAGGCAAGGCAATATACAAAAAATGGCTGGAACTGGCTGCTGAACTGAAATGCCCATCCATGGCAATGTTTACCGGCGAAACAAATGCGGCCAGCAGTGGTCTGGCTGAAAGATTCGGCCTGAAAACTATCGGCTGGCACAGAGGCATGCACCTGACAGACCTGACAGGCGGCGCCCCACATGGTTTTGTACATACCACATGGCAGCGTGCTGTGGAACTGGTAATGCCTAAAAAAGAAGAATATCATGACTATATGTGCTTTAACCGCACATTCCACCATATCAACGAAGCTAACGTAAAAGCTTTCTCCTGTGAAGGCAAAGTATTTGAAGATGTGGAAAGCGGTAGCTTTATCGTTTGCGGCGCACGTTTCCAGCATCAGGTAGCACTGCATATAGCAATGATGGACGGCGATTTTGATAAATGTATCGACTTTGCAATTAACTATGCCAAAGCACAGGGCCTGAAAAAAGTTTCCTGCACATTTGCAGTTGATAACGAAAAACTGGAAAACGCACTGGCAGCCCGTGGCTTTACAGCTGACAAAAATCTGATTATTACAAAAGAAATCAAATTCTGATAAAAAACATTATGTCCCGGCAGGTAACCTGTCGGGACTGTTGTTAATATTATCGTATAGTGGTAAAATAGTATTAGATAAATTTGAATTTTGTTAATAGATTGATGTTTATTAAATAAAATGGAAAAGGAGTAAATTATATGAGTAAAGCTATTATAGTATCTTTTCTCGCACTTGTTTTTGGATATATCGGAACTGGATATGGAGATAGCTACTTGAATTGTCCTGAACTCGGCCCAATTATTGCTATTGTTATAATAGGATTTGCAATCATTACTTCTATAGAAAACTTAAATAGGTAAATTATCAATATGATACATTTGTTACATCTTAATAAATGTTATAATTAAAATCAAAATTTTATAAATAGAAGGTGAATGTATGAGAAGGGTTGTATACTTCATTATATCAATTATATACATAACATCACTGTGTGCCTGTTCTCAATCAACAAACAATAAAGTTGAGAATAGCTGGAATTTCAGTGTTATATGTAGCGAAAAACAATCTGATGATATTGTACTATCGTACATCAATGAAAATATTGTTTCTACAACAGGTTCATTAACCTTTGAAAACAAGAATGACTTTGATATAATTGTACATCTTATCGCTGATGGTAACGAAAGAGTGCAAAAGATTACATCAAATGGAGTTTCAACACTATTTCAAATATCCACAAATGTTGAGTATACAATTGGATGTTATGCAGATGTGCCCGAAGGAACGGCAATCGAATTATTCGTTTATGATGGAGAAGGAAATACATTATCCAATTATGATGTAGAACTTTCAAAAGAGAAAGAGAGAACTAATCGTAAAAAAATTATACTCGCAACTATACTTGCTTTATCTGGACGGAAGCACATTTTATTAGATAATGTAAGCAGAAATTCTGCTGAACTTTTGGAACAAAAAAAGAACAATGAACAGTAAACAAAATAATTAGACAAATCCCAATTTTTTAAACAAAATCCCTCTATGAGATTTCTCATAGAGGGATTATTTTTTACTAAAATTATCTTGCTTTCAGCAGTTTTGTCAGCAGTTCAACAAATTTTTCTCTGTTTGCGCTGAATGCAAAGTCACAGTTAGGTTCTCTGTCAAAGTAGCGTTTATCAACGTCAACGATGGACATACCGTCAGAGTTACCGCCGCCAAAGTCTACGTCAACGTACATAGGTCTTACGTCTTCGCATACTTCTTTATCCAGCAGGTAAAGAACAGCCAGTGCATCGTGTACAGGAGCCATATCATCGCCCATTGGCTGGAATGTTGAGTAACCTCTGATACGCTGTTTAATCATTTCAGCCGCTGCCAGACATGCTTTTGTGCCGCCAGCTTCGATTTCTTCAGCTTCACTGCCTTTTACGCATGCTTTATGTGTAGCATCCAGTGGAACTATTGTGATTTTTGCGCCGCAGTCCATAACAATTTTTGCTGCTTCTGGGTCGCACCACCAGTTAAATTCAGCCGCTGCTGTTTTGTTACCATGAGCATAAGCCGCACCCATAATAACGATTTCTTCGATATTTTCAACTATTTCTGGTTTTGCTCTGAAAGCCAGTGCCAGGTTTGTGAGAGGACCTACAGGAACAAGTGTAAGTTTTTCTTTTGTTTCTGTAAGAACTTTGATGTACCATGAAACTGCATCGATGTCTTCAGCTTTTTTGTTTACGCTGTGTGGCAGTTCCAGATAGTCGCCATGGATTTCCATTTCTCTGAATTCTTTACCGCCATATGGTACTTCAGGTCTGCGCCATGCAGGCAGTGTGGAAACCAATGGCAGATGTGCGCCTTTGTATACAGGCACTTCTTCCCTGCCCAGATATTCCAGCAGACGAAGTGTGTTTTCTGTGGTGTAGGAAATACCACGGTTACCGTTTACAGTACAAATGCCGATTACGTCCAGTTCTTCAGCCCGCAGTGCACACATTATAGCAATAGCGTCATCAGTACCGGTATCAACGTCAAGAATAATTTTACGCATATTAAATCTCCTTTTTATCATTACAGATTTTTCCTTATACTAATTTTAAAGCAAAACTACAATACAGTCAATTGATATATTCCACGAATATTCGCATCAGTTTATGTATATATAAATCTGTCCGGGCAGCCATATAAAAACCCCCGGAGAATTTATCCCCGGAGGTGGACTATTAATAGTAGAATCTGAAACCTGTTTTGTGGTAGTATGTTTCACCGCGGTGGAGAAGCATATTTGGCAGGTGAGAGTTGTTCAGGTTGTTTGGAGGGAACTGTGTTTCCAGTGCCACACCGCAGAACTGACCTGCACGTCTGTCTTTTGCAGGCATATCAGGTGTAAAGTTACCTGTGTAAACCTGTGAACCACACTGGTTTGTGAAAATGTCCATTTTCAGGCTGTCGTCACTGGATGTGAGTGTACCGAAACGGCGGTATTCACTGCGGCCATTGTCACAGAAGAAATGATGGTCGATACCTTTTACTGATGGCTGTGCTGCGGCGGCTGCATCAATAGCAGGGCCCAGTTCTTTTTCTGTAAGGAAGTCAAATGGTGTACCTTCTACAGACCGTACAACACCTGTAGCCAGAACAGATTCATCAACTGGCATGTAGTAGTGGCTGTTCAGCTGCAGTTTGTGGTTGCGGATATCGCCTTCACCGTCAAGGTTGAAATAAGTGTGGTTGGAGAAACTTACCGGACATGTGGCTGTAGTTGTAGCCATGTATTCCAGCATCAGCAGGCCGCCACGGAATGTGTATTTTACGCTGAGAGAAACATTACCAGGGAAACCTTCGTCTCCGTCAGGGCTGAACACAGAGAATGTCATATAGTCTTCGTCAGCATCTGTCAGGTCAAAGAATTTTTTATCAAAACCGTCTGTGCCGCCGTGGAGACAGTGATTGCCATTATTTTTTGCCAGAGTGTATTTTTCTCCTTCCACATAGAATTCAGCATTTGCGATTCTGTTGCCTACACGGCCGCAGATAGCGCCGAAATATGTGCGGTCAGTATCATCTTCGTACTGGGCAAGGTTATCAAAACCCATTACAACGTCTTTTTTCACGCCGTTTTTGTCTGTAACAATCAGACTCTGGATAGTAGCGCCGTAGTTCAGTACAGACAGGCTGTTTCCGTTTTCGTCTGTCAGTGTGTAACGGTAGATTTCTCTGCCGTGTTTATCTGTGCCAAAAAAACTTTTTTCCATAATATCTCCTATAATCTACTGGTGTTTTATTGTTTGTTATTGAGACTATTCTTACTCTTCATTCTACCATAAAAAGAAAAGATTACAATATTGTAATTGTTTGTGAAAAATATGGAAGCATTATTGAAAATAGCTTATCGATGGACTATAATGTAGGGTACGAATGTTATTTTTTTCTTGAAAACGACAATTTGAAAATATATAATAAAATTTTGGAAGGAGTGATGTTATGGCTAAATATACAGCTGAAGAACTGGCACTGCGTAAAAGCCGCAGAAGAAAAAAGAAAATAGCCCGTCTGGCTGTTATGGGCGTATGTGTATGCGCCATGGCTTTTGGCATGGTAAAGCTGGTGGAAGGCATTATCGTGCCCGGTGAAAAAATTGAAACATCACGGTCCGTGGAACAGATACTGATACAGCAACCTAACATTGATCTGGTAAAACAGGTGACACAGTGGGAAGGCTATACCGGTGAAGTGGCACAGACCATCAATCTGGAAAACACCATTCCTGAAATAGATATGGTACAGGTACCTGAAAGTGACCCTGTAGATATAAGTTATTTTGATGATGCTATCTTTCTGGGTGACAGTCTGGCAGACGGGTTCAAAGTATACACCCGTACCGGCTCACTGACACTGAAAGATTCCACAGCAGTATACCTGACACAGAAAAGTACATCTCCACGTACATTCCTGCAGCCTGGTGTAAGAATAGACGCCGGTGATGGTCTGGTAGATGTGTGGGCAGTAATAGAACAGCGTCAGCCTGGTAAAATGTACATTACTCTGGGCATAAACGCACTGATGGGTATGTCACCAGAAGATTTTATAGCCAGCTACGAACAGCTGATAGATAAAATCCGCCGGACTTCCCCAAATACTATTATCTACGTAACCACAATCACTCCTACCACATACAGAACCAGCATACAGAAACCACAGCTGTCCTTTGACAGAATATATTCTGCAAATAAACTGATAGCACAGATGTGCAGAAACAAAGGTCTGGGGCTGATAAATCTGTATGACGTACTGAAAGATGACAGCGGTTATCTGCGCAGTGAAATTGCCCGGGCGGACGGCTACCATCTGACACCTACAGGCTATCAGCAGTGGCTGGATTACCTGACAACACATACAATGTATGCGCCATGGAATCCATACCTGACATCCATAACCGCAGAAGAAGTACCTACAGTATAAATAAACAAAGCGATGCAATGCATCGCTTTTATTTTTCGCTCTATTTATTCAGCGGGCAATATTTTATACACAGACCGCATACAGCACCACGGCCAATATGTTTATACCGGTGCTTCATATGATTGGAACATTTGTCCCGGTTGAAAAACTCTTCTCTTTCCATACCTTCATGCCACATTTTTCCGCTGATAGCACCGGATGGGCATTTTTCTTTGCAGATATTGCAGCCTGTGCAAGGGTTTGGCGGCAATTCAGCCGGATTTTCAAATGGCGCATCAGTAAAAATAGTACCCAGACGTACTCTGGCACCGTAGTCTTTGTGCAGAAACAGGCAGGATTTGCCTATACTGCCAAGACCGGCCTGACGGGCAATAGCCTTGTGGGAATAGCGTCCACGGTAAAACCAGCCTTCATCATTTATACTCTGGCTGGCGGCCACAGTTATGTATTTATACCCGTTCTGCTCCAGCAGCAGTCCTGCCTGCAGCAGGCACTGGTCTATAAAGAAGTTAACTGTTCTGTAGTGGTTGAAATATGTATGGGTTGGCTGGGTTTCAATTTCGTCTATTATTGCGTCTGACAGTTTTACAACTATACTCATGGCGTTGTTCAGCCCGGATGGACCGTCTGTAACCTGACAGAATCCTACGTCGCTGATACCCAGTTCTTTCATTCTGTTTATAAGCTTTTCTTTCATGTTTTTTCTCCTGTTATTTTAAACTATCTTAACAGAAAAACAGTTGTTCTTCAATAGAATATATTTTAATTAAAATTAATTTTTTCTCAGAAAAAAATTAACAAAGCATGGTTTATTTGTTGAAAACGATTTTTAAATATGTTATTCTAATTTAGTATGCGAAAAAACAAACAACAATAAAGGTGTAAAAATGAATCAGAAAAAAGCAATAGATAAAGAAACGTACATAGTACTGTTTGTGGTGATAGGCGGTTTTGCCGCACTGGGCAATGTAATGGGTATAGGCAACCTGTTCAACACTATTATGAACACTGCCCATGACCTGCTGCTGAACACAGTATTTTTCATTATGGCGATTTCCGTTGTTACAGGTGCACTGTCCCAGCTGATGGCTGAATTCGGTGTCATTTCCCTGCTGAACAAACTTATATCCCCTCTGATGAGACCTATTTATGGTCTGCCTGGGGCTGCAAGTCTGGGCGTGGTATCCACATTTGTATCAGATAACCCTGCTATTCTTTCACTGGCTAAAAACGACGGTTTTACAAAATATTTCAAACCTTATCAGATTCCTGCCCTGTGCAATCTGGGCACCAGCTTTGGCATGGGTATGATTCTGGTTACATACATGATGGGGCTGCGTCAGGAAGGCATCATCAGTGCCGCACTTATCGGTGTGCTGGGTGCATGTATCGGCAGTGTTGTTTCCGTAAGACTGATGCTGAACAAAACAAAAAGATATTATAACGTTTCAAAAGAAGAAGCAAAATTTGACCATAGCCGTAAAGCTGACAAAATAGATGGTGACGAAATGCGCACAGTACATGGCTCCGCTATGGAAAGAGCACTGAACGCTATTCTGGAAGGCGGTAAAACCGGTGTACAGCTGGGTATGGATATTATTCCTGGCGTACTGTGCATCTGTACTTTTGTAATGATACTCACATTCGGCGCACCAGCTGATGGTATCTACACAGGTGCTGCATACGAAGGCGTAGGTCTGCTGCCTATGCTGGGTGACATGATTGCTCCGCTGACAAATGTGCTGTTTGGTTTCAAAGACCCTTCAAATATCGCATTCCCTATTACCAGTCTGGGTGCTACAGGTGCCGCAATGGCCCTGGTACCACGTATGCTGGAAACAGGTGCTGCAGGTCTGAACGAAATCGCAGTATTCACAGCTATGGGTATGTGCTGGTCCGGCTATCTGTCCACACATATTTCCATGATGGACGCTCTGGACAGACGCCAGTTTATCAAAGACGCAATCGTTTCCCATACATTCGGCGGCCTGTGTGCAGGTATTGCCGCACATTACATCTATCTGCTGTTTTCTCTTATATAAACCATATTTCACCGGAGTGCTTGACGCTCCGGTGTTTTTTATAGGTATCTACTATGTTTTGTGATAAAATCACAGATGTATTGCAATATACACTAAAACAGTATATATTAAAGCCATGATAAAAATTACATAAATATCTCTGTGTTATAAAATTAACTATGGAATTTTAGCACAGACTATTGTATAATAATAATGTTGTACTTATGTGTACCATTATCGAAATAAAACTTTACGGAGTAAAAAATGTTAGAGTTAAGAAATATTAGCTATTCAGTATCCGATAACGGAAGAACAAAGGATATTCTGAAAAATATAAACCTTACTATCGATGACAGATTTGTGGTTATCACAGGTCCTAACGGCAGTGGTAAATCCACACTGGCAAAAATCATCGCAGGTATCATCACACCTACATCCGGCCAGATTCTGCTGGACGGTGAAGACATCACAGAAATGAACATCACAGACCGCGCAAAAGCAGGCATCAGCTTTGCTTTCCAGCAGCCTGTACGTTTCAAAGGCATCACAGTAAAAGACCTGATCAACCTGGCAGCAGGCAGAAAAATCTCTTTTACAGAAGCATGCAACTATCTGTCTGAAGTAGGTCTGTGTGCCCGCGATTACATCAACCGCGAAGTAAACGCATCCCTGTCCGGCGGTGAGCTGAAAAGAATTGAAATCGCTATGATTCTGGCACGTGGTACAAAACTGTCTCTGTTTGACGAACCTGAAGCAGGTATCGACCTGTGGAGTTTCAACAGCCTGATCAGAGTGTTTGAAGCTATGCACGAAAGCATCAAAGGCAATATCCTGATTATTTCCCATCAGGAAAGAATTCTGGAAATCGCTGACAAAATCGTACTGCTGAAAGACGGCGAAATCGCACAGATAGGTACAAAGGACGAAATCATGCCACAGATTCTGGGCGTGGCTACAGTATGTCCACAGATTAAGGAGTAAATTATGGCAATGACATTGGATAAAATACAGCTGAATCTTCTGGAACAGGTAGCTGACCTGCACGAAGTACCATCCGGCGCATACAACATCCGCGCAAACGGTACTTCGGCTGCACGCAACACAACAGCAAACATTGATATCGTTCCAAAAGAAGATAAAGACGGCATTGATATTATCATCAAACCAGGCACAAAGAAAGAAAGTATTCATATTCCAGTACTGCTGTCCGAAAGTGGTATTGAAGAAATGGTATATAACGATTTCCACATCGGCGAAGACTGTGATGTAGTTATTATCGCAGGCTGTGGCATCCACAACGGTGGTGACAAAGCAAGCAAACATGACGGTATCCACAGCTTTTTCATCGGCAAAAACGCTAAAGTAAAATATGTGGAAAAACACTATGGCTACGGTGACGGCCGCGGTGAAAAAATTATGAACCCTGTGACAGTTATCGAAATGGACGAAAACAGCTATTTCGAAATGGAAACAGCACAGATTCGTGGCGTGGACTCCACAAATCGTAAAACAACTGCAAAACTGGCAGATGGTGCTACACTGATTATCGGTGAAAAACTGCTGACACACGGCAGCCAGACAGCTATCACAGAATTCGAAGTGGATCTGTACGGCGAAAACTCATCTGCACATGTAGTTTCCCGTTCTGTTGCACAGGATGATTCATATCAGGAATTTATCTCCCGTGTATACGGTAACAATGCTTGCAGTGGCCATACAGAATGTGACGCTATCGTTATGAACAACGCAAGAGTTGCTGCTGTACCGGAAATCAAGGCTAACCACGTGGAAGCAAGCCTGATTCACGAAGCAGCTATCGGTAAAATCGCAGGCGAACAGCTGATCAAACTGATGACACTGGGCCTGTCCGAAAAAGAAGCAGAAGAACAGATTATCTCCGGCTTCCTGAAATAATAAACAGCAAAAGCAAGGCATACAGCCTTGCTTTTTTATTTATCTGAAAATATTCAAATCAAAAAGGCAAGGTGATTTCACCTTGCCTTTATATTTTATAAATTATTCAACAGAAATCAGATAGTAGTATACAGGCTGGTTACCTTCCAGTGTTGTTACTTCCGCTGTTTTTGGTGCGCGTTTTCTTACTTCTTCTGCTACTGCTTCAGCTTCTTCACCTGTGATGCCTTCGCCGTAGATGATTGTGATGAAGGAAGAATCACGGTTCATCATCTGTTTTGCCAGTTTAACTGCAGCTTTTTCTACGCTCTTTTCTACGAAAGACAGTTTGCTGTTTTCCATAGCCAGAATGTCGCCACGTTTGATTTTGTGACCTTCAAAGTCAGAGTTTCTAGCAGCAAATGTGATAGAACCTGTCTGTACGCCTTCTGCTGCCATGCCCATTGTAACTGCGTTTTCTTTTGCAGATGCTTCTGGGTCAAAGTTCAGCATAGCTGTCATACCCTGTGGTACTGTTCTTGTAGGCAGAACGATCAGTTCTCTGTCAGCCAGTTTTGCAGCCTGTTCTGCAGCCATGATGATGTTTTTGTTGTTTGGCAGAACAAAGATTGTTTTTGCTGGTACAGACTGTGCTGCACGCAGGATATCTTCTGTGGATGGGTTCATTGTCTGACCGCCTGTTACAACAGCGTCAACACCCAGATCACGGAACATGTTTTCCAGACCTTCGCCAGCAGCTACTGCTACGAAACCGAATTTTACATCGTTGTCTACTGCCATGTATTTGAACTGTTCATCGCTGCCAGCTTCGCTAGCCTGTTTTGCCAGACTTTCGCCTTTAAAGCTGATTTCAGCCAGCTGTTCGTTCATGTTTTCGATTTTGATGTTTGTCATTGCGCCGTGTTTTACAGCTTCAGCCAGAGCTTTGCCTGGGTTAGCTGTATTTACGTAACATTTGATGAGACCTTCGTCATCTACTACTGCTACGTTTTCACCGATCATTTCCAACAGTGCACGCAGTTTTTCTGCGCTTGCTTTTTCATTTTTGTGTACGATGAATTCTGTACGGTAGCCGTTTTCTACTGTTTTTTCCAGTTCTTTGGAGTAAACGCCTTTTGCTTCAAAGCTTTCTGCAGCTGGTTTCTTTTCTTCTTCTGTTTCGATCATGCCTTCGCCTTTGAATACTTTCAGCATGCCTTCGAATACGTAGATGATACCCCGGCCGCCTGCGTCAACAACGCCTGCTTTTTTCAGTACTGGCAGCAGTTCTGGTGTGTTAGCCAGAGAAACTTTAGCAGCTTCAACTACTGCGGACCACAGTACAACAACGTCTGTTTCGTCCATTGTTTCAGCTTTTTCACAAGCTTCACGTGCTACTGTCAGGATAGTACCTTCTGTAGGTTTCATAACTGCTTTGTATGCAGAGTCTACACCTTTTCTCAGTGCAGCTTTCAGGTCTGCAGCATCAGCTGTTGTTTTATCTTTCAGTGCTTTGGAGAAGCCACGGAACAGCAGGGATGAGATAACACCACTGTTACCACGTGCGCCGCGCAGCATGCAGCTAGCAGCTGTGGAAGCTACCTGAGCTACTGTGCAGTCATCGCTCATGGCCATCAGGTCTTTTCTTGCGGCACCGATTGTCATAGACATATTTGTACCTGTATCGCCGTCTGGTACAGGGAATACGTTCAGTTCGTCAACTGTTGTTTTGTTGTTTATAATTGCGTTTGCACCTGAAACGATGGCATCACGCAGCATTTTACCAGTAATCATTTGTTCACCTCAATAAAAATATGAATTATTCTGTAATAATATCGTCTACTGAAACATTGATTCTTTTTACTTTAAGATTTGTAGCGTGTTCCACGGCATAGGCAACTCTTTCTTTGATGTTATCCACAATAGTGGCAATATTAACACCGTAAGTGATTTTGATATGCAGATCAATAACCAGCTGATCGTCTTCTACGTCTACAACCACGCCTCTGTCCGGAATATCTTTACCGAAAACCATTGTTTTCAGGCTGTCTTTGGCACCTGCAGTGCTCATGCCTGCAACACCGTAGCAGCTGGTGATAGCATAGCCAACCAGACTGGCGAAATAGTCGTTTGTAAGGCTTACATTGCCTTTAGCGTTATAAAGTTTAATCATAACAAAAAGCTCCTTTTCTGCAAATGAATGCTGTAGAATTTGCTATTTATTTTTATCTAAAATCATATTAATAGGCATACATACCCATAATAATCTTATATATTATAACTCATAAAGTGTGATATGTATATACTTTTGTAAATTTTTTATTAAATAAAACAATAATTTAGTAAATTTTTCCTCTGAAATATTGCATTTCGCTTAAAAAAACACAACAAACAGTATCAAAAATCACATACCTGATAAAGCTTAGTCATTGTCAGTTACTACGTAACCCAGTTCAGCCAGCTGATTCACCACATCGGCAGGAATATCGGCATAATCGCCACCGTCCAGTTTCAGACACCAGTGCATGTCAGCACCTGCTGGCCAGGTTTCCTGCAAAGCGCCTGTAACCAGTATAATTTTGTCGCCTGTGGAGTATTTATTGAATGCTTTTTTCTTTGGTGTCTGGTCACTGATTACCACAGGGGTTTCATCCATGTACACCATATTCACACCTGATTCTGTTTTGATAACCAGGCCGGTGTCAATGCCTAAACCGCCGTAAATAACAGCAAACACTGCCATTGCCAGTGCAATCAGCGCTAAAGGAATAAGTCTTTTTCTGTTTATAGGTCTGCTTTTTTTCATAATAACCTCCCGGGTGTGTATACACCTGATTGTAAATTTATAGTATAGAAATTTCTGTTTATCAAAAGAAAAACTCCGCACAGGCGGAGTTTTCTGGCGGAGGCGAAGAGATTTGAACTCTTGCGATAGGAAACCTACCCTACCGGATTTCGAATCCGGACTCTTCAGCCACTTGAGTACGCCTCCATAGATTCCACTGATTAGTATATCATTTTATAAAAAACAAATCAATAATTTTCCTTGTGTACAGGCAGTCTGTACACTTGACTATATTTTAACAAGCCTTTACAAATGTTGCCGTAGCAACAGATATTATAAACCTATTGTGATACAATGCAAATATAACAAACAATGCCCCCGGGCTATAGAGAAAGGATATATACTATGAAAAAGATTATCAGTCTTGCACTGGCTATGGCAATGTGCCTGTCTGTATTTACAGCATGCAGCCAGCCAGCTGAAGAACAGACACCTGAGGTAACTGCAGCAACATACGCTATCGCAGGTATGAAAGGTCCTACTACAATAGGTATGACAAAACTGATGAAAGATGCAGAAGCAAACAACGCTGACGAAGCATATACAGGCAATGTTTACAACGTGACAATGTACGGCACAGCACAGGAAATCAACCCTCTGCTGATTCAGGGCCAGTTGGATATGGCAGCTGTACCTGCAAACGTGGCAGCAACACTGTACGCAAAAACTGAAGGCGCTGTACAGGTAGTAGCTGTAAACACACTGGGCGTACTGTACATGGTGCAGACAGGCGACAGCGTACAGTCAATCGCTGACCTGAAAGGTAAAACAATCTACACAACAGGTAAAGGTACAACACCTGAATACACTCTGCGCTACATTCTGGCGGAAAACGGCATCGACCCTGATAAAGACGTTACAATCGAGTACAAGAGTGAAGCTACAGAAGTAGGCGCTCTGCTGGCTGCAACAGATGGTGAAATGGTTGCTATGCTGCCACAGCCATACGTAACAGCAGTTATGGCACAGAACGACAAAGTAACTGTTTGTCTGGATATGACAGAAGAATGGGGCAAAGTATCTGACCAGAGACTGATCACAGGTGTAATGGTAGCAAGAAAAGAAGTTATCGAAGCCAACAAAGATGCATTTGACCAGTTCCTGAAAGACTACACAGCATCCGCTGAGTACGTGGTTGCAAATGTGGACGAAGCAGCTGCATGGGTAACTGAATACGGCATCGTAGCAAAAGAGCCTCTGGCTAAAAAAGCTATTCCAAACTGTAATATCACTTGCGTGACAGGTGAAGAAATGAAAGCACTGGTAAGCAACTACTGTCAGGTTCTGTTTGACCGGAACCCTGCGGCTGTAGGCGGTGCAATGCCAGACGACGCATTCTACTATGTGGGTTAAAAATAACGTAAAAAAATTATATGGTGTTTTGTTCTGGGTGGCCCTGTGGCAACTGATGGCGATGAAAATCGGCAAAGAAGTACTGCTGGCCTCCCCGGCTGCCACTTTTCGTGCGCTGACTGGCCTGATGGGTCAGCCGGCGTTCTGGCATACTATAGTATTTTCACTGACCCGCATAATGCTGGGCTTTACTCTGGCCGTAGTGCGGGGCGTGGCGTTGGGCATACTTTCTGCCTGGTCTGAAACAATACGCAATCTGCTGTCTCCGCTGTTCAGCGTAATAAAAGCCGTGCCTGTGGCATCCTTTATCATACTTTTGTTGTTATGGGTACGCGGTGGTAACCTGTCCATCTGCATTTCTTTTCTGATGGTACTGCCTGTAGTATACAACAACATACTGCAGGGGCTGCTGCAGGTAGATAAAAATCTGCTGGAAATGGCTAAAGTTTTCCGACTTTCGTTTAAAAAACAACTGCTGTACATATACCTGCCACAGGTTTTGCCATATTTTATAGCCGCATGCACCACTTCACTGGGGCTGTGCTGGAAAAGTGGCATAGCCGCCGAAGTAATCGGTATGCCGGCAGGGTCACTGGGTAACCGGCTGTACGAAACAAAGCTGTACATGGAAACTGCCGAAATGTTCGCATGGACCGTGGTTATAGTTGTTATCAGTTTTGTGGTGGAAAAAGGCTTTTTATGGTTGCTGGCAAAGATAAATGACAAAATCACACAGGGCTTTCTGTAGGAGGTGGATTATATGAGAATAGATATAAAAAACCTGTACAAAAGCTATGGCGATACACCTGTGCTGGAAAATTTCAGTCTGAGTGTGGACAGTGAAAAGCCGGTGTGCTTTATGGGTATGTCCGGGCGGGGTAAAACCACCCTGTTTTCCATAATAATGGGTTTAATGAAAGCAGACAAAGGCAGTGTAACCGGCACAGAAGGCAAAAGATTTTCCGCTGTTTTTCAGGAAGACAGGCTGTGTGATGAACTGTCTGCACTGATGAATCTGGCAATCGTGACAGAAACACCGGACAAAGACAAAATCTCAGAATTACTGCTGTCCATGGGGCTGGACGAAGATGAAATACGTCGACCTGTAACAGAGCTGTCCGGCGGGCAGAAACGCCGTGTGGCCATTATGCGCGCCATGGTAAGTGACAGCGACATAGTGATGATGGATGAACCTTTCAAAGGCCTGGATGACGCCACCAGAGAACAGGTAATCCACCGGGTAAAAGATAATCTGAAGGGACGAATGCTGATGGTTATCACCCATGACGAAAGCGACGCTGAAATGCTGGGCGCTGAAATAGTTTATATATAACTGACACACAAAAAACCACCCTGGGGTGGCTTTCGATAAGACTGTATGAGAACATTGTTGGCACAAGAGAGTGCAGCACAGGAGTGTGACGTAAACGAGGTAGGAATCATCACGACTCCTACCTCGTTTGTGTATTAGTTGAAATTTATGAAGTGGTTACATTTAGTCCACCAGTTATCCCCATCATGCCTATGAACAAAACATAAGCTATTACTATGCACAGAATGACGAACCCCCACTTCTTTATGTTCTTTCCACACAAAGTCATGTATGGGTTTCCCTTTTCGGTTTTTGATAACGCACCAAACATCAAGCCTAAAACCAATACGAATAAACCTTCTCCCAGAAACATTCCTGCGAATGTCGCATCTTCTCCATCTCCAAAAGCGCTCTCAAGAAGGAGCATAAGTAGGCATACCATACTCCAACCGATACATATTTTAGACCAGATTCTCATGCCTTTTCTGGAATGATTAGTATTAGCTACTCCTATGCTATCATCATCTGTGTCAAAGTCATCTTCAAAATCGTCGTCTAATTCATCTTCGAATTCGCCACCACTATTAATACCAGTATAGCCTGATATACCAAAGCTTTCTAGTCCACCAGCTTTTGCGATAAGTTCATCCAGTTTTCTTCTGTCCCACAGCAGTACATTTGTGGCAGCAGCAAGCTGAATTGCTCCTGGTGTAAAAGTGGAGTTTGTCATTACAACACCTACGTGACAACCATAGAACTGTTTACCTGCAGAAACCTCTTGTACTGGCGTGTTACTTAATGCACTTGCATAGTTTTTACACTGAATTGCATACTTAATACCATCTTTTGCGGCCAGAACATCTACGCCTTGATCACCAGAACCAGGAGTAACTGTTACCTCCGAAAAGCCGACTTTCTGGAGCAAGTCTGCACAGAAATATTCAAACTCATGCCCCTCCATACCATCAATAGCAGAAACACCGCTTATATAGTGTACCTGTTTGGGTTTGAGAGAAGTCTTTTTCATTGTACGTTCAAGCTCATCAACATAGTCTTTTGCGTCTTTCAGACTAAACCCTGTATAATCGCGAACGAGTTTAACTGCTTGAATCTTTTTGCCAGCTTTTATATAATCTGAAATTTCTTTTGTTGGTATCATATGGCTCACTTCCGTGTTTTAGTTTCATATATAGCATATCATTTTACAATATAAAAAACAAGGCGAGAAGGGAGAAGGAATCGCAGAGCAAGATTCTACCATGGGTCCGAATTTTGCCTATCGCTTATTTGAACCTATTGGAATCTTGTTGGGGAGTGCCTTCCCCAAACCCTGCTATTATAAAAAACGGGAAGCAACATGATTTAGGTCATGCTGCTTCCCGTTTTTGGCTATACTGTTTTATTGGACCGCTCTCTGACGGGTGGTTTTATTTTTTTTGCTATTTTTTATAGATTACTCCGCCCATTACACCGTTCATTCCTTTATCTCGGCGATAAGAAGGCAGGTTCAGTTCAGTCCCGTTGCATACGCCACATGCAAATATATTTTCTTTACAGATGCCCTGTGACACCAGTATAGCGGTGTTTACATCATTCAGGTCTATATGTGTTTTTTCGCCTTTGCGGTACATATATTTTTCAAAGTCATGGTTGTATTCAAGGAACATTTCCCTTACCTCTTCCCCCACCTCAAAACAGTCCTGACAAAACGCACCCTGTTGGATGTATGTAAGGTAACTATCATGACTATCGGTCATGAACGCAGTCTTATTGTAAACTTCGCCAACACCTGCAATATAAGCATGTCCGCCACATTACATATTCTTTATCAGGCGCTGACCAGACCGGTGGAAATTTATCTGAAAGATATCGAAACAGCACTGGCACTGGCTACATGCCTGAAAAAAGCCGGCGGCGTGGCAGAAATTGTAGTTTTCAAAGATGGCTGATAATATACCGCTTATTTTTCACATAACAAAAGGCACAGCAAAATGCTGTGCCTTTATATATTTTATTTTGTTTTTTCTTCCAGCAGTGCGCGCTGTGATTCCCAGAGTTTTGGTGAAAGGTCCACATAGTATTTATGAGGATATTCCAGACGCTTCACTTCGTCCCAGAGAGTGTCCAGCTGCTGCATTGTATAGTCGCGAATCTCTTTCAGTGAAGGGCTTTCATATACTTTTCTGCCTTTTTCAAAAACAGGTACCAGCAGCGGTTTGATAGTTACATCTGTCAGTGTCTGTTTCTTCCATGGTTCCAGTGGGCTGAAAATAGTGATTTCTGTCAGTTCAGATGGGTCTTCATCGTAAACTGTCAGATAGTCCGCCAGCGCTTTGCCTGTTTCATTAGAATAGATTCTCCATACTTTTTTATGATATGGAATAGTGATTTTTTCAAAACTTTCGCTGATTTTGATTTTTGGTATATGCTGACCATCTTTCTTTACAGCTACCAGTTTGTAAACTCCACCCAGTACAGGTGTGGAACGGCTGGTAATCAGGTTTTCACCTACGCCGAAAGAATCGATTTTTGCATCGTTTATCAGCAGATCACGGATAATGTATTCATCCATGGAGTTGGATGCGATTATCTGACAGTCGTGATAGCCTGCATCATCCAGCATAGCACGTGCTTTTTTGGACAGATAGGCAATATCGCCGCTGTCTATACGCACACCTACCGGTCTTTTGCCCAGTGGTTTCAGCACTTCATCAAATACTTTTATGGCATTTGGAATACCGCTTTTGATTACGTTGAAAGTATCTATCAACAGTACGGTACTGTCAGGATAAGTGCGTGCGTATGTTCTGAATGCTTCGTACTCAGAGTCAAAACTCTGTACCCAGCTGTGGGCCATAGTACCGGAAGCAGGGATACCGAAGTCCCTTTCCATCATAGTGTTTGATGTAGATACACAGCCACCGATGTATGCCGCACGGCTGCCATAGTTGGCACCGTCTATACCCTGTGCACGGCGTGCACCGAATTCCTGTACAGGTCTGCCCATGGCAGAGCGCACAATACGGTTAGCTTTTGTGGCGATAAGTGTCTGATGGTTGAGAATAACCAGCAGTGCTGTTTCTATCAGCTGTGCCTGAATCATAGGACCTTCGATAATCATTGAAGGTTCTTTAGGAAACACTGGAGTGCCTTCAGGTACTGCCCAGACATTACATTCAAATCTGAAATCTGCCAGATAGTTCAGGAAAGCATCGCTGAACATATTTTTACTGCGCAGATAAGCTATATCATTATCTGTAAAATGCAGATTTTCCAGATAATCTATGGCCTGTTCCAGACCTGCGCTGATGGCAAAGCCACCGGAATCCGGAACACGGCGGAAAAACAGGTCAAAAACACCGATAGTGTCTTTGTTGCCGCTTTCAAAAAAGCCGTTGGCCATTGTGAGTTCGTAAAAGTCTGTAAGAATTGAAATATTGCGTGGATCTTTAATGCTGTACTGAGAGTTTTTCATTAGTGTAATCTCCTGCTCTGCCTTCATAAATAGTGTTGAAACCAAATTTCAGGAAATCCTCTGGTTCTACCAGAGAATAGTGTTTGCCGAAATGGAGTATGTCTCTGAAGAGGTATGCTACAAAACCGCTGCATGTGTAGTGGTTCTGTCTGTCCCATGGGATGCCGAAAAATATAGTTGGCAGACCCCGGATGCTGTAACGGTATCTTTCTGGTTCGCTTTCAAATACAGAAAGATTTTCCTGCAGTTTGCCGAACTGTTCATCATCCAGCTGACCGTGAAGTACCGCTATTTTTGTGTTTGGCCACAGGCCAAAGTAACCTGTTTCCACACTTTCCTGTATGTAACCTGCCGGCAGCAGAAGTTTAGGGTTTTTGCGGCCGAAAGAATGGAAGTTATCCAGATCCCTGCTGAAAGCCAGGGATGTGTGGTTATAGTACTTATGTGTAAACATACGTACCAGCATTGCTACTGTGGTGTGTGAACGGCTGAGAACTATATAAAAGTCGTTCATCGGTTATCTCCTCCTGTGAACTTTCTGCATTTTTTCATGCTGTTTGAATCTTCTGTAAGTGAAAATAAGATAAATAACAATAAGCGTGAGTGTTACTGCCACAACCACACGGAAATACAGTGATGTGAACATTTCTGTCAGTTTTCCTATGAGGTACAGCAAGGTGCTGCGTTCCACATCATTGTGGCTTACCAGCTGGCTTGTCCCCACTTTCTGGCCTGCCAGATAATAGTCAACTGTACCGATTACATCACCGGATTTTACCGGTGCGCTTACATCTTCCGGCAGATTGTAAACTTTCCGGAAGCTGCTTTCATCCGCACTGTCCGGCAGTACTGACATAACCTCGTTATCTGCATACAGCAACAGGCTGTCAGTATCTTTGGCATATTTCAGCGGGATATCTGTAACCGGATAGGTCAATGAGTTTGCGCTGCGCAGTGAGTAGCTGTCAAAGAAATAGTCCATTATTTCCGCTGTAGTCACCATGGCAGGGCGTTTTTCGCTGTCGGTAATTTCTGCGCCGATTACAACCAGAATGTAGTTTTCACCATTTTTCTGGCATACGCAGATAAAGTTGTTATAGTCCAGAGTACCGGTTTTCATACCGTTTACATATGAACGGTAGTATGCAGGGTACGCACGGTTCTGCATTCTGTTGGTGTTCTGGATGTAGTATGGTGATGTGTGTTTTACGTTCGCCGGCATCTGGTATGTGTTTGTAGTAACAATATCCATAAAGCCCGGCAGTTCATAACAGGCCTTTGCGATAAGATACAGATCGTAGACTGTTGTGTAGTGGTTTTCTGTAAACAGGCCGTGAGGGTTGGAAAAATTTGTGTTTGTACATCCCAGCTTTCTGGCCTCGTTGTTCATCATCATGCAGAAGTTTGATATATTGCCGTTACCCACGTAGTCAGCCAGTATGCTGGCGGCCTCGTTGGCTGATGGCAGCATCATGGCGTACATCAGGTCTTTTACAGACAGGATTTCGCCCTGACGGATATCCGCCGTGGAGCTGTTCATGCCGTAAAGTTCGTCATAAACATAGCGTGGAGCGGTAATCATTGTGTTATCAAAATCGTCTACATAACGGTAAACTGTATATGCTGTAAGCAGTTTTGTCAGTGATGCAGGGTCATACTGCTCATGACTGTTTTTTTCAAAAATAACTTCACCTGTGTCCAGGCTGACCAGAATGTACGCTCTGGCATCAGCTTCAAAAGGTAATTCGTATCTGGCTGCAGAAGTGGCTGATGCCGTCACTGGCAAACAGGACAGCACAAATACCATGCTGATAACCAGACAGAGGGATTGTAAAAGTTTTTTCATTATAGACATTCCTTAACTTTTATATTAAAATATAACATTATAGTAATATGGGTTTAACTTTACAACTCTAATTATTTATTTTACCATAATTTTACACAAAAATAAAGTGAAATATATAGCAAAAAAGGAGAAAATATGGTTTTTATTACCGCAGATACTCATGGTGAACTGGAACGACTGACCGACAAAAAACTGAAGTTCATAAAAAAATACGATACTGTGATCGTATTGGGTGATTTCGGCTTTGTATGGGATGGCAGCAGACAGCAGGACCGCAATCTGAAAAAGATAGCTAAACTGCCTTTCCGAGTATTGTTTATAGACGGATACAACGAAAATTTCTCCGCACTGGAAAAATACCCTGATGTGATATACCATGGTGCACAGGCAAAAGAAATCTGCCCTGACCAGGTGTATTACATAAAACGAGGTCAGGTGCTGGATATAGAAGATATGAAAATACTGTGTTTCGGCGGTGCTGATGACCATATACCTGATGTATTCAGCGATAATCCGCCTTCACAGGCAGATTTCGACACATGTAATGCCAGTCTGGAAAAAGCCGTCTGGAAAGTGGATTACGTGCTGACACACTCCCCTAGCGGTATGATAAGCCGTTTTCTGAATCTGGAAAGTTTCGTGACAGGTAATCTGTTTGATTATCTGGATGAAATCAGCCACAAGCTGGAGTATAAAAAATGGTTTTTCGGTATGTGTCATAAAGACAAGTACATTTCACCAAAAGTACAGGCTGTGTACACAGATATATATAAACTGGGCGAATGATTATTTTTCCCTGTCACCATACCAGGCCCACACCGGTGCCTCGTCCTGACCTTCTTTAGGTATAAATAATTTTGTCAGCAGGCGGTTAGCCACAAAAAGCACCACTGCCATTATACCCGCGAAAGCCACAAGATAGGCCGGCGGTATCATTTGGATAATGTTTGTTGTTTCTGTTGTAGCCAGATAAAACATAGCCCCTCCTGTAAATATGAAGAAAAATTCCTAATATATGATACCATTATCACTATCAAAATCAAATAGGAAATTCATAACAAAAGTTTAATATTTTCGTCAGAAGAGAAGGCGTTGCCTTCTCTTTTCTGTTTTTGCCGTAAATATTTGCCGGACCTGGTGCTAAAAATGCATAATATACAAAATATATGCATAATATGCAAAATACCTATTACCTATCATCATCAGAATCCTATCGTTTGACTAAAAAATGAGTATCTTCACAATTTTTCGACATAAAGGCCAGAAAATTTTTGAACGTGTTTATTATTGTGAAAATGCTGTAATTTTCACAGACTACGGGGGAAAATATTGTTGACAAGTTATATACCATAATATAGAATATAAGTATAAAGAAAGGTGTGCCCCACTCACATCTTCAAATAGAGAACGAAAAGAGGCAGTGTATATATAGTATAATTATACATTACAGATGTGTTTTTATATACCAATATACATTACTGCAGAAAGGTGTGTATTTATGAAAAATCTTGAACTCGCAAAAAAATATGAAGACTATATGATCGAATTGCGCAGATACTTCCATGAAAATCCAGAATTATCCAGCAAAGAAGACGAAACTATCAACAAAATCTGTGAAGAACTGGATAAACTGGGTGTGGAATATACAGTTATTCCAAACGGTGGTGTTCTGGCAAAAATCACAGGTAAAGAAGGCAGAAAAGTTCTGCTGAGAGCCGACGTTGACGCTCTGCCTGTTCTGGAAACTCCTGACAACCTTAAAGAAGGCAAAAGAACATGTGTTTCCAAAGTTCCTGGCGTAATGCACGCATGTGGCCACGACGGTCATATCGCAATGCTGCTGGGCGCTGCAAAAATCCTGCTGGACAAAAAAGATGAGCTGGAAGGTACAGTATACCTCTGCTTCGAACGCGGTGAAGAAGGTACTGGTAACGTAAAATACATCTTTGCTTACATCGAAAGAGAAGGCATCGAAATCGACGCTGTTTACGGCACACATCTGCTGTCCACAGCACCTACAGGCTATCTGGCTATCAACGACGGCGGTATGATGGCTGGCGCTATGGGCTTTGACATCACAATCGACGGTCAGGGTGGCCACGGTTCCCGTCCAGACCAGTCTATCAACCCAATCGACGCATTCTGGGCTATCTACGGTGGTATGCTGTCACTTCGTCTGCAGAAAGTTGACCCATACAAAACATGTACATACTCTGTTGGTAAACTGTCCGGCGGCGTAGTTGGCAACGTTATCCCACAGACAGTTTCCTTCGCAGGTACAATGAGAACATTCGACCGTGAAGATGCTGGTATGACATTCTACAACGAATTCAAACATCTGATCGACAAAACTTGTGAAGCTTACAAATGCCGTCCTATCTACAACAGATACACACTGCCAGGCCTGCCAGTAGTTAACGATGCTGAAATGGCACAGTTTGCAAGAAAAGTTATCGGTGAAGAAATCGGCACAGATAAAGTTGGTACATGGGAACCATGGATGGCTTCCGAATCTTACGGCCAGTATCTGGCACAGTGGCCAGGCGTATTCGCATTCCTGGGTATGGAAAACGAAGAAAAAGGCGTTGGTGCTGCTCACCACAACCAGGCATTTGACATTGATGAAGACGTTCTGAAACTGGGTGCAACAGCTGCTGCTACATACGCACTGGAATACCTGAAAGATGCTACACTGAAAGCTGGCAGAAAAATGACTTACAGAGAAGTTTACGACCTGTCCGGCCGTTCAACTCCTGAAGAAGTTAAAGAACTTTTCGGCGAATAATAAGATAATAAATAAAAGGGCGGATATCCGCCCTTTTTATTTTATACATTTGTAAGAAAACCGGTCCGGAAATATCCGGGCCGGTTGATTTATATATTTTACTGCTGTACCACAGTATCTTCTTTCAGCTGTGCCAGACCTTTCAGCATTACCTGACCGTCACGCAGGAATGCAGGGCGAATAGTCTTGGTTTCTTCGCCTGTCAGGAAATCAAAGTATTTTTCATTGCCTTTGGTGTAGTGTACAAGAATAACATCCTGTTTTGCCAGATAGTGTTCCACTTCTTCCAGCTGTTCAAAGGCATAGTCAGGCTGGCCGGAGAGTTTTGCTTCCATAAGATAGCCAAACAGCTGTGCTTCATCATCGTTGATGGCGCTTTCCAGCATAGCAGACTGTTTTTTGATAGCTTTTCTTTCTTCTTCCAGCATTGCGTCTATCTGCTTTACCACTTCTTCCAGACGTCTGATTATATCATCCCGGTCCACAGAAATTTCCACCGTGGTTTTTGTTTTCACTTTTTTACGGAAAAACAGCATAAAGCCGGAAATCATCAGCACAAGGCAACCTACGGCCATAACAATAAAATATGTCTGCATTTCTTCGAATTTTATGCTTTTCACGAATGCGTAGTAGTACAGCGGTGTCATAACCAATGCCATACCCACCAGCATCATAATAAAGCCCGGCAGCAGTTTTTTCTTTTTAGGTTCTTTGTTGGCATCTGCTTTTTCCCACAGTTTGTATTTATTTACGCTTTCCAACAGAGGGAACGACACCTTTGCCATGGCCATAATCTGTGCCAGCTTTTCTGCCAGTGGCCGGTTATCCGGCTGATTCAGATACTGGTACTGCATAGTTTCAAACGCTTCACTGATAACACTGCCTGTTTCGTACAGGCTTTTTGATTCTTTTATACGCAGTGTCAGATTGTCTTTGCGTGAACGGTATATATCCAGCATTGTCATATCGGTTTTCCCCCTGAAAATACACATAATAATAAGGCAGATGGACAAATCCATCTGCCTTTATAATATAACAAAACCTGTCGGTATGCAAGGAAATACGTGGTATTTTTACATTTAAACCTGAGTGTTTCCCTGTGCGGCATCCGCTTCTTTTCGCAGTACAAACTCTTTTATCAGAGTATATACAACGCTGACCACAGGTATAAACAGCAGCATACCTGCCACACCCATAAGGCTGTTACCCAGAATAACGGAAATAAATACCAGAATGGATGGCAGACCCACACTGTTACCCACTACTTTAGGATAAATCAGGTTGCCTTCTATCTGCTGAAGTATGATGAATAGCAGTAAAAACCACAGTGCCTGTGCAGGGTTTTCGATAGCTATGACAAACACACCGATACCGCCACCGATAAAAGCGCCAAAAACAGGTATAAGCGCTGTAACCGCAATAACAACACCCACCAGCACAGCATAAGGCATGCCGAATATGGTCATGGCACCGGTAAACATACAGCCCAGAATAACTGATTCCAGACACTGACCAGACAGAAAACTGGAGAAAGAACGATAGGCGATACTGCCCACGTGGGAAATATGTTTATATGCTTTTTCGCCAGCGGTCGCTCTAATCAGTCTGCCCATGGCGTCAGCCACATATTCTTTACCAAACAGAAGGTAGATGGCGAATATAACAGCAAATATAACAGTAGCAAAGCCGCTGATAATGCCGCCCACAAGACCAGAACCGGAACCAACCAGTGCAACCAGAAAGGTTTTCAGCCGGGTAATCAGCTGCTGGCCTATATCCTGCCAGTTTATATTGAGGGAAGCGATATATTCTTCAATAAAAGTCAGGTTACCGCTGTGGCTTTCCAAAAGCCGCGGGATTTTATCTATCAACCGCTGCAGATGGTCGATAAGTGTGGCTACAGCCTGTGTCAGCTGGGGCACCACAATAGTCATGAACAACGCCACCAGACACACCAGTGCTGTCATAGTTATGGTGAAAGCCAGAGCACGTCTGCTCTTTGCCAGTTTTGTTTTTTCCAGTGCCTTTTCTACTTTTACCATAGGCACATTTATAATAAATGCCAGTACACCGCCAATGATAAATGGTTTCAGCAGGTCAATGCCTATTGCTATACCTGCAGTGACCGAAGTTATACGCAGTAATACAAAATAAAAAAGAATGGCCGACAGCAGTACTTTCAGCAGTCGTTTATCCTTGTTTTCCAGTTTCATCTTAATCCCCCCGTGTGAAATTATATAAATTATACTATATTATTGTAAAGAATATGTGAAAAAAATAAATCCGGACACAAAAAGGGACGGAGAGGGGACTCCGTCCTTTTTTGAGTGGGATTGACAGTTGTAAATTATTATGGCCGGTTTCATAATGGAGTGCATGAAAACAGCTACCAATGCTTATAAAAATCCAACCCCAAGAGATATACATAAAAATATATATCTTTATAAACACTATTATAATTATATCATTTCAATAGGCATAGTTCAATAAAAATAGACATATTTTCACAAAATGTCAAATTTTAAAAAACAGCCACCGTAAAGTGGCTGTTTCTGAATATTAATCCAGTTTGAGAACAGCTGTGAATGCTTCACTTGGTACTTCAACTGTACCCAGCTGACGCATTTTCTTTTTGCCCTCTTTCTGTTTTTCCAGCAGTTTCTTTTTACGTGTAATGTCACCGCCGTAACATTTTGCCAGAACGTCTTTTCTCATGGCTTTTACTGTTTCACGTGCAATAACTTTACCGCCGATAGCTGCCTGAATAGGGATTTCGAACAGCTGACGTGGAATATTTTCTTTCAGCTTTTCTGCAATCTTTCTGCCTCTTTCATAAGCTTTATCCGCGTGTACGATAAGTGACAGGGCGTCAACTACTTCGCCATTGAGCATAATATCCAGACGTACCAGTTTACTTGGTGCGAATTCTTTAAATTCGTATTCGTAGCTGGCGTAGCCTTTAGAACGGCTCTTGATAGAGTCAAAGAAGTCGTAAACAATTTCACCCAGTGGCAGTTCATAGTGCAGATCCACACGGTTTTCGTCCAGATATTTCATATCACGGAAGGAACCACGGCGTTCCTGACACAGTTCCATCAGGCTGCCTACAAAGTCTTTTGGTGAGTAGATGTGTGCATCTACCATTGGTTCTTCGCTGTTTGTGATTTTTGCAGGGTCTGGGTAGTTTGTAGGGTTATCAATCATCATTGTGGAACCGTCAGCCAGAGTCAGGCGGTATTCTACAGATGGTGCTGTAGTAACCAGATCCAGGTCGAACTCTCTTTCCAGACGTTCGATAATGATTTCCAGATGCAGCAGACCGAGGAAGCCGCAACGGAAACCGAAGCCCAGAGCAACAGATGTTTCAGGTTCAAACACCAGAGAAGCATCGTTCAGCTGCAGTTTATCCAATGCATCACGCAAATCACCATAGCGTGCGCCGTCTGCAGGGTAAATACCACAGTAAACCATAGGTGTTACTTTTTTATAACCTGGCAGAGCTTCTGGTGCAGGGTCAGATACCAGAGTAACAGTATCACCTACACGTGTATCACGTACAGATTTGATGCTGGCTGTGATATAGCCTACCTCACCGGCTTTCAGACTGCGGCATGGCACCAGATCTTTTGCACCCATGCGGCCTACTTCAACAACGTCGAATTCTGCGCCTGTCTGCATCATTCTGATGCGCTGACCGGCAGACAGCTGACCTTCCATAATACGTACATAAACGATAACGCCTTTGTATGAATCATAGAAGCTGTCGAAAATCAGAGCGGACAGAGGTGCATCCACATCACCTTTTGGTGCAGGTATATCTGTAGTGATTCTTTCCAGTACTTCTTCAATGTTCAGGCCCATTTTGGCACTGATTCTTGGAGCATCCAGACAAGGAATGCCGATAATATCTTCCACTTCCTGTGCTACACGTTCAGGTTCAGCACTTGGCAGGTCGATTTTATTCAGCACAGGCAGGATTTCCAGATCGTGTTCAATAGCCAGATAGGTGTTTGCCAGTGTCTGTGCTTCGATACCCTGGGATGCATCCACCACCAGAATAGCACCTTCACAGGCGGCAAGGCTACGGCTGACTTCATAAGAAAAGTCAACGTGGCCCGGTGTGTCTATCAGGTTAAACTCATACTCTTCACCGTTCTGTGCTGTATAGTTCATTGTTACTGCGCGGGCTTTGATTGTAATGCCTCTTTCGCGCTCTATATCCATATTATCCAGCAGCTGTTCTTCCATCAGACGCTGTTCCACGCTGCCTGTTTTTTCCAGCAGACGGTCAGCCAATGTACTTTTACCGTGGTCAATATGAGCAATAATTGAAAAATTGCGGATATTTTCCTGTTTCAATTAGGTGTCCTCCGTATTTTTATTTACATATTATTTCATCATATTATTTTACCATATATTATGTAAAAGTAAAACAAAAATTTACTCTTCCCATTTATCGCAATTTATGATATATTACTACATTGATTTTGTTGTAAATTACTGTTACAATAAATAATGAAATATTGTGCAAAAATGCAAATATATGTATATAAGGAGGTACACTCATGAATTATAAAATATTTGAGTATGATGAGTATTTAAAGCCATTTGCTGCAGATATTGAACTCAGAATGTCCAACTATGAAAGAAAGAAAAAAGAACTCCTGGGCGATGACCTGACACTGAAAGATTTTGCCAACGGCCACGAATACTATGGTTTCCATAAAACAAAAGATGGCTGGTTCTATCGTGAATGGGCACCTGCTGCAGAAAAAGTATATATCACAGGTGATTTCAACGAATGGCAGTGGCTGAGCCACCCGCTGACAAACATCGGTAATGGCGTATGGGAAATTTTCCTGCCTGGCACAGAAACACTGTGGCACGGCTGTAAAGTAAAAGCCATCATCGAAAAAGACGGCAAACTGATGGAAAGAATTCCTACATATGCACGCAGAGTGGTACAGGACCCTGTAACAAGACTGTTTGTATGCGAAGTATGGGACGAAGCACCATACAAATGGAAAAAGAAAAAATTCACACCAGCTAAAAACCTGTTTATCTACGAATGCCACATCGGTATGGCACAGGAAGAAGAAAAAGTAGGTTCCTACGCTGAATTCCGTGACAATATACTGCCACGCATAAAAGAACTGGGCTATAACACAATCCAGATTATGGCTGTTATGGAACATCCATACTATGGCTCATTCGGTTATCAGGTATCCAACTTCTTCGCTGCATCATCCCGCTTCGGTCTGCCTAACGACCTGAAAAGCCTGATTGACACAGCACACGAAATGGGTATTGCTGTACTGCTGGACGTTGTTCATTCCCACGCTGTAAAAAACACAGCTGAAGGTCTGGGCGAATTCGACGGCACATCCTATCAGTTCTTCCATGATGGTCCACGTGGTGACCACCCAGCATGGGGCACAAAACTGTTTAACTACAACAAAAACGAAGTTATCCACTTCCTGCTGTCCAACCTGAAATTCTGGATGGATGAATACCACTTTGACGGTTTCCGTTTTGACGGTATTACATCCATGCTGTACCATGACCACGGTCTGGGCACAGCATTCAGCAGCTATGACAAATACTTCTCTCTGAACACAGACGTTGAAGCTATTACATACCTGCAGCTGGCAACAGAACTGATCAAAGAAGTAAATCCTAAAGCTATCTGTATTGCAGAAGATATGTCTGCACTGCCAGGTATGTGTCTGCCTATTGAAGAAGGCGGTGTAGGCTTTGACTACCGTCTGTCCATGGGTATGCCAGACCTGTGGATCAAACTGCTGAAGGAAACACCTGACGAATTCTGGAACATCCACCACATCTGGTACGAACTGCAGCAGCGCAGACCAATGGAAAAGAACATCGGTTACGCAGAAAGTCACGACCAGGCTCTGGTAGGTGATAAAACAATCATGTTCCGTCTGTGCGACTCTGCTATGTACACAGACATGGACAAAGCTTCCGGCAGCATGGTTGTGGACAGAGGTATGGCTCTGCACAAAATGATCCGTCTCATTTCCATGGCCGCAGGCGGTGAAGGCTACCTGAACTTTATGGGTAACGAATTCGGTCATCCGGAATGGATTGACTTCCCACGTGAAGGCAACGGATGGAGCCACTACTACTGCCGCAGACAGTGGAGTCTGGTGGACAATGGTTATCTGAGATACGGTCTGCTGAACGAATTTGACAAAGCTATGGTTCATCAGGCAAGAGATGCTAAAATCCACACAAAAACACCTAACTACATGTTTGGCGATGAAGGCAGACAGGTACTGGTATTTGAACGTGCCGGCAAAGTATATGCTTTCAACTTCTCACCATTCAATGCATACGACGGTTACATCCGCGTACCATCCAGAGGTGACTATATCCCTGTACTGTCCACAGACGAAAGCCGTTTCGGTGGCTGGGACAGAATGGCTATGGATTACAAATACAAAGCTGTAAAACAGGAAAACGGCGATTATGGTTTCTCCATCTATCTGCCAGCAAGAACAGCTGTTGTACTGGAAAAAGTAAAGGTTGAAAGAAAACCAAAATCCGAAAAAGAAGCTGTAGCTGAAGTAAAAGAAACAAAAACTGCTAAAACAAAAAAAGCAGCGGTGAAAGAAGAAACAGCTGAAAAGCCAAAAAGAACAAGAAAAGCTAAAAAAGCTGAATAAAAATAATCATCCCGGGCAATGATGCCCGGGATTTTATTTTGCTATGACTTCTTGATTTTAACAGCCAGTCATCATATACTTAAAACACCCCACAGTGTAAAGGAGATGAAAAAATGAAATATTTTGCAATATCGGACATGCATTCCTGCTACAGCCAGACTATAAAAGCACTGGGCAGGGCTGGTTTTGACAGAAACAATCCCGACCATACTCTTATTGTTTGTGGCGATGCTTTTGACAGAGGCACACAGGCACCGGAAATGCTGGATTTTCTCCTTTCTCTGGAAAGAAAAGTGCTTATAAAAGGCAACCACGATGACATACTGATGGAACTGCTGGAAAGAAAACATCCGAAAATGTCTGATGACAGAAACGGCACCACCGGCACTGTATATCAACTGGGCTATGGTGAAGGAATTACAAAATTTTCTGATTTCTGCGACAAGGCCTATGGCCGCTTTGCACCCATTTACAATATGATGGTGGATTTCTTTGAAACAGAAAACTACATTTTCGTTCATAGCTGGATACCTTTTATAACTGAACGTTATGGTTTTGCTGCATTTGATGATAACTGGAGAAATGCCGGCGCTGACCTGTGGAAAGAAGCCCGATGGGCTAACCCGTTTGAAATGGCTGAAAACGGGCTGAGACCAGATAAAACAATAGTATTCGGCCACTGGCACACCAGCTGGCCACGTGCGTATTATAAAGGCATGGAAGAGTCCGGCCCTGATGCTGATTTTTCTATTTACTACGGCAAGGGCTACATAGGGCTGGACGCCATGACTGCCTCTACCGGCATAGTGAACGTGCTGATTATTGAAGAAGATGTGTAACCCTTTTCCGGATATGTACAACCGGATAAAATTATGATATGATGTACTTAACCTATAAAGAGTGCGTGAGGGACAAGCCCTGTGACCGCCGGCAACCTACCATATATGGCAAGGTGCCAATGCTTGAACGATAGGGACAGCTTTTAAACCAAGTACCCCTGTCGTAACGATAGGGGTACTTTTTTGTGTGCTCTTTTGGGGAAATAACATTCAGAAGGAGCACAATTATGAATCAGAAAACTTATGAGCAGGCCTACAATCAGGCCATCGCCATGCAGAAAAACATCAACGCCGTTGTGGCCACACAGTATCTGGGTATGCCAAGGGCAGATCTGAAAAACATACTGCTGACTGTGATACGCAAATCCACCGAACTGAAAATATTCTGTCATGAAAATGGCATAAACTATAACGAAATATCTTCCATACATGAAATATAGAAAACAGCAACCATGAAAAATCCCCCCGAAGTATATCTTCAGGGGGATTTTATTATTTAAACTTCTGCTATTACACGGCAAGGCAGGCCGCTCATACCTTCGTAGCTCATAGGGTATGTATTCACTGTCACATCATCTTTGTCCAGCAGTTTTTCCAGACCGTAAAGGTTTTCCACAACGAAAACACCTCTGTCAGCGCAGTATTGGTCTTTTGGTGTATGCTGTGCACCGCGGCGCACGCCGGAGCAGTCCAGACCGATGATGGAGATACCTGCGTCCAGCAGCTGGTCAATCAGTGCGTCGGACAGCTGTGGATGTGTGGCAAAGTATTCCTGTGTACCATAGTCATATTCATAAATATAACCTGTATAGAAGCCTACAAACATGTCCTTGCCTACTTTGGTCATGTCGATGTCGCTGGCCTCTATATCTCTGTCCCTGATGTGTTTCACATCAAAAATAACGCCTTTTCTTTTGGTGTATTCCAGAGGAAATTCTTTGTTCATAACGTCAAAGTGTGTACCCAGGTGACCTGCCAGAGTAATTTTTGCATTGCCCTGTGCATCAGTAGCCATTTTAGGTGTTATTTTCAGAGTGATATCAACCAGCATATTCATTTCTCCTTGTAAACTTATTCTATAATTCAATTATATATTCTTTACGCCGGATATTCAAGGTTATTTATATTTACAGATTTCGCGAAAAAAACACGGCCTGTTATGAAGATAGTTTGCTGACTGTTCTCAAACAAAAGTGTTGACTGCACGTAACGTGCAATTTTACCCTTGAATAAAGGAGAAATTCATGAATGGTTTATTGCTGCGCGAAATCTGTGAGCTGGCCGGAGTTACACGAAGGGCGGTTCAGGGTTACGAAAAATTCAATCTAGTAGCACCTGCAGGTAAAAATAAAATGGGATATTTGTTATACGACGAATCAACCATTGAAAAAATTAAACAAATCAGGCAATTTCAGAAACGGAGTTTCTCATTGAGAGAAATAAGTTTACTGAACAGGTTATCCACCGATGAACTGAAGCGGGTGTTGGAAAAGAAAATAGATAAACTGATGCAAGATTCCGCTGATATCCAGACAGCAATTCTTGCTCTCAAAACAATGCTGGAAAATATATAGGCAGAACAGCAGCAGGCATCTTCATTGTTTTCAACCGCAAAATATTTTTATCCAGGAGGAAAGTATGAAAAAATTATTAGTATTATTTATCAGTGTAATGATAGGGTTGACCATGGTCGCCTGCGGTGGTTCCGATAAGGATAAGACATTGCATGAAGAAACAGACAGTCAGATAACTGTTACAGAAAATGGAACCACTGAAACTTCAGATACATCTGTGGATGAAAAACCCTCTGAATCAGAAGAAACCACAATGAATGGTATCCGACCAGAAATTAAAGAAGCATTAGACAGCTATGAAAAGTTTTTTGATGACTATATTGTTTTTATAAATAAATATAAAACCGCAAATTCAACTGAAGCGATCTCTCTTATGTCAGATTATGCCCGGTATATGGCCCAGTTTGCAGAAACTATGGAAGCCATGGAAGGAATGGAAAACATTGAAATGTCAGATGAAGAGATAATTTATTATATGGAGGTTACATCCAGAATAAGCCGGAAACTCTTGGCCGCTGCATAGAAGCAAAGCACCTGATTATATCAGGTGCTTTTATTTTATAATAAATGTCTTTAATCCAGATACGGTTTTACACCTGTCAGGCCTGATATCTTACATGTGTAATTCTATCAGGCTCATATAAATAAAAAACTCTATGCTTTTTCCAAACTTTAAGTTACAATATTAGCATGAAATAAATCATGTATAACAATTTATAACATTACCATAAAAGGAGATAAAAATGAACGTAACAAAATTTGTGGAATATCATGACAAGGTAGTAAACAATTGTTCTAAAGTAATAATAGGTAAAGATGATGTGATTTCTCTGGTACTGACCAGTTTTGTGTGCGGCGGCCACGTGCTGCTGGAAGATATTCCGGGCACAGGTAAAACCATGCTGCTGCGTGCATTCGCAAAAACAATCGGCGGTGATTTCAAACGTATACAGTTCACTCCTGACCTGCTGCCAAGCGACCTGACGGGTATCAATTTTTACAACCAGAAAACAGGTGAATTTGAATTCCGTCCGGGCCCGCTGTTTTCAAACATTATTCTGGCTGACGAAATCAACCGTGCCACACCACGTACACAGTCCAGTCTGCTGGAAGCTATGGAAGAAAAACAGATTACAGTGGATGGTGTGACCAGCCTGCTGGAACCACCTTTTATGGTTATGGCTACACAGAACCCACTGGAATCCTACGGCACATTCCCACTGCCTGATGCACAGATGGACCGTTTCTTTATGCGACTGTCTCTGGGTTACATGACACGCCGGCAGGAAATGAGCGTTCTGGGCAGAACAGATTCCGTTACACTGATAGAAGATTTACAGCAGGTGGTTTCACAGGAAGAAACCGCTTACGTTTGCAGTGCATACAAAGAAGTGACTGTGTCTGAACCTGTACTGGGGTACATAATGGATATTATAGAAGGCACACGTAATGAAGATAATTTCGTTACAGGTGTATCTACCCGTGGTGCAATCGCACTGTACAAAGCCGCACAGGTTACAGCTGCGTTTGCAGGCCGTGACTACGTGATACCTGAAGACGTGAAACTGGTAGCACCACACGTGCTGGCACACAGAATTTCCAAAGACAGTGGCAAAACCGCTGCCGCAGTGAAATTCCTGAACAAAATAATCGAAAACGTACCTGTTCCGCTGGAGACTGTGTCATGATAGCTTTTCTTATTATATGTATAGCCATTGTCCTGTGGGTACAGGAATGGGTGCTGGACAACGCCACCGATTTTGTTGATGCCAATTTCTGGCCGGAAGAAAACGTGATGGACCCGGACGATGTATTCAACATAATCGTTGAACTGAAAAACAAAAAGGCGTTTCCTGTATATTTCATTAAAGTTAGGCTTGCATTCCCACAGGTGTTCAATGTGGCCCCGGGGGCAAAGGTTACATCTGTAAGAAGTGTGAACGATTATAGTGAAGTATTTGTGACCACATGGCTGAAAGCCGGACAGACACTGAAACTGAAAGTGCCTGTATCTATATCCGCCCGCGGCAGATATTTCCTGCCTAATCCCACAATATTTTTCGGGGATTTTCTGGGACTGAAAGAAAAGCGGAAAGACCTATCTTTTTTCCGTGAAGTTGTGGTGGCACCAAGAAGCCATAATACTGACGAGGCAAAGCAGGTGCTGGGCAAATTTATGGGTGAGTACTCTGTACACCGTTTTATTTACGAAGACCCTGTGCTGACCATAGGTTTCCGTGAATATACCGGCAGAGAACCTATGAAAATGATTTCATGGAAACAGAGCGCCCGGAAACAGCAACTGATGGTAAAAGAATACGACCACACCATAGAGCCTGTGCTGTCCGTAATGGTAAACGTGGAAACCAGCGGTGAGAAAAAAGGCGAAACTATAGAAAAAGTATTTTCCATAGCCCGCAGTGTGTGCAGTAATCTGGAAGCAAAAGGTGTTTCCTATGGTTTTTACATCAACGCACAGATGGTGGGCGGCAGTGGTGATATGTTCAGTGTGAATGACGGCATAGGCGCACATCATTTCGGCAAAATCATGGAACGACTGGGCCGCAGTATTTACACCCCTGCACTGACCTATGATGCTTTACTGGCCAATGCCAGAAAGGCAAATGGAAACGAACGTGGTCTGATAGTAATCACGCCGGACGTTTCTGCCATGGGGCACACAGTATCTGACGGACAGATTCTGATAATGGACGCCTCTTATTTTTAAGGAGTTTTATTTATGGTTTTTATCCATACGCTGCGAATGATTGCAGACCTTTCGGTCTACTTTTTCATTGCAGAGTTATTTGTAATTTCATCGGGTGCACAGTCCCAGCTGGTTTTTATGGTATTACTGGGTCTGTGCTACGGTCTGCTGGCTTTCAGCCAGTCCCGTAATTTCCGGAAAATATATATGTTGTTGCCGATTGCAGTGCTTTTCCTGCCGGGCAGTCATAAACTGGCCCTGTTGCCAGCTGTAGTTTATATTCTTTTTCTGATTTATAAAGAAGAACCCCTGCTTTCATGGGACAGACAGTCAGACCTGTTTTCACTGACGGCAAAGCTTTTCCCTCTGGTCGGGGTAGCCATCTGTTTTTCCGGCAACGTGGCAAATTTTATACAGTATTCACTGCCTATGGCTTTTATATCACTGGCATCTTCCATCTTTCTTATGAGAATGCTGCGCCAGCCGGCCGAGGTTTACCTTAACCCGAATTATCTGCGCAAAAACTGTTTTGTTTTTATTTCAGTATTGTGCATGGGCTGGTTATTCAGCCGTGATTTTATGTTCGCACTGATGCAGAGTGCACTGTCTTTCGTATACATGAAAGGCATATATCCTGTTCTCAATGGGTTTATATACCTTTTCATGGGTGTGCTGAGAATACTGATGTACATATTCTCATGGTTTAAACTAGGCGAAGTGAAGTTTGAGGAAAACCATCTGGAAGGTGGTGAAATGGGTTTCACTTTCAAAGAGGGGGCTGTTGTGGCGGAACATGCGGCCACCACTGAAACAGTTTTTGCTGTAGTGGTTTCCGGTGTGCTGATGGCCTGCGCATTTTTCTTTTTCCGCTGGCTGGCACTGAACAAAGGCGAAGAATCTTTCATCAGCCAAAGTTTTGATATTGTCCGCGGCAAAGAATCCGTAAAAGTTAAAAAAGAACGCCCTACCACCACAGTATTGCAGGTGAGAAAACAGTACCGTATATTCCTGAAACTGTACAAAGAGAACGGCGGCAGACTGGAAACTGCATTCACCAGTGAAGATGTACTGAACCGTTCTGCCAGTATTCTGCCGGATGTTTCCACCGATATACTGGAAGAAATGCGACAGATTTATCTGAAAGCCAGATATGCCGGCACAGCCACCAAAACAGACCTGAAGCGTATGAAACATATAAACAAGGAACTGGCGGCATCTACAGCGAAAAAATATTAAACATAAATTTACAGAATTGTTGAAAACAAAAAGGGCAGATAACTGCCCTTTTTTATTTTGTCGTAAATCACAGAACTATCATAAGTAACACCGGTACAGACAGCCTCCGCCTGTGGCTTTGCCATTATTATACGCGCGCTGGGTCATCTGTATAGTAAGGATTTCTTCTGTGCTGTCCACTTTACCGTCATTGTTGAAATCTATTCCGTAACTCATTTTTTACCTCTGTTTTCGTAGTCGTATTCTATTCTCTTTTTCCAGTCATCTCTCAGCGGTGCAACGTTTTTACGCACACAGGAAATAACGTCGCTCAGTACTTCGTAATTCAGTGCGGTACCAGATTCATCACTGTAGTATTCCACAGCTCTTTCCTTCTCAATGCCGAATCTGCTGGCTGTAGTCACCGCATCAATATTTGCACCAAGGAAAAGGAATTCCCAGCCGTATTTTTCTTTCTGTCTTTCAATCATGTACTTCACTCTTTCATAATCATATCTGCGGCTGGCATTTTCCATGCCGTCTGTAGTAATGATAAACAGGGTTTTATCTGGTCTGTCTTCCCGGCGGGCGTATTTATGGATGTTGCCTATGTGATTTATGGCGCCGCCGATGGCATCCAGCAGCGCTGTGGTACCGTATACAGAATAATCTTTTTCTGTCATAGGTGCTATTTTTTCCACCGGCTCTCTGTCGTGGACAACTTTACTGCCACTGTTGAAGAGCACGGTGGAAATATATGCTCCGCCCTCTTCGGATTTCTGCTTTTTAATCAGGGAGTTAAAGCCGCCTATGGTATCTTTTTCCAGACCGGACATTGAGCCGCTGCGGTCAAGGATAAATACTATTTCTGTAAGTGCAGGTTTCTTTTCGGCTACAGTTTCAGTAACAGTCTGACCTGCGCAATCTGTGATGTATTCTTCTCTTTTTTTCATAATTCATATCCTCCTTTTTCTTTATGACTATAGTATACAGAATTATCAGGCACAAATGGTCGCTTGCCAGGCGACAGTATGTAACCATGATTTTTACAGCAATATTCATCAAAAAAGCATATTTTTGGCTAAAAACACTTTAAAAAATCACCGTTTTCTGCTACAATATATGGCGGTTAAATTTTAAATACAAAAGAGGAGAGTTCGTCTATGAAAAAATACAGAATTCTGCCTGAAATGACTCCACAGAACATCCTGCTCGGTTTCCAGCATGTTTTTGCTATGTTTGGCGCCACAGTACTTGTTCCGCTCATTACAGGTCTTAATATTTCCACTACACTGTTTGCTGCAGGTATGGGCACACTGCTGTTCCACTTTATCACAAAAGGCAAAGTACCAGCATTCCTTGGTTCTTCTTTCGCTTTCCTGGGCGGTTTTGCAATCGTTGCACCTAAACTGCTGGATGCAAACGGTGAAGCTACAATCGCAAACACAGAAATGCTGCCATACGCATGTGGCGGTGTAGTTGCAGCAGGTCTGCTGTATATCCTGATGTCCGGCATGATCAAAGCATTCGGTATCAGAAAAGTTATGAGATTTTTCCCACCTATCGTTACAGGTCCTATCATCATTTCCATCGGTCTGATTCTGGCACCTAGCGCTATTTCAAACGCTGCTACAAACTGGCCTCTGGCTATTCTGGCTCTGTCAGTTATCATCATCTGCAACATCTGGGGCAAAGGTATGGTACGGATTATTCCTATCCTGCTCAGCGTTGTTGTATCTTATGTAGTTGCTCTGGTTTCAGGCGTTGTTGATTTCTCACCTGTTGCAGCTGCAAACCTCATCGGTTCACCAGTAGTTCCAGAAAGCTTTGCTAAATTCGACCTGAGCGCTATCATCACAATCATGCCTATCGCACTGGCTGCTATGATGGAACACATCGGCGACATTGCTGCCATCAGCGCTACAACAGGCGAAAACTACATCGAAGATCCAGGTCTGCACAGAACACTGCTGGGCGACGGTCTGGCAACAAGCTTTGCCGGCTTTATCGGTGGCCCTGCAAACACAACATACGGTGAAAACACAGGTGTTCTGGCGCTGACAAAAGTTTATGACCCTGCTATCGTTCGTCTGGCTGCTGTTATCGCTGTTATCCTTTCCTGCGTACCTAAATTTGACGCTATCGTAAACAGCATTCCTACAGCTATCATCGGCGGTATTTCTCTTATCCTTTACGGTATGATTTCCGCTGTTGGTGTAAGAAACATCGTTGAAAACAAAATCGATTTTACACAGAGCCGTAACCTTATCATCGCTGCTGTAATTCTGGTATCCGCACTGGGCTTCAACAGCACAGGTGGTATCACATTTGTTGTGGCTGGCGCATCTGTTACACTTTCCGGTCTGGCAATTGCTGCTATTTTGGGTATTGCTCTCAATGCAATCCTCCCTGGCAACACTTACAACTTCGGTTCAAAAGCTGAATAATCCTATATTCAACAAAACGCCCCGGTATAAACCGGGGCTTTATTTTGTTTTGGTTTTTTGCAATTGAAAAACCTTTGTTTACATAGTATCATAGTATAAAAGAAACTATTACCGGGGGTAATATTATGAAATACAACGTAACGCTGAAAAACCTGCCTCTGCCTGCAGTTTATGATGATGTGGAGCCTGTTTTCCTCACTGATGAAACAATGGCAATGCGCCATGAAAAAGTGCTGGAAGCAATGGCCAAAGAAAACTTTGACAGCCTGATTATCTACGCTGACAAAGAGCATGGTTCAAACTTTGAATACCTGACCGGTTTTATCCCTCGTTTTGAAGAAGGGTTGCTGGTGGTGAAAAAGGACGGTAGCGCATACCTTATTCTGGGTAATGAAAACCTGAAAATGGCCAAGTACTGCCGTGTGAAAGCGCAGCTGTTCCACACACCATTTTTCTCGCTGCCAAACCAGCCTATGGATAATGAAAAGAACATGATCGCTGTTTTTGATGAAATAGGTTTTTCACAGGATAAAAAAATAGGTGTTGTGGGCTGGAAAATGTTTACAGCCAGCGGCTGCGATAATTCCAGACTGTTTGACCTGCCATACTTTATAGTTGATGCAATGAAAAACATGGACACCGAAGCCGACATGGTGAACGCCGCCCATCTGTTTATAGGCGGTGACAGGGGTGTACGCGCCGTAAACAATGCCAATGAAATCGCACATTATGAATACGGTGCAAATCTGGCATCCACAGCCATGCTGAAAGCTATACAGGCTGTAAACATAGGTGTGAAAGAAAACTGTCTGGGTAATCTGCTGAATGCTGACGGTCAGACAAACAGTGTGGTTACAGTAGCGGCCACAGGTGAAAGATTTGAATATGCCAACCTGTATCCTACAGCCAAAAAAGTACAGCTGGGTGACAAAATGTCGCTGACTACAGGCTACAAAGGCGGTCTGTCCAGCCACAGTGGCTATGCTGTAGAAAGCACTGACCAGCTGCCCGAACATCTGCAGGACTATCTGGAAAAATCCGCCGTGCCATATTTTAGTGCCATAGCTTTCTGGCTGGAAAACATTCAGATTGGCATGACAGGCGGTCAGTTCTATGATATGATAGATAAATTTTTCCCTAAAGAAAAATACCACTGGCATCTGAACCCGGGTCATCTGGTGGCTGATGAAGAATGGATGTCATCACCTGTATACCCACAGTCACAGGAAGTGATGAAAAGCGGTATGATGCTGCAGACAGACATTATCCCGTCTGTTTCCGGATATTCCGGTGCCAGCGCAGAAGAATGTATAGCACTGGCAGATGAAGAACTGCGAAATGATATACAGGCAAACTATCCACAGTTGTGGGAAAGAATAGAAACCCGCAGAAAGTATATACGTGAAAGTCTGGGCATCAGCCTGCCTGATCACGTACTGCCTATGTCAAATCTTGTAGGCTATGTACGCCCATATCTGCTGAACAAGTCTGCAGCTCTGGTAATAGAAAAATAAATACTTATCAATAACTAATCCTCCCTGTGAGACTCTCGCAGGGAGGATTTTTTATTTGGAAAACCGGGATTTATCTTACTTTTTTAAAACACACATAACCTATCCGGAAAATTCCAACACCCCACACCATAAGCGCTGCCCAAACAGCTGTAACAACAGCAAAGAATGGCTAGCAAATTATAGTAATCAATGTAATAATATATAGTATTGAAAACTTTGTTATCTTGCTTTATAATATTGTATGTGTGACTTGTAATACTATTTACAATTTATCACAGGCTGATACAGGGCCCTATTCCGGCCATATCAGTAAAATACAGTTAAAAAATAACAGGAGAAAACAATGATCCGTATATTAGTAGACTCTGCATCTGATGTATCACACATCAATTCAGAAAATATTACAGTAGTTCCTCTGTCCGTTACAATAAACGATAAAACTTATCTGGACGGTGTGGAACTGGGCCACGATGAATTTTACGAAATGCTGACTGCTACAGAAACATTTCCTAAATCATCACAGCCTTCACCACAGTCCTTTGCCGAAGCTTTCGAACAAGCAAAAGAAGCTGGGGACGAACTTATCTGCATTCTGCTGTCTGGTGGTGTAAGTGGCACATGCCAGAGCGCCCGCATTGCAAAAGAGCTGGTAGAATACGATAACATACATATTGTAGACTCTCTCACCGGGTCATACGGCGTATATCTTCTGGTGCAGCAGGCACAGAAAATGATACAGCAGGGCCACACTGCACAGGAAATCGTGGCAGAAATCGAATCTCTGAAAGAAAGAGTAATGGTATACCTCAGTGTAGACACACTGGAATACCTGTACCGCGGTGGCAGACTGAGCAAAACTTCTGCCCTTATCGGCGGTGTAGCAAAAATAAAACCAGTTATCTACGTAACCGGTGAAGGTAAAATAGGTGTATTCAACAAACAGATTGGTATCAGCCGCGCCATAAACGCACTGGTTGATGTGGCTAAAAATAATCCAGCGGACACTGACCATGCATTCTACACAATCTGTACTGCCGGTACACATAACATCGAAATGCTGGAAAGCAAGCTGGCAGAAAATTCCGTTCAGGTTACACAGCGCATCCAGATGGGTCCTGTTGTAGGCACACATGCCGGCCCTGAAGCATTCGGCATAATCTATATCAGAAAATAAGTGTTTTACTGACAAATAACAAAATAAAAATCCACCCTTACGGGTGGATTTTTATTTTATCATTTGATTTTAACCAATAAATCAATCCAGTGGGTATCTGTCCGGAGTAAATGGTGTATCATCACAGGTCATGGCTTCACGTGACAGCGGATACTGTGATTCATACAGACGGAAACCTATACCGTATTCATCCTGACGGTTTCTGGTGATAATTTCTTCACGTTTTGCCATATTGGTTTCACCAATCAGGTACAGATACTGGATTTCTACCCATTTCGCCATACCTTCATAAATCAGCAGGCGTTTATTTTTACTGCATTTCCGGAAACCTTTTTTACTGTCCCAGTTAACATACTGCCAGATATGGGTAAGTTCATGAGCAAAAGTGGCTATAAGAGATATGGCAGGTGCACCATTTTCCAGAATAATACTGTATTTCTGCTTTTTGTTTATAGCCACACCAAGAATAAGTATACTCTGTGAGTCTTTTACACCCAGCGGAGTACCGACTTTTTTCTTGAGTTTTCTTTCTTCCATAACTTCGATAGTTACCGGCACATCGATAACAGCATGGAAGAAGTTATCCATATTGGCTATAACTCTCTGGCACAGTGCTTCGACTTCGGCCTTATCTTTAACAATAGTGTTGCTGCAGGTATTGCAACGCACACGGCCATCCGGCATACGATAGTATTCCACGCCGGAAATACTTGTACCGCAGTAAGAACAATACAGGCCATTACCTCTGTTCCGTTCATTGCCAGGTATCTCTTCAGCCAGATTTTTCTTTTCACGGGCCTGACGGAGTTCACCACCGTCAAAGCCTATCATGTTCAGAAAGTTTTTTGTACCTTCGAGATCCATCGGAGTACTTCTTTTGGATTCACCGTATTTCAGGTAATATCTTTCGTGATAAGGCAGATCCTTTGTGCTGGATACTGTTCCACGGGAGGCACTATTTCCGGTGACACTTGCTGTGTTCAGCATGTCTGTCTGATTTTCTGCAGTTCCGGACCGCATGATTTCTTCAAACATCATTTTATCATTGTTCACCTTCTATTACCTCCTTCTCTTCTGATTTTTCTTCCTGCTGAGTTTCGTTCACATCTGTTTCATCCGCGATTTCTTCAGCTACCAGGGCTGATTCTTCTGTAGGATTTTCAGCTGGTTCTTCAACCGGTCCTTCTGTAAACTCCTGTGCAGTTTCTTCTGCAGGCAACATTTCATCCATCTGTTCTTCTGAAACTACACTATTGGCTGCTGTATCATTTTCAGGTGCAGTTTCTTCAGCTACAGGGTAGTTTTTCTGTTCTTCTGGTTCTGTTGCCCTTACAGGAGCTGCCTTTTTATCTTTTTTCTTGAAAAAGCTTTTGATTTTTTCCCAGAGGCGCTGGAAGAAGCCTTTTTTCTTTTTGCCTTCGCCTTCATATTCATCAGAATATGAATTCAGAGTAACAACTTTGTTTTCTGTTTCCGGTTCGTTCTGTTTACGGATACTTTCTGTAATCCGTTCTTCATTCCACGCAAGGTAATCTGTGATGATCTGAAGAATACGGTTTACATTACGTTCCACCGCAATCAGCAGACCGATATCCAGCTGGCTGTCCTCAATGATGAAAATACATTTATCAGCGTTTTCAATGTCTTCCGCCATTTCCAGGCTGTAAGTCAGTGGTGCGTCAAACGCACCAGGTGTGACAGCAGAGATAAATGCCTGGTTTTCTGCGAACAATGTAACAAAAGTTTCGTTCAGCAGGTTTGTAAGAGTCATTCTTACAGAGTCAGTGAATGCATCACCGAATCTGGAGAAATCCAATTTCAGAATCTGTTTATGACGGTATTCACGGGTAGGAACACCATTTACTTTAATCAGGGCACCGTTATCAAAATCATTACGTGCCTGCAGTTTCCAGTAGCCCGGTGTATCTACGTTGAAATCAGCAAACTGACGATGTATATCAATATTGTTTACAGATTTCAGTGCGCCCATTTCTGTAGAGTTTTCAAGACTGTGAATCTTATAGTTACGGATTTGTCTATATGCCAGTCTGCCGCCGATATGTTCAGAAGCGCGGCGTACCAGAATACGGTTATCAGATGATGCGGATACCATTTCGTAGTATTTGCCGTTGAGTGTAAGGAACTGACCGGTCAGATATTTCTGATATACATGGCCTTTGAGTTCAGTGCCTATATAAATGTCCTCGTTTTCGTGTTCAGCAATGTAGCTGGCGTTATGCAGGTCATCCAGAATAATCCGTGAGAAATCTTCATCTTTGATAACGTAAACGCTTTCAAATCTGCCTGTTTCGATACTGTATTCTCGTTTGAACTGGATAGTATTATCTTTTTCAAAGTATACTTTTTCACCATCGCTGTTTTTCACAGAGAGAATAGGTGTACCGTATTTATCAGTGATATCCTCCTGACTGAAAATAGCACATACTTCTTTCCATATTTCAGAAATAGCATCTTTTGTGTCGATATTCAGTATAGACAGATGTCTGATAAGAGTTTCTTCCTGTACTGCGTTTATGGACATAAGCAGGCACAGGGACAGAATAGCATTTCTCTTTGTACGTGCATAGTCTGCTGTGATATATGGTATAGCTTTTGCGTCAGCTGTAAACCATTCTGTATTTGCAGACATGTATTCACGCAGCATATATTCGGAAGAAATAACGTTTACAAACCCCTGCACTTCTGCAATGGTTGCAAAGTTTCTTCTTGTTTCGAACAGGTTGTTTCTGTCATCTTCAACAGTGATAAATGAATAATCGCTGACACGTTCATCACTCATACTGAAGGATGCTTTGAAACAGTTATCAAATGTTTCCTGAGTAGTATTCAGCTGTGCATAGTTTAGCAGGTCATAGTAATACTGTTTGGCAATCCAGTGTGCATCCAGTACAGGGAATACATCGCCGCCGTACCATACAGTTTTCTTAACCTGATTTTTTAGCGCAACCATTGAAATTTCTGTACCCATACCCAGGTTTCTGGAAACACCTGGAAGAATACGGTGCTGCAGATAGTCGTTATCTGCTGTCCAGTACATATATGAGCTCATACCATGAGGGTATTCTGTAGCAGAAACCTCTGTGATATTTGTCATCAGGATGTGGGAAAGTGCGTCAACCAAGCCGTCACAGTTACGGTCTACAGAGCAGAATGTAACCGGACGTTCCTTGCCACAGCATTTAACCAGCAGGTTCAGGCCTATCTGTGCTGTAGTAATAAGTTTGGATGGTTCCACAACAACAACAAATGAAACCTTTTTAAGGAACATCAGATTGTTTTTGTGAATATCCAGATCATGAACAGCGGATGGAGAGATAATACCGATATCCGGCATATCATCTTCATTCATCTTTTCGGCCTTGATGGTGGCTATCTTCCACAGGTCCGGAATATTTGATACAGATCTCATACCGTCTGAAATCCATTTGTGCAGATCGTTTTCAGTGCCATGTCTGCCCAGAACAACCAGAATTTTGCCGCCTGTAAGCAGTTCACGGTTTATAGCATAGAAAACGTATGGGTTCAGCTTGTCGTAGAATGGTGTATTGAACAACAGGCTTTTACCTGTGGCAAGGTCATAACCGCAACGTACATAGTCGACATTCGGTTTCAGACCACTACCCATTTTATGACGGATAAACGCCGCATAGTTTCTGCCCAAGTGGCCGCCGTTTCTTTCGATGCCCACCAGAATATCTTCAACGGCGCCACCGGAAGCAACACCATTATTTATTGTTGTGCCTTCCGCAGAAAGTTTGTCACCAAACAGTTTTTTCAGAGGTTTTCTCAGCAGTGGGTACATTGCCACACGTCTGGATTTGTCAGCCTGTAATGTAAAGCCGGATTTACCGTCTTCCAGAATTATACCGTCAATGTAAAATGCCAGCTCACCAATGATTATAATCGGGAACACAGGATAGAATGGTGTATCTATCCGTCCGTTCATATAAAGGGAACCGGACAGTGGCAGTAATGCCAGAGATATAGAACAGCATGTATAGTACGCTGTTTTTATAAAAGTACGTGTCTGCCCATAATGTTCTTTAAGATACCAGTTACCGTCCTGATCATTGTATTGGTAAAACAATTCAACTGCCGAGCCGATAAACGAATCTTTTTCGATTGTTATTCTGCCGAACACGCTGGTGATGACTCTCTTGATGATTACATAAGCTACAATCGCTGCTGTATTGAATAATATGAATTCAAAATAAATCATCTGTGCCTGATCATATTCAGGAATATATCCGTCAATGTAGGTTGCACCTAGGGTTTCCACCTGTGTTGCAATTTCAGTACTGTACTGCATAAGCAGTTCTGACAGTTGCCCCATGAATACGAAAACCACCAGACTGTAAAGAATAGCCACAAGTGGCATAATATACTGTCTGTTACGGTTCTGCTTTTTGACGTTCACAAAGTTGTTTAAAAATGTGAACACCAGAAATGGAAGGAGATACACCATATATTCCATAATAGGTGAGTATTCACTACTATTCATATATTCCCTCCATTCTTACCAAAATACTTGTAACGTAACTTGATGGTACTTTTACCATATTACCGCTGCTGATGAATTCGACCTGTCTGAAATCGCCTGCAAGGAATGGTGCAGGGTAATCATACTCTGTAATCATGTCGAAATCGTATTCATATGGGCGGGACATGGTTTCATCGCACCAGGTACGATCTCCGATAAAATCGCCATAGCCTTCTGCAAGGTATGCACGTCTTTTGCGGATATCTTCCTGATGTTTTTTACGTATACGCAGACTCTTTGTATACTGGTCAATATTATTTTTCGCACTGTTCTGAACAGCATGACCTCTGCGCACGTTATATGTGGCACTTAAATATTCAGAAACTTTATTCATCGATCCCTGAATGTCATTTACAACATCCTGCGCTGTGCTGTTATAGCCTTTCACAACGTCTGAGATTGATGCGCGCATAAAAATGAATGCTACCAACAATGTAACTGCCATAAAACCAAGTGCTGTCACGCAGATGGTGATGGCTGTTGATGCCGTTTGAGATGAAGTGTCATTAGCAAAGATAAATGGCAGGAAACAAATCAGATACAGACCGATGCACAACAGCCCCAGTAACATACCTGTTTTAGGAGACATGCGGCTTCTGATTGCTTTCTTTACCTTTTCACCGTCTTCTGTTATACGTTGCATATAAACAGCGCTGTCTGTAAAGTCCGGCGGAATGGATGCAATCATTTTGTCTTCTTCATCGTTTGTATATTTGCGAATATCTTCTATCTGATTAGGGGTCAGACGGCTTACGCTGGCGTCTGATATTTCGCCCGCGAGCCTTATCTGGCCGGCGCTTTTCTGAACACTGCGGGACTGCCGTTTGGAAACCTGGGCAATAACTTTTTTCGCATTATTGCATTCTTCGTTCCATTTGGCATATTCATTTTCTTTGCCGCCGAATATCAGTCCGTAATCTTTTTCCGGGATCAGGCTTTCGACGTCACATGAACTGTCCATAACCACCGGTACATCGCTAGGTGTGCAGAACAGTTTTTCCACAGCTTTATCTGTCAGTTCAGCTGGTATTTCGCTTTTGATTCTTTCCTTTTCGTTTTCGATGGCCTCGTATGTGGCCGCCAGTTTTTTGTCATAGGATGTAACTATTGTACACAGTGGAGCATCATCGGTTTCAGTTTCCAGCCGGTACAGGCGGCGTGCCTGCATTGCACTGTTTGGAACAGGGTTGGAAATCAGCACCAGCAGGGATGCCAGAAAGCGGATGTAGTCTGTGCGGAAATTCCGGTGTGTTTTTGGAAGTATGTCAAACACCATGAAACGCATTTTGTCAAAATACATGTTTCTGTCGGCGAATTTGGAATATTCGTTATCCAGTCTGATGCGCCAGTAGTCATCCGGATCAAAATAAGTACTTGCTGCGGCACGCAGTGAAACGCAGAGTACGTCAGTAGGGTAGGCAATGTTTAGGTAAGTATTAGCAAGGAATTCCCTGCGGATTTTTTCCTTCATTCGCAGTTCATTTCTGTACTGATTCCGTTCAATTGCTTCCAGTCTTGCGCTGAATTTAAGCTGGTCTCTTCCCAGCATTTCCATAGCCCAGTCGTGTTCGTCCTGGATGTCACGGATTTCATTATAAATGTACTCTTCCGGTTTGAAGCAAAGCCAGCTAGTCAGTTTCTGCAGTGGTTTTTCCAGTGCATTTCTGTAAATCGCTTCTTTGGCTACTGTAACTGCTTCATAATATTTTTTCCATTCGGCTTCCCATTCATCAAGATGGGCATCCAGGTCCGGCTGTCTTGTAGGCGGTGTCAGGCAATCAAGTGAACTGCGGTCTGCCACATCAAAAGGATTTCTCTTGTTTATAGTTTCTGCAGTAGTGTTGTTTACGATTACCGCACGCCATTCTTTTTTGCGTCCTATGGCGCCCAGAAGTTCGGGAACAGCCTCATCCAGAGACTGTCCCGCTGGGTTCCAATAACAAAATGCCAGTTCTTTGCTATTCAGAAACGGTTCGAAAAACAGCTTGTTTTCCTTTTGTATGGCATCAATATGTTCTTTTTCAGCTATTAAAACTGTGAACAAACCGTTCACCTCCGTTTCTTTTGATTATTAGTTATGTTCGTTGTCTTTAAATTCTTTTGCTACTTTATCCAGCAATGCTTCGTAGTCTTCTGGTTCCGGAGCAGACATGATAACGTCGCGGATCTTTCTCTGGATAATATCAATAACAATATTTTCGTGTGCAGCTGGTGCACGCAGGTATTCCATGTACAGGTGGTAGTTGCGTTTGAGCAATGTAAGTTCGTCTGTAAGACGTGTGCAGAGAACGAATTTAGCGTCTTCTGCTTTTTCCCACTTGGAGTATTCTTCGCGGAACACATCGATAACTGCATCTACCATAGCTGTGATTTCAGAAATGTAACGTGCAGAGTTAGGTAATGTGCAGTAGTACATCAGTGGAATACCGAACAAGCTGGTTGCATTTTCTACGTAGCGTTTGCCGTCGTCTGCTTTTTCGGACAGATCCCAGTCTTCGCTGTAGAGTTTCTGACGTGTTTCGTAGTTGTCACGCAGTTCAGTTTTCAATTCATCCAGACTCTTCTGTGTGCCATCGCATGAATCGTATTCGTGTGCATTTTCCACGCCCATAAGGTGCATAAGGTTAAATTTAGCCATGTCGCGGAAGAATTCTGTACTTTCGTAGTTGGAGTTTTTAGCTTCACTCATAGCTCTCTTGCGGCCTTTGAGCAGGTTAATATCTTCAACAACTTTTGCGTTTACGTACAGAGCATCAAGAATTTCGTAGAATTCGTCACACAGTGTGCCGTTTGGAACCTGTAATTCTATATCACGGTCTGTGGAATCACGGTACAGGTAAACTTTCTTGCCGTTTGCAACTGCAGAAAGTGAACGCTGCTGGATAGCGTGGTGAACAAGACCGTAAATAAATGCTTTATGCACTTTTTTGATTACGCCGTCCTGATAGTTGAAATCCAATTCAGGCATGCTCTTGATGGAGTCCCAGGATTTGTCGATATGTGTGGAAATAGCAGCATTCTTAGTTGAGTCAGGGCCGATAAGACGTCCGTACTCTGTATATGCTCTGTGGTATGTACCAGCACTCTTCTTACCTGTTTCTGTTTCGTAAGGCGCTGCGAATTTTTTCAGTTTGTTAGGTGTAAGGTTGTACAGTGCGTTGAAGAAGTGGATTTCGTATTTGGAAACTGTATCTACTGCTTCACCGTTAGGAATCAGATCTTTTACGCGGAACTTACGGTTATCAAGAAGTGATTTGTTGTAAGCGCATACCTTGATTTCTCTAGGTTCTTCGTTTGTTACACGCTGAATGGATGGAGCAGCAATACGTGAACCCATAGCTACTACTTCAATAATGTGACGCTGTGCATCAGCTATAGATACCTGTTCGAATACCTGAGAATCGCCGCCGTTTTCTTCGCGCAGACGGATACGTGCCTGCAGACGCTGTTCCAGTTCGATAGCACCGATAATATCACGGTCAATATCATCACATTTTTCACGTACGCTGTTTTTGAAGTAACCCATAAGGATATCATCAAAGATATTTACGCGACGGTCTTCATCGATGTATCCGCCACCGGATTTATCCAGTTCCATTTTGAAGATAGCATTGTTTTTAACTGCGTCAAAGATACCGCCGTTGATGTCGGAGTTGAGCATTGTAGTTTCTTTCTGGATTTTCTGCAGAGAGAATTTGCTCAGTTCCTGAAGGAGAGCTTCTGTTGCACAGATGTTTACGAAAGAGTCGCCTTTTTTGTACAGCAGTTCGTCAACGATATCAACTTTTTTACGGCTCAGGTCTTTTACTTTGTATACGAATGTGTTGAAGAATACTTCAAACTGTTCTGCATAAGCTTTTACATATGTATATGCTTTTGCGTAAGCTGCATGAACAGCAGTTTTCTTACAGTAGTCTTCCAGTGCCATAAAGTAAGCTGGAACGTCCTGATTTGCTTCTTCGTTCAGTTTTTTGTAGCCTTTCAGTTTATCGAAAAGTTTAGGTGTTTTTTCGATATCTGCCAGGTTTTCAATACCTGTGATTTTTTCTTTTGTGAATTTGAAGTCATATTCTTTGTTTTTGAACATTTCGATTGTTTCTTCAGCACGGATATGACTTGTAGAGTTTGTTTCTTTTGCAAATTCTTCCATCAAACGATAGAGAACGAAACGTACTGCACATGGGTGGAAAATTTCACCCTGAGCATTTTTGATAAGGTTTTCAACGCTGTATACATCGTTGATAACAGTTGTTTTCTGTTCGTTTGTGTAGAGAGCATCAACCCAGCGATTTACGATGCCTTCAACGATAGGGCTGCCGTCTTTGCTGCGTTCTTCAACAACGCCACGGTATGCACCCAGAGAATCCAGAGCGTCCGCAATTTTGTTTTCGCCTTCGCCAAAACCCGGGCTGTTTTCCCACTGTTTTGCGGAGTTGTACAGGCTGTTGAAACGTTTATCGTTCAGAACTGTGCGGTATACCCGGTCTTCAAAGCTCTTTTTGAAGCGTTTGAGTTTGGAATCAAAGCCATCCAGTTCAAATGTGTTTGTAAGGTCGATAGAGAATGGGTCTTTTGCATTCAGCAGGGAATCGCAGTAAACTTTACCGTCAGAATCCCATGTAGACATTGGAACGCCACGTTTTTTCTGTTCATCTTTATATGATCGGATCATATTGTCATATTTTGTCCATTTTGTAGCGTCGCCATCACCACCGATACTGTCGATAGCCAGATCGTAAGCTACGTAATCAGCTACTTTTTCGTATGGATAGCGGATAACACCGGCACCGATACCACCGAAACGGTTACGGCCGTAGTTACCTGGTTTTGTCATTTCTTTGATGATGTTGTCTTCTACAGAGAACGCTTTTTTCTGCATTGGACCGATGTTCTGTTCGTACAGAGCCTGTGCAGCCTGTTCGATGTACTGACCGATACTGATCATTGTGCTATCTTCAGCGTCCTGGCCGTCCATAAGGAAGCAGAAGTCCATAGGCAGCAGAGACAGTGATTTCTGTTTATCGGAACCAGCGATAGAAACGTTGATATGCAGGTCGCTGAACTGTCTGAGGTCATCATCCAGATCAATAAAACCTGAACCTTTCATCATAAATGCGTTCAGTTCTTTTACTGTAGCGTATGCGTTACGTGCCTGACTGTCACGTTCTGTCTGGGAGTCGATAACACTGTCCAGAGTTTCTGGCAGAAGAACCAGCGAACGCACGATAAGGCTGGTGTTAGGATATTTTTCTTTTACGTAGTCACGGATGAACATACTGAGTGGCAGTATGATACCGGAACCTGTACCACCGGAAGCTGTAGAAGCGATGACAACACGCATTGCCTGCTTCATACCTTTACCTGTTTTGCGGAACAGGTCATCGATAGAATCGTACAGCGGACGGATTTTACCTGTTTTGATAGTAGCATTCAGAGCCAGTCTGGAAATAGCACGAACCTGGCCAGCACCTTCGGAAACAGTTTTGTCGTACATAACTGCATTTTTAGGGAACCATTTTTTACGTGCTTCTTCGTCGTAGTCCAGATAGCTGCCTACTGTCTGTGTATTTGATGTCTGTACCCAGTAAATTTTTGATTTACCGGTTGCGATATCGGACAGGTCGTTAACGTTAGTATCAAGGCAAAGGAAGTTTATGTTTTCCTTTTCTTCAGGTGCACATAAGTCGGCAACTTTTTTAACGATTTTACAACCTGTACCACCCACGCCAACAAATAAAGTAGGGGCTGCAACTTCATTAGGTTTTAACTTTTCTTTCCTGTTTTCCATAACTTTTCTCCTTCAGTTTTATTTTTTAGTGAAACTCAGTTTTGACGTTACTTCAAAATTTTTTTCCATACCGGCATCCTGTATTTTACCGGAATATCTTATCATTGAACCGTGTGTCAGGTTAAATGGTTTCTGATTCGGAATGGCCGGAACCAGCTTTCCGGTTACGTCATCTAGTACATATTTTACACTGCCAATCATGGCTTCTTCTATTTTCGCAGAGCCGAATTTTCTTACTGAAAGCGGTTTTACTTCTGCACTTCTTCTTTTCTGGGATTTGTACAGAAAGCTTGCTTGTCCCGGTACCACGTTCATGGTAATACCAAATTTTTTACCGCCATACTGTGCCTGTACTTTACCACCTTTTTTCTTGATTTCTGCCATAAAGTTAGTGGCCTGTGTCACATCATCACCATCAAAGTACATAGAGCTGAGTTTTCTGGTTGTATGTGCATATTTAGGCAGTACTTTAATGTGAAGAATCAGCCAGATGATAATAAACAGTAATAACAGAATACCCAGTCTGATCGTCCATAGCAACCACAGTGGCAGATTGCCCAGTTTAACTTTTGCATCGTCATCAGCCTGTGCGTTTCTGCCTGCTATATCCAGATAAGTAGCATTGGCTGTGATTTTGTATTTGCCTTCTTCGATTCCGTCTGTATTCTGCAGCTGGATTTCGTACAGTGATTCTTCCGGTACCGGTGTCAGTGTATAGTTTACGCCCTCTGTATCCACCGCCATTGTAACAGCTGCAAATTCTTCTGCTGTCAGCTTTTCTCCTTCGATTGTGAGTTCAGCTGTGATTTTTTCAGAATCGTCAATTTCTTTTATCAGTATGTAATCCTGTGGTACATTCAGGTCCACTTCAAACCTGCCCAAAGGTGGTGCCAGCACCTGTACACCGCCATCCGGCCAGCCGAAGTCGGAGGAGTCTTTGGAAATAGTGTAACCACTGAGATATGTAACGGTAAGGTCAGCCCCGAAAGTATCGTTCATTTTCAGGCTTATAGGTACTTCACCGCTGTAGCCGTCATGGGTGAAAGTAGTTTCCTGCCCATTTATATAATATTTGCCGTCATAGTGTGGATTACCCAACAGGTCAGATGAAATAAGTTCGCCTGTCTGGCCATCTTTCATACCAAAACTTACTTTATATTCGCCTTCGTACAAAGATTTAAGGTCCACGTTTCTGCCTTTGGAGTCTGTGAAAACAAAATCCAGATCAGCATCAGGTTCATAGTAAACTTCCACGCTGGTGGCTGTACCGGTGTAATTGATTACGTATTTACCTGCGGCACAGTCTTCATAAATAACCATCATACCCTGCAGGGAAGTATCCGGAACGCTGTTATAATCCCCGGCGCCTTTTGTGGAGTACTGTGTCTGTCTGGTACCAGTCAGCAGGCCCACAGGTGCGTCCTTTTCACCTTTTACACTCAGGTCAGCGATGTTGTCACCCTGCACGAAAACAATAAGTTTGCTGATGGAAATATCAAAGTCTATTGTTTTTTCTGAAATATGGTTTTTAGGTAATGTATCGCGACCAAAAACCAGGTTTGACATTTCTGTCAGTGTGGCCAGTACGTCAGCTGTGTTTACAGCCTGTCTTTTTACAAAGTACTCTGACTGCTGCGTGGTAGGTATACATGCCTCTGAACCGATACCCAGATACATAACGGTCATGTCCGGGCCTGCTGTGGCCTGTATACGTTTATCCAGTTCCACTGTTGTTCTGTCTTTGCTCAGGCCGCCGCCGTTTTTGGAGAATGTGCCGCCGTCTGTCAGAACAATCATATACTTTTTATCCGCTTGCATATTCTGAAGACCACTGATGGCACAGTCCACACTTTCGATAGGGGTGCCGCCGGCATCTTCTGTAAAGATATCACGTATGTAGGATGCCTGTTCAGCATTTCTTATTATAAAAGGGGAGTTCATGGTGTATTTCTGACCACCTATGGTAATAGGATGCATAGGGTAAATCTGTAACACATCCCCTTCGTTCAGCATGGAAGCGAATACCTCCATAGCGTAGGTTGCTCTGCACCATGCCTGGTCGCCTTCGTCGTACATAGAACCAGAGTTGTCAAAAACTATGGCAATAGCTCTTGATTCGCTGGCTTTTTCCGATGCATAAACTGTAGGTGGCTTTACCCACAGGCCGGCAAGCAGCACAAGTGTCATGAGCAGGCTTACATATCTTTTCATAATATACCTCTCTTTTCCCTCAATTATCCGGACTGTTCATACAGCTGTGACAAATCCGGAGCGCTGATTTGTTTTTACAAAAGCAAAAAGCATCTACCCACATTAAAAACGTGAGCAAATGCTTTAAAGTATCTTAATAAACTGAAAATTTATTACATTGATTAGTACGTTGATCTTGTTGTGTCATTCCGAATAAGTTTTCTTTCCAAAAATAAACAATTATCCATATGCATGAGCGATAACTATATAAAGATATATTAGCATATGTCATGTAGTTTTGTAAACGAAATGATAATCAACGCGTCAAAAAACGTCGAAACAGCTAAAATTCAGTTAGTTTTTTTATGCCGAATATATACTGGCTTTTTGTACATTTTTCTGTAAATGTCAACATGAAACCTCTCCGGCCATATTTTTTTTAACATTGACATTGCTTAATCCAAATAGTTTTTTTATAATGTAATTATATATTGAAAACAGGAGCGATACTATGCCGTTTTTACTGGTGCGAAATGATATAACAAAAATGAAGGTTGACGCCATTGTCAACGCCGCTAAAAACAGTCTGCTGGGTGGTGGCGGTGTGGACGGTGCCATTCACCGTGCAGCCGGTCCACGGCTACTGGAAGAATGTGCTACTCTGGGCGGATGTGAAACTGGCAAAGCAAAAATAACAAAAGGCTATAATCTGCCAGCAAAATACGTTATCCACACTGTGGGGCCTGTATGGAATGGCGGCGCATATCACGAAAAAGACCTGCTGGTTAGCTGTTACCGCTCCAGTATGACCATTGCGAAAGAGTATAGCTGCGAAAGCGTAGCTTTCCCGCTGATTTCATCCGGGGCATACGGCTATCCTAAAGACCAGGCAATCCGTGTGGCCATAGACACCATAAAAGAGTTTCTATCTGAAAACGAAATGATGGTTTATCTGGTGGTATTTGACAAAATCAGCGTTTCTGCCAGCAGCAAGATGAGACTGGATATCCAGCAGTACATAGATGACAGATATGTGGAAGAGCATGGTAATTTCCGGCGCATCCGTCCCCTCTACAGCGCCAGCTATAGCATAGATATGGATGAAGACGGGTGGGCCTATAGTGAAAGAAGCGCCCGGACAGCTGCACCGAAGTCCGACATGCCGTCACGCTCTCTTTCAGAATATCTGAAACGGATGGACGAAAGTTTTTCTGAAATGCTTCTGCGAAAAATCAAAGAAAAAGGCATGACAGAGGTAGAGTGCTACAAAAAGGCCAACATAGACCGCAAACTGTTCAACAAAATCAAAAACAACAAAAATTATAAGCCAAGTAAACCTACGGTTATCGCATTTGCCATTTCTCTCCGTCTTTCTCTTCCAGAAACGGAAGACATGCTGCGAAAAGCAGGACTCGCACTGTCTCACTCCAGTAAATTTGATATTATCATCGAATATTTTATCCGTAGTAAAAACTACGATGTATTTGATATAAACGAAGCTCTGTATGAATTTGACCAGCCGCTGCTGGGCTGCTGAAAAACCTATTCTGTTACTCAGTAATTAACACAGTCAAAATAAAAAGGCAGGCTTTACAGCCTGTCTTTTATTTTATTTATTTCCGAATGTATCAAACAGTGTATCGCTTACTATGGCATATATATTAGCGGCAACAATTTCTTCATCTTCGATTTCGACTGGCTCTTCACTGCCTTCCCGGAAAAAGTTATAACCTACACCGCCTTCTTCGGCAATATCAAGAAAAGCAAGATAGTTGTTTTTGCCGTCATTGTAACCGCAGACAATAAATTTCAGACAACCAAGTACCTGATTTACTGTAATACCTGCCTCTTTCAACTCTTCGCAGGAATATTCCATGTTTCCTTCGCCAAAATCAAACTGAAGAATGAAATTAAAAAGTTTCAGTTCTTCCTGTTCAAGATTCATATATTTGTCCCAGAATTTAAAATTTTCGCTCATAATCTGTTACCTCTTAAAATATTACTTTGGATTATTATAGCATATTTTATATCAATATATAAGCCGATAATATATTTATCCGTCAATAAGAATCAACAAAGAACAAAACAACGTGAAAAACCAACATTTTTGTAATTCTGTTGTTGACAAATGCATTTTCATGGAGTACACTGGGTTTAAATTTAATACATCTGAAAAAAGCATTGATAAGAAATAGTAGGCTTTATATGGATTCGCAGAGAGGCTCCGGATGGTGTAAGGGGTCATGAAGTTAGGGCTGAACACATCTTTGAGCTATTCACCGAACAGGGCGCAGACCCTCAGTAGACTGAATCGGAACCTTCGCCCGTTATCGCGAAAGAGTATGTTAGTACTCGATGAGGTTACTTGCCGCAAGGCAGTAATAAAGAGAGGTGGAACCACGGTATTTATCGTCCTCTTGGTGCAGGTGCACCGGGAGGGCATTTTTTTATCCGATGGCTTCTGAATCAGTAAAACTTTAAGGCCGCATATTTTTTATCAGCTTTCGTCAGCCGCACTGGTTATACCAAAGGTATAATCAAACACACAAAATATTTTATCAATCGGAGGAAAACTATGGATACCAGAAATCTTACTTGGGAAGTTGACGACATTCTTTGGGGACTTACAGATAAAAACACCGACGAGGAAGTTTATAAAAAAGCGGTTGAGCTTATTTATAAAGTGCGTTTCATGCCTACAGCAACTGTAAACAACGGCCAGCCTGAAAACAGAATTATAGACTTTAACATTCTGCCAGACGGAAATATCTACTTTATGACCAGCAAGGGTAAACCTTTTTATAAACAGCTGTGCGAAAGACCTGAAATCGTTCTTAATACAAGCATAGACATGAAATACGCCCTGAAAATCCGTGCATGGGTAAAAGATGTTACAGACGACAAATGGGTGTGGGATGAATTTTTCAAACTTAACCCGGGTACAGTAAAAATGTACCGTAAAAACCCTGGTATCATCGTAGTATATAAACTGGAAAGAGGCGAAGGTGAAATGTTCCACCTGTATGCAGAAGAAAAAATACGCCGTATGCGTTTTGCCTTTGGTGGCGCAGAAAAACTGCCTATGACATACAAAATAACAGACCGGTGCACAGGCTGTGGTCAGTGTATGGAAAACTGTGTGGAAGGTGCCATCTACACAGGTGAAGATGGCAAATGTTACATACGCTATATGGACTGTGATGACTGTGGCATATGCTACACAAAATGCCCGCTGGCGGGCACTGCTATGGTCAGCCGTCTGGAAACAGGGAAATAATAAAAAGTCAGCTGAAAACAGCTGGTTGAACATAACTCCTAAAAAGAAAACGCACAGAGCAACAACTCTGTGCGTTTTGTTATATATATTCCTATTTAATTATAATTTAAGTATGCAACAAATAAAAAAGCCCCGACTTTTCAGTCGAGGCTGTTTCTCTATATCTCCACTTTCATCAAGCGGTGGTTTCTGCCTTGCGGCTTCCACTCACTGCCTGACGATTGTTTCGTCTGCAATTTCCTTTTGTCTTCCGTCGGATTCAATCCCCGCAGATGCTTCCTCCGACTCACCCTTGTCTTGCGACTTTCTCTGGGCCGTCCATTCCACAGATTGCTCTGTTTCCTTTCCGCTTTCTGACCCCCTCTGTTTTGACTTTCTTTCGTCCGTCTCAGTTTTGGGTTCTGACTACTAAGCCTCTGTTCTTCCTTTCCTTCTCTTCTCAGTTCCGCCTCACAGCTGCTTCCCTGATGCCCGCCTCCGCTCTCGCTTCTTCGGTTTCCTCTTTCTCTCCAGCCTGGTTTCCCGTGCCTTCC
>JAFYPL010000027.1 GCA_017547525.1 Oscillospiraceae bacterium
CCAGCATTTCGAAGAATGTACCATGACGAGCTGTGATACCTACACGTTCAATGTCAGGAGTTCTGATACATTTCTGACATGTAGTAGCACGGTTATTAGGCATTGTAGCCTGACCCATAAAGTATTTTTTCAGTGGAGCCATACCGGAGTTGATCAGCAGCAGGCGGTTATCGTCCTGAGGAATCAGTGGGAATGAGTCAAGACGAGTATGATTTTTTTTCTGGAAGAATGACAGGTATTTTCACGCAGATCATTCAATGAAGTCCATTCCATAATAGTCACCTCTTATAAAAATTACGTATATTGTATGAAAAACAAAAGTCCCATAGGAAAAATCCTATGGGACGATTAAACACCGTGGTACCACCCAAATTACACACCTGTAGTGTGTCACTTTGATATGCGTTAACGCCGCATATACGACCGATTTATTTCACCGGTAGCAAAAGGGTGGCTCTTAATATCTCTTTTAAAAGTCTCGCACCAACCGACTCTTCTCTGATAAAAGAATATATTATTATTCCCTTTTATGGCCTTTTATTATTCATTACAAAGAATATTTTAATATTTTTTATACTGTTTGTCAAGTAATATATATTATTCTGCATATCGCAGATAGTACAGATTATCACAGATTTTTTTGAACAATGGTGTGGTTGAGTAACTGCTTTCTCCCCCATCATACAGCATTACACATATGGTATATTCCGGGCTGTTTCCGGGATAAAAACCACAAAACCATGACACGAATATCTCTTCACCATTTTCATCCGTTTTCCCGGTCTGGGCAGTTCCTGTTTTTCCAGCCGCCGTTAAATATTCCGGATTGGCTCTACCTCCATTACCTTTTTCCACTACCTTCTTCAGCATATTTTTTACTGTTTCTGCTGTATGTTGCGATATAACCCTTTTACTCTGATAATTATACAGATTTTCCGTTTTCTCCCCTGTTTCTTTTAAAAACATTCCTTCTGCAATCTGCGGATAAACATATATTCCGTCATTGGCGAATATATTCATATATGCTGCCACGTGCACAGGACTTACAAGAAAATCTCCCTGACCGAAACTGACTGCAGACTGTACCCCTGTATTTTTAAGTTTTTCGGCCCGCGGAAAATATCCGCTTTTGGTAGTGTAATTTTGACACAGAGTAATCGATCTGCCAATATTTACCTGGTTTGTATACTGTTTTTGAATGTATCCCTTGTTTTCAATCATTGTATCTATAAAATAGCAGTTGCACGAAACTATCAACGCCTGTTCCATATCCACCATACCATGAGCATTATTATTTGCACAATGGTAGATATGCCCATTTACATCTGTATATCCTTTACATTCATACAGTTTTTCTTTATCTATACCGTTTTCCAGAAAAGCCGCTGCCCATAGCGGTTTTATAACGCTACCGGGTTCATATGCCTGTAACGCTTTGTTCAGTAAAGGAGAATCAGGTTCATCCAGACTGGCAGCAATATTATTGGCATCATAGCACGGCATGGAAACCATAGCCTTTATTTTACCTGTTGCTGTTTCCATAATAACTATACTACCGTTTGATATATATTCCCTTGCTACGCTTTCACACATTCTTTGTATAGAATTGTCTACTGTAAGAGACAATACCTGTGCTTCATCAGAAATACTACTGTGAACATCCCCATATATATCCCCATTTCCGTTTACATTGAATGACAATGTGATTTTTTCGCCCTTATCTTTCAATTTCACATCAAATGCTTTTTCTATGCCTGTTAAACCGTTGCTGTCAGAATCAGTATAGCCTATGAGATGCTGTGCTATGTTTGATGAAGAATATCTTTTGGTCGTTGTATATATAGTTTCAGAATCTATGGGATTTGCCAGGTTGACAACCATCCTTGTTTCATTTTGTATTCTGTTATAAAATTTCTCCCTGTCCTGTGGGCGTATGTTTTCGTAAATATCCTGAAGATTAGTTTGCGAAGTAATCAATACTTTTATCTCATCTTCTGTACCTGTGATTTTTTTCAGGTTACAATCGGTTATATCCGCTCTGCCTGTAGATATATTCACGTGTTTTACTGTCTGCCGTATGGCTTTTTCATAATAATCATTACATATTATGAAAACCATTCTTAACTGCAGAATAAACGCAAAAACCACAAATAGATATACTAGTTTCAACAGTTTCTTCTCCGTCAAAAAAACACCCCCATAACTATTATCGTCACAAGGGTGATGTGTATTCATTTGTATATGTTATCTCTTAATATTCCTATTGCTTTCGTTTCTATTCTGGAAACATAACTGCGGCTGATTCCAAGTATTTCACACACCTGTTGCTGTGTCATAGGTGCAGCGCCATTAAGGCCATATCTCATTACTATTACCTGTCTTTCCCTGCCTGACAGTTTATGCGACACAAGTTTATGTATCATTTCTTTTTCTTCTTTTTTCCGACACCAATCTGTCACGTCAAACTCATCGGCAATACTGTCTTTTAAAGATAACCGACTGACATCGTTATTCATTTCCAGCATATCATCTAATGACACAATATTTTCACTGCCTTTTTGCCTGCGGAAACTCATAAGTATTTCGTTCTCTATACATTTCGCTGCATAAGTTGAAAAGCGTGTACTTTTATCATAAGAAAAATTCTGTACAGCTTTTATCAGGCCTATTGTACCTATACTTATCATATCTTCTATATCCTGAGTATTTGCAGAAAACTTTTTTACTACATGAGCAACTAAACGCAGATTATGTTTTATTAACCTGTCTCTTGCTTGCTTATCGCCATTGTGATATTTATTGAATTCTTCCTTTTCTTCTTTCTCTGTAAGTGGCTTTGGTAATGTGCGACTTTCCAGATGCAGTGCAAAAAGCAACATTTTACCCAGAATAATACTTATGATGGCAGAAAACATAATTACCTCCCGTAAATTATATAGTTAATCTTATTCGTTATGTTAATAAAAATAACCCGGGAAATAAAAAACTATCCTCCGCCAGAAGGATAGTTTTTGTTTAAAGTATTACCGGTACTGGTTTGTCTATTTCCAGACTTTCAGGAGTAACTTTACAGCTATATGCCAGTATATTCACTCCCATATCACGGGCTTCTTTAAGCGCCTGCCCAAACCGTGGCTGGGTATCGTAATTAGGCGAAAAGGATTTTACATCTTCCATCTGTATTACAAAAAACACCTGTGCTTTATATCCGTTAGCTACAGCATCTATAAGTCCGCGTATGTGTTTGATACCACGTTCAGTAGGTGCATCTGGAAATCGTACGTAACCATCTTCTTCAAGAGTAACACCTTTTACTTCTGTAAAAATTTTATCTTCACCATCGGAAATAAAGCAATCAAATCTGGAATCTTTGTAGGTAGTTTCCCTTTTAATAACTGCACCCGGATAATTCTGTGTTGCCCACTCCCGGAAAACTGTATTTGGTGCCTGTGAATCCATATTAATAACTCTGTGACCTTTCTGTACTGCAATCAGGTCGTATGCTGTTTTTCTGGCAGGGTTATCTGAATACTGAAGGTATACGGTCACACCCGGTATAAGCAATTCTTTGCATCTGCCAGTGTTTTTCACATGTACAGTATGTTCTATATTTTCTATTTCTACTTTCGCTATAAATCTGTTAGGACGGGAAATAAATATCCCCTGAACAATATTTGTATATTTCATTATTTCTGTATCGCTTTCACTATAGCCTGGACCGTACCATAAGCCGCCCTGTAAATATCAATATCTGAATACGTAGTTGAATAATCCGCTGGATTTATTATAAACGAATACTCCATCAGAACACTAGGTGCTATATCTGTACGGGTAACATAATAATATCCCTTTTTGGCACCACGGTTTCGCCTGCCCGTAAACTGTGATACATTATCACTCATATAGCCTGCCAGTTTTTTGCTACGCCGTGTAAAATAATAACATTCACTGCCATAGGCTTTTGTGGAGTCGTATGAATAGTCCATACTATTATGATGAACTGCCACAAATATATCAGGCTTTGCTGTGCGTGAAAGATTGCGTCTTTCTTCCAGTGTAAAGAATGTGTCATCATCTCTGGTCATTATTACAGAAGCGCCTTTTTCTTCCAGCAAATACTTCGTAGCCTGAGCCACCGCCAGATTCAAATCTTTCTCTGTGGCCGATGCTATGCCTGCCACACCAATGGCGCCATTATCCTTACCGCCATGACCTGCATCCAGCATAATTGTCACATCAGACAGAGGTCTGTCACCTGTTTTCAGTTCCGGTGCTTTTTTCAGATAAAGTTTCACTGCATTTTCTTCTGAAGATACATCGTATCCCCACAGCTGTTTTTCACCTGAAAACTGCATTGTAAGCCTTACCCCATTATCCTGCTGTACAACATAATATTCCGAAAAGAACTCCGTCGGCATCAGAGCCAGATTTTCAGCAACTGCATCAAGAAAATGGAGAGTAAGTGCATCGTCATCCTGATGGGTAAATACACCTGGACTATTATTTACAATAAATGTAATTACTTCATCGCCAGTGTCCAGTGCTTCGTATTTTATTTCTGACACAACAGGCTGTGACATAAGTGTATATGATGTGGCCGTTGTGTTTTTACTGTTTTTGGATTTTTTCGCTATTTTATAATCTGATGTTATATATTCCGTAACCTCCACATCTGCCGCCAATACAAAACCTCCATTAGACAACTGGTAAGCATAGGTCTTTTTGCCGTCACGTTTAGTTTCATGTGAAGATATTACTTTCAATAATGTACCTTTTTCCAGACCTGCCATTATTGAAGAATCATCATCTGCATCATTAAGGACATCTGTCAACCGGGCGGTAGTTACCACCACCTGCCCTTTATTCAGCTTTTTACTGTCATCCCATGGAGTAGATGTGGCACCACCACCTGAATATGAATAAGTTTTACGAGTAACCGTAATGGTACGAGACTCACTGCCCCGTCTGATATTCAGCTCATTGTCACCGGTTTCAAGCGCCAGATAGACACCAAAAGTACCATCATATTGTGCAGGATATTCGGTATCATTTATAGTAATCACACCATTATCCGCACCGGTACCCGTTACAAAAATACCGTCATAATATGTGGACATATCCTTTTCTGGATATGTCACTGTAAAATTCTGTGGGGCTGTGTAACCGAAAGACGGAATATTTCCATCCGGGATAAAACAGTCCAGAAGGTCCTGTGATATTTCATCATCCAATAAAGTCGCCAGCACAGCACCATCAAGGTTATCAAAGTTTGTAAGCGCAAAAATATCACTTTCTATTGATGACGAAGTATAGTGCAATAATACATTCTCTTCTCTGTAACCATTATTTTTAAGCCGTATATACTGATGCACATCCATGTTTTCGATGATTACACCATCCGGTTTGCAGGATGCAGGAATCGTCCGTAGACTTTCATAGTTATCTGTCTGAAATATGAACTGTGGTTTTATAAATCCTTTCCTGACAGTTTCATATGCAACCGGGAAAATTTCGCTGTCTGTACTCAACCCTTTTATAACAATGCCTGCGAAAGCGGTTTCTTTTTTCAGGTATTCAATTGCGGAAAGTACATCTTCATTTGTAAGCTCAGTGCAATCCAATAACACATATACCTGTACATGTCTTGCTTCCAGAGATCCTTTCAATTGGCTCAAAAAGTCACTTTCTCGTATAACACAGTTGAACCCTTCTGTTTCAGCTATACTATCAGTGCCTGTATTAAATTTAATTATAGCTGTATTCAGCCCGTTTTCAGTGTAAAAGCCGACCGTGCTTTCAACAATATCAGCCCGATCCACAGACTCGGCATACATCTGTATAATATCTGCTTCTGTAGCCTTAATAACAGCATTTTCTACTTTATACCGTCTTTCAACTGACAATATAAGAAAAGCTGCAACCAATATAACGAGCATTGTCCGGCACACAGCTGCCAATGCTTTGTTTTTCCTGTTATTCATATAATCACCTCACTGATAATATATTATCACTGATATGTGAATCTGATATCGCTATAATATCCTTATTTGCTGTTTTTATATATCTGAACATCTACTTTTTCGTTTACAAAGTCCAGATGATATATACAACTGTCGCCTTTTTCATACAGCCAATCTATTGCTTTTTCCGGAATAATTTTTATAACTACTTCAGTTTCAACCTTTGAATACATTTCATAGCTGTCAGGATAATATTTTTTCAGCATTTCTGCAAATTTTTCATTCCCCTCGTCCAGTGGATGACCACACAGCAGTGCTTTACCTTCTATCTGTACTGGTCCTTTGCACAGCGCTACCTGACTGTTATTTTTAATCTGGTCGTATTTTGGAAATTTTTTATCTGTCTGCATCCAGATTGCACCATCAAACACTACGCAAGTCATCATACTGGCCAGAGGATAATCGTTGTGTGTTGTAGCCAGTACCATATAACAGTTTTCGCCCAAACGGTCAAAAAATTCGTTTTTCTTTTCTGTAAAATTCATAGTATCACTCCTTTTATGATATTAAATTTTAACATTACATAATAAAGTTGTAAATAGATGTTGTTCCTTATGAAATATGATGATAGAATATGACTAACAATATACTCAAGGAGTGTAAAAATGAAAAGAATTATAGGTCACAGAGGCTGGGCATCCCTGGCACCAGAAAATACAATTCACGGTTTTAGAATGGCACTGGAAAATGACAAAGTATGGGCAATTGAATGTGACGTTCATCTGACAAAAGACAAAAAAGTAGTAGTTGCACATGACCCATTTCTTGGCAGATGCTGCAACGGTAAAGGCAGAATCGCTGACTATACATACGAAGAACTTCTAGAATTTGATTTTGGTGGCTGGTTTGGCGAAGAATTTAAAGATACCAAAATCATGCTGTATAAAGATCTGCTTAAAATGATCGACGGTAAAAAAAGACTGGTTTGTGAAATCAAATCCGAATACTGCCTGAATGATGAGATTGTTCCTTACATTCTGGAAGACAGCAAAGGTGTACCACACGAAATGTTGTGTTTCAAATCATTTGACCACCGTATTATGAAGAAACTTCACGATGCTGGCTGTGAATATGATCTGGGGCTGCTGTTTATGGATAAACCATATATGATGGTAGAAGAACTGAAAGCATGTGGTTGTAATTTTATCTCTATGCTGTTCTATAACTACGATCAGGCCATTTTCGACGAACTGAAAGAAGCTGGTATAGACTGCTATGCATGGACAGTTGACAGAATAGAAGACGCCGACTATATGTATCAGTTCAATAATCACGAAATTGCTATCATAACAAATAAACCACAACTGTTTTATGAATACTGATATCCTGTGTTCAAGGAGTACACTGAATGATTTTTCTTACATCTAATGGGCTAACAAGTGAAGAGTTACAGAATGAGTTTTTATCGGCGATTCGCAACACAAATATGAAATGTGCTGTTATCCCTACTGCCATGGAAAAGGAAAAAGACAAGGATATATGGCTAGAAAAAACTATCGCTGAACTAAAAAAATACGGTCTGACATGCGAATTCTTTTACTTTGGCATTGATAATAACGACAAGCTAAATGAGTATGATATTCTCTATATCTGCGGTGGAAATGTGTTTTATCTGCTGAGCACAATAAAACAATGTTGCGTAGAAAATCACCTAAAAACAGCGGCAAATGAGCGTATTATAGTCGGAGTTTCTGCCGGAAGCCTTATAATGCAGGCAAATCTTGAGCTTATACGCGATTTAATACCAAGAATGAACAAACGTGTGAAGCTAAAAGACTTTACAGGTTTAAATCTGACAAATGGCATCGAACATCTGCCACACCGAACCCGATATATAGAAAGTATAGATTCTTTTGAAAAAAGAGTAAAAACTTACCAGCGTAAAACCGGCATTCCTGTTATATGCCTGGAAGATGGACAGGGAATAATTATAAACGATAACGATATAAAAGAAATATTTTAAGTTTACATATTGTTAACATAATTTAACTGATTATTTACACTTTTCTTTACTGGATAGATTATAATCAATATAAGGAAATTTATGTAAAGGAGTACAGGTATGTTGTATAGTGTTTCTGCTACCCCATCCGCAGAGCGAATGATGATAGATACAATATTTACAGAACCCGTGTTTCTATTACTTATTTTACTAATTCCTGCAGGTATTTACCTGTTGAAAAAAGATTTAATCGCTGCCAAACTCATCGGCATTCTTTCAATTGCATCTGGTTGTATTTATCTTGTATCCCGTATAATGTACAACTTATAATTTTAATTTAAAAGGCACCCATTAAGGGTGCCTTTATTTTATTATGCAAGGTATATTTGCATAGCTTTGTAGAGGAACTCTGCGCCACCTTCTGCAATTTTTTCATAATATTCTTTGAATCTTTCATCCTGTGTGTACATCATACACAGATTAAGATGTGCTTCTTTACTGTAAAAATTCCAGTAGAATCCCAGCCATCTTCTATGAAGTTCACAAGCTTTCTGTGCTATGGCTGATGATGGATCTCCATTCTCTACCGCAGCCCGTAGTGCTTCATTCAGCGCTTCATTAACCTCTTCCAAATTCCTGTATTCTTCCCGGCTCATGTCCAGCAGTTTCTGATTTCTGGCGTTTACAGCTTCGTCACCATATTTTTCTCTTATTTCTTTACCGTACTTTCTTTCATTTTCTTCTACAAGCCCGGCTTTGAAAGCTTCAAATTTTTCTTTGTTATTCATCATGGTTTCTCCTTTCAGCATTTTTATTGTTTTTTCAGCATTTTTGATTAGATTATCCAGTTCTTTGCGCTGTTGCAACAACTTCTCCTTGTGTTGCTCCATTGCATTCAGCGGGTCAAAATCTTGTGAACAGATTATAGCTTTAATATCATTCAAGGCCATACCTGATTGCCTGTAAAACATAATCTGATGAAGAATATCAACCTCCGACTGTGTATAAAACCTGTATCCGGAACGGTTTTTACCACTGGGTCTAAGCAAACCTATTTCATCATAATATCGTAATGTTCTGCTGGATATTCCAGCTATATCTGACAGTTGACCGATATTATATTCTTTGTCCATAACTACCTCTGAAAAATAAATTAAACCTGTATACATGTTCTGATAACAGTATACAGGTTTACGTTACGTCAATGTCAATACTTTTTTAAAATTCTTCAGATTTTTTACCGGTAATTTTATTCATGACCGATGTACCAGCAAAAATTCCTCCGGTAATACCAAATGCCACTTTCAGCATATATGTAAAGTGATAAGAAACCAGCGGCCAGTCCTGAGTCATAAGACCAAGAAAAACTTTATAAAAAGATGCGCCAGGACCTATGCAGTAAATAACAGGAATAACTATAAAAAGATAACCGTGTTTACCCATACGGTGACTGATACCCATAAGTACTGCCGCAAGAAAACCGCCTGAAATTCCAGCCACAAGTGTGTGCCCTGACAAATGCAGATAGTTAAATACAAAAGCCACACAGAATGCTGCAGGATAGATGTATGTAACCAGTTTAATTTTTGCACCGCGTAATATGGCTATACCTGCACTGAGGAATCCGCAATAAAATGCAATTTTTAATATATCTGTTATCATATTACCGAAACCCCTCTGATTTTAGTAATTATCAACGCCATGAATACGCCCAGCGCCAGAAATATTGATACGAGCACAGCGTTCATCACCTTTTTTCTGCCGGAAATATTGCGGAATGTGCACATGCCTTCAATCAGCATGGCGCCCGCAGCAGCAGGTGGAATCATAGCAGCAATAACATCTATAACTTCACTGTTAACAAAACCTGTGCGGAAGCATATCTCTATAATAAGCAGGGCGGCAAAAAATGCACCTGCGCCACGACATATATATACGGGCTGATTTAATTTCTCTATCTTTACTATAACATAGCCCAGTAAAATGCCAGCAATACCGCTGATAACCATATCAGGAAAGGTCAATAGATCTTTACCTGCACGGGCAAAAGCCATAATACCATATGTGGCTATTATCAGCCAGTCAGGATGTTTTGTTTTATCCATAATATCCCCCATAATTTTCGTAATTATAATATTATATTCATAGCTATATTTTGTCAATATTACAGTGATAATGTAGATTTAGGAATAGAAATATGGTATAGTAGTATAACAAATATTACAGAGGAATTTAAATTGAAACAGATACATATACAGAAAAACGAGGCCAGCCTCTCCGGATTTCTTTCGGCAACTTACCCTATGCTGAAAACCGGTACTTTGAACAAATTTTTACGAAACAATAAAATAAAATTAAACGGTAAAAAAGTACCGCTGAATACTCCGTTAAAAAAAGGCGATATTATCAATCTTTTCATAGATGATTCATATCTTGAAAAACCGAATATAAATAATGCCTTTAAATTCAGTAGTAAAAATCTGGAAATAATATACGAAGATGACAATCTTCTGGTAGTGAACAAGCCTGCCGGAATACCTGTAAATGACGACAACTGGCAGAATTTTGATACTCTCATAAACAGAGTTAAAAACTACTATTACATAAATAATATTGACCGGTCTCCTGCCCTGTGCCACAGACTGGACACAGGTACACAAGGTCTGGTTATGCTTGCCAAGAATGAAACATTTCTTAAGTTTATGCTGGATATGTTCCGTGATAAAAGTCTGGAAAAGGAATATATCTGTATAGTAAAAGGTATACCTAAGAAGAAAAATGCCCTGTATTCTGCATATCTTACTAAAAATGCAAAACAAGGTTATGTAACCATAAGTGATAAAAGTAAAGACAATAATTCAAAACCTATACAGACGCAGGTTACATTGCTGGAAAGCTATAATGACTACTCTCTGCTGAAAGTAGGTCTTATAACCGGACGCACTCACCAGATACGCGCCCATCTGGCCTATCTGAACATGCCTGTATTGGGTGACAGCCGATACGGTATAAACAGTCTTAATCGTCAGCTGAAACTGAAATATCAGACACTTTGCAGCCGTAAAATAGCATTCGGTAAGATAGACCATCCTGAATATGGATATCTGTCAGGTAAAGGTTTTATCTGTCCTGATCCATGGTTTGTGGAAAGCTTTAACAAAAGAGAATTCTGATACATATAATAAAGTACACTCCCTTTAAGAGAGTGTACTTTTATTTTTATTATATTAATGTCTTGAGCAGTATCCTGGCATATTGTCAGCTGTATAATAGCCCTGTTCCCTGCCTGGGCAGTTACCATTAGCAAGGTTGCCGGATTCTTTACAGAATTCAATAACCTGAATGTCCGAAGGCACATCAAAACTCTTCAGTGGAAGATTTTTCTGGGCTTTGTTCATTACATTACGCCATGCTGTGGTAGGTGGATGTGTAGAATAGCTTACAGAAAGTGTAGCAGGTTCGTCATAACCCCACCATACAGCTGTTGAGTAATATGGTGTAACACCGATAAACCAGTGGTCTTTGTCGTCTGATGTAGTACCAGTTTTACCTGCAGAATCCATACGTTCTGTAGCCAGACCAGCACCTGTACCATCAACCAGTACCTGTTTAAGTGCGCGGTTCATAATGTATGCTGTTTCTTCAGAAATAGCCTGAACAGTTGTAACTTTGGATTCCAGCAGAACTTCGCCGTTGGCGTCTTCTACTGTAGTATAACAATATGGTGTGGTATATTTACCGCCATTACCGAAAATAGCATAAGCAGCGGCCATTTCCAAAGGTGAAATACCATATGTCATAGCACCCAGGCCCATCTGTGCATAGCCTATGTCATTGTCTACCAGAGAAGTTACATGGAGAGTGTTCTTTACAAAATCATAGGAAGCAGATGGTGTAACCATACGCAGTGACCAGATAGCACATGTGTTAAGGGATTTCTTAATAGCATGAACCATAGGAACATCCACTTTACTATAAGTTCTGGAATAGTTTCTTGGCCATTCAATTTCTTTTTCTGGATCTTCAGGATCTTCTTCCATCCAGCAGTAATCATCATACAGTGGGTATGAGTAGTTCAGATAATGATAATCAAGCGCCAGTGCATAAGCACCGATAGGTTTCATTGTGGAACCGGTCTGACGCTGTGCATCTACAGCACGGTTAAGAACACGGTTAGTTGTTTTTTCACCCAAGCCACCTACTACACCTACTATACGACCTTCGTAGTCAACAGAAACCATAGCAGCCTGTGGTGTCTGTGTCAGTTTTTCACCGTTTCTAGTGTATGTGTTTTCTTTTATAGGGAAAAGATATGTGCCGTTTGAACGCTGTGCGTTCAGCAGTTCTTCCTCCATTGCTGTCTGAACATCAGGATTTACGGTTGTGTAAATTTTCAGACCATCATTGTAAATAGCGTCTGTGGCAACAGCTCTTGTGATGTTGTACTCAGCCATCAGATCTTCAATAACTTGATCAATAACCATATCAGTAAAGTAGCTGTTTACAGAAGATTTTTCACTGATCCGTTTATCCAGAACCAGTTCTTCAGCAAGAGCGGCTTCATACTGTTCTGTTGTAATTCTGCCCTGTTCATGCATAAAGTACAGGATATCATTACGACGATCCAGGTTGTTTTCAGGGTTTGTATAAGGGTTATATACAGACGGATTTTTAGTGATACCCGCCAGGGACGCCGCCTCGGCTATGGTTAGCTCGCTGACATCCTTGCCAAAGTAGTTATTGGCCCCGGCCTGTACACCGGCCCAGTCATATGAAAGACGAAGAGTATTCAGATATGCTTCCAGAATTTCTTCTTTTGTGTACTGTTTTTCAAGTACGAAAGCTCGGAAAATTTCTCTTACTTTACGGAAAGCACCGGCAATACCGTTACCTTCGTTGTCGTTTGTAAGGTTTTTTACCAACTGCTGTGTAATTGTGGAAGCACCACGTTTACTGGAGAACAACTTGATTGGTGTGTATTCGTTAATCATCGCCGCAACTGTAGCCACAACGTCAACACCATGATGTTCATAGAAATCTTTATCTTCTACCGCAATGTAGGCATCCTGAACATGCTGTGGAATATCTTCCAGATCAACCCAGATACGGTTTTCTGTACCATCCAGACGCTGATATTCATGATATTCACCTGTAGTTACATCCTGATAGTAAAGCACAGATGTGAAACTGAGTTCCCTGTTATGCAGGTTTAATACATCACCATCCTGCGCAGTAACATCCACCAGATAAAGTGACAAAGCTACAGCTGCCACACTGCCTACCATAACACCGATACAAATCAGATAGCCAAAAATTGTCAGCAATTTTTTCCAGTTAAAAGATTTACCGGACTTCTTTTCTCTTTTTGGTGCTGCTTTGTTTGCAGTGCTTTTTCCTACAGTCTTTTTATCGCCTTTTGCAGAGGATTTATCGTTTGTTTTGATAATGCTCCCTCCTGTTCCTGTTGAGTATTATTCAATAGTATTATTTTCAGAAAATCAGCAACACTATTATGTAAGTGAGGTGCTTTTATGAAAAAAACAATAATTTGTCTGTGTACAATATTTTGTACCGCTTTAATAGCTATAAGCATATATCAGATGAAAAATACTATGCCACAGCCAGCAGACACCCCATCACCCGTAGCCTATGTAGTAAAGGAATACGGCGGTAAGATAGCGGTATTCTGTCCGGATGAAGACCAGCCAATAGCTGTGTATGAAGTATACGTACATCTTTTGCCGGAAAACGACATCGAAATACTGCGCAAAGGTATAAAAGTGGATGATGATTATACCCTTATAAAAACGCTGGAAGATTTCGGATTGTAAATGACATACTTCTTCACTATATGCTTACGATAGATATTATACTTTTTTCGCTATTAAATTTCAACCTTAAAATAATAACAAAATGGTCACAGATTCCCCGGAAAACACACGTATGCCCGTAATATTACTATATATCTATACAATATTATATTGTTTTAATAAATAATTTACAAAAAGAATAGGTATATATTATTGCTCCTTTTGTCAGTATATGGTATAATTTTATAGAATATGGATTATACAAAGGAGTGTAAAATATGTCTGTATTAAAATGGCCTTTTGATAATGCTTACATTCTGAAAAAGAAAAGAAGCATCAAAAAAGAATTGCTGGAAAAAGAAAATTTTATTGAAAAGAAAATCGCTGTAATGAGCGGTTCTACTATAGGTGAAATAGAAAAAATACTTGAACTGTTCCTGTTGGATTATGGTATCAAACCTGAATTCAAAGTTGGCGGTTACAACCGTTACTATGAAGAACTGATGTTTGATGATGGTAATCTTGCTGCTTTTGCACCTGATTTCGTCTACATCCACACATCAAATAAAAATATCGAAAACCTGCCTATACCACAGGATTCTGCTGAAGACGTACAGGTTAAACTGGAAAAAGAATTTACAAAATATAAAGCTGTAGTTGAAAAAGCACTTTCATACGGTGCAGTTGTTATTGTAAACAACTTTGAAATGCCTTTCTACCGTATGTATGGCTCAAAAGATGCTGTGGCTGTTCAGGGTGTAGTAAACTTTACTACAAAACTGAATATGATGATTGCAGATTACATTGCAACAAAAGACAATGTATATCTTAATGATATCAACTACCTGTCTTCCCTTGTAGGTCTTGATAACTGGCATAATCTGGAAAACTGGTACCTGTACAAATATGCTCTGTCAGTAGACAAAATTCCTGACCTGGCATTTGCTATCGCTAAAATCATCAAATCTGCTCTGGGTAAAAACAAAAAGAGCGTTGTGCTTGACCTTGACAACACTCTGTGGGGCGGCATCATCGGTGATGATGGCGTGGAAGGAATTGCTATCGGTAACGAACAGCCTGCAGGTATGAGCTATACAGAATTCCAGAGCTATCTGAAAAAACTTTCCGGTCTGGGCATTATGCTGAACGTTTGCTCCAAAAACGAAGAAGCTATCGCAAAACAGGGCTTTACAGACAGAAAAGAAGCTCCTCTCTCTGTAGATGATTTTATCTGTTTCAAAGCTAACTGGGAACCAAAGTCAATCAACATTTCAAATATAGCTAAAGAAATCAATATCGGTGAAGACAGTCTGGTATTTATCGATGATAACCCTGCTGAAAGAGAAATTGTTCGTCAGTCTCTGCCTACAGTAACTGTACCTGAAGTTAAATCGCCTGAAGATTACATCAAAGCTATTGACCGTGCAGGTTTCTTCGAAATCACATCTTTCACAAAAGATGACGCGAAGAGAAATGAAATGTACAAGCAGAATGCACAGCGTGCAGCCGCTGAAAGCAGCTTCACAGATTATACAGATTACCTTCTTAGCCTTAACATGACTGGTGAAATCGGTGCATTCTCTACAGCACACTGTGAAAGAATAACACAGCTGATTAACAAAACAAACCAGTTTAACTTCACCACACGCCGTTACGCACAGAGTGAAGTGGAAGCTATTATCGAAGATAAAACAAACTACATCTCTGCATACGCAAAACTGGTAGACAAATTCGGTGATAACGGTATCACAGCATGCTTTATCGCATCTGTTGAAGGCACAAATGCAAACATCGACCTGTGGGTAATGAGCTGTCGTGTATTCAAACGTCATTTTGAATATGCAATGTTGGACTACGTAATTGCAAAATGTAAAGAAATGGGTGTGAAGACAATCACAGCCAGCTGGATTGGTACTGCTAAAAACGTAATTATCAAAGATTTCTATGAAACTGTAGGCTTCGAAGTAACCCTTGACAGTGAAACAGAAAAAAGATATATTTTTAATATACCTGACGATTACGAAGTTAAAAACAAAGTTATTGACATGGAAATTGTATAAGGAGATTTTAAAATGACAAGAGAAGAAATTTTTGCTCAGCTTACTGAAATTTTTCAGGATGTTTTCGATGATGATGAAATCGTTCTGACTGATGATACAACTGCTGACGATATCGAAGACTGGGACAGCCTTGAACAGATCAACCTGCTGGTAGCTATTGAAAAAGAATTCAAAATCAAATTCCAGCTGTCTGATGTAAGCAGCCTGGAAAATGTAGGCGCTATGGTTGACCTGGTAGAAAAACTGGTTGGCTAATATATTAACACTAAACTGTTAATTTAGGGCATTGATTTATCAATGCCCTTTTTTATACATTATATAACTATCAATTTGGAGGGAAAATGAAAACTTTCAGAAAAGTTGTATCCATGATACTGACTTTGACTATGGTATTTTCAATAATTCCGGATATGAGTGTTTTTGCTACACAACAGGACATGACACCACCTGTTGTCAGCAACGTTGTTTTCTCAATCAATGGTCATTCAATCCTTGTGGATTTTGAAGCATACGATACTGATGGCAGTGATCTGGATGCAAACCTGACAAAAATTATTATTCCTCAGTCCTCTACTCCAAACCACATTGTTTGGGCTTCTTCCCTGATTTCAAACGGTGGTAACAGCTATACCGCTGAATTTATTCTGGAAAATCACGTGGAAGGACTTGTGGAAGTAATGCAACTGAGTATCGCCGATGAATACGGTAATGCATTTGAAATATCCAATCCTAGCGGCATACCTTTATTTTCAGGCAATATCCAGTCTGTTGTAGCAAACTACATTGTCATCAAAAATATGACTTTCGATGGTCAGTCCAATGCTATATACACACTGGATGACAATAGTGTTATTCCATATAACATCAATGTTACAGCCGATGTGGACACAAATATAAACCTGCCTAACGGTGAATTCTTTGACGTTTCTTTCATCAGCCATGAAAGCTATGACAGTACATCCCATTCCAGCACCGGTATGATTTACGATGCAGCTACAAAAACCATAAGTGGTACACTTGGCTTATCTTTCTTTTTCTTTGACAAGCCATACACTGTTGAATATGTAAAACATAATGGTAACCCTGTGGAATATTCTGGCACTTCATCATTTATGATTGATAAACAGCATACAGACCATGTAGCACCGAATGTCTATGATGTTTATTTTACTGTTGATGGCATAAAAACCGATCCTGGTTTTATTGTTGAGCCTAACCAGTCAACAGGTTCATATCCTACAGTAAAACTGCACTATAAAACAACAGAACATCCCGAGACAAACACCATCGCATTTTCCACTGCTCTGGAAAATGTAAGTGAAAACAAAATCTGGCTTGAACAAATCAATTATGTAAATGGCGAATATGTACTTGATATCCCTGTAGCTGATATGTACGCTACGGAATGGTACATCTATGATATGCTTGTTGTGGACAAATACTGGAACCATAACGAACAGAATCATGAAGATTTTTATTTCTACATCAAAGATACAGATGGTAATATCAGTCTGCCTTACAACGAATATACTTTCGTATTCAACTATAACGGCAACTATGATGATATGGTAAGAATCACCATAAACAGCACACGTGTTACTACACTGGCAGAAATTATGGAATCCTCTGGTGTGGATGTGAAAGCAACCGAGTATCCTGGCTTCACATTTGAAGGCTGGTGGACAGGTATGGAAGACAAAACATATGGTCTGAACGATACTATCTTCCTGCCTGAATACAACAGAGATATTTACTTTTCACCTAAATATGATAAAGCTCCTATGGAAATCCACCTGTCTTACGTAAATTCTCAGGGAGAAATGGATACAGTACATACCATTATCCCTATGAACTATGGTGATACAGTGGCTGACTTACTGACAGAAGTTGCATCACTTCAGATTGATCACTGTGCTGATCTCGAATTCCAGCAGATATTTGTAGCTGATCAGAACCTGAGCCTTTCCGAAAAAATTGAACCCGGATTCTTCTATGTAGGCTTTGACTCCGAATACAGATATAATTACGTGTTCCTGGATTTCAGCTATATCAACACAATTGGCGATGAAATTTATGATCACAGACAGATTAAACTGCCGGCTACATCTACATATCAGGATGTTATTGACTGGTTTAATGCAAATGTATCTGTAAATCATAACCCTGATATGGGATTTATAGAATGGACACCATCACTCAACCCTGCTGATCCTATAGAAAATTTCTCATTCATGAACATGCAGCCTGTATATGACAAAGTACATGTAACTACAGGTATTTTCTATTACAATCAGAACGGTAATCTGTGCGAACACATTGAGTCTCATATAGTACCACATGGCACAACTGTCCAGGACATTGTGGACACTATCGGTTATTCATTGCCTTCTATCAATGAACACGATACAAGCCTTAATTTCACTGGATGGGTAACAGTAAATGACAGTCTCGAATCTATATCTGGTACTGACACACTCAGTAATGATAACCGCGCAGTAATACTCATGGCCGAATATCAGCAATACCCTGTGACATATTGCTATACATACAAAACTGCTCAGGGTAATATAAAAACAATAACACATTCTGATACCGTTCCTGCTGGTACTGATCTGACAGACTTTTTCAATAACCTGACAATGCCTTCCGATGCTGTAAACGAAAGATTTATGGCATGGGCAGTGAACAGTCGGATAGCGCCAGAAGTTTCAACACTGGCAAATTATCTGGATGCTTATATGCATTTTGACAATAGCATCCCAACAATTATAGAAGTGGAACGTGTGGATGAAAATCATGAGGTATCTCGCCTGCTTATCCCTTATTATGCAACAGCAGCGGACTACAATAACCCTGACTTCATCGGTAATCTGATAACTTTGCTCAAGAATTATCTTAAATCAAATCCTGTTAATGATTATTCAGGATTTGTAGTAGACGACTATATGTGTGAAGGTGTTATATATGATGATTCAAACATGGGCACTCCGTTCTATCAGACTACAGTGTTTATGATGATGCCGGTTTATGGTGCTCCTATACGGACACCAACTCCTACACCTATCCCAAGCACAACACCATCCCCTTCTCCAGCACCAGTAGCTACACCGGCGCCAACAGTTACACCTGCTCCTACTGTTACACCAATAGCTACTCCTACTCCTACAACAACACCTTTTGTTAAACTTGAAAACACTCTGATAAGCGCTGCCGTTACATCCGTACAGCAGGCACAGTCCGGCACAAGTGTAACAGTCAGCATGATAAATACTGACGGCAGTGTGGCCACAGTAGTACCAGTGGATCTGCTGGAAGCTGTAAGAGGCCAAAATGTTGATGTTGTTCTGGACATGGGTGGTTATACATGGACAATAAATGGTATGGATATCGTGGCACCTTCCCTTTCAGAAATCAATCTGGAAGTTGTTATGGACACAACAGCCATTCCAAACAAAACTATCAGCGCCCTTGCCGGCAACAATCCTACAAGACAGCTGTCTCTGACACACAATGGTGATTTCGGTTTCAAAGCAAGACTTACCGTAAATGTGGGTAGTCAGTACGCAGGCACAAATGGTAATCTGTATTACCACGACAGCAATAACAAACTTGTGTTCATATCCAATGGTATCGTTCAGGCGGACGGCTCTGTTTCTTTGGATTTCACACATGCTTCAGACTACGTGATTATCATGAAAACAACAGAAGCAGAAAACACAGAAACTGAAACAGTACCAGATACACAACCTGAAGAAGCAGAATCATCTTACTTACCTGTTATTCCTGTTATCATCGCTATAGCAGTTGTTGCAGTGGTTTTAGTATTATTTAAAAAGAAAAAATAATATCTTTTATGCAAATAATATTCCCCCGGAGATATAAGCTCCGGGGGATATTTTTTAAAACTCTTTCATTTCAAGGAATACCATATCATTATCTGTAGAAACTGCAGCATAAAACTTATCATTGAATCTGCCTTCTTTAAGCCAATGTCTTGTTACATGATGTGACGTGAACGGCATTTCCAGTGCAGGTATTTCAGATATATCAAACCACTTCAACTGCCCTTCATCTGAAACAAGATTTATATCATCTTTATTTTTCAGTTCAGCGAAATAATAATAGTTCTGTCGTAATTCTGCAGGCTTATTATAAAGGGATATATATCGCAGTTGTATATTACGCAACATATCCCGGGTTATTCCTAATTCTTCATTCAGTTCTCTCATAACACAAGCTGTAGCATCGTTCAACTCATCCGGCTCAAAATGACCACCGGCAGAACCTACCCACATATTGTTGACAACTCTGGATCCCTGACGATAAAGCAGCAGAATCTGATTTTCATATGTCAGATAAATAGATGTCATATTGCGAAGTTTCCCCATTGGCTGCATATAAGTTCTCCTTTATATTTATAGGTATAATTATATTCTCTGTATTACTAAAAATCAATATTTGGTTGCTTTGATCATCATTTATATGGTATACTGTCTTATTAGAAAAACACTTATATGAGGTAATTATGAACAGCTACAAATTCAACGAATTGTCTGTAGGTATGAGCGAAAGCTTCACTGTGACAATTACAGAAGAAATAATGGATAAATTTATAGAAATCACTGGTGACGTAAGCCCTATTCACGTAAACCGTGAATACGCTGTAGCCCATGGTTTCAAAAACAGAGTATGCCATGGCATGCTTTTCGGCAGTATGTTTTCTACAATGGCTGGTGTATACCTTCCTGGCGAACACTGCCTGCTGCACAGTGTGGAAACAAAATTCTCTCTGCCTGTATTTCCTGGCGATGTACTGACAGTAACTGGTAAAATCAGTGAAATCAATGATACATTCAAAACTGTTGCTGTAAAAGGTACTATTACAAATCAGGACGGCAAAAAAGTATGCAAAGCTAATATTCAGTTGGGAGTTAGAGAATAATGAGCGTATATCTTATTACAGGTGCTACAAGCGATGTAGGTTTTGAACTTATCAGAACCGTTGCTAAAGAAGGCGATAAATTTTTACTGCAAGGATTTGGTGACAGCAATGCACTGGAAAATTTCTGTATCGAAAACAAACTGGAGTACTCATATTTTGATGTAAATCTTACAGATTCACGGGCAACTGATGATTTCATTAGTCAGTTGAAAGACTGTGAAACCCCTACTCATTTTGTACATCTGCCTGCCCTGCGCGTAATCAATACAAAGTTTAAAAACTTTGATGAAGAAAGATTTATGCTGGATATGAACGTGCAGGTTATGAGTGCTGTAAAAATCTGTAAAGCCATTCTGCCAAAAATGGCAAAAGCAAAATTCGGCCGTGTTCTGTTTATGGCTACCAGCTATGTATTGGCTAACCCTCCTAAAAACACAGGCGCATACATTATGGCCAAAAATGCGTTGGTAGGACTGATGAAGAGTTTGGCATGTGACTACGCTGCAAACGGCATCACTGTAAACAGCATCAGTCCAAGTATGATTGAAACAAAATTTCTGGCTGAAACCAGCCATCTGATCGTGGAAGCTGCTGCAAACGAACATCCTATGAAGCGCAATGCACAGGTAGGTGACGTTGTACCTGCTATGGCTTTCCTGCTCAGCGAAGAAGCAAGATTTATCACAGGTGTTAACCTGCCGATTACAGGGGGTAGTATAATTGAATAACAATATACGTCGTATACCTATGGCAGAAAAACAGCTGGTTATTGATTTTCTCAACCGGCACTGGGGTTCTCAGCATCCTCTGGTAAACAACAAAACATTGTTTGATTACTATTATGCTGACGGTGACATGACAAATTTCTATGTACTGGAAGACGATGGCGAAGTAGCTGCCGTATGCGGATACATCAAATGCAGTGAAAAATCAGACAGCGATATCTGGATTTCCATCTGGTGTGCTAAAAAAGGCAAAAACGGTCTTGGTCTGACACTGATGGGCGCTATGAAAGAACTTACAGGCGCCAAAAATATGTCATGTAATAATATCCGTGAAAACACTATGCCTTTCTATACTTTTTTAGGCTATCATCCGGATAAAATGAATCATTTTTACCGTATTTCCGATAAAAACGAATACAAAATGGCTGTAGTTAACAATAAACTCATACCTGAAAGTGCAATTATTGATGGAACTGAACTGGTTCTGATGGAAGATATAAGTCAGGTTAAAGAACATTTTTCAATTCCAGATGGCATGAAACCACAGAAAGACTACTGGTACATCAATAAACGTTACTTTGAATACCCACACTATAAGTATAAAGTATATGTACTTTACAGCAATAAAAAACCTGTATCCCTTGTTGTTTTCCGTGTGAATGACAGTGATGAAGGCCATGTTCTTCGTCTTGTGGACTACATCGGTACAAAAGAAAATTTCTATCTGCTGTCCGGATGGGTTGACAAGCTGATGGCAGAGTTTGATTGTGAATTCAGCGATATGTATTGCTGGGGTGTGGATGGTGCCAAAGCCGGTTTTGTATTACGTGATGAAAATGACACAAATATAATCCCTAACTACTTGAACACTCTGTGGCAGAAAAATATAGATTACTTCTTCTTTACCTCTGACCCTGATGGTTTTATGATGTTTAAAGCTGATGGTGATCAGGACAGAAAAAATCTGGGTTAATTTTACAGGGCACATTTCCAAAAGAGATGTTCCCTGTTTATTTTACTAACATTGAAAAGAGAAAAATATGACTTCTGAACAATATAAAAAAATAAGTGAACCTTTCCGCAGTGAATCCATGACCAAACTGCTGAAACTTACTAATAAAGGTCTTACTATATTTGGGTTTGCCGCCTATCCTGTTTTACTTATCAGTCTTTTTATCTTAGCACCAGAAAAGTTGCTTACCGCCATAGTTGTGCCAGGATCTGGTTTTGTCTTACTGACATTGGTAAGAAGAAAAATAAACAGACCCAGACCGTATGTAGCCCTTGATATAGACCCTATCATACATAAGGAGAAAAAAGGCAACAGTATGCCATCAAGACATGTATTCAGCATGGCTATGATAGCAGCTATATGGTGGCTTTTGTCCCCTGCTGTCTGCTGTATACTGATGATTTTCAGTGTTATACTGGCAATTATCCGTGTGGTGGCAGGCATACATTACCCATCTGACGTTGTGGTTGGTGCCTTATGTGCAATAATATGGGCTATTAGTGGCTGTCGGATTTTATTATAAACAATAAAACAAACCAGATGTATAAGCATCTGGTTTTATTATCAAATAAACAAGAGCCACCGATATTTCAGTGGCTCTTTATTATTATCACTGTTTAGTGGGCCTTTGTAATGTTCTCTCTTTGCTGTATGTGGTACGGTTTCGATGTTAATATATAACTTTCTTTACAATTATATATTGCATATTTTTCTGTTTCACATATTTTCAAGCAATCTGTATGGTCGCGCCATTCTAGGTAATACAGTAAAGATTATCTATCTTTTTATTTTCTAACTATACAGACCTGTCATTAAGATTTTCTATCCTTATTTTTATCTTGATATAGTTATTTCACTACTGTAGATATTTTTATGATAATTTGAATATTTACTGTGACCGCTTATATTCTTCAATATGCTTATGTATCCTACATTTTCAGCATTGAACATCTGCAGAAAATCAATATTAATATCTGTAATCTTTTCTGATATAGTCCTATATCACCATGATATTTTTATATCAGACAGACATTCATATCTAGGTCAATTCCTATAACCTTCTTTACGATTATTCATTGGCTTTTCTTTTTATTTTCTGCTCTTGCCAGGAACAGTATCGTTACTAATGTGCCATCGGCCCCACATCCTTTTCTTTAGTTTCATAGTAGCACAGTTTATTCAGTATGTCAACGATCGTTATTTATTTAATTAAGTTTTCGACCTGTTTTATAAGTACTTTTTAATTTTAAAATTAGCCATTCGATCTTTTTCTTTATTTTATTAAAAACAAATTCTATTTTACCATTTATATTTTTAAAGCGTTATCTTCTTGTTTTATTATTATGTTTTTATTTTTATCTTTACATCATAAAAAATAAAAACTGCCGGAAACCGGCAGTTTTCAGATTATTTTTTATGTTTATATTCGATATATTCATCGTATGTCATAGGTTTATCCACAATAGTACCATCTGGCAGTACTTCAATAACGCGGTTTGCGATTGTCTGGATAAACTGATGGTCATGGGATGCGAAAAGAACAGTTCCTTTGAAATCCACGATACCATTGTTAACAGCTGTAATTGATTCAAGGTCAAGATGGTTAGTAGGCTGGTCAAGCATAATAACGTTTGCTTCTTTCATCATCATACGGCTGAGCATACATCTTACTTTTTCACCACCAGAAAGAACGTTTACCTTTTTGAAAACATCATCACCGCTGAACAGCATACGACCGAGGAATCCTCGCAGATAGCTGTCTGTCTGGTCTTTGGAATACTGACGCAACCAGTCAATAATGCTGTCGTTGTTGTCTTTAAAGAATTCTGTATTATCTTTTGGGAAGTAGCTGCGTGAAGTGGAAACACCCCATTTGATACTACCTTCATCTGGTTCCATTTCACCATTCAGGATTTTAAACAGAGCTGTCTGGCCTGCTTCGTTATCACCGATAAGAGCAATTTTATCAAGACGGTTGATAAAGAAAGATACTTTATCCAATACTTTGATACCGTCAATAGTCTTGGATACTTCTTTTACTTCCAATACATCTTTACCTACTTCTCTGTCCTGTACAAAACCTACAAATGGATATTTACGGGAAGATGCAGGCATTTCTTCCAGCTGGATATTATCCAGAATTTTCTTTCTGGATGTAGCCTGTTTGGATTTTGATTTATTGGCAGAGAATCTGCGGATAAATTCTTCCAGCTGTTTGATTTTTTCTTCTTTTTTCTTGTTCTGGTTTTTGATAAGCTGGTTCATCAGCTGGCTGGATTCATACCAGAAATCGTAGTTACCAGCATACATTTTTACTTTGTTGTAGTCAATATCTACTGTATGTGTGCAAACTGCATTCAGGAAGTGACGGTCATGGGAAACAACCAGTACTGTGCCCGGGAAATCAATAATGAATTCTTCCAGCCATGTAATAGCATCGATGTCCAGGTCGTTGGTAGGTTCGTCCAGCAGAATGATACTTGGTTTACCGAACAGTGCTTTTGCCAGCAGAACTTTAACTTTGTCGCGGCCTTTCAGGTTTTTCATCTGCATGTAGTGATATTCTTTATCTACACCCAGACCGTTCAGCAGCTGCAGTACTTCTGTTTCTGCTTCCCATCCATCCAGTTCAGCAAATTCGCCTTCCAGTTCAGCAGCTCTTTCGCCGTCTTCTTCAGAAAAATCAGGTTTTGCATACAGCTCATCCTTTTCTTTCATAATTTCATACAAGCGAGGGTTGCCCATAATAACAGTTTCCATTACAAAAAATTCATCATATTTGAAATGGTCCTGTTCCAGTACAGACATACGGGAATTTTTATCCATGAAAATTTCGCCTTTGGAAGGTTCGCGTACGCCGGATATAAATTTAAGCAGTGTTGATTTACCAGCACCATTAGCACCGATAATACCATAACAGTTGCCATCTTTAAAATCAAGGTTTACATCTTTGAATAAGGTCTGACCATCAAATTCATGTGTCAGGTCTTTAACTGTAAGCATCTGATATTCTCCTTTATATTTTTCATTAACTTATTAAGTATACTATAGTTTTCTGAATTAGACAACTAAAATATAAAACTATTGTATATATTGTTTATAATTTAATTTTAACATTGAATTGGCAGTATTACAACATTATAATATACATATACACTACTACAATTATCATGGAGGCCGATATGAGTTATTCACCATCTCTCTCTTCTAATTTTAACGATACAAAAAACAGAAGCAAACTTATTTCTTCTTCTGGCATGTGCTCATTCTGCACAGAAGAATGTACTGGTACATGTGAACTGGGGCTTGCCGCTGTGAGAGGCAGCCAGACTGTTTATCCTACAAACACAGGTGCAAATCAGGTAGCCAGCGAAAAACAATATCCTATAGATTATTCTCACTTCAATATAAACGGGCATTGTTTCGGTGCTCATGGCACAAGACCTGTTTATGAAAAAGCCACTATTTATGATGTAAAACTGGAACGCAGCTATGGTATTGAAAACGAAGTGAAACTGGCTTTGCCATTCATGCTTCCTGCTGTTATCAAATTAAACTGGAAAGACTATTTTGCAGGCGCCGCTATGGCCGGTGTATGCGCCGTAATCGGCGAAGGTAGCCCAAGTAAAGATCCAGATCTGGAATATACCGACGGAAAAATCACAAAATTTGAAATGCTGGGCGAAATGTTTGATGCATTCAATAAATATTACCGTGGTTATGGCCAGATTATCCTGCAGTGTAATGTTGAAGATGATATGCAGGGTCTGCCTGAATACGCTATAGAAAACCATGGTTGTGAAGCTATCGAATTTAAATTTGGCCAGTCTGCAAAAGGTGTACAGCCTGCCAGACTGTGTAAGGGCGGGTACGAAGAAGCTCTAAAAAAACATGCAGCGGGACTCATAGTAAGACCTGACCCTTCTACAGATGAAATGAGAAAAAAACACGAAGATGGTTGCTGCCCTAATTTCTATGCTTATGACAGACTGCCTTTATGGAACACAAAATTCATGATAAACCGAGTGAATGAACTCCGTGATATGGGGCTGAAAAATGTATATTTCAAATGTGCAGGCTATGACCCGCACGATATGGAAACCGTCTTGCGTATTGCTGCACTTGCAGGTGTGGATATGGTTACATTTGATGGCGCTGGTGGCGGCAGCGGATATAGCCCTAACAAAATGATGAATGAGTGGGCATTACCTACAGTATGTATGGAAGTGGCTGTAGCTGACATAGTTAACCGACTGGAAGACGAAGGACTGGACATGCCTGCAATAACTATTACTGGTGGTATTGCTACCGAAGACCAGGCATACAAGGCACTGGCATTAGGCGAAGGTCATGTAACGGCTATAGGTATGTGCCGCGCAAGTATGGCAGCTGCCATGGCAGGCAAAAAAATCGGTGATATGATAAAAACTGGTGACGTACCAGAAAGATACAAACAGTATGGTTCCACTGTACAGGAAATATTCGCAGACTTACCTGACCTGAGATATATTTATGGTAAAGAAGCTGATAACTTCCCAGCCGGTGCCATCGGAGTGTTCAGCTATCTGAACAAAATGGCTTTCGGACTGAAACACTTTGCTGCTCTGAACAGAAAATTTGACATCGATCTGGTAGATACTTCTGACCTTATTCCACTTACTAGAGATGCCAGAGAGCTGTTAAATGGCGAATGGTTTGACTATTGATAATTTTTTTAAATACAGGGTTGTTTCAACCCTGTATTTATTTTGTAAAAGCACAAAATACTTTGATAATTAAATAACTTATATTGTTTTTGTATACATTTAGTGGTACAATTAAAAAGTTGTAAATTAATATGAGAAAAGGAGAAATATAATGAGTATTAAAAGTATGTTTGTTACACGCGACATGACAGAAGGCTCACCTTCCAAGAGAATTCTGGAATTCGCTATTCCTATGCTTATCGGTAATATTGCACAGCAGCTGTACAATACTGCTGACTCTGTTATTGTAGGCCACTATGTAGGTGACAATGCTCTTGCTGCTGTAGGTAGCGCTATGCCTATCCTCAACCTGCTGCTGGCACTGTTTGTAGGTATTGCTACAGGTGCTGGTATCGTAGTATCCCAGAGTTTCGGTGCTAAAGACAGAGAAAAACTGACAATCAGCGTTGGCACATGTCTGGCTCTTTCACTGGTAGCTACTGTAGTTATCATGATTGTAGGCCCTATGATTACAAGACCTATGCTTGAAATGCTGGGTACACCTGCATCTATCATTGACTGGTGTACAAGCTATTTGAACATCTATTTCTACGGTATTATTGGTTTCTTTATGTATAACATGCTGTCCGGTATCCTCCGCGGTATGGGTGACAGTGCTTCTGCCCTGCTTTACCTGCTGGTTGCAGCTGTACTTAACGTAATTCTTGATATTGTTTTTGTTGCTAACTTTGGCATGGGTGTTGCTGGTGTTTCTCTGGCAACAGTTATCGCACAGGCAATTTCTGCTGTATTCTGTTATGTAAAACTGATTAAAATGACAGATACATTTGACTTGAGTATCAAAACTATAAAAATCAATAAAGAAATGGCAAAACGCATCATCAAAATCGGTGTTCCATCCGGTATCACACAGGCTATTATGTCTATGGCTGGTATGGTTGTTCTTAACCTCACAAATGCTATGGGTGAAATGGTTATTGCATGTAACGTTATCGTTATGCGTGTTGACGGTTTTGCTATGATGCCTAACATGACATTCGGTCAGACAATGAGTGTTTACACTGGTCAGAACGTTGGCGGTAACAGACCTGACAGAGTTCAGGATGGTATCAAAGCTGGTCTGAAAATTGCTCTGGGCTTCTCCACAGCAATCACACTGGTACTGGTAGTATTCGGTAAAGTACTGTTTGGTTTCTTTACAAACACACCTGAACTGATCGAACTGGCTACAAACATGATCAGAGTTATGGCTGTAGGTTATATCTGCGTATCCGTAACACAGATTCTGGGCGGTATCATGCGTGGTTGTGGTGATACAATGACTCCAATGTGGGTTTCTATGATTCAGACAATCCTGCTGCGTGTACCATTCGCTTACGTTGTTGCTTACCTCACAAGAAGCGCTGAATACCCACACGGTCACCCTGTTGCACTGTTTGGTTCCCTGCTGTTCTCATGGACAATCGGTATGGTTATCTCCATTATCGCATTCCGTATGGGCAAATGGAAAAGAAAAATCCTGTAATATACAAGTTACATAAAAGACTGCATTATAATGCAGTCTTTTTTTATTGATTTTAATCAAATAAAATGATAAAGTATATAATAGATAAATGTGATTTATGCGCTGAAATCACTCTATACGGAAAGGATATAATTATGGAAAAAGACAGAAGATTTGAAAGCTGGGACAACTGCAGCACAATCATTGTTGGTAAAAACGCTTCCAAAACTGGCAGAGTTATTCTGGCCCACGGTGAAGATGACGTTAACACTGTTGTTCAGGTTCACAAAGTACCAAGAATGGAACACAAAGAAGGCGAAGTTCTGACATTCGACGACGGCACAGCAGTAGTACCACAGGTACCTGTAACATGGGGTTATCTGTGGAGCGAACTCCGTTGCCCTGGCGGCGAACCATTTGCTGATGGTTTTGTAAACGAATGGGGCGTTGCAGTTGTATCTGACAGCTGTGTATCCACAAAAGAATCAAACCAGCCATATACAGGCGGTCTGGGTTATGGCATGAGAAGACTGATTGCAGAAAGATGCAAAACTGCAAGAGAAGGTGTTGAAGTTGCTGCACAGCTGATGAAAGAATTCGGATACCGCTCAACACGTTCATATCATATCGCTGATAAAGATGAAGGCTGGGTAATCCAGCTGACAGTTGGTAATAACTATGTAGCAAGAAGAATTGATGATGATGAAATCTACTACATTCCTAACTGGCTGACACTTCATGAAGTAGACTTTACTGATACAGAACACAAAAAATACTACTGGTCCGAAGACCTGGTAGGTTATGCTATCCGCAATGGCTGGTACACACCTGCTGTAGAAGGCGATTATTCTGACTTTGACTATGCTGCAGCATATCAGGGTGAAGGCAGTGACGTTAAATCCAACTGGGACCGTTCTGATATTGCATGGAGCATCATCACAGGTGGCGAACCAATGCCATACCGCACAACAGCTATTAAAGCACCAAGAAAATTTGGCGTAGAAGACCTGAAACCTATTCTGCGTGCTCATGGTCCTGAATATCCAGAAATGCTGGCTAAAGACCCTGCTGCTACACCACACGTTTACTATGGTATCTGTCGTGACTGTACAATTGAAAGTATGATAGTTGAATTCCAGGACGACCCAGATCTGACAACTATCTGGAGAACAACTCTTCGCCCATGTGTAAGCCCATATCAGCCATGGTTTGCAGGCATTACATCTTCTCCAAAAGGTTGGTACTGGCTGGATGTTCCATCCACACAGTTCTCTCACCTGAAACCAGATATGGATGATTTCAAATATCATGGTGACAGAGCCTACTGGGCATTCCATATGCTGAATATGACTATGGAAATGAACTATTCCGTAGGTAAGGAACTTCTTGAAGAAGAAATCAAGAAAATGGAAGCAGAATGGGCTGCAACCGTTCCTATGGTAAGAGAAACATATACAAAACTGAAAGAAGTTAACCCTGAATATGCTAAATCTTTCCTGACTGACTATGTTCATTCACAGGCCGCAAAAACTTGGGACTGGGCTAACCAGATGACTCTGGCTATCGTAAACAAAAAAGACCAGGAAAGCAGAGCTGCATGGAGATCAACATTATAATTTAACACATAATACTACGGCGTGGCTTAGGTCACGCCGTTTATTTTTAGCTATATTCTTCCCTTCCCTGACTTACATTTTTTCAACTGAAATTAAAAATATATTTTACATTAAAAGTATTTTATATTCTGCTTTTATTTTGTATAATAAAACATGTATCATAAATCGTTTTTATAAGGAGATTTATAATGATCTGGATTGTTGAAGATGATGCAAGCATCCGTGACATTGAATTATATGTACTTAACTCTGCAGGATTTCAGGTAAAAGGCTTTGAAGATGGTATTTCCGCTTGGGAAGCATTGAAAAAAGAAAAACCGGAACTTATTGTACTGGACCTTATGCTACCGGGAATGGATGGTATTGAAATACTGACCAGAATGAAAGAGTCTGTAGATTTGTGCGATATTCCTGTCATCATGGCTACCGCCAAAGGTCAGGAGTACGACAGAATAAGAGGGCTGGATCTGGGTGCTGATGATTATCTGGTAAAGCCTTTCAGTGTAATGGAAATGGTTTCCCGTGTTAAGGCAGTATTACGCCGCAGTCAATCAAATCAGCCTTCTAACTTGCTCAAAACAGATGGTTTGGTTGTTAATCTGGATGAACATACCGTTGTGGCTGACGGCAATAAAATACAGTTAACTTTTAAAGAATTCGAACTTCTTCGTATGTTTCTTTCTCACCCTGGCGTTGTATACACCAGAGAGCAGCTTTTCTCCCGTGTATGGCAAACAGACTATATTGGTGACTCACGTACACTGGATTCACATATCCGCACTCTACGACAGAAACTGGATAACTATGGCAAAATGATTGAAACAATACGCAATGTCGGCTATCGCTGGAGAACTGAATATGACAAGTAAAATTTTCAAATCTATACTTTCAGTTGTTATTGCTGTATTGATGTCCAGCCTTATAATAGTAACAGGTGTATTGTACAAATATTTTGGTAATGCACAGGAAACTCAGCTGAAAGACGAGTTGAGTCTGGTTGCTATAGCTACTGAAGAGTTGGGTAAATCTTATCTTGAGAATCTGGATTCTGACCGGTACAGACTGACATGGGTAAATAACGATGGTACTGTAATATTTGACAGTCATGCAGACATATCTGTTATGAGTAATCATCTGGACCGTGAAGAAATCAAAGAAGCTTTTTTGTATGGTGCTGGAAGCAGTTCCAGACAATCCAGTACACTTACAGAACAAACTATATATGAAGCCATCCGACTGAAAGATGGTAGCGTACTGCGTATATCTGTAAGCAGGGCAACCGCCTTGGTGCTTGTAATAGATATGCTGCAGCCTGTTACTGTAATTCTTGTATTAGCAATAGGAATGTCTGCACTGCTGGCAAATCGTATGGCAAAACGTGTGGTGGAACCACTGAACAAACTTAATCTGGAAGAACCAATGGAAAATGTTGCTTATGAGGAATTGTCTCCCCTGTTAAACCGCATTCATGCACAGCATCAGGAAATTAAATCACAGATGCAGGCACTTAAAAACAAGCAGAACGAATTCGAACAGATAACCGACAATATGAACGAAGCCTTGGTATTGCTTGATAATAGTGGTAAAGTTGTAAGCGTTAACCCTGCCGCAAAAAACCTGTTCGGTGTTGATGATGGCTGTATAGGCAAAGATTTTCTTTCTATTGACCATAAAAAAGATATACGTCAAGCCATAGTCGAAACAATAGAATGTGGTCACGTTTATTTTTACAGTAAAAAAAATGGTCGAGATTACCAGTTTGACTTAAGCCGCATTGACTCCTCCAGCGGCGTCCACGGTTTGGTTATACTTGCGTTTGATATTACAGATCAGGTAAACGCAGAAAAACATCGTCAGGAATTTACCGCAAATGTGTCTCATGAACTGAAAACACCTCTGCAATCTATTATTGGTTCTGCTGAACTGATGGAAAATGGTATTGTAAAAGAGGAAGATATGCCTCGTTTCCTAAGTCATATACGCAAAGAAGCATCCAGACTGGTTTATCTGATAGAAGATATTATCAGATTGTCACAGCTTGACGAAGGTGCAGAGATGCCACGTGAAGATGTTTCCCTGCTGGCTATTTCCGAGGAAATATGTAATACACTTGCTGATTCAGCAACAAAGAAAAATGTTTCCCTTGTTATTGCAGGTGATAATGGTATAATTCACGGTGTGCGCCGATTGCTTTATGAGATAATCTATAATCTTTGTGATAACGCTATTAAATATAATAACCCTGGTGGTACTGTAACCGTGAATATATCCGATCTGCAGGATACAGTAAAAATCAGCGTATCTGATACCGGCATAGGTATGGCACCCGAACATCATGACAAAGTATTTGAACGTTTTTATAGAGTAGATAAAAGTCATTCAAAACAGTCAGGTGGTACAGGTCTTGGTCTTTCAATTGTAAAGCATGCTGTACAATATCATCATGGTAAAATAACCATAGAAAGTGAACTGAATAAAGGTACAACTGTTTCTGTTCTATTTGATAAAAAATCATAAATTAAAAGCCGCCATACGGCGGCTTTTATTATTTATTATCCTTTATTTTCTTTTAGCTGTGATAGCTTCATATGGACGAAGTGTAACTGCACCTTCGATTTCTGCTACATCACCATAGTTTGTCAGAACTACTTCAAAAATACCCTGTGGAAGTTTAACTTCTACTGCATAATCTTTAAAGTTGTTAATGCTTATTACCTGTTCATCTTCGTAATCACGGCTGTAACATACTGTTGCTTCGCTTTCTATATCAAAAGGTGTTACTGTACCATATACAACACTTTTCAGTGTTTTTCTTACTTTCAGTAATCTACGATAAAAATTCAGTGGTGACTTTTCATCTTTTTCCTGTAATTCAACGTTGATTTTTGTGTAGTTACCATTTGTTTTCTGCCATGGTGTAACTGCGGAGAAACCGCCGTTAACTGTGCTGTCCCACTGCATAGGGCTACGGCCACCGTCACGTGAGCGTGTATTAAACAGATTAATCCATTTTTCAGGACTTTCGCCACCTTCCACAACTTTTTCCTGCCACATAAATGGTACTTCAACATCGCGGAAATCGTCTACATCTGTGTAATCAAGGCTTGTCATCCCCAGTTCTTCACCCTGATAGATGTATGGTGTACCTTTCAGCATGTACATTGCATTACCATGCATTTTGCTGGACAGGTCACGATATTCATCACTGTCATTACCAAAACGGGAAACACTTCTGGCCTGGTCGTGGTTGGAGAAGAACAATGCCAGATGACCACAATCTTTCATTTCTTCCTGCCATGTGAAAACAGCTTCTTTAAATGCTTTTACATCAAATGGCAGTGGTGCGAATTTATCATAACCGTCCTGGTCAAAGTTAAGCAGTTCAAACAGATAAAGCATATCAATTTCAGGCTGGTTAAGGCCACAGTAGTTTCTGGCTGTTTCGCCATTGATGTATGCTACTTCCGCAACTGTCATCATATTGTAAGGACCGAATACTTCTCTGTTAAGACGTGCAAAGTGTTCGTTTACTTTTGGTTTATTTGCGTAGTGTTCGGTACCAAAGCCGAATTCTGAACCTGGCATTGGTTCTACATTTGGGAAATCTGGTTCTTTGTACAGGTAGTTGATAGCATCCAGACGGAAACCATCTACACCGTATTCAGCCCAGTGTTTCATAATACCAATAACTTCATCAACTACTTCTTTATTTTCCCAGTTCAGGTCAGGCTGTTTTTTATGGAATGTATGCAGATAGTATTTGTTCAGATGAGGCACATATTCCCATGCGCCACCGCCAAAAACACTGGCCCAGTTACATGGTGCTTTGCCATCTACAGGGTCGCGGAAGTAGTAGTAGTTCATATACTTTTCATCCCCAGCCAGTGCTTTCTGGAACCATTCATGTTCGTCGGATGTATGGTTTGCAACAAGGTCCAGAACAAATTTCATATCCATTGCATGGATATCATCAATCAGTTTACGCAAATCTTCCATATTTCCACCGAAGATAGGGTCAATTTCAAAATAGTCAGAAATATCATAACCATTATCAGCCTGTGGACTTTTGAAAAATGGGCAGAGCCATACTATATCCACACCAAGTGATTTAATATATGGCAGTTTCTGGCGTACACCTTCGATATCACCATAACCATCATTGTTTGAATCGTAGAAGCTTTTTGGATAAATCTGATACACTGATGCATCTTTCCACCAGTTTTTTTCTTTTTCCAGAATCATTTTATAGTTTCCTTTCTGTATGTAATTACCTATAAACAGACCTATATACTATATAATTATAATACCATATAAGACTGAAAATAAAAAGGGCAGACCTCACCTTTGCAACATTTTAGCATGTGCAAGGTTGTCTGCCCTATAATTTATTAAATTTACGGATGATATTGTATCATCAGTTCTGTGCAATGTCAACCAGTTTCAGGTCAGGGTTCTTTTCTGTAGCCCAGTTGATATTCCACTGGCTGGTAAACAGAAGAAGTTTTCTGTCACGGAAGTCTTCCAGCGCTTTTGTATCACTTGTGATATTCAGTGAACGCAGATTTACATCTTCGTTTTCGATCCAGCGGATATACTGGTATGGCAGTGACTGCATTCTGATATCTACATTGTATTCTGTTTTCAGGCGATGTTCCAGAACTTCCAGCTGGAGAACACCTACAACACCTACAATAACTTCTTCAAAACCACCGCCTGGTTCTTTGAATATCTGGATAGCACCTTCCTGTGCAATCTGTTCCATACCTTTTACAAACTGTTTACGTTTCATAGTATCAACCTGACTGATACGTGCGAAATGTTCTGGTGCAAAAGTTGGAATAGGGTCAAATGTGAATGGATTTTTCGATGTTGTGATAGTGTCACCTATGGAGAAAATACCCGGATCAAAAATACCGATGATATCGCCTGCATATGCTTCATCAACTGTTTCTCTTTCACTTGCCATCAGCTGTGTGGACTGTGAAAGACGTACTTTTTTACCACCCTGTACATGGAATACATCCATGCCTCTTTCAAATTTACCACTAACAATACGCATAAATGCGATTCTGTCACGATGAGCTTTGTTCATATTAGCCTGAATTTTGAAAACAAATGCAGAGAACTCATCGTTTTCTGTTGGTTCAACCATACCTTTGGAAGAGTTGCGCGCCAGAGGTGAAGTGGTAAGTGAAAGGAATTCCTTGATAAATGGTTCTACACCAAAGTTTGTCAGTGCTGAACCAAAAAATACAGGTGTAAGTTTACCTGTGTTAATCATTTCTGTATCAAAGTCGTATGCGGCACCGTCCAGCAGTTCTACATCATCTGACAGTACAGAGTGCAGTTCAGGAGTAATAAGATCATCCAGATCAGCATCTCCCAGTTTTGCACTGATAACCTGTGCCTGATTAACACCGATTTTACCATCGTGCTGGAAAGCCAGAATTTCCTGTCTGTGTCTGTCATAAACACCTTTGAAATCTTTACCACTTCCGATAGGCCAGTTCATAGGATATGTCTGGATACCCAGTACATTTTCGATTTCTTCCAAGAGGTCAAATGGGTCCTGTGAATCACGGTCCATTTTATTGATAAAAGTAAAGATAGGTATGTTTCTCATTGTACATACCTTGAACAGTTTTTTAGTCTGTGCTTCAACACCTTTTGCAGCGTCGATAACCATTACTGCACTGTCGGCAGCCATAAGAGTTCTATATGTGTCTTCAGAGAAGTCCTGGTGACCAGGTGTATCAAGGATATTTACACAGTAACCGTCATAGTTAAACTGCATTACTGATGATGTTACAGAAATACCACGCTGTTTTTCTATTTCCATCCAGTCAGATGTAGCAGCTCTGGCACCTTTTTTACCTTTAACAATACCGGCCTGCTGAATAGCGCCACCGTACAGCAGCAGCTTTTCTGTCAGTGTAGTTTTACCGGCGTCAGGGTGAGAGATAATAGCAAAAGTTCTTCTTTTTTCTATCTGATTCAAATAATCTTTCACGAAAGCCTCCGTATATATTAGATAAGTTAAACAATATTAAAACATAACCATATTATTTTATCATATTTGTTAAATAATAGCAATAATTTTAAGCGATTTATACAAAGAATATTGCACCATGGTATATTTGCTGTTTTTATCACAAAACAATCAAAAATGTGTTATAATATCTATATAAAACAAAATTGAGGTGATTGTATGTCTCTTAAAAAAGCCAGAAAAATAATAAATATACTCTTTTTTACCGTAATGGCGGTAGCTTTTTCAGGGCTGATATTAGGCGACAGATTTCTTCCTCTTATACTTATAACAGTAGTTGCGCTGCTTTTTACAATGATTTATATATCTGCAACTTATTTTAAATGCCCTCACTGTAACTCCGGTTTCACTCCAAGATATTTCCCTGCAGATGCAACACACTGCCCATATTGTGGCGGTAAACTGGAATAATAAAAATCCCTGTAAAGAATATTCTTTACAGGGACTTTCTGTTGTTGATTATCTTTTATCATTCATTACTGATGGATTGTATACGCTTGGAGCTTTCAGTGTTTCTACCAACTGATAAGACTGTATATCGTCCAACTGTGAAACATCAGTATTATAATAAAAGCGTGCCGCTTGTTTTACACCATAACATCTGTTACCAAAGTAAGCCATTGAACAATACAGCGCCAGTATTTCTTCCTTTGTATACATTCTTTCCAGATCAAATGCTACTAAAAGTTCAGCTACTTTTCTTTCCAATTGTTTTTCAAAAGAAAAATACATATTTTTTGCCAATTGTTGTGTAAGGGTGCTTCCTCCCTGACTATAACTACGGGAAAAGAAGTTTGCTACTATTGCTCTGGAAAAAGATATTATATCAAACCCTGAATGGCTGTAAAAACGCCTGTCTTCCGACCGGACCAATAAATCGATAAATACCGGGGATATTTCTTCATATGCAGCATATGTATCACCAGAACGAATCTGCTCCACTTTCACTTCAACCGGAGTATTGGTTATAGTTTCTTTATAAAGACTATAGCCGCTTTTTATTATCGGAAAGGACACAACGCCCAAAACCGTTACCACCACCAATAAAAGGCATATCAGCCTTTTCACAAATTTTCTCATTTTTTATACCTCTGCACTACAGTATATCATAAATAAATAATTTTTGTGAAGAAAGGCTGATTTTTAATACAATTTTAACCATATTGTAATAATTTATCTTATTTCTATCTGGCTGAGAACTTGACCTACGCTACCATGTATTACCAGATCAGCCTTTGAATCCATTGGAGTAGTGTCACGATTTATCAGCACCAGATTAGGTCCGTTGAAATAACGGATAAGACCAGCCGCAGGGTAAACAGTCAGTGATGTGCCGGCTATAATCATAGTATCTGCATAACTTATGGCTTTTATAGCGCGGTTATAAAGGTCCATATCCAGGTTTTCATCATAGAGAACTACTTTAGGTTTGATAAAGCCACCACAACTGCAACGTGGTATACCTGTGGATTTCAGTATTGATTCTGCAGTATAAAACTGGCCGCAGGACAGACATCTGTTAGTATGTACAGAACCATGCAGTTCATAAACACGTCTGCTACCTGCAGCCTGATGCAGACCATCAATATTCTGTGTAACTATAGCATCAAGTCTTCCCTTTTTTTCCAGTTCAGCCAGCCATTTATGCGCGGCATTCGGCTGTGCATCCAGTGCCAGCATTTTATCACGGTAAAACTCATAAAAATCTTCCATATTATTGAAAAAGAAATTATGGCTGAGAATGGTTTCAGGCTGAAATTTATATTTCTGATTATAAAGACCATCAACAGAACGGAAATCAGGTATGCCGGATTCAGTGCTTACACCTGCACCACCGAAAAACACTACATTTCTGCTGCTGTCTATAATCTGCTGTAATTTTTCTATTTTTTCCTGCATAACTTTCTCCCCTCTTATTAACTGAAACCATTTTAATATGTTTTTTATGGAAAATCAATAAAATGTCAAAATTGTACATAATAAGGGAAAATAATACAAAAGCTGCGGCTATAAGCCGCAGCTATATTATATTACTGATTACATTTAAAATTGGTGCTACCCGCAGCGCCTGGAACACGCCCCACCATTACATTATCAGAGAATCTGTCCTGTAATTCTATATGCGGGTTTGGTTTTGTTTCATAACGGTAGTCTTTACCGCAAAGCTGAATGTGTTTATCTATCACAATATGTGACTGTACGATTTCCACATCTGGAATCAGTAGTTTCTGATAGCGGAAAAACTCTGCATCTCGTGGCAGTTTATCAAGACATTCGTAATCCTCCCTGTACCCGGTAAACCGTACCGTATCGGCCAGTATATTACGCACATAGCTGATATTTTCGTGCAGTTCCAAAGGCCGTGGAAACTCACCATCTCCAATTACCTGTTGCCAGTGTTTATTGTCGTATTTTTCCAGTAACTGTGCGGCTTTATGAAGATGTGAAATTTCTGTTTCCAACCGCTGTTCCCATATACATTTTATATTCCTGTCTGTTTCTGTTACAAAACATGACCAGTACAGATAACACTCCACATACTCATGCCATAAAAGCATCTCCAACCATGTGGCGTCTGAATCAACCAGTGAGCCATACTGTGTAACATGTTCTTCTTCAACCAGCGCTATTTCCTCATACAGTCTGCGTGCGGCGTCGTTTGCTGCAAAATTTGAAATATTCATATAATAGTTCATGGTCTGCTGTTCTGCCGCAGTGATAATCATAGTGGACAACACCGTCTGCTTATCTGCCGTTTTTGAGCAGATTTTTCTTTTTACATTATCTTTAGGAAAACGATGATGTGCTATTGTCGGACGGCCTGGCATAATTTCTGTATAACGCCCCACTAATCTTTCCGCCTGTATCCCCTGCTCCATCTCCAGCTGATTCGCATAGCGGTACAGGTGGTCAAAGTCCTCCAACAAAGCAAAATCCAATGCTTTCTTTACATAACAATCTTTTTCTCTTTTAGCCAGCTCTGCCGTCAGGTCTACGGCCAATTGTTCGTAAGCTATAGTATGTTCCAATGGGCTTTCATTACATGGTTTAAGCAGTGCCAGTTTCTGCTGTTGCTGTTTTTCTACAGCTCTTACCAGTGAAATTTCTCTGCGCAGGTCGTTGTCTGTGATATGACGTAAAAAACAATGTGAAAACCAGTTAGCCTCAAATTCTGTACCATTCATAAGAATAATACGCGCTTTTGTATAAGGGTCTGTTTCATTTTTATTATATGCTTTAGGATATATTTCACTGAAATTACCAAACCCGTCCATAACCGGCCTTGGTTTATACTCAAAAGGGTTCATCGGACTATTCTCCTTTCTGTTTATACACTAATTATATGCAGAAAGTAGTTTTATATGCAAAAACAGCGATGCATAATTCCGGGTACATAAACAATTATATTTCAGCCGTGTTCTTGTACGCACTACAGTGATATGATAAAATAGAGTAAACAGTTGGATAAATTTGAATTTGTCGAACAGGTTGAGTTTGTAAAAAGCAAGTCATAAACTGATTTTTTAATATGATACAGTAAAACCCCAGACTTTGTGAAAGTTTGGGGTTTTCTATTGACAAATTCTGTCTAATAGATTAGACTATAATTAGTCTAACGGAATAGACAAGGAGGTGCTACTATGGAAAAACCAAAAATTTTTGAAAGTGAATATAGATTTTGTTTGATTTTGTGGGAAAATGAACCAGTTACAACCGTTCAGTTGGTAAAACTGTGTCAGGACCAGCTTGGCTGGAAAAGAACAACCACATATACAGTTATCAAAAGGCTGGCAGAACGTGGTGTACTGACTAATGATAATGGTACAATCACAGCATTGATTTCAAAAGAAGATGCTCAAGGCTACGAAATAGATGAACTGGTAGAGAAAAAATTTGAAGGCTCATTACCTGCATTTATTGCCGCTTTTACCAAGCGTCAGGATATGTCTGAAGCTGACTTGGATGAAATTCAGCTTATGATTGACCGTATCAGAAACGGAGGAAAATAATATGGCTGAATTGTTTTTAAACTGGTTGCAGTCGTTAATGGATTTCTCCACCATATTAAACGCAAGTATAGCAGCAAGCTGGATGGTATTGGCTGTTCTCGTGATGCGATTTGTTTTGAAAAAATCACCTAAATGGGTTCATGTAGTGTTATGGGGATTGGTGGCTGTACGCCTTTTGATGCCTTTCTCTATAGAAAGTGCATTCAGCTTAATACCAAGTGTACAGACTGTGCCACAGGAGATATTAAGTTTTCAGGGCACGCAGTTATCACAGCCTGCATACATTGATATTGTCACAAATCCAAATTTGTTTGGAGATATTTCGGTAGAATTAAGCCAGACAGTTGACCGCGTACAATGGCGTATGGTGTATATGACATTTATCTGGATTGGCGGTATGGCTGTTATGCTGTTGTATGCAATTATAAGCTACTGGCGTTTACATCACAAAGTTGCAATATCAGTTCTTTATAAAGATAATATCTTCCAGAGCGAATATGTGGAATCACCTTTTGTTCTTGGAGTCATTAAACCAAAGATATATTTACCGTTCAACTTGAGTACGACAGATATTGCCCATGTAGTTGCACATGAAAACGCTCATATCAGTCGCAAAGATCATTGGTGGAAGCCATTAGGGTTTGTTTTATTAGCAATCCATTGGTTTAACCCTGTTATGTGGCTGGCGTATATAGTGCTGTGCCGTGATATTGAGCTTGCCTGTGATGAAAAGGTTATTAAAGACCTTGAAAATGAACAGAGAGCGGATTATACACAGGCTTTGGTTTCATGTAGTATTAATCGCAGAGTAATTGCCGCTTGTCCTTTGACTTTTGGTGAAGTCAGTGTGAAAGAAAGAGTGAAATCAGTAATGAATTATAAAAAACCAGTATTTTGGGTTACTATATTATCAATGATTGCTTGTATAATAGTAGCAGTATGCTTTTTGACCAACCCTGAAAGAGATAAATATACAGTCAGAATTGTTGTTCCCGCTGGTAGTGATGAACAGTTTGTTTATTCAGATGAAGAAATAAGAGCCATAGGCAGAGAGATAACAATCACCGCTGGTGACAATCTGCCAGATACTGAAGTATTATTGAAGCCTGTTGATGACAGTGCTGAAACTGGATATGTAGCAGAATATATCACCCCTGGTTTACCTGTTAAATTTGATGCAGATAAAAATTTATGGCTGAAAGTAGGCGTGAATATTCAGAACCCGACAGACGAAGATTTTGTTGTTTATGTCAATGTGAAAAATGTAGAAGTAAGAATAGCAGATGAAGAAACCGAAAAATGGGCCTTAATCCCTATGGTTATGATTGACGGAAAACTTTATCTTGATACAGGCTATGAAAGTACCGTTGTTAAAAGAAATGATGTAATAGACGGAGAAATTTCCAGTCAGGTAGCATCATATGAAAAACCGACTGAAAATAATCAATCAAACTTTGGTGTAGGATATAAGTATCAGGTCGGGGCATCAGAAGGAACTGTAGAACTGTTAATAGATGATAAATGGTGGATTTTTGCTACAGAAGAAGCACGTCAGAAAATTCAGTTTCCAGCTAAAGAATACCTTGAAATAGACCAAGCAGATAAAATTACAATCGAAAGCTTTGATGCAGGTATGAGCGTTACAATCACATCTGCAGAACAGTTTGCTACAATCACCAATGCAATTTCTTCTGCTAAATGGACAGAGGGTACTGCAGATTGCTTGTCTGATTTTAAAATCACCATAGGCGACAAAGAATACCTATATCACCTTTCCTGTGGTACAATCAATGATAATGAAAACAACCGCAGTATATCTCTTGATGATGTTCAAAAAGCAGAACTGAATAAAGTGATCGAAGAAGTATATTATTCAATGACGGGTAACGTATTTGAAGGTAGCCGTCCAATATCACTTCCATTCCTTGAAGTTGGAAAATATATTATGCCGTTGGATATGACAAATGAAAAAGTACGAATTTCCCGTGGATTTTCAGGTCAGTATCCAAGCCATGATGGGCTGGACATTGCCGCACCATTGGGTACAGATATTTTCGCTTCAGCTGATGGTACAGTAGTAAAAGTTGTGGAAAGCACAGTTGGAGATGGTAATCATGTTGTTATTAGACATGCAAACGGTTATTATACTCTGTATGGTCATTGTTCTGAACTTATTGCTATAGAAGGAACCGAAGTGAAACAAGGCGATGTAATTGCAAAGGTCGGCAGCACAGGAAATTCTACTGGACCACATCTGCATTTTGAATTGATTTTCGGTTACGAAAGTGAAGAAGGCGGTTTAAGCATTGATCCATATAATGCTATTGCACAATATATAGAAGAATAAAAATGTTTAAATTATGAGAATAGCTTTTCATTCTAAAGTTTCAAATAAAATTATCGCCTATTCGGGACAAATAGAGAATAATTGTGTCTGATAGCTTATGTGTGTTTTGAATAATGAGATGAAAAAAGTGGAGCTTGGCTCCACTTTTTTTATTCTATAGTATTTTGATACATTGATATCTGTGATTTAAGTTCTTCTATCTCCTGCTGATATGCCCACTCTTTTGCTATATATACATCAATTTCTTCTTCCAACTGGCGTATGGTGTTTTCATATGAGATTATAGCATCTTCCATTTGTTTTTCGTTAGTATGATAATCACTATGATTTTTCTCAAGTTTTTCTATATTTTCTTTTGTGGTGTAAATTTTCATTTCTGTAAAATCAGTATTTAAACAAATAACTTTATTGTCATTTAGGTTTTTAATTATGTCTTTTATCATTTCTGCAGGATTATTGAATTCAGTCCACAATGTTATTATTGAGTCATCATTTTTACGCCATTTTATATCGTTGTACTTGCTTGTAGTATATTCAAGCTTGATATTTTCATTATCAGATTCAATGTATTCTATTTCGTCATATCCGTTATAATAGCTGTGAATCATCAGTTTATCTTCCATTTCAAACTCGATGTAGTCTGTTTTTATTGCATATTTACTGTCTGTCACATATTCCAGATTCAATGTGCCAACCATAGCCATACCACATCCGGAACCGAAAACCATAAGAGATATGATAAATGCCCATATCATTTTCTTTTTGTCGTTTTTTCTGTTAAAAACAAAATTTAAAGCAATTAGTATAAGGATTACATTTATAACTGCGGCTGATAAAATGGCAGATGTGATTCCCGCAAACAATATACCTGTAGATGCAAATAAGAATGAAAGCACAAGTGCAATAAACCAACAAATCAATGATACAAACATAAAGGATGACAACACCAATACACACAGTTTTATAGTAGCAACAACGCCTTTAAACAGTGCATTGATAAATCTGTATTCGCTGTGTTCTGGGTCACGGATAACTATTCTTTTTTCTTTTTTACCAAACAGTTTTCTTGATTTAATATTAGTGTCATTCTCTTTCTCAACTTCATCCTGAGTTGAGTCTGCAGATTCATTACTATCCTCAGATTGCAGCACGATAGTGGTTTCTGTCATTCCTTCATAGTAATCAAGATATCTGGTTTTAAACACATGCACCATTATGATTGCTATGACCATAAAAGACAGCGAAATATAAATTCCTTCTAATATCTGGTATATAATATTAGATATGTTATTAGGTAAGGTAAAAATTATTTTGACTGCTATGCTATTACCAATTGCACCTAAGAAAGCACACATCATCAACAGTGCTATACCTATAATAAGCTGCTCTGCCAAGCATTTACTCTTGCTTTTAAAGCTCATATCACAAAACATATTTATTGTATTTGTGACAAACTCGAGAAAATTATCAATGTATTGATTCAGTTTCTTTTTGCTTTCTTCCTCGCCTTTAACTTCTCGTATATCTTTATGCAGTAAATCATCAATATTCATATCAAACTTTTCACACAAAGCTAATATTTTATCCATTTCTGGATATGCCGTTGATGATTCCCATTTCGAAACAGCCTGCCTTGAAACACCAAGCAAGTCAGCCAACTGCTCTTGAGAAAGATTATTTTCTTTTCTTATTTTCTTCAGGTTCTCTGAAAATTGATTATTCATTATTAATACCTCCTAGATTACTCATATTTTAAACTATTCTACTGGTAGCACACCACCATTTTTAGGTTGTTTTTTGTCAAAAGTAGGTTGCAGATTACTTGTTTATCTTGAAAACTAACTATACCACAGTGATATACCACACATATCATTGAAAACAGCACATGTGTGTGGTATAATGTTGATGGGTGAGAATATGATAATAACATCAGTAGTGAAAAATGAAGCAACAAGAAATAGTCAAATGATAGAACAATATCAAAAATTACTTGAAGGTTTACCGAAAGGAACCTTGATATTGCGTAAAAAAGAATACTATTATTTGAAGTATCGAAAAGATGGAAAAATTTGTGACGATTACATTGGTAAAGATCCAGATAAAGTTGCTGATATAAGAAATAAATTAGAACAGAGAAAACATTATGAAAAGATGCTTTTCTCTTTACAGGAAGAACAAAAAGTAATCAACAAGATTTTGGAGGACTTAAAACGATTTTATATCACGGTAGTACAGATTGTGTAGATAAACCTGAAATCAGAAAAGGTGATGTTTATCTTGATTTTGGTGTAGGGTTTTATACAACAACATCATATGAACAAGCTGAGCGCTGGGCTCGCATAAAAATGCGCAGAAAAAATCTGGATACAGGATATGTTTCTGTATACGAATTTGATTACGAAAGAGCTATGAATGACCTTGTTATAAAACAGTTTGAAAGCGCTGATGAAGAATGGTTAACCTTTGTTGTAAATAACCGTAAAGGTGCCCCAACAAATGATTTAGCAGATATGCATATAGGTCCTGTTGCTGATGATAATGTATATCAATCTATACGATTGTTTGAAACAGGCGCATATGATGCAGAATATACTGTTAAAAGGTTAAAAACAGAAGTTTTGCATGACCAGTGGGCATTGCATACTGATAAAATTTTAAAATATCTCACTTTTGTTGAAGCAAAAGAAATCAGATAGGGGGATAATATTATGAGCAAAGAAAAATTCTTGGCAATGATACCTTACATTAGTACTGATTTGGTTAATATGATAGCTACGAAACAGAATATCACTGAAGAAGAGGCAATAATTAAATTGTATGGTTCAAAACTTTATGCAGCTTTAGAACAGGAAGAAACTAAAGTTTGGCAATACAGTACACATATGCTTTATTCTTTGTTTGAACAGGAAGAAAATACTGGTAATTTCCAGTTTCCAGATGTATAAGGAGAGAGTGAATAATGTCAAAAGAGATGTCTTTCGCAGTATTTTGTATGGAAAACTACAAATATCATCGTAATCTTAATGGTAAAGAAGTATCTGAGCTTTTCCAGCGTTATGGTGTGTTTGATTATATTCGTGATTTTTATGATATTTTGCATACCACAGGACACAATTACATCAATAATGATATCGATATTTATCTTAATTCCCGTGGAGTTGTTATTTAAAATTAAGGTGTAGCAATTTGAGAAATTAATAGAACAGATGTTAACTAGAAATTTTACATTTGTTTGGTGAAACACAGTTAAAGAACATTTAAATTTGGCAAAGAGGTGTGTTGATATGAAATGTCCGTGGTGTAAAACAGAAATGATAGATGGTTTTATCAATAGCTCTCGAAAAGTTGTTTTTTCTCAGAAACCAAATGATGATTTTTTCTTTTTAGCAGGCAGAGAAAGTATAAATCTTACACAGCATAATTGGACAAGACCTTCTGCAAAAGCATATCATTGCGAAAATTGTAAAAAGGTAATTGTTGATTATTCAATAGAAATTGAATAAGTTTTGATTTGGAGGTTCCAGATGAA